>NZ_DDOV01000073.1 GCF_002341865.1 Clostridium sp. UBA2485 | reverse complement strand
CAAGTACCACCTACTAAAGAAATTTCATTAACATCATAATTTTTAATCTGATTATTAATAATTGATGACACCTTTTCAACTACTGGTCTTAGTATCGGTAAAATTTCCTTGTGATTTTTATTGTCCCTTTTGAACTTATCTGCCTCTTTAAAAGGCATTCCATAGGCACCTGAAATAACTAATGAAAAGTGCGTACCACCTGTAGGTTCATCAACAACCTGAATAACTTTTCCATCCTTTAGAATTGATATTCCTGTTGTTCCTCCACCGATATCTACAACTGCACCATTTTCAATCTTAAGTAGATTATTTGCAGCAGTAGGTTCATCTAAAAGACATGTCAACTCAAATCCTGCTGCTTGAACTACGTTTTTAATTGCTCCAGAATCTAAAGCATCCGTTCCAGGTGGAATTGCAGCAGCTGCATAAAGAAGCTCTGTATTAAGTTTTTCTTCAATTTCTTTTTTAAGCTCTCTTACAATGCCCACTGCTCCAATATAGTCCACAACCATACCATCACGAACTACATCTGCATATCTATATGCGCCAGCAACTGGTTTGTAATTTTCATCTAGAACAGCCAATACTACGCAGGCAGTACCTAGATCCACACCTGTATAATAAACAGAGGAATCATTAATAATTGGTTTTTCTATAACTTCTTCAAACTTTTGAACCATTTTATCGCAGTATTCAAAAGTTATTTTTTTCTTTGACATTCTTTTCCTCCTACCGCTAAACAAATTAATTGAGATAATGAATTGATTATTGAATTAACATTTTCTATAATTCTATTTTTTAAAATCTCATCATCACTTTTGAAATTCTCAATTATTTCAAATTGCAATTCTCCTAAGGCACAACGAAGAGTGTGCATTTTTAAAATTGCATTGCTTTTTTCAAGCTGCATATGAAATTCTGTTATTTCAAAACAATCCTCAAGCTCAGTTGTGAAATTTGATGAATTCATGAACGTACACTCTTTACAATGAATAGTTTCAAGAACACCTTCTCCATTCACAAAATTTCTGATATTTGATATTTTCTTACCCAAATTTATAATATTTTGAGCTAAAATAATATCGTCTTTTAATATTTCACTACTAGTAACAAGAAATACTGCCTCCATAGATTTCAATTTACAACAAAGCTTTTTATTCAAATTTAAATTATTACTTACTGTTTCTTTTATCGTTTCCGCCTGGTTGTTTTTAGAAACATTCTTATTTGATTTTAAAGCATCATCATTCATTTTTATTCTTCTATCAGACAAATACTGAGCTGCTCCAGGTGTAAGGCGCTGTCCCTGTTGTAATTTGTAGGTATCAAAAGGTTCTTTTCTGTATAAATCTCTTAAATACTCTTCAGTAATAAATTTCATCATTGACATTTACTCCTCACCTTTTTCAAATAAATACTTCTTTAAAGCATCAATTCCTGTCCCCATCGGAAAGCTAATATGAAAATATGGCTCTGATACTCCTATAATTTTTAACTGCCTTAAACATTTTTCTTCATCTTCAGGTATTAAGTCACATTTTGTTATAACTCCAATTACCGGACATGTAAAAGACTTTGCAAACCCAGGGGAGTATATTTCAGTACAATTAGATTGGTCAACCAATATAAGCACATGGGATGCATCCTGAGCTAATGCAATTACATGTTTATACATCCATGCATTTTCTATATAAGCGCCTGGAACATCAATGGTATTCTTACCATAAATCAAATCTTGTGTTCGCCTTAATGGACCATCATAATCATTTAATGCATTAACTATTGTAGTTTTGCCAGATCCTGAAGGACCAATTACCATTATGCGCTTTTTTCTCATGTTCTTGTAATGGGAGCGGTCGTAAATCCAAGCATATCCCTTAGCGTATCATTCACTGCATTAAGTGCTGTTTCAACACTTTGGACATCACCGTTTATTACAACAGAGCCTGTAAAACGATCAAGAAATCCAATTCTAACATCAGAAGACTTTGTGGCAATGTCTGCGGCAATAATAGCAGTTTCATATGGTGAAAGAGTTAAAATACCTATTGCTCCTTTATCATCAATTCCAAGACGGTCATATATATCAGACATTGGAGATGCGATAACATGAGCTATAGTAATCTGCTTCCCTGGAACTGTCTCTTGTATAACACGCTGTATATTTCTATCGAAAAAATCTCCCATAAGCTTTACCTTCCATCTTATTATCTATTTGAAAATTATTTAATGACGGATTACTTTTACAGGTAAATCATATTTTTTAATCCATCCTTCTATTCTATCTAAATCCTCATTTTTCAAGCTTGGGTCGCCTTCTATAGGATATTCCATTCCTAATTGATTATATTTATTTACCCCCATCTTATGATATGGTAGTAAATCAATTCCCTTAAAGTTTCTATAATCTTTGTATGGCATTAAAAACTCCATAGTCTTTTCTATTTCATCTTGAGAATCATTTATACCTTTAAGTAAAGGCATACGAATCTTAACATTGTATTTTTTGCGAAGTAATTCTTGAAGATTTTCTAAAATCTGTTCATTCCTTACCCCTGTTAACTGAAAATGTCTATCAGAATCAATATGCTTAATATCAAATAGGAATAAGTCTGTGAACTCCGCAACCTTAAGTATTGTTTCTAGTTTTGTATAACCACAAGTTTCAATTGCAGTGTTTATCCCTTCTTGCTTACATGCCATTAATAAACTGCAAGCTGCTTCAGGCTGCATCAAAACTTCACCACCGCCTAATGTAACTCCACCACCAGACATTTCATAAAATGTTCTATCTTCTTCTATAATTTTTAAAAGCTCAGAGATAGTTTTTGTTTCTCCAACTATTGATATAGCAGATTTAAGGCAAGCTTCCTTACACTTTCCACATCCGATACAATCAATATCACGGCTAACTTCATGCTTTAGAGTTTCATTAGAGATAGTATGTATGGAAACAGGACAAACGGAAACACAAGCCCCACAGTTAACACATAAATTACTTTTAAACATAACTCTATGCTTTTTAACCAATCCTTCAGGATTTGCACACCATTTACAGCGAAGTGGGCAACCTTGAAAGAATACCAAAGTTCTTATTCCCTCTCCATCATACATATTATATTTTTGTATATTAAAAATCGTCGCTTTTCGTTCGATTACACCTAAATTTCCATTACTCATATTATTCATTCTCCAGTTCATTTACTTTGATTTTTAATATATACTTTAACTTTAATCTGCAATCTACAGAACACCTCTGTAGATTACAGCCTTTATAAAATTTAGTATAAAAATTCTTAAGTTACATATTCTTTTTAAGCTTTTTAATTAAAAATGTGTAAGCATAGTTCTGCTGATGATTTCATCTTGAACGTCTTTACATAACTCAACAAAGAATGCACTATATCCAGCAACACGAACTATTAAATCACGATATTGTTCTGGATGTTTTTGAGCTTCTATTAAAGTCTTGTTATCTAAGTAGTTAAACTGTACTTCTCCAAGTTGAAGGGCACATGCACTACGTAATAATGTAATGATTCCTTGTTCTCCTTCTGGTGTATCAAGAAGACCAGATATCAACTTAAAGTTATGAACCATACCTATATTCATATCTTCACAAGACATTTTAGAAACAGATTTTATTATAGAAGTAGGTCCTTTAAAGTCAGCTCCTTGTGATGGACTTATACCATCTGATAAAGGTAACCATGCTCTACGTCCATTTGCTGTAGCTCCAGTCATTTGTCCAAATGGAGTGTTATTTGAGATTGACAGTGTACCATGGCTAAGCACTGAATATAATGTCTTATATTTACGATGCTCTTGTTCAGTAAAGTTAATTAGCTCAGCAGCAATTAAATCTGCATAATCATCATCGTTACCATACTTAGGTGCTTCTAAGCAATCTTTTCTTAACTTTTCATATCCAACGAAATCAGCTTTTAAAGCTTCGTTCATTTCTTGTAGAGTATATTTTTTCTCTTCAAATACTAATTTCTTTATAGCTGCCATAGAATCTGTATAAGTAGCAAGACCACTCCATACTACTCCAGGTCCAAAGTTATACATAGCTCCGCCTGCTTCTACACCTCTACCATTTTCCATACATCCTTCATACATCATAGACATAAGTGGTTTTGGTGCAAGTTCTCTGTGAACACGTTGAGAAATTACTGTAGCAACACTTGTCCATTTAGTAATGAATTTAATTTGCTCTTTAACAGCAGCTTCGAATTGTTCATAAGTTTTAAACTGGCTTAAGTCTCCCATATCTGGGCATACTTGCTTACCATACCATAGTGGCACACCATGGTTAAGAACAAGTTCTATACATATAGGCCATTGAGTGTATCCTGTAGAAGTCCATTGATATAGTCTTCCTGATTTTTGTGGCTCAACGCATCCCATTAAGCAGTAATCTCTTGCATCTTCTATAGAAACACCTTTAGCTAACATCATTTTTATATGAACATCATCAAAGTGACATGCTGGGAATCCCATACCTGCACGGATAACGTCAACTATCTTTTTAAGATATTTTTGTGGTGATCCTTTGTGTATACGGCAAGCTAAAGATGGTTGGTATATCTTAACGTGACGAACTGCGTCCATTAAAAGATATGTTAAGTCGTTTGTAGCATCACGGCCCTCTCTAGTAACACCACCTACACACATGTTAACGAATGGCTGATAACCTGCGAAGAATTTAGAACCACCTTCACTTGTTATCCACATCATCTCAGACATTTTTATAAGCATACAACCTGATAATTCAAATGCTTCAAAATCAGTCATACGTCCAGCTTCAATATCATCTTTATATAATGGATACATGTATTGGTCAACACGTCCTATAGACATACCTGTTTGATTTTCCTCAACTACAAGTAATGATTCTATAGTCCAAACTGCTTGAATTGCTTCCCAGTAAGTACTTGGCTTATGTGCTGGAACTCTAG
The DNA here is from genome assembly GCF_002341865.1 of Clostridium sp. UBA2485. GTDB lineage: Bacteria > Bacillota > Clostridia > Clostridiales > Clostridiaceae > Clostridium_J. Next base: position 19,669 of record NZ_DDOV01000073.1, on the reverse strand, counting down.
CATTTATTTCAGAAATCTTTAATAATTCTGCTTTACGCTTAGGGTTAGTTTCTTTTGCAGCAAGTTCTGCAGCATAGTCTGACATACGTTTGGCATATATCATAACACCCTCAGCAGTGTCAATTAATGATTTATAGAAATATATTCTATCTATATCTTCTGGTTTTTCATAGCTAAGTTCAGCTAATTTTTCTTCTGCTTCTCTTTTTATATCAAGCATACCTTTTTTCATTAATACAACGTCATATCCTGGGTTAGAGTCTCCTCCACCATTTATTGCGTGATATGAACAGTCAGAAACGAAAGATTCCCCTGAAAGCTCCCATACTCCAGCTTCACGATACTGATCTTCGCAGTATTCATCAACTGATTTACCCTGCCAATATGGGAATAACTCTTCACGCATAATTTTCTTATCTTCTTCTGAAATGTAGAATGGATCTTGTGGACGATTTCCTATTGTATCTATTTCATCAACCATCCATCTCCAAGCTATATCAGGAGAAAATGCTCCCGCACGAGGTTGTCCATTTGGAGCTCCAACTATAAGCTCATTGTCTTGAATTACTAGTGGTGCAGTTTCACAGCAATGTTTAAAACATTTACCACGTAAAACTGATTTAGGTATACCAGGGTTTTCTTTAGCTATTTTAGTGATAGCTCTTGCTCTATGAGTTGTTATTGCTGGAACATGCTTTAAGTAAGTTTCCTTTAACTTAACTAGACGCTCTGTTATTCCATCAGGAATTTGACCGTTATTGTCATGTGCAACATTTAAAGTAGCTGGCTCTTCTTTTGTTATTTCTTTAGAAACACTCTCAAACATTTTCATTAGACTAGCGCGTTCTTCATCAGACATGTTTTTAGTAGCTTCCATAAATATATTTGAAAATTCACGAATATCCAAATTTATTACCCCTCAATCTTTAATGTATTTCATATTTTAAATATGATTTTCTTATTTTAAGTTATCTAGGACTTTTTTCAAAATACTCTCTAACAGTTTATAGTTATCTATTTCATTTGCATTTAATTTGTTATTTGAAACTGTAAAAGTAGAATTTTCTTCATGGTCTACTGCTTTAACAATTTCATCTACTGTACGAACTCCATATCCAACTTTACGGATATATATTAAATTTTTAGGTGAGACATTATCTGAAGTCATCCCTTCACCTGCAGAGCCACTCCCTAAAGTCATTGAAGGAAATAAGTTTGTAGTTGCCCCCATACTTCCAAAAGTTCCTGGAGTATTAACAAGTATTCTTCCAACAGGTTTCTTAAGTGCAAATTGATTAATAACCTCTTCATCTTTTGAATGTATAATAAGCGTATGTCCATATCGCTCACTAAGTAACAATTCTATACATTTCTCACAAGCATGCATCCAGTCCTCTTCTATATAAAAGGCTAAAACAGGGCAAAGCTTTTCTCTTGAATAAGGGTTATTTTTAGAAACAAACTTTTGCTGTGAAATAAGAATTTTCACATCTTGAGAAACATTAAATCCAGCATATTTAGCTAAGAATTGTGGCGATTTACCAATCAGTTCTTCTTCAAAACTTCCATCCTTATTAAAAAAGATAGATCCCAGCTTTTCAGCTTCCTCTTTTGTCATAAAGTATCCACCATTTTTAATAAATTCTTGTTTTACTTCAGTAGCAACACAGCTATCAACAACAACTGATTGTTCAGCTGCAGATACAACTCCATAATCAAAGTTCTTACTATCAATAATGTCTTTAACTGCTTGAGGTATATTAGCTGTACGCTCTATGAAAGCTGGACCATTTCCATTGCCGCCATAGATTACTGGCTTGCCAGACTTATAGGCTGCATCAAGCATTTCTGCAACTCCTGTATTCATTATAAGAGAAGTATCTTTATGATTCATAAGTTCTAATGAACCACCTGGTGTTACTATATGCAAATATGCAAGAGCACCTTCCGGAAGTCCTACTCTTTCTGCAGCTCTAATCAAAATATCAAGTGTTTTGCAAATTGCGTTTTTAGCTCTTGGATGAGGTGAAAATACAATTGCATTTCCTGATTTAATTGCAATTAGTGCCTTATATATAGTTGTAGATACAGGACTTGTTGATGGACAAAAGGCTATAATAACCCCCATTGGCACTCCAACATCCCTTGTCCTATTTATTTTATCCTCATCAATTGCGCCTACACATTTCATGCCTTTAAGTCTATCTTTTAGATACTTGCATACAAATTGATTTTTGATATATTTATCTTCCCACTTTCCATACTCAGTTTCTTCATTAGATATCTTTGCAAGTTCCTTTAAATGTTTTTCAATTTCTTCAGTCATACATGCAACTATTTCATCAAGTTTTTCTTGTGGGAAGGTTGCTAATTTTCTTTGTGCTTCACGAGCATTTTCAATAAGAATCCTAGCTTCCTGCATGGAGAGTAAATCATTATCAATAATATTCATTTTTCTCTCTCCTTTTATTTATTACTTAGAAAAAATTTTTATTTCCTATTCTGTTATAGGATTTGGAATTGCATATCGTTTTATTATCTTATCAAGATCTTGATGTGGTCTTGGTATAACTATTGAACTATAAAGGTTTCCACCTTCCATGCTTTCAACTGCTGCAACACCAGCTTCTACTGCTGTTCTACAAGCACCAACATCACCGCGAACTAATACAGATATATAACCTGATGCAACATTTTCATATCCTATAAGTTCAACATTTGCTGATTTGCACATAGCGTCTGCTGCTTCTAAAGCAAAAACTAGACCAAAAGTTTCGATTAATCCTAAAGCTTCATATCTTGCCATATGTATATCCTTCCCCTTCTATGCATCAATATCGTGTACTGACACAATATCTCCAACTTCTCTAATAGGACGTGGCATAACATTGTGTGCTGTTAATTTTCCAATAGCAGCAGCTGCTTCAGCACCTGCTTCTACAGCAGCTTTTACTGCACCAACATCACCTTTTATCATAATTGTTACAAGAGTTGAACCAATATTTTCATACGAAATTAATTCAACATTAGCTGCTTTAAGCATTTTATCAGCAGCTTCAAGTGCAGGGACTAATCCAACTGTTTCTACAAGGCCTAAAGCCTCTTCCCCATAATATCTCATTGATAATTTCTCCTTCCTATTCTTAGCTCAGTATACTTTTTTTCAATTACATAACTTATATATGTTTTTAATTTATTATATTTTTCCTTTTCAGAAAAGTAAAAATATTCCTTATTTTAAAAATCTTCAAATAATTTTACTGTCTTACATGTTGCTTCAAGTAAAATTAATTCATAAAATATACACTAAAAATAACTATTTATGGGATTCACTCTATCTAATTAATCATTGATATATTTATTAATTGTAGCTGCACCTTCTTCATGAGCATGATAATAAACCTTCAACTCTTTATTCTTATCTAATTCAAATCTTGTTTCTTCAATAAGACCATTTGCTTCTGCTGTCATTAAAGCATTAACTACAGCGTTCTTTTTTAGTGCCTTAAAGTTTCCATATTCTCCTTTTAGTTCCCTTATAACATCATCAGCGCAAGCTTCTTTAACTCTAGTAAAATATTTTAAAATTGCATAGTTAAGCGGTTTCATCTATTCTACCTCCATCTTTTTTCTTCTTAATAAATCAAGTGGATTCATAGATATTGTAAGGATACCAAGCATCATTATTACAGCTCCAATCCAAGCTACAGAAGGTAGTGCCCATCCGTCTATTCCACCATATACGCCTAATACTAATAAGCAGAATAGTGGCCCAAAGAAGGAATATGTAGCATTACATGAAGTACCAAGTCCTGCTCCACACATACTGTTTCCAGCATACCATGTCATAAATGTAATGAATGATAACAAACCACTTAAAGCAAACCAAGCCATTGCAGGGCCACTTGTAAATGCTTGTACAACAAGATCAGTAGAAATATTAATTCCACCAGCCATCATTCCAAAAATCGGAACTAAGATGAATAAATTTGCTATGCCTGATGTTACTTGACGTATACAAATACCAATTTCAGGGTCAATCATTGCTGAACCATATCCAGCTACACAACCTTCAAATCCCCATCCAAGAGCAGCAATAATAGCTATTAAAATTCCAATTAAAGTGCTTGTTGAAGCACCACCACTAATTCCTGTACTACCAATTAAGAAACTAGCAAATACACATATAGCAATACCAAAAGCCATACGTTTATTTAATTCTTGTTTATATAAAATCTTACCTAATATAGCAGCAATAGCAGGGCAAAGAGCTGAAATTGGAACTACTATTGAACCAGCCATTTGAATAGCTATAACATAAGCAGTACCAGCTATAGGTCCTCCTATAAGAGCTGCCAATATCATAATACGTCCTGGCTTAGTGTTAATACATCTTACAAAATCTCCAAACTTTCCTTTAACTCCTGAGTATAAAAGAGCCCAAATAGCACTACATGTATCGTTTATTGCATTACCAATTGCAGCAAGTAAATATGCTACCACAAATGCTGATAAACCAGCAGTATTAGCGCCATACCAGTCTGCCCAAACTCCTTTAGTCATTCCCATAGTTAGAAATGCCGTGTATAATCCATAGGCAAGTCCTGAAAATAAAGCTAGAGATATACCTCTTTTAAAGAAATTACTTGTTAATTTCTTCTTCGCAGNNCTTCGCAGCGATTGCTTCTAAATTTACCGCTTTTGAAACTCCATTCATAAATTAAAACTCCTTTCGCTTATGCGATTAATAATTTTTAAATTTATATTATTAAATATTAAATAAAAATTTGCGATGAGTATACTTTAGTGTGATTTAAGTAAATATGATTTAAGATTGTTATAATTTGGTACATCCTATTTTCAAACTATTGAACACCTTTTCATCTGTATCTTGTAGGTATTTATTCTTTAATTAGATTATATCCCTTTCCCTTTGGGGCAGAGTCAACATGTATTTTTTAAGAATATTTAAGCAGATTTAAAACCTTATAATCATACTTACACTTAAAAATTAATCAATAATTAAGAATAATTCGTCAATTCAAAAGTATGTGTTTGTTAAGTAACAAACACAATTAGGCCTGAATTGCACTTAATATAAATTTGCTTTATAACTCAACGGATAATCTTTATCTATTAATATTAAATCTCCATAAACCTAGTATTTTCAAGCTTTTAGACCTTACCCTACGGTTAATGTTTTCGACATAATAAAACTATTTTTTTCTTCTGACCTTAATCAAAACTTCTGTTACAAATTTATCAAAATTTTTAGTAGTCCAGTAATCTGTCACATATCTTTCATAAGACTCTTCAGCACATAGATACCCATGTTCTTGGGTCCATTTTTTTATTTTTTTATATGTTTCGTCAATTTTTTCATGAGCTCCTATATGATAACAAGAGGCTGCCATCCAACCACCAAATTCAACACTTTCTTCTTCTTTACACTTTAAAATTGTCTCTTGCATTATCTTCATTTTATTGCATTTTCCATTAATTTTATCCTGAAAGCATGGAAAACATATAATTACAGGACCTGTTATTGCATTATTTATACTATCTATATAATTGTTAAACTCTATATTGATTATAGAATCCATATAATCATATTTAAAATCTTGATTTAAAAAAATTAATCTCTGATTATCTATATATTTTATAGCTACATCAGACACATCGTTTTCAATTACCATCTGTGCCTCAACTATAAGGTCATCCCAATCTTTAACGGATCTTAATTTTAAGTTTATTTCATTCTGAAGCTCTTTTAATTCATTAATTTTTCTTCCAAAGCTTTTATGAATAGAATCATAGGTAGTACCTTCTAAAAAAGTTCTCATTTCATCAAGGGTAAATCCACTTTGCTTATAATATTTTATTACTGGTACAGATAATAAAGTTTTCTTACTGTAATATCTATAACCGTTTTCATCCGATACTTTATCAGGAGATAAGATCTTCTTTTCATCATAAAATCTCAGTGCTTTTTTAGTTATTTTGCATATTTCTCCAACTTTCCCTATTGAGTATAGTTCTTCTTTCATATTATAACCCCCTATTTTCTTCATAATTTAAATTATACTTTAAATTATATTTTATCATATTTATTTTTTCAACTTTTCTGAAAAATTAACCATAAAAAAACCACCCATAAATAGGTGGTATATAGTACAATATTTTATTCAAAAATTTTGTCTAAAATTATTGATAAATCTTCTTTTGAGGCTTCTCTAGGATTTACTGTTGTACATACATCCTTAAGAGCTGCATTAATAATTTCTTCTCTTGATGCTTGAGCCAACTCCATATCAGCACCTTGCTCTTTTAATGTTGTTGGAATCATCAATGTTTTTTGAAGTTCTACAATGCTTTTAATTAAATTATTAACACCAATATTTACATTTGGCGCATGTAATTTCAATAATTTGGCAAGCCTTTGGTATTTCTTAGCTGCTATGCTATATTCTGCACGGAAAGTCTCTTTATTCAAATTAGCATTATACTCAATTACATGAGGAAGTATAATTGCATTGCTTCTTCCATGAGAAATGTGTAATTTTCCACCTACAGCATGAGCTAAACTATGAGTAATTCCAAGTCCAGCTGCGTTAAATGCCATACCAGCAAGGCATGATGCATTGTGAAGCTTCTCTCTTGCTACTATATCATTTCCATCAGCATAAGCTTGTGGTAAAAATCTGAAGGCTAAAGTAAGAGCCTTTTCCGCAAGAGCATCTGAAAAATCAGTAGCATTTTTTGAAACATAAGCCTCTATAGCATGTGTAATTACATCCATTCCTGTATCGGCAGTTATAGCTTTAGGTACAGATTTAACTAGCTCAGGGTCAAGAATAGCAACTGTTGGAAGAAGAGATTTATCTGTAAGTGCATACTTTAATCCTTCTTGTTTATTTGTAATTACCGCATATTCAGTTACTTCAGAGCCTGTACCACTTGTAGTAGGTATAGCATAAAACTCCTCTATAGAAGAAACCCCTCCAGTAATTCTTTTTGCATATTCTTTAATTGCCTTAGCTCCATCAATTGATGAACCTCCACCAAGAGCTATCATAACTTGTGCATTACAACTTTGCAACTTTTTAATACCAGCAGCAACAATTTCTACAGATGGATCAGGTACAATATCACTATATATAGCTACTTCACAATTAACAAGCTTTTCTTGTACTTTTGCAGCCATACCTGAAACTTCCATAAATTTATCACATACTATTAATACTCTTTTATTATTAATTTCATTTAGTCTATCTAAAGACCCTTCTCCAAAATACACATTTGTGCTAATACTAAATTCTTTCATATACATTTCTCCTATTTCAAAAAGTATCAAGATATGAATGAATTAGCTATTCTTTAGTTTAAAAATAAAATTAACCCACAATTATAACAATGAGTAAAGCTTATCATAGACTTTACTCATTTTATTATAGCAATATTAAATTGATAATACAATACCATTCAATTTTTGAGCTTTACATATTGCCTTTATCTATTATATAAAAATAATGCAAACTACGATAATATCAACGTTTTAAGATAAAGGATCAAGAAAATATTGGATTTTTCATTTTGGAAATATACTGAAATATTAATATAGACATTATACAATTGAGAATTGACTATTGTTGTAGCGGCGAACAGTGTTCTCCATAATATAATCATCAATATTAAATTATAGTACCTATACAAAGAATAACTATTGAACACTGTTCACTCTATAAAAAATCTATCAAAGAAATTAATTTGATTAAAATAAAAGATTTAATACCATAGATATTTTCTTCTTAAGTATTTATCTATATCTATAATAAAATAAAAGTATAAAACAGTTTATAAAGACAAACCATTTTATACTTCTTCTTACAACATAACACTTAAATTTCTTAAACTTTTATTTTAGAACATAATTTCTAAACTTATTAAATTTTATGGAATATATTGCTGCTCTATTTTTGTTATTTTATTATCTTCAGTATATATCCAACATAATAGTCCTCTTTCATGATCATCAACTGCTTTCTTTAGAGTTTCATAAGATACAGGTTCTACTTCCGAAGCATTAGATACATCTCTAAGCAAATATTTGCATATCTCAAAAACTGTATTCTCATCAATGGTATAAGTTGCTATTTCATCACTATTATCTCTTATATAATAACTATCTGAAACGTATAACTTTCCAGTATCCTCATCACGGATTACCTTCTTACTATTGTCCTTTATTGCTTCATTTAATGCTTCATCATACATATAAAATTCTACTTCATCTAACGATATATAGTTATCATTTACCTCTTTAACCCATCCTATTTTCTTTTCTATAACTATAGGATTTATATTTAATCTTAAATTAACAACTCTTCCATATTGTTCAATAGTACCTTGATAGTAAAAACTACCTTGTGTACTTGTATCAACATCATTATTATCCCACTTAATAATTCCATTTACATCTTTACCGTTTATATTTATTATTATATCTTTAGGTAACTCATAGCCATTATTTTGCTTTACTGAATCTTCAAGATTAATTTCCTCAAAGTTTTCTTTTATGCCCTCTAGAATATTTTTCATATTATCAATATCCACATTATTTTTTATAGCCAATTTTATTATATAATAAGCATCATCAAATCTGTTTTTCTCAATATACTTATCTTTTATCTTAATATAAGTGTCTTTATTATTTGTCTCCGCAGAAATTGATTCTTCATAAGCTTTTATAGCTTTTTCATAATCACCTTCATTCAGATACTTATTTCCAAGTTCCATACTTTGTTTTACTTCATTTTCTTCTGCTTTAGCCTGTACCCTAACATCGGGGGCTATTACTACCTCTTTTTCTTTTGGTTCACATGCTATCAAAAATAAGGCAGCAGTTAATAATAAAAATAATGATAATAATTTTTTTATAGTATTCTTTTGCATAAATACTCTCTCCTTGCTATATATATTTAGTCATATTTAAAAATATCAGTTCAGTATGGCTTTGACCTGTTATTTTATCTCCTATGCTTTAAATATTATCACTATGTTTTTACCAACTTTTACAGATTTATTACCAAGTTGTTGCCAGCAGAGATAATTTTTATTCTTACCTTAATTAATTGTCCATTTTATATATATTCATTATGCTCTTTTAATATTTCACTTCATATATATACTCCAGATTCTCTACAATTGTGAATTATATATAAAAAAACTAGCAATTGTANNTATTGCTAGTAAAAAATCTATTTTAGTCATCCTCTAAAATATATATTATTATTTAAATCAATATAATCTGTTAACGCCATATAATATCAAAACATCTTATTTTAAGTATTCAATAACTTTATCAATAAACAATATACCATCTAAATGATCAATTTCATGACATAAACATTTTGCTAAATCTCCTTTACCTGTTATTGTAATTTCTTCACCATTTTCATTTAACGCTTTTACAGTTACCTTATATGGTCTTAAAACATAGCCCCATTTATTAGGAATACTTAAGCATCCCTCAATAACTTTTTGGGAGCCTTCCTCCTTAATTATTTTAGGATTGACTAGCTTTATAAGACCTTTCCCCATGTCAATTACTACAAGTTTCTTAAGAATTCCAACTTGACAGGCAGCTAGCCCACCGCCATTTTCTGTATTATACATAGTGTCAGCCATATCATTAAGTATTTGTCTTACTCTATCATCCACTACTTCAACTTCTTTACACTTTTTTCTTAGGATGTCGTCTCCTAACTGCCTAATATTTCTCAAAGCCATTTCTCAAATCTCCTTTATTTTATGTTTTATGATTTTCTTTCACTTTGTTCAAAAAGGAATATCTCCTCAATAGAGCTATTGTACAATTTTGCAATATCATAAGCTAACCAAATAGATGGCTCAAATTTTTCTGTTTCAATTGCATTAATAGCTTGCCTTGATACGCCTACAAGTTTTCCTAATTGCTCCTGAGTGAGCCCAAGAACTTCTCTAAATTCTCTTACTCTATTTTTCATTTTTCACTTCTCCTATGTAATGTTGACCTTACATCACAACTATATATCTATATAATTTCCATGTCAAGTAAACCTTACATAATATATACATGATTTTAATTTCCATAAGAGAAATTTTTCATTACAAATTAAAATTAAGAATGAAGGATACGAATTGTGGATATTTCTCACCAAAAGTTTAGAAATTTAAAATTGATTAACTGTAGCGGAGAACAGCGTTCTCCACAAAACCCAAATCCACTCCCACTGCCAAATATTGAACATATAAAAAATGGCGAACAATGTTCGCCGCTACAAAAATCCATTAAAGAAATTATTTTGATTAAAAATAATTTCCACCTTAATTGTGCATTTTGCATTGTGAATTGTGAATTAAAATACCATAGGTTGAACTGGAGTAAGCAGAGTATTTATTTTATCTACTTACTTCAGTTCATTTTTTATAAATAAATAGATATCCTAAGGTATATTAAAGAATTAATAAAAGTAGTTTTTAAAATATTTTTTCTATTATACTTTTAATTTTAGAAATAATTTCTTCTATCATCATATCTGCCTTTTCTTTTGAACTACTCCTAGCACTAGCCAGTAATCCAGAAGGTGGTACTAAGTCAGATGGCACTGGATATATTGAATATCCAAGAGGAGTCATTGTTTCATCTACCAATCTTTCCATATGTACAAGTTCCGGTGTAAATTTAAGCATGAATGAGGTTTCAGTTATAGCCGCATGCTCTAATGCCCAACCTGGGAATGGGATTTCATCAAATATTTTATCTATTGTTTCATTAGATAATGGATCCCACCAATTAGTGATAATAATTTTAGTTCCCTTTGGTATATTACGAGACACAAGGTCTGCTGCTTCAAGTATAAAGGCTTCATTTTCATAATGACTGTTAAAGATTAATATTTTTTTAACTCCATCTTTAATAAATTCCTCTAATATATCTTTTACAAGAGCAACTACAGTGCTTCCATTTAAGTCTATAGTTCCAGGAAATAGAGGACCACCACCACTGGCTGGTAATGATTTATAGCCGTAATTAATTGATGGAGCTACTATTCCATTGATCTCCTTAGCCAAAAGTAATGATAATTCATAAGAAATTACTGTATCAGTGCATAATGGAAGATGAGGTCCATGTTGCTCTAAAGAGCCTATAGGGAGGATTACAACATCCTTTTCTTTTCTCTCATTGAATTCTTGCCATGTAAGAGCATCTAATTTTATTTCCATAATAGAAATCTCCTCTCCAATCGTTAAATTTGTACAATAGTATTATAATATAACTATAAAGTTTTTGCATAAACTTTGCATATAAACGAGCTTTATAGATACACTAATATATAATTTATAAAAAGTAGGAGGAGTTTTATGGTAGAGTTTAGCTATAAGCTTACAGGGGTAGGAGTTTGCGAAGGATTTATAAATATGAATGGGAAGATAAGTGAATTTACACCTTACAATATAACAGATGCCATAGGAGATTTACTACAAGCAATTGTTAATGTATTAGAAGAAAGTACTGATGGGGAGACAGAAGAATATTATTTTATTTGGCACGATAATCCTAATCAGCATAAATGGGAAATACATCTAGAGGATAAAGAAAATATAAGAATTAAAATAACCAATGAAACCTACGATGGAGAAACTATAAATGTAGATATAGACACTAATTACGAGTTTAAAGAATTTATAAGAGAAATTTTAAGGGAATGTGAACTACTTTTAAAAAATCATGGTATTATAGGCTATAGGACAAAATGGGTAGAATATGAATTTCCACTAGGTCTCTATATGAAATTAAAAAAATATATAATGGCTAATATGATAAGTAAAGAAGGTAGTACATATATAAGTGAAGAATTAGATTTATTAAATGAATATATATTATAAAAATATATTATTGTGATTATAAATATTAATGTAAAAATAAGAGAAAAAATTGTAATTAGGCAAGGGAGATGGGTTTATGAGGAAAATTACATTAGCTAATAATAAAACCATTGAAGTGGAATGTCTAAGCTGTGCTATTACAAGTGGAGAAGTTGAGCCTGATGGAGGAACAATTATTGAAACAAGATTTTTTCACGCACATCAGGATGTGGCATATCCTATAGAGGGATTGGTTATATTAGCTTCAAAAAGACATATTAAATGCTTTGATGAGCTAACAGAAGAAGAAAAAATTGATTATATAACACTGCTAACAAAAATTAGAGAAGCTCAGAGAAAGGTATTGAATATTGAATATGTGTATTACTTCTATAATGAAGATACTACTCATCATTTCCATACTTGGATGGTTCCAAGGTATAAGTGGATGTATAACTTTGGACACTCTGTTCAATCTCTAAGACCAGCATTATTACATGCACGAGATAATTTAAATTCTGAGGAGAATTTAAATAAAGTAATTGAAGCAATAAATAATCTTAAAAATTATTTAAATACTTAAGGTCATTTAATGTTTATTTAAGTACATTTGAAAGCTTATTAAGGAGAAGTTAAATGATAAATTTTAAAAAATTAGATTCAGTAAGAGATATTCTACCTTTAAGGACAGAATACTATAATAGTCTTTTAAAGCCTATGGAAGATTATCATGATGTTGTACACATTATTACAGCAAGCTATTTTGGAATATATTTAAATGATAAGTTAATAGGATATTATTCAATTAGTAATAATAATAATTTATTATCTCAATTTTATATAATTGATGAATATAAAGCCTTAAGTGAAAAAGTTTTTTCAATGATAATTGAAGAAGAATCTATAGAAGGTGCTATCGTATGTAGTATTGAACCTATTTTTTTATCCTTAACTATGGGAATGGCTAAAGAGATAAGTATAGATTCTTATTTATTTTATGATTTTAATCTTAACAGTTTTATGAAAAAATATGGTAGTTTAGATTTTATACTGGCTAAAGGGGAGCAAATTGAGAAAATTAAAGAGTTTTATATGAAAAATTTAGAAGATAAGGATGAATGTATAGATAGCTATTTATTAGGATTAGTAGCTAACGATGAATTATTTGTACTTTGTGATGATAGTGAAATTTTAGGAGTTGGAGAATATCGCAAAAGCAATATTTTTCCTGATACTGTTAATTTAGGGATAGTTGTGAATAAATCTTATAGAAATAGAGGCTACGGAAGCTATATCATGTACAAGCTTTTAGAAAAAAGTCTTATAAGAGAGCACAGGGCAATTTGTTCATGTGATTTTGATAATATAGCTTCTAATAAAGCTTTAATTAAGGCTGGGCTTATTTCAAGACATAAGGTCCTTAAGGTGATTTTTTAATAAGATGAACTGATTTAAATTGAATGATTTATTTAAAGAGTTAGGAATTAATTCGTAGCTTTATAAAAAATTAGAGGAGGAAAATGCCTACCTAATTTATATAATGAAAAATAAAAGCCTGGAAAATATATTTTCTAGGCTTTTATTAAGAGAGATGATGAACTGGGAATTTATATAAAATTAGTTGCTGACAAAATTTCTTCATAAGAAAGCTTTTCTTTAATCAATAATGAATTAGTTAAAGCTTCTAATTTAGATTTTTCTTTTAATAATATAGATTTTACTTCTTCATAAAGGTTATCAACAGTAGATTTACATTCTTCTAATATATCCTTAGAACTTGATCCTTGAAGTGAGCTAGGCATTTCTGAAAGCCTTAGAAGACCTAAAGATTCACCCATACCATACTCAGTAATCATATTATAAATCATACTAGTAGTTTGTTTTAAATCATTATAAGCACCTGTAGTAATCTTTTCTTTCCCAAAAATTATTTCCTCAGCAGCACGTCCACCTAAAAGTACCATTATTTTTTTCTTTAAATAGTCTAGGTTTTGATATGCACTATCTACAGGTAAACTTAGAGTATATCCTCCAGCACCTTTAGAAGTAGGAATTATAGTCACCTTAGATACTTTTTCCTCTGGTAGCTTTAATAATGAAATTAAAGCATGTCCAGCTTCATGATAAGCAGTAATTTTTCTATCTTCTTCTTTAATAGCAGATTTATCAATTTTTTCGTAACCTGCAAGAACTATAGAAAATGCAGTATCCATATGTTCATTAGTGATATATCCAATGTCTTCTTTACAAGCTAATATAGCTGCTTCATTTATTAGATTTTCTAGTTTAGCACCAGAAAAATATGAAGTTCTATGAGCGAGATCTAAGATATCTATATCTTTATGAGGTTTATTTTTTAAATGAAGTTTAATTATTTTTTCTCTAGCACTTACATCAGGTAATGCCACTTCAATATGTCTATCAAATCTACCCGGTCTTAAAAGTGCAGGATCAAGTATATCTAATCTATTTGTAGCAGCAATAACTACTATTCCTTCGCTTTCGCTAAATCCTGACATCTCTGTTAATAGGGCATTTAAAGTTTGATCTTTTTCTTCAGAACCTCCTGTACCCTTAGATGATCTTTTTTTACCAATAGCATCTATCTCATCTATGAATATAACTGCTTTTCCATGGCTTTTTGCTTTTTTAAATAGACTTCTAACTCTGCCAGCTCCAACCCCTACATATACTTGAATAAAATCAGAACCAGATACAGCGTAGAAAGGTACTTTTGCTTCTCCTGCAACTGCTTTAGCTAGTAATGTTTTACCAGTACCAGGAGAACCATATAGTATAATTCCCTTAGGAACTCTTGCACCATATTTTTTATATTTTTCAGGATTTCTCAAATAATCTACTATATCTTTAACGCTTTCTTTAGCTTCCTCATTTCCAGCTAAGCTATTAAAATTGAATTTATCCTTTACAAGAGTAGAAGCGTCTACTGCATCCATAGAAGTAACTCCTCTTGCTCCTTTAGTTTTTGATAAGGATATAAAAACAATAGCAAGAACTGAAAGTGTTAAAACGGCAGAAAAACCTGTTTGCATAAATGTGGTACTGCTGTTTTCCTTTACTTCTACACCTTTACTTAAAAGCTCTTCTTTTAAAGTAAGACTATTAGGGTTATCGGTAGTATATTCTGTTCCATCTTTCATTACAACAGTAATTTTAGAAGAGGGAACCATATATACAGTTGAGAGTTGGTCATTATGAGCATCCTTTAAAAATTCTTTATAAGATTTAAATGATAAGTTTGAACTTCTAAAGTTAATAAAAGTCATTGCTATTAAAGATAAAATACAAATAACAATGGGAATTATAATGTAATTCTTTTTAAGTTTATTCATTAAAGTAGTTCCCCCTTCTTCTTAGAAAAAATTAGTATTATTTAAGCATCTGGCAAAAAATAACTACTAAAAGATTGTAATAATATTTTGTGTCAGATGCTTAAGTCTATGATACTTATTATATACATTACAATCTTATTGTCTAATTAAAATCATAGAATTTGGTAATGTAAGTTATGGAATGAAATTATCAAAATGGTAAAAAATCTACTAATTAACATATTAGAAGAGGGTATGTTTAGAAAAATAACTAGAGATTATACTAGTCTCTTATACAATGGAGAATTAAAAATTGAAAAGGGACAATTGAGGAAACTTCTTCAATAAAGGAGAAGCTTTCAATTGATTTCTTTCAAGTTAACATTAACTTTCTATGATAAAAGCTAGCAATTTTATTGCTAGAAAAAAAATCAATTAAAGGAATTAATTTTTATCTTAATTGTGAATTCTATATTTTGTATTGTGAATTATCTTACCTACTGCTTAGTAGTAGATAAAAAAACTTAATATTTTTTATAACACTTTTTAGAATTATTGGTTATAATTAATGATAGTGCATTAATTGGGAAAGGAATTGAAGTTATGGAAAAAGCTAAAATGCTTCTAAAACAATATTTTGGCTATGATGATTTTAGAAGTGCGCAAGTTAAACCTATAGAGAGCATATTAAAAGGACAAGATACCTTAACTATTATGCCTACAGGAGGAGGAAAATCTATATGTTTTCAAATTCCTTCGCTTATATTACAGGGAGTTACGGTGGTTATTTCTCCATTAATATCCTTAATGAAGGATCAAGTAGATGGATTAAATAGTAGTGGAATTCCTTCTACATATATAAATAGCTCATTAGATCCTCTAGAAATTGAAGAGAGAATATTTTATGCTAGGAATGGACAATACAAATTAATTTATGTAGCGCCAGAAAGGCTTGAAAATGAAAGTTTTTGTGAAGTTTTAAAACATATAGATATAACCTTAGTTGCTATAGATGAGGCACACTGTGTTTCTCAATGGGGACATGATTTTAGACCAAGTTATAAAAAAATACCTAGTTTCTTAAGAAAATTAGAAAAAAGACCTATTTTAGCAGCTTTTACCGCTACTGCTACGGATAAGGTTAGAGAAGATATGATAAATATTTTAAGGTTAAAAGAACCTGATATATTTATAAGTGGTTTTGATAGAGAAAATTTAAATTTGAAAGTACTAAGAGGAGAAAATAAATTAGATTATGTAGTCAATTATGTTAGTGAAAAAATCAATACTACTGGAATAATATATACTGCTACTAGAAGAGAAGCGGAAACAGTATATGTTAATCTTAAGAAAAGAAATATTAAGGTTGCTCTTTATCATGCAGGTCTTTCTGATAGTGATAGAGAAAAAGCACAGGAAGATTTTTCTTATGATAATGTAGATGTAATTGTAGCTACTAATGCTTTTGGAATGGGTATTGATAAATCTAACGTTAGATATGTAATTCATTATAATATGCCTAAAAATATAGAAGCTTACTACCAAGAAATAGGACGTGCAGGTAGAGATGGTGAAGCAAGTGAATGTATATTATTATTTAGCCCTAAGGATATACAAACTCAAAAATATTTTATAGATATGCGAGAATTAAATCCTGTTAAAAAAGCACAGGAATATAATAATTTAAGAGCTATGGTAGATTATACCTATACATCTATGTGTCTTAGAAAATATATACTTGAATATTTTGGAGAAGAAAATATAAAGGATAGTTGTAACAATTGTTCTGTATGTAATGATGATAGAGAGACTATAGACATGACTATAGAGGCACAAAAGATTTTTTCTTGTGTTTATAGAATGAAAGAAAGATATGGAACTAATGTAATTGCAGAAGTTTTGAAAGGTTCAACAAATGCAAAAATATTAAATTTAGGTCTTGATAAGCTTTCAACCTATGGAATAGTAAAGAATTATACAAAGAAAGAGTTAGTAGATATAATTAATAAACTTATTGCTGATGATTATATGATTACTACAGATGATGAATTTCCTGTAGTTAAATTAAGACCAAAGGCTGTTCCTGTATTAAGAAGTGAAGAAAAAGTATTTCTAAAGGTAAATAAAAAACCTGAAAGTAAAAAAGGAAAAGTCGATGATACTCTATTTGAAGCTTTAAGACTTTTAAGAAAAGATATTGCATTAAATGAAAAAATACCACCTTATTTAGTATTTGCAGATGCATCTTTGAAAGAAATGACAGAATATATGCCTGTTACAAAAGAAGATTTTCTTAATATTAAAGGTGTAGGTCAAAGCAAATATAATAAATATGGTGAAGTATTTATAGAAGAAATTAAAAAATATATGAAGGAAAATAACATAACTAAAGAAGTGGCAATGGATAATGAAGAGGCTTACGCTACTGAAAAGATAAAAAGTCATATAGTAACTTATAATATGTATAAAGAGGGTAAAACTATTAAAGAAATTTCTAAGGAAAGAGAACTTACTGAAGTTACTATTGAGGAACATCTATTTAAGTGCAAGACAGAGGGGTTAGATGTAAACTTAGATGATTTTATACAAAAGGAATATGAGGATTTAATAATAGAAACAATTAAAAATGTAGGAGCAGAAAAATTAAAGCCTATAAAAGAATTGTTGCCAAAAGAGGTAACTTATCTATCTATAAAATCTGTATTGCTTAAATATAATAGCGACTTATAATTGACACAATTGAGGTTTATAATTAGCTAATAACTTAAGAATTTTTATTTGGGAGGAATCATGAATTCAGTAGATATAAGAAATGCAGAAATAAAGGATGTTAAAAAAATAGCAAGTTTACTTTATATTACAGAATCTAATCCGGAAGTTATTTGGGGAACAGGAAGTAAGAATGAAATAATAGAAAGACTTGCCTATATAGTTAAAGAAAGTAGGAATAGATTTAGTTATCAACATGCTAAAGTTGCAGTAGTAAACAACGAAGTAGCAGGAATATTATTTGCAATTCCACATGATACTATGAAAAACATTGAGAAAAAAACTGGAAAGTTACTTATGAGAGGACAAAAAGGTTTTAAAGAAAAAGTAGGATATATCTCTAGTATGATAATGCTTGATCATCTAAAGGAATCTGATCCAGGGGAATTATTTATAGCCAATATAGCTACTCATATAAAATATCAAGGTAGAGGTATAGGAAGGGCCTTAATGATGGAAGCAGAAAAAATGGCTAAAGAGAAAGGATTAAATAAAATTTCTCTTTTAGTAGACGTTAATGATCATAAGGTAATTCATTTTTATACTGTACTTGGATATAAAGTAGTAGAAGAATCACATTTAGGAAAGAAAATATATCTTAGAATGATAAAAGAGATAGAACAATAAATAATAACCAAATAATTTTTTGCAATTTTAAATTATTGAAAATCGTGGCATTTAGTCACGATTTGTTTAATATGTAACAAAATTTGATTTTATTAACCAAATGTCAACGAAAATATTAATTATTGGTTTTATTAATAGACTTGATAAAATTAAAAAGTTTTTAGTTAGGTCTTTTTGAATCTCTGAAAGTACGTGAATATATTTATGCTTAAGTAAATAATCTATCAATAGAGCTATCATTCATTTTGAACGTTCTAATTTCCTATATGGCTTGGAAAAAGAAGAAGTAATCAAAATTATTCAGGGAACATACACCGATCGTCCTAAAATGTTACGGGATTTTGGAGACATATTTTTCTTTCAGAATATAACTGAGCTATTATCTGATTGGTTATTCTAATTGGAATTACAGGCAGCTGGCTGGGCAACTGCTAGTATTGCAAATACTTGGTTACGTGAAGTATTATTTTCTGATCTAGAAACAATAAATGTCCCAACCTTAATTATTCACGGCATTAATGACAAAGTTGTTCCATTCTCGCTAGGTGAAGTACAAAATCAATATATTAAAAATTCAAAGCTTATACCATTTAGATTTAGTGATCACGGATCCTTCTATGACGAGCGAGACAAATTTAACAAAGAATTGATGAAATTTATTGAAGAGTAAAGTTTTGCAACAAAAGAGTACATAAGTTAGAATAAATTTTAGAAAAGCATCTAGGGGACTAGATACTCTTTTAGTCTCATTTTTGTAGCACCTAGAATTAGTTTAGGTGCTATTTTAGTGTGCCCAGCATGGGCGCTTACTTGTCGGTGAAAGTCCGATACGGGGGTTGATAGTGCCAACCGTTAGCTTAAGACAAGGGTGTCCATCATGAGGTGGAATCTGAAGGAAGTCGGCGGCAAAACTCTGGTCTGACGAACAGAAACTACATATAAGGCATATGCTTGTGGGTGAGTTTGCTAATCAAAACAAAGCCCTAAACTATCCGAAACAGGCGGTGTAAATGTAGCAGATATATGGAGTGAAA
>NZ_DDOV01000030.1:27599-34572 GCF_002341865.1 Clostridium sp. UBA2485 | reverse complement strand
TTACAAGAGATGTAGCTTTTAAAGAATGTCCCCCTATTTCAAAGAAGTTATCATTTATTCCTATCACATCGACCTTCAATATATCTCCCCATATTTTTACTAAACTCTCTTCAATCTCATTTCTTGCTCCTTCATACTCTATGCCTATATCCATTGTGCCTTCTGGCTTAGGTAATCTCTTTCTATCTATTTTTCCATTTGGCGTTAATGGCATTGCTTCTAACTGTACGAAATATGATGGTATCATGTATTCTGGTAACTCTTTTAAAAGACATTCTCTTAACTCTTTAACGGTAAAATTTACCGTTCCTACTATATAAGCACAAATATATTTATTGCCATCTTCATCTTCTCTAGCTATTACTACTGATTCTTTTATCTTTTCCTTCTTTAGAAGTTGCGCTTCAATTTCACCAAGTTCTATTCTAAATCCTCTTACCTTCACTTGATGATCTATTCTTCCCAAAAATTCTATATTTCCGTCTGGTAACCATCTTGCTAAATCACCAGTTTTATATATTTTTTCACCTGACTTATAGGGATTTTCTATAAACTTTTCTGCAGTTAATTCTGGCTTGTTTAAATATCCTCTTGCTAGACCATCTCCTGATATGCACAATTCTCCTGCAACTCCTATTGGTGCTAGTTGATTATTATTAATAATATATATTTGAGTATTTTCAATAGGATTCCCTATAGGTATGCTAGTATATTTTAAATTTTTATCTACTGAATATCTAGATGAGTAAATACTAGTTTCTGTTGGGCCATATAGATTTTCTAATCTTATAGTATTAAACTTACTATAAAAATTAGAAACTATATCTGTTTTTAATTCCTCTCCTGCAGCAAACACGTATTTTAAACTGTTTATTTTATCTAAATCATCTCCTATGCTTTCCATAAACACATTTAGCATAGCTGGTACAAAATTAATATGTGTTACTTTATGTTCCTCTATTAAATTAATAATAGCACTTATATCCTTTTCTTCATTACTGCTCATTATTACAAGCTTACCACTTCCCACAAACCAGCCAAATAGTTCACTTACTGATACATCAAATGTAAATTTGGTTTTTAACAAGTGAGTATCTTCATGTCCTAAGGGATATTTTTTCTCCATGCATACTAGTGTATTAATTACACTTTTATGTTCTACCATTACTCCTTTAGGATTTCCAGTTGAACCTGAAGTGTATATAATATACGCTAAACTCTTGGAATTATTTATTCTTTCTAAATTATTTCTCTCACATCTATATAATTCTTCATCTAATAAATCTATAGTTTCTCCCAAAAAATCTATATTACTTGAACTTTTTTTTCTAGTTAATAACAATTTGCTTTTACTATCTTTTAGAATATACTCCACTCTTTCTTTTGGATAGTCCGGATCTATAGGTAAATACGCCCCTCCTGCTTTTAATATTCCTAATATTCCTACTATCATTTCCAAAGATCTTTCTACCATTATTCCTACTATAGAATCAGCTTTAACTCCTTTTTTTCTCAATACTCTTGCGAGCTTATTTGCTTTCATATTTAACTCATCATAGGTTAATTGTTTGTCTTCATATATTACTGCTATATTGTTAGGAGTCCTCTCTACTTGTTCTTCGAATAGTTCATGTATGGTTTTATCTTTAGGATATTCAATTTTATAACTATTGAAATCATAAAGCAGCTTATCTTTCTCCTCTTTAGATAAAATTTCTATTTCTGATAATTTAATTTCTGCATTATTCGTTACTTCTTTTATTATATTTATATAATGCTTTGATAATCTTTCTATAGTTTCTCTTCTAAAAAGTTTCGTGCAATATTGTAAATCAAAAGTTATCTTTTCCTTTGATTCAATAGCACTCAATGTAATATCAAATTTAGATACTTTATTTTCAAATTCATATGGGATAAATTTTAATTCGTCAATTTCTATATTTTCTATATCAATATTTTGTAATGTGAACATCGCATCAAATAATGGGTTCTTACTAAGATCTCTAACTATATCTAACTGACTAATTAACTCTTCAAATTGATAATCTTGATTTTCATATGCTTCTAGTGATGTTTCTTTAACTGTTTCTAAGAATTCTCTAAAACTTTTCTCTCCTTTAGGATAATTCCTCATTGCAACGGTATTTACAAACATTCCTATTATATTATCTAAATCAGAATAGGCCCTACCAGCTACTGGGGTTCCTACAACTATATCTTCCTGACCTGTATATTTAGATAGCAATATATTATACGCTCCTAGTAATATCATATATAAGGTTGTACCTGTTTTAGCTGCAAGTTTATTTATATCTTGTACTAATTCCTTTTCTATTTCAAATTTTACTACATCACCTTCAAAACTCTTTATGCTAGGTCTTCTGTAGTCTGTTAGTATATTTAATGCAGGTATTTCTCCTTTAAATTTGTCTAACCAATACCGTTTTTGTTTTTCAATAGATTTAGTTTTTAATATATTGTTTTGCCATTGTGAAAAATCCTTATATTGTATCCTAAGGTCTGGTAATTCCTTGCCTTTATACAAACTAATAAAGTCCTTTATAAATATTCCTGTCGATACTCCATCTGATATTATATGATGAGTATCCATCATAAGCAGATGTTTGTTTGTTGATAATTTTATGAGCTCTACTCTTAAAAGTGGTGCCTTGCTAAGATCAAATGGCTCTACAAATCCCTCTATTTTGCTCTTCATCTCATCTTCTCTTGCTTCGCTATAAGCTATCTCAAACTCTATATTTTTATATATTTTTTGTACTGGTTCACCATCCACTACCTGAAAGGCTGTCCTAAAGGATTCATGCCTTCTTACAAGTTCTTTCATTGTTCTTTCAAATTGATTTATATTTAGATTTCCTTCAATTATCATTATCATTGGTATATTATAACTTATACCTACATTTTCAATTTGATTCAGTATATACATTCTTTTTTGTGCAGATGACAACGAATAATAATTTCTATCTTCTACAGGTTTTATTGATTCAAATTTATTTTCTTTAATATCTAAAATATTTTTATTAATCTCTATATTATTTTCTTTAAGGCGTTTCTCCAAAAGTTTCAGCTTTTCAGGTGGTAATTTTGAAATTCTTTTTAATAGATCATTCATCTTTATTAGCTCCTCCTTATGATCAAATCATTTATATTTGACTACTTATTTTCCAATTACAGATAATAAAAATTTAACTCAGTGTAAATTTATAACTTTAAGCATTTCAAATAAAATAACTAGTCAAAGATGTATAAAGTATTTTGCATTAACAGTGTGTTAGATTTTATTGATAATGTTCTATCAATTAATTCCAACAACTATATATCACAAAATAAGCTATCATACTCATGCTGACTAGTTATTTTTCAATATGCTTGAATAAATTTAAATAATTATAATATTAAGCTCAATACATTATCATCATCTAAATCTTCTATTTCATTTAACAATTCTTCTAATTTTAGAAGATCAGTTTCATTTGTTAATATTGATGTTTCTTTGTTTTCTATATTCACAATATAATCAGCAAGGCCTTTAATAGTAGCATCTTTAAATATTTCTTTTAATGAAATCTCTATATTTAATTCTTTCCATATTCTATTTACAAGAGATGTAGCTTTTAAGGAATGTCCTCCTATTTCAAAAAAGTTATCATTTATTCCTACCCGCTCAACATTTAATACATCTTTCCATATTTCCACTAATTTCTCTTCAATTTCATTCCTTGGAGCTTCATACTCTATTCCTGTATTTATTTCCCCTTCTGGTTCTGGTAATCTCTTTCTATCTATTTTTCCATTTGATGTTAAAGGCATTGTTTCTAATTGCACAAAATATGACGGTATCATATATTCTGGTAACTCTTTTAAAAGATATTCTCTTAAATCTTTAACATTAAATTTCACCGTTCCTACTATATAAGCACAAATATATTTATTACCTCCACCATCTTCTTTAGCTATTACTACTGCTTCTTTTATCCTTTCATTTTTTAGAAGTTGAGATTCTATCTCACCAAGCTCTATTCTAAATCCTCTTATCTTTACTTGATGGTCTATTCTTCCTAAAAATTCTATATTTCCATCCTCTAGCCATCTTACTAAATCACCGGTTTTATAAACTCTTTCTCCCTTTATAAAAGGGTTAGCTATAAATTTTTCTTTAGTAAGTTCTTTATTATTTATATATCCTCTAGCTAATCCGTCACCGCCTACATATAGTTCTCCATAAACTCCTACCGGCTGTAATCTTCCATGTTTATTTAATACATAACATGTAGAATTAGCTATTGGTTTTCCTATAGGAATGCTTTCCTCATAGTCTTTATTGATGTGAAAACATGTAGAAAATGTAGTGTTTTCTGTTGGTCCATAACCATTTATAATATTTATTTTTTTATTTTTACTTCTCACATTGTTTATATGTTTAGTGGATAATACATCTCCTCCTACTAATAAATATTCTAATTTTTCAAATATTTCTGGTTTTTCTTTTGATATTTGATTAAATAATGGTGATGTTAGCCACATAGTACTTATTTTATTCTTTTGAATAAATTGTTCTAATTTTTTTATACTCATAAGCACATCATTATTAATTAAATACAATGGCAATCCATTGAGTAATGCTCCCCAAATTTCAAAGGTTGAAGCATCAAATGCTATTGCGCCTGTTTGTAATATTCTATGATTTCTTTTAAACTTTATATAGTTAGTGTTTTTTACGAGCCTTACTACATTTTTCTGCTCTACTGCAACTCCTTTTGGTTGTCCAGTACTACCTGATGTATATATTATATAAGCTAAATCTTCTGGCTTATTTATATTTGGTAAGTTAGGTACTTCCTCAACAGAATTTATTAAATTTTCTATATCTATTATTTCTCCGCTGAAATCTATTCCATCTACAAAATAACTTTTACTTAATAACATTTTTGCATTACTATCATTTATAATGTGCTTTATTCTGTGCTGAGGATATTCTGTGTCTATAGGTAAATACGCTCCTCCAGCTTTTAATATTCCTAATATTCCAATTATCATTTCTAAGGATTTTTCTACCATTATTCCTACTACTGTATCTGCTTTTAGACCCTTATCCCTTAATACTTTTGCTAAATAATTTGATTTTTTATTTAATTCACTATAGGTCAACTGTTTATCTTCATATACTATTGCTATATTGTTAGGTGTATTTTTTACCTGTTCTTCAAATAACTCATATATTGTTTTATCTTTTGGATATTTAGTCTTTGTATTATTAAAATCATAAATTAACTGTTTTTTCTCTTCCTGTGATAAAATCTCTATTTCTGATAATTTTATTTCTACATTATTTGTTACTTCTTTTAGTATATTTATATAATGTTTTGATAATCTTTCTATAGTTTCCCTTTTAAAGAGTTTTGTACAATACTCTAAGCTAAAAATTATTTTATCCTTTAATTCAATAGCGCTTAATGTAATATCAAACTTGGATATTTTATTTTCAAATTCATGTGGACTAAATTTTAATCCTTCAATTTCTATATTCCCTATATCAATATTTTGGAGTGTAAACATCACATCAAATAATGGATTCTTACTAAGATCTCGAGCTATATCTAATTGGCTAATTAATTCTTCAAATTGATAATCTTGACTTTCATATGCTTCTAATGCTGTTTCCTTAACTGTTTCTAAGAATTCCCTAAAATTTTTTTCTCCTTTAGGATAATTCCTCATTGCAACAGTGTTTACAAACATTCCTATTATATTATCTAAATCAGAATGTCTTCTACCAGCCACTGGTGTTCCTACAACTATATCTTCCTGACCTGTATATTTAGATAGTAATACGTTATACGCTCCTAGTAATACCATATATAAGGTTATACCTGTTTTAGTTGCAAGTTCATTTATCTCTTCTACCAATTCCTTTTCTATTTCAAATTTTACTACATCACCTTCAAAACTTCTTACAGTAGGCCTTGTATAATCTGTTGGCATATTTAATACAGGTATTTCATCTTTAAATTTGTTTAACCAATATTCTTTTTGTTTTTCAACGATTTTAGTTTTTAATATGTTATTTTGCCAATGTGAAAAATCTTTATATTGTATCCTAAACTTTGGCAATTTCTTCTCTTCATATAGGCTAATAAACTCTTTTATAAATATTCTCATTGATATTCCATCTGATATTATATGGTGAGTATCCATCATAAATAGATGCTTATTTTTTGATAGTTTTAGGAGTTCTACTCTTAGCAGTGGTGCTTTGCTGAGATCAAAGGGCTTTATAAATTCCTCTATTTTATTTTTTATTCTATTTTCTCTTAATTCATCATAGATTATTTTAAAATCTACCTCTTCATATACTTTTTGTACTGGTTCACCTTCTATTAACTTAAAAGCTGTTCTAAAAGATTCATGTCTTTTTACAAGTTCTTTTATTGCTTTTTCAAATTGACTGGTATTTAATTTACCTTCTATTGTCATTATCATTGGTATGTTATAGCTTACCCCTACATCTTCAATTTGGTTTAGTATATACATTCTCTTTTGTGCTGAGGATAAGGCATAATGCTCGTTTTCTTCTACATTCTCTATTGATGAATATATACTTTTATCTAAATTCCTTATATGTTTTCCAAGACTTTTTATAGTAGTATTTCTAAATATTTCTCCCAAGGAAATTTCTGCATTTAACTCTTTACATATTTTATTTACAAGAGATGTAGCTTTTAAAGAATGTCCCCCTATTTCAAAGAAGTTATCATTTATTCCTACCCGTTCAACATTTAATACATCTTTCCATATTTCTACTAGTTTCTTTTCAATTTCATCCCTTGCTCCTTCATACTCTACTCCTGTATCTATTTCGCCTTCTGGTTCTGGCAATCTCTTTCTATCTATTTTTCCATTTGATGTTAAAGGCATTTTTTCTAGTTGTATAAAATATGACGGTATCATATAT
>NZ_DDOV01000030.1:0-27563 GCF_002341865.1 Clostridium sp. UBA2485 | reverse complement strand
ATTTTTTCATTTTTTAAAAGTTTCGATTCTATCTCTCCTAGTTCTATCCTAAATCCTCTAATTTTCACCTGGTGATCTATTCTTCCCAGAAATTCTATATTCCCGTCTGGCAACCATCTCACTAAATCACCGGTTTTATAAANNCATGTAGAATTAGCTATTGGTTTTCCTATAGGAATGCTTTCCTTATAATCTTTATTAATGTGAAAACATGTAGAAAATGTAGTATTTTCTGTTGGTCCATAACCATTTATAATATTTAATTTTTTATTTTTACTTCTCACATTATTTATATGTTTAGTTGATAATACATCTCCTCCTACCAAAAGATATTCTAGATTTTCAAACATTTCCGGTTTTTCTTTTGATATTTGATTAAACAATGGTGACGTTAACCACATAGTACTTATTTTATTCTCTTGAATATATTGTTCTAATTTTTTTACGTTCATAAGTATATCGTTACTGATTAGATGCAATGGCAATCCATTGAGTAATGCTCCCCAAATCTCAAAGGTTGAAGCATCAAATACTATTGCTCCTGTTTGTAATATTCTATGATTTTCTTTAAATTTAATATAATCAGTATTATTTACAAGCCTTACTACATTTTTCTGTTCTACTGCAACTCCTTTTGGTTGTCCAGTACTACCTGATGTATATATTAAATAAGCCAAATCCTCTGGCTTATTTATATTTGGTAAATTAGGTAATCCCTCAATAGAATCCATTACATTTTCAAATTCTATTATCTCTCCATTAAAATTTATATCCTCTATAAAATAATTTTTAGTTAATATTATATTTACATTACTATCATTTATAATGTGCTTTATCCTCTTATTAGGATATTGTGGATCTATAGGTAAATAAGCTCCTCCTGCTTTTAATATTCCTAATATTCCAATTATCGTTTCCAAAGATTTTTCTACCATTATTCCTACTATTGTATCTACTTTTACTCCCTTATCCCTTAATAATTTTGCTAGATAATTGGATTTTTCATTTAATTCATTATAGGTTAACTGCTTATCTTTATATACTACTGCTATATTGTTAGGTGTATTTTTCACCTGTTCTTCAAACAACTCATGTATTGTTTTATTTTTTACATATTTAGTCTTTGTATTATTAAAATCATATAAAACTTTTCTCTTTTCATCCTTTGTAATAATATCTATATCACAAAGACGATTATAAGGGTTATTACCAAGTTGATACAATAAATTTTCAAAGTGTGAAATAACACTGTCGATAGGAAAACTCTCATCAAATACTTTAAGTTGATAATCAAAATCTATATTTATATCTTTCTCATCTCCAAAATCACTTACAAAAGTCGTTAGTGCATTTCTTTCGCATCTATTCGCAAGTAGCTTGTACTCTGTTTCATAGTCAGAAAACTTTTGAGAATAATCATGCTTTAGATAAGAAAGTACTACATCAAATAAGTTTTTTTCATGGCCACTATTGCTATAGACTTCTCTAACTATATGTCCTAAAGGAAATTGATCATGTTTATAACTTTCAACCAATTCTTTTTTTATATTTACAACGAAATCTATAAATTTTAAATTATTATCAATTTTTATCTTTAATGGTAATAAATTAACAAAAAGTCCTACTGTAGATTTATGTTTATCACTTCTTCTATTTAAAACTGGTACACCAATTATAAGTTCATCTTTGTCATAAACTCTTGAAAAATAAGTAAACATTGTTCCTAAAACAAAATGAAAAGCAGAACAATTATTTTCCTTACTAATTTTTATTATTTTATTATAAGCTGAACGTTTTATAGTTAATGTTTTCCTAGAACTTACTATATAGTTATTTATATCGTTCTCTGTATCTGCTTTTTTCGTGATAAGAGGATCTGGTAATACTTCTAATTTCTTCTTCCAATAAATCTTATCTCTCTCATACTCTTTAGAATTTAAATATTCTTTATTTTCTAGTATTAAATTTTTATAACAATATAAATTGTCTCCTCCTGGAAGATCTCCTTTTATAAGACTGTTGTATATTTTCATAACTCTTTTGTTTATAAGAGAGATTGACCATCCATCAACAATTACATGATGTATTTTTGTAAACCAATAATATAAATTTGTATTAACTTTTATTAATTCAAATTGAAAAAGAATATTGTTATTTAGGTTAAAAGGTTTTATCATTTCTGATTGTAGCCACTGTAAAGTATACTCCTCTGATTTCTCTTTTTCTGAAAAATCATGAAAAGGTACAGTATAATTTAATTTTGATAAAAACTTTTGAGTAGGTTCTCCATTAACTTCATTAATCATTATTCTTAGTGCATCATTTTCTTCTATTAATATATTTATGGACCTCTGAAAGATATCTAAATCTATCTTTCCCTTTATTTCCATATATCCTCCAATGTTGTAAAGAGCATTCTTAGGATATATTTGTTGCTTTATCCAAATATCCTGTTGATATGGTGTAAGTGAATATTCATGTAATTCACTTGTAAAGCTATTTTCATTTAGTAACATAAAATCCCTCTTTCTTATTTTTTAGTTTATTATAAGACTTATCAAAACTAGTATTTTCAATAATAATTAAAGTTTTTATGCATATATTTTTTCTATTCATACCTAGGTATTAAAATTTATATTTTTTATCATAGCAATCCAATTAATTATACATGCCATAATCTTATAAAAAATTACAGTTTCTAGTTGTTATTATACAAATATAAAATGTAACATATTGTAGTTTTTAGTAAAATGTTACTATTATTAACAAATTGTTAACAATTGTTAACGCTTAAAACCTTATTTTTTTATTTAAATTATTATAAATAAATGAAATTTACTAGGTTTTATTTAATTTTTAAACTTCAAAAATGAATATTAAAAATTAATAATATTCATTAATCCTTAATTATTTTTGATATCAATATAGTAAACCAAATTAAAAAACCAGCTTAAACTTATTTATTAAGCTTAAGCTGGTTTTCCTATGAAATTTAGTTTAATATTAAATTTAATTATTAATTATAAGATATTATTTCTACATATATCTTGAAATCATGACTTTAGTTATTTTCAGCTTTTTGATGCTTCATCAATGAAGTCAAAGTTATACCTACTGTTCCAACTATGGCTCCCCAAAATACTACTAAAAACAAAATAGCACTACTTTCCATAAAAACTACCTCCAAATTGCTAAAAATAAATTTAAATCTGGAAAATAAAATATTTTTACTAATATATGCTAATCCTCTCTAAATATTTATTAAATATATAATATTTTTTAAAGATACCTAAAACAAAAAGAGATAAACATAACGTCTATCTCTTTTCACCACCTATCTCTTTTTATCTACCATTGAGTTAAAAATTTTCTTATTCTTTATAAGGGATGTAAAAGTAGTTATACTTAATATAAACAAAATTATACCCAATATTGAACATATCAATGTTATTACTTTTATAGTTCCAAAGGAAAATCCAATACTTGAGCTTAGCTTTAATATTTCTTTATTTAAATTTGGAATTATATATATAAAATATCTTATCCAAAGCATTGATACTCCTAAAGCTATAGGTATTATACCCATAGCAATTAAATAGCCACTTTTTCTTCTGTTTTTAATTCCTTTAATAGCCATATATATAGGAAGTATAAAAACTATAGCCAATATAGGCCCAAAAAATTGTGGTGACAATGCTATTAGGCATGCACTTAATAATGTAAATTGAAAGGAAATATTATAAGCTTTTTTTTGAATAATAATTTTATCCTCTTTAGATACTGCTACCATAAGCTATTTCTCTGCCCTTTGATGTCTTAATAATGAAGAAAGTGTTCCTACCACGGCCGTAGAAATGCATCCCCAGAAAAATACTAAGAAAAATATTGCTGTTGTTTCCATAAATTATGCCCCCAATCCTTTCTTGACTATAACTTTATTTGAGTCAATTTCTTTTCCATAAACCTTTTTAATACTTCTATAAGTTCCCACAAATCCTATTATTAAAACTCCTAATATAACCAGTCTAGCACCATTTACCCATGGTACAAGGTTCGGTGTGCTTTCAACAAAGCTTGGAATCAATCTAAAATATCCATCTCTTATATAGTTAAATGTGGATCCAATAAGAACTACAAGTATAGTTATTGGAGTTACAAACCTTATAACAACAGTATATACCCATCGTGGAAGCTTCCAATAAGAACCATTGTTAATTCCTTCTGTAAAATCTTCTTTCATAATCCAACCGGTAATTATAACCTCCAAGAGTCCAACTATAACTAATAAATATGAACCTACCCAATTATCTATTTCAGTAAAATATGCCATTACATCCGTCTTTGTTAAAATTGGCTCTAATCCCACTGGCAATCCTACTATAATATATAATGCAAATACTGCAAAAGAAGCAGCTTTTCTTGAAAGTCCCATATCTTCTGAGAAGATTGTGGTTAAATAATTATACATGGCTATTGCAGATGTAAAACCAGCAAAGAATAATAACAAGAACCATAACGCACCAATTATTTGTCCTCCTGACATGTTCATAAATACATTAGGAAGTGCGATAAAGGATAATCCTATACTCTGTTGTATTCCGTCCGGACCCATAAATGCATAAGCAATAGGAATTGCAATAGTTCCTCCTAATATTACTTCTGCAAACTCATTTAAAGAGACAGTAGTCAATGCTGAAAGCACTATATCATCATCTTGCCTTACATAGGATGCATAATTTTGAATTATTCCCATTCCTACTGACAGTGTAAAAAATATCTGTCCACTAGCTGCTAAAGTCGCCTGAAAATTAAGAGCACTCCAATCTGGTTTCCACAAATAAT
Organism: Clostridium sp. UBA2485; assembly: GCF_002341865.1. Lineage (GTDB taxonomy): Bacteria > Bacillota > Clostridia > Clostridiales > Clostridiaceae > Clostridium_J. The sequence goes on along the minus strand of NZ_DDOV01000030.1, from coordinate 22,721 downwards.
TTAGTCCCTTTAATGCTGACCACTCAGGATTTACTGGCGATCCAGTAGTTAGCGATTTAATTATCAATATAATTCCAAAAGTATATAGTAATGGCATCATTATTTTTGCCCATGCTTCTATTCCTTTTTGTATTCCCTTTGTTACTGCAAAGGCAAGTACTGATAGGGCTATTAGCCAAAATACAAGAACTTTAGCTGGATCTTGAATGTAACTAACAAAAAATTCTCCAGTACTTTGAATACCTTGATAGGCACCTGTGGCTGTAAAGAAAGAATATCCAAGAGACCACCCAATAATATGATTATAATATGAATTTACAAGTACAGTTACTGCAATAGCAAAAGCTCCACATAAAGCTCCTAAGAATATTGCTTTTTTAGGCTTTAATCTGTCTCTTGATTGTAAGTAAGCCATGTATCCAACAGTACCATGACCATACCTTCCTCCAATTCTTCCTTGCATCCATTCAACGAGCATTACAGGAATCCCCATTACTAACAATGCAAATATATACGGAAGCATAAATGCTCCCCCACCATTTTTAGCTGCTTGATAAGGAAATCTCCAGAAGTTTCCTAGCCCTATAGCGTTTCCTGCCATAGCTAGAATGAGACCAAGTTTCGTTCCCCAATTCTCTCTACGATTCTGATCCATAATACTACCTCCTTATAAAAATCTTACAATAATGTTATCAAGATAGCGTTTAAAATGCAATTAAACAATTTATTAATTTCATTCTAAGAATTTTAGCTTCTATTCCATATCATCACCTAAAGAAATATTTTATAATTATTATGCGCTTAAATCCTTAAATATTCCTATTTATATGAATTGTATTATTTTTTCATAATCCATCCGTCATTTAAACGTTTTCTTTAAAATTGCAACATTAAGAAAATTATTTGTTAATTTTTTGACTATTATAATCATCTCTTCCTCTTAATTCGCACTAGTTATTAAAAGATTTTGTTAAACTTTTACAGTTTCTTTTAAATCCCTCTGTAACCTTTAAAAATTTTTAATATTTTATTTTCTTTAAATTGGCAAAAAATATACTATCCAAATTTATTCGTATTTTTTCCATATTTTCCTTCAAAAGATGCCCTAAATAAAAATAAGCCTTAATTTTAAGACTTATTTAGGATAAACATATTCAACTATAGGTTTTTTAACTTGTTCTATTAAAATTACCTTTAATAATGGTGAATTAAATACTTCTCTATCATATTTACTTATAACGTTATGAATAGTAGCTTCAACTCTTACCCAGCTATCCTTTTGCAACTTATCAGCCTTATCATATTCACATAATATACCATAAATTTCTGCATCTGCTGCACAACAATTCATCACTGGTCTAGACAATAAAAACTGTTGATTTTCAAAACTAGTATTCTTATAAACAAAGCCCTCCACTACTATTTTCTTTCCTTCATAATAATCTAAATTATTAACAATTTCCTCAAAAGTATTCATAAAGTTTTTTTCATCTATTTCAATTTTTCCTTTTAAATCAATATTTTGTAAACTATTAAAAGAAGAGTATTCGCTATTATTGCTCTTAAAATATTTATATCCCTTTAAATTTGCCATACTGCTATTTATTGTATCAGTTTTTACTAGTGGTATAGATATTAATAAAATAACAAATAAAAGATAAGAGTACTTTATCTTCTCTCTTTTTTCTATAGTAAATATTTTTTTAAATTGAAATAAATCTAAAATTATAAGAGATGCTAGTACAAAATACATATATTTAACCATGTTAGGATGGATAAAACTAAAAATTCTTTTAGTATATATCAAGTTTGACAAAGATAAGCTGAGAGATAATAAAATCAAAAACCAAATTACTTCATTCAAATTAAACTTTTTCATTTATACCACCCTCCCTGCAATAAAAATGTTTACTAGACATCCACTAACGAAACATACTACAAAAATTAATAGGAGAAGTTTTATAATAAATCCTTTTTTAAAACCACTACTTAACATAAATACATTTTTTATGTCTATCATAGGTCCTAAAATTAAAAATACTACAATAGACCCTAGAGAAAATTGATTTATAAAACTACTTGCTATAAAAGCATCTGCTTCTGAGCAGAGTGAAATTATAAAAGCAAAAGCTCCCATTGCAATTATAGATAAAATACTGTTTTCACCAACCATTAATAAATAATTTCTAGGTATAGAACTTTGAAAAGCTGCTGATATTAATGCCCCAATTATAAGCATCCCACCTATATTACGCAATTCAGCTGAACAATGATTTAATATATTTGATATTTTGCTATTATTATAAAATATATAATCATTGCATCCACAGCTACAGAAATTACTAGTGCCATTATCCTTTATAACTTTATCTTTATCTATCAAACCCTCTATTAACAATCCTATAGTTATAGCTACTAAAAATCCTATTCCCCCTCTTAACATTACCATATAAGGCATGTCTTTAAATGCATAATAAGTAGAAGTAAGCACTATAGGATTTACAATCGGTGCAGCTAACATAAAAGTTATAGCTATATTAAATGGTACACCTTTTTTAATTAGTCCTCTAGTAATAGGAACAGTAGCGCATTCACATAGTGGAAAAATTATTCCTAATAAAGCTGCAATTATTGTTCCTAAAAGTTTATTTTTAGGGATTATTCTTTTTATTGTATCCTCTGACACATAAATTTGAATTATTGCTGCTATAAAAGAACCTAGTATTATAAAGGGTAACGCTTCTAAAACTATGCTTATAAATATTGTAAAAAATATATCTTTATTATTTATCATTTTCTTACTCCTTATAGATTATGGAACTAATAGCCTTTATTCTTTAAAAATAATGATATTTTTTTAGTGATTCCTCTATCCAATTTACTAAAATTCTCTAATTCTTTTTTAAGATCCTCACTTTCATTAACTGGCAATATAAATCCATGATTATTTATTCTTTCTATAGCAGCTAACAATTTTTTCTTTTCATCTTCACCTAATTCTCCTATATTGTTAATAATTATTAGGTTTGCCCTTTCTAAAGTTGGAACAATGACCCCTTCCATATTATACAAGTATAATAAAAAGTTTCTACCATCTATTATATTAAATATAGTGGTAACACTACTTATTTTAGAAAGCTTTTTGGAATTTAACTTTCCAATTAAAGAGCTTATATTCTCCATACTATTATGTTCAATTATTATTCTATATGGCTTAAACCCTTTAATATATTTTATTAATAGTTCTTCCTTTAAATCATCAAACTCTATTTGTCTTATCCTCAAATTTTTATTTTTTAAGAACTCTTCCTTAATAGCACTATTACCTTTTTCACATTGAATTACTATTACTTTTTCACTACTCATTAAAGTACTACAAAGCAGTGCATTTATAAAATTAGTTTTCCCTGATGAAATAAACCCTGTTACTATTTCAATATTGGTTTTTAACATATTTTCACCTACTAAAGTTTAAATAGTTTTTTTAAGTTTTCTTTTTTTAAATTAGCTCCTATAATACATAACCTCCCTGAAAAATCTGGAGTAGTATTTCTAATTTGTAATTCTTCAGGTACATAATCAAACTGAATCCACTTATTATTTTCAAGTTCTAAAATTCCTTTAGCTCTTAATACTTGTCCATAGTTTTCATCATCTAATTTTTTTAATAAACTCAATAACTCACTTTCTCTAAACTTCCTTGCAGTTATAGTTCCAAAGCTTTCAAAGGTATCATAGGCTGAATGGAAATTTTTATTTATAGCTTTTATACCTTTTGTTGGTTTAGTAATTAAATCTATTTCTTTTAAATTATTCTCAATAGTTTTTTCACTAATCTCTACTATTCTTTCTCCTCTTAATTTCTCCCATGGTGTAGTTATTATAGTAGCTTTTGGATTAATAGTATTTATACCTTTTAATATTGAGTTTATTAAGTTTTCTTCTGCCTGACCTGTTCTGCTTAAAACTAAAGTTCTTCCATTTTGAATTTGATCTTTATATACCTTCCCAAAGTTTTCTACATACATCTTGTATTTAAATACATCAATTACAGTTATAATCATATTTATTTTCGCAATGTTCTTTAATTCCTTAGAATTAATTATTGAAATTATTTCCGAAAGCTTACCTACTCCTGATGGTTCAATTATCACCCTATTTGGATTAAATTTGCTACAAACTTCTACAAGTGCCTTTTTAAAATCTCCTGATATATTACAACAAATACATCCTGCATTTATTTCTTTAACTTCAATATTAGCTTTTCTTAATATAGTTCCATCAATTCCAACTTCACCAAATTCATTTTCAATAATCACTATTTTTTCTTTATATAAACTCTCACTAACTAGCTTTTTAATTAACATAGTCTTTCCTGCACCTAAAAAACCTGAAAATATATCTACTTTTATAGTCATTTAACTCTCTCCTCATATAAAAATTTTCTTAGATATCCGAAATAAAATAACAAGTTAAAAATGTTCCTCTCTTTTCTATTCTATAAGCCGTTGTTTTCCACTAATAGTGGTGCTATGGTGTTTTCTGATAAGAGAGCATATATAAATATACCAGTTCCAAATTTAATCCACGAATTCATAAAATTGTGCTATTAAATTATTTAAGTTTACANNATTATTGATACTTCTCTTTTATAAGAGAAGTTTTCAATTGATTTCTTTTTTAAAGTGGCACAATCACTTTTATTTAAAAATCTATTAAAGAAATTAGTTTGATTAAAACCAATTTCCATCGCATTGTCAATTGTCCACTTTCAATTCTCAATCAATTAAAGTTTAGCTATACATTATTTTTTAAAGTAGTTTATCTATAATAGAAAATAAACTAGCCTGTTAGATTATTTTTTTAAGATACCTTATATTAAAATATATATTTATTCATAGAAATCTATACCTTTTATTAGTAAAGTTTCTCCTTCATTTTCCAAATAAAATATAAATGTAAAGCTCACTTCCAAAATATAACTCTTTTATTAAAGTTATTGAAAACTTTTACGATAAGTAATATGAAAAAGAATTAATTGGAGTGGTTACAATATGAACATAAAAGGATTAGATAAAATTTTTACATCCGCAACTAAATCTTCATCCCCTATTGATAGTGAAATTAAAACCTTAGAAGATCAAAAAACTACCCTTATGCAGCAACTTTCATTAGATAAAGGGAATAACTCTTTAGATATGGAAAAAATTAAAGAAATAAATAACCAAATTCAAGATATTGACAAGGAAATTCAGAAAAAACAAATAGAAAAACTAAAAGAGTCTCAAAAAATTGACATAGAAAGTATGATGCCTAAAGACGATTTAATAGTCAGCGGAAAAAATGAAAGTAAAGAAAGTATTATTACAAACAGCCTAATCAACGCTAGTAATATGCATAAACATGCTACTATTATGAATAGTGCTAAGAGCTCACTTAGAAGAGAAATAAATATACTTAAGACTGAGGTAAATTCATCTAAGAAAAAAGATAATGATATAAAAGATGAAAATATAGAAAAGGCAATAAAAAATAAAGATTCTCAATTATTTGATAAATATAGTGGAAAACTTGAAAGTGTTTCTAAACTTGAAAATAGATTAGAAAAAATAAACGATAAAGTTATAGGAAAAGCTGAAAATATAAATCAGCATTTAAATGACGCTATAGAAGAAGCAAATAAAAAAGACATAAGTAATGATGCTGATAGAAATAAAAGAATAGAAGAAAGAAAAGATAGAGATATAAGAAAAAAGAAACTTAAAGAAGCACAAATCCAACATATTAAAAAGCTAGAAAATATAGTAGAGGATTACGCAGAGTTTAAAGTTAATTCTTTAATTAAATAAAACCTGTAAAATAATTACAGGTTTTATTTTAGCCTCTGAAAGAAAATAACAACTCAAAGATGTAGCATATTTTATATCATACAATGTGTCAGGTTCAGTTTATAGTGGTGCTATAGGCTGGTTCTAGCAATACAGTATGGTATGAAATAGAATAATACGCTAATTTATTTTTTTAAATATGTCTAAAATATTTATCTATTATTTTTTCTGCTAATCGTTTTTGTATATTAGCGCTATTTATTAAACAAAGTACAGTTATTAAAAGCTTTTCATACCCATCATCATCTTTATCAGATAGCTGCTCTTCAACTTTTGAAATTAAGCTATTTATTTGGTCTTCTGCTTCAACAGTCTGAAGATTTTTTATATGTAAAAACTTTTTATAGATTTCTTCTAGATTAATCTTTTCCCCATCTTCTTGCTGCAAATTAACCACCATATCATTAAACAGCGATTTTATATCTAAAATACTTAAATTTTGCTTTAAATTATATATAAGAATCATTAATATTATATGATTTTTAGAATACTTTTTCTTTTTAGCTGGGATTAAAAGCTTATCTTTTGTGTAGTTATTTATCATAGTTTTAGTTAAAAGTTTATCTTCATCATATCGTTTTGAATTAGATAAATTACTTTCAAATAATGTTATAACTTGATCCATATATAAATCAATTGATGGTATTTCTTTAGGTTCAATATGCTCATTAAGATTTAATTCCTCCAGTAATTTTAATATATCTTCTCTATTATAATCCATGTTTTTCTCCCTTTTATGAAATTTATGTTTAGTTTATTTTTATATAGAAATAATAAGGTATGTGAAATAAAATAATACTCCAAAGATGTTAGTATATTTTAGGCATATGAAATAAAATAGCTAGTTAAAGATGCAAAATCTATTTTACATCAAACAAGGAGCTACGGTCTACTCATAGTAGCGCTATAAGCAAGTTCCGACGACGCAGTATGATGGAAACTAGGCTAATATACTGGTCTATTATTTTTTTAAAAATGCCTAAGTATTAATATTAATAATTTTTTAGTTATTATAATATATCTTTCCTTTTATAGCAATGAAGAAATCTAGAAAATATTTACTAAAATGAATTTATTTTTTTAAAATTGTATGTTTACTTTTACGATTTTATAGTATAATATATACATAACATAGTTTTGAAAACTACGTGCGATAGTTTTAATTAGGAGGTACATCATGTCAAAGAATTTTAGAGAGCCTGTAAGTGGTTTTACTCATCTATTTGGTGCTTTAGTTTCATTAGTTGGTCTAATAGCACTAATTTATAAAGAAATTTATATCGGACAAAATTCCATATTAGGTATGATAGGAGTTGTCATTTTTGGTCTTAGCTTAATATTTTTATATACAGCTAGTACTGTATATCATTTAGCAGTTTCTTCAGAAGGTGTAATTAAAATGTTAAGAAAATTAGATCATTCTATGATTTTTGTACTGATTGCAGGAACCTATACACCTATATGCCTCATTGCTTTAGAATCTTATTGGAGATGGGGATTATTTATTTGCGTATGGCTATTAGCTCTAATAGGAATTGTATTCAAATTCTTTTGGATTGATTGTCCAAAATGGTTGTCTTCTAGCTTTTACGTAGGCTTAGGTTGGCTTGCTCTTGCTGCATTTTCACCACTATCTAAAGTATTACCATTTCAAGGTATGGCATTATTAATTTTAGGTGGAATACTTTATACTGTAGGAGCAGTTATTTACTGCTTAGAGAAAAAGGGCAAAAAGAGAACCTTTGGTGCTCATGAAATATTCCACATATTTGTTCTCTTAGGCAGCTTAGCCCATTATATTTTAGTTTTTAAATACATCATCTAAAAAATTTTATGAATACCTCCTTTATATATAGGTTAAATTAACATTGTAGTAATTATATAAGGAGGTATTTACATGTCTGATAATAATAAAAACCGCATCAAAGATAGAGAAAAATCTAACGCAGAACTTAGAAAAATGTACCCTAAAGATGGTGCTGATATTGGGATAATTGATGGTAAAAAAATAGGCAGTTATGCCAATAGCAAAGATCATTCTAAAGAAAGAGGAAAAGAATATTATTAAAAAGCATGGTAACCATGCTTTTTTTATTATATACTTTTTCTTTTCTTATAAATATCTATTTTTCAATATATTTTTATCATACTATAATATATTTTTATTGATAAACAATAAAAAATTTGATATTATATTTTTGAGGGGTGAGAATTATGAATAAAAAAATCTCAAAAATATTAACAAAAACAGAACCACTAACATCATTAACAATTATTTTAAATTGTTTTTTTGCACTAGGCTGCCTTTTTACACTTTCATTTTGTATTATTTTTATTCATTCTTTAGTTTCTATGAATATACAAGAATATTTAGATTTTTTTCCAGATTCAATATTTATCATAATTTCAACATTGATTATGTATAAAATGAAGGTTATCACAAAAAACTTTAAAAAAGAAGATTTTTTTAACCTCGAAAATATTCGTGCTTTTAAATCTATAGGATTGTTTTCTACATGCTCTTTTATTATCTATCAAATCTTATCTTTACTATTTCCAAATATCATACTTAGCCAATACGGCTCTCTTAAAATGCTTAGTATGGTATTCTTAATATTTGGTACATTCTCTTATGTATTAGCTGAAGCCTTTAAGATTGCTCTTTCGACAAAAGAAGAAAATGATTTAACTATTTAAAATAAAGTTTAGTAATTAAAGTAAATAACTAAAAAATTTAAATAAGGAGATAATTCTATGAATAAAAGAAGTTTAACTGTATTAACAATAATATTAAGTATAATTTTTGTAATTGGTTCTCTTGCGAGTTTTTCAATGATCTTCAATGTAATTTTTGCTCTTAATCATTTAGCTATGCTAGACTTTTTTCTTGCTTTAGGCTTTTTAGCTTTTAGTTTGATTTCAACAGTAGTTGCATACAAATTAAAACTTGTTGTAAAAAACATAAGAAATGGTGATTGTTTCAATATAAAAAATAGTCATTACTTTAGACATATTGGACTATTATCCCTAATTTTTTCTATTTTTTATGCAGCTATAACCTATCCAACTCCATATCAAGGAAATCTTCAACTTATATCTACTAAGTATGGTTCTTTAAAACCAAGTTCCTTTGCATTTTTAATTTTCGGATTATTATCTTATGTATTATCTGAGATTTTTAAACTTGCTTTTTTAACAAAAGAAGAAAATGATTTGACCATTTAGGAGGATTTATATGCCTATTATAGTAAATTTAGATGTTATGATGGCAAAACGGAAGATTAGTTCTCAAGATTTAGCAGCCAAAATTGGGATAACTCAAGCTAATCTTTCTATTTTAAAAACAAACAAAGCCAAGGCTATACGTTTTTCTACTCTTGAAGCTATATGCAAAGTATTAGAATGTCAGCCTGGAGATCTATTGGAATATGTAGAAGATGAAAGCGAGGATTAATTTTAAAAGTAAAAAGGTGTTAGAGAATTAAGCTAACACCTTTTATGTGGTTTAAATAATATTTTAGATTACTTTGGATATTTAACTTTCTTTTGCTACTTCTACCATAGTCTTAATATTTTTAAGCGGCGTAGTTATTCCTAACCCACAGGCAGGTGACAATATGTCCACTCCATTTTTTATACAATGACTGGATATATTTTTTATTAAGTCACATTCTCCATTAAATAGAGTAAGAGTACTTACATTTCCCATTATTGCTTTTCCCTTAACGTTTTGTTTAACCTCTTTCACACTGGTTATTGAATCGAAACTTATAGCATCGCATTTTAGGTTTTGTAAGTTTTCATAAACACTTTTTAATTTTCCACATATGTGAACTATTATTCCACCTTTAGCGTATGGTTTTAAAGCTTCAACTATTTTATTTATATACGGTATTGCAAATTCGTTAAACAACTTTGGCCCTAATATTTCACCAGTACCGCTTGGGTCTGATATTGCAAGTATTTCTGCTCCAGCCTCAAGTTGAGCTTTACCAAAACTTATTAAATTTTCAGCAATTACCTCCATATATTTATGAGCTTCTTCTTTCTTTCTTACTAGTTCCTTATAAAAAACTATAGGATCCATAATTGAAGAAGCTAAACTTATAGGGCCTGTTATATTGGCTACGATTGGTATTTCTAAATTCCTTTCTGAAAGAATCTTTATAGCATCTATCACTACTTTTGTTCTTCCAGAATTAGAATCTATATTTTTCAATTTTTCATATTCAGTAACAGAATTAATAACATAGTCTGTTACCCTAGGTTCTGTAGTCTTATCTCCTAGAGAAACTCCTGCTCCCATAGATTCTGCCTCTACAGTCATGCAAAACGGAACTCCGCAGTTTTCAAATCCTCCATTTTCATACATACTATATGCTAAGTTTGCCATTAATTTTGGATTAGTATGAGCATCTGGCCACTTTATTTCTGTTATATCCATCAAATCTTCTATTATCATATTCATCATTCCACCAGGGCATATACAAGGTGGTCTGTCTACTTTTTCATTTTTTAATACTTTAAATAATCTCTCTTTTGACGTTAACATTTAGCTTTACCCCTTTAATATCTATCTATACTTAAAAGATAATCTATTTTTTCCTCATCTATAGGCCATCCTATCTCTCTAGCAGCATCCATCATAGCATCTATATTTTCTACTGGAGTCTCTACAGGCAGCCCACAGCCAGGCATTACCATATAACCTTTAGGATTTTTATGTGCAATTTTTATGGAATTCAATACCGCTTTCCTAACATCTTCTCTGCTACCAGAATACATTATGCTAGAAGGATCGATATTTCCCATTACCTTCATTCTATGTCCAACATTATTGACACAATTTCTAAGGCTAGCTACATTATCTATACTAACACCATCCATACCCATCTGTGCTAAACCCTCCCAAATATCTTCAGTTTGTCCACAAATATGTATGGATACTCCTCCGCATCTTTCCTTTATAAATTTACTAAAGGTTTTAATGTAAGGATATGCATACTCTCTAAAATGTTTAGGACTTATAACAGTACAAGATGACATAGGTTCTGCAATAGTAACACCTACCCCTTGTTTAATAGCCTCTTCTGTAAATCTCAAGCAGCTTTCTAAAGATATTTTGCATAATTTATGAACAGCATCAGGATTTTTTATCATGAGTCTAGTCATTTCTTTTACACCTATGAGAAAAAAAGCACTAGTAAAAGGTCCTACAATTAATGTACTAACAGGTACCTCTTTCCCAATTCTATCTTTAACTATTTTCATTGCTTCTATTTGAATAGCTAATCTACCATCTTTATAAGGATTAACTATATTTAAATTTTCTATATCCTCTACCTTATTTATTGCTGGTTCTAAAAGATCCACCGTACCATCTTCAGGATATTTCATTTTTGCTCCCATAGCTTCTGAAAGTATAAATAAATCTGTAAAAATCTTAGCGCCATCTCCACCAAATCTATTATAAGTAGCTATTACTGCATCTGCTAATGCCTTTGAGTTATGATTGAATTCTGAAATTTTACATCCTGATATTCTTGCTATACCATTAGAAAGATTAGGATTACATTGAATTCTATCTACCTCCTGACCCTTAGATAATGCAATAGCTCTTTCTAGCGCTGTCATTTTATCTTTATACATTTAAAACTTTCCCATTCACAAGATTTTTTGCAATTCTAGCAGCTCTAGAAGCTTCTGGAGCATAAGCATCAGCGCCTATTTTATCTGCAAAATTTTGTGATATAGGACCTCCACCTACCATAACCACTACATCTTCCCTTATTCCTTCCTTCTTTAACAAATCTATAACTACTTGCATATTATCCATAGTAGTGGTCATAAGAGTAGACATTCCTACTAAATTGGCATTAAAATTTTTAGCTTTGTTTACAAATTCTATAGGAGGTACATCTCTACCTAAATCTAATACTTCAAAGCCGTTAGTTTCTAGCATTATCTTAAAGAGATTTTTACCTATATCATGAGTATCGCCTTCCACTACTCCAACTACTGCTCTTAAATTATTGTCACTACTTTCACTTTTCAGATGTGGCCTTAAAACGTCAAGACCTACATACATAGCATCAGAACACATTAAAAGTTCCGGTATGTAGTACTCTCCTTCTTCATATAATTTTCCTGCTTCCTGCATTCCCATAGCTAGTCCTTCATTTATTGCTTTAAAAGGATCCATTTCATCTTCTATGCACTTTTCTGCTAAGACTTTAGTTTCATCCTCCTCCATATCAACTACACTTTGTTTTAGATCAAGTATTAAATCTCCATCATACATAGTTTCTCATCCCTTCTTTATTTTAAAATTATCTCATATGCTAAAGGTTCATTTAGTAACTTATTAGTATTTTTTATACATCTTCCCCCTAAGGCCTTAATAGAATTTCTCTCATTTAATATATTTATTAGTCCTTCTCCATAAGTTAGATTATTATCATATTTTATAGGATTAAAAGTAATTAAATCATTATTATATAAACTTGAAGATGTTAATCCACATACATGAATTAAACTATTATCAATAACTTGTTGAAAATTTCTGATTATATTACAAGTACTTTTACCACTATAATTTAAGTATATATTTTTACCTACGATAGACTCTACTCCACTTGAATCTCCATAGGATATTATATTAACTCCTCTTTTAACGCCTTCTTTTATATATTCTAAAATTCCCTGCTCTACCTTTTCTATTATTTCTAAAGCCTTATGCTCATCTTTCCTTAATAGCTTATAAAAAATTCTTGGTTCCATTATAGAAGTTATAACCGTAAAGGTTCCTTCTACTTTTAATGCCACATATGAATTTTGAGCTTTAAGTTCTTCTATACTGTCTAGTACTTCCTTTACCCTACCTAAACTAAAATTAATTGTATTTAAATTATCTATTTCATCTAGTGAATTTATGGCATATTCCTTAACTCTTGGAAGATATTTATGATCTCCTAAATTTACCTTTGCTCCAAATGCCTCCGGTAATACAGTCATACAAAATGGTAAAAAACATATATTATCTTTTTTATAAATTTTAAGTTCTTTTGATAGCCTTGTCATAGCTCTCTTCTCACTATATGCCTCTGGAAAACTTATTCCTAAGTGTAAAATTTCCTCAGGTATATGCTCATTATCATCTCCTGAGCATTTAAATTTGTTCAATTATAACACCTCCTTATGTTTTAATGCACAATTTATACAGTGGACAATTGACGATTGACAATGGACAATTAAGGAGGAAATTATTTTTAGACAAAATAATTTCTTTAACAGATTTTTAATTAGCAATGTAATTGCTAGCTATGTGCCTGACACTGTTCCCCGCTACAGAATCAATTTAGAATTTCTCAGGAATAACTGAGAAATTCTAAATTGTGAATCGTGAATTGCGAATTGAATTTTAGCAGTCTAATTAAAATTCAAAGCTTCTATAAAATACTTTTGAAAATAATCTTTGCTACTTAAATCCACTACTTCTACTCTATCTTTTATGTCCATCATTTCTAAAAGCTTGTCTTTATTTAGTAATGATAATTTTGCTCCTTCTACAGAAGAGTTTCCTACAAACTTTATATCTCCTTTAAAACCATTAGGTATTATACCTATAGTTCTTATACTTTCCTCTTTAAGATGATAGCCAAAAGAACCAGCTATGATGGCATGGTCTATATTTTCTATGGAATCATCTACTTCTTTTAAAAGCATAGTTATTCCCGAAGCTATGGCTCCCTTAGCTAATTGTATTTGTCTTATATCCTTTTGAGAAATATATATATCTTCTGTTATATAAAATTTCTTATCTCTAAATTTTTCTTTTATATTTTCTGGAAGGGTTTTCGAAAATCTTCCGCTTGGTTCTAATATTCCTGTTTTTATAAGATTAGAAGTTATATCTAAAAGCCCACTTCCGCATATCCCTCTTGCCTTAGTTTCTCCTATGGTAGAATAGCTTACATTAAAGTTTTTATCTAACTCAAATTTCTCTATAGCTCCACTTTCCGCTCTCATACCACAACTTATATTCATTCCTTCAAGTGCAGGACCTGCGGCAGTAGATGTTGAGTAGAGCTTGCCATCCTTAAGTAAAACCATCTCACCATTAGTACCAATATCTATAAATATTACAGATTGATACTTACTTATATCTATAGCTACTATGCCAGCTACAATATCTGCTCCAACATAAGAAGATATAGAAGGTAATAAAGTAATTATCCCTTTAGGATTAATATCAATATTTAATTCTTTAGGTCTTAAATCAATCTTATCTAAAAACGTTGCCTTATAAGGTGCTTTTGCTATAGATTCTGGATTTACCCCTGCTAATATATGTAACATTGTAGTATTAGCTGCTATATTTAAATTGTATATATCATCTCTATTAAATTTTTTACCTATTAATTCTTCTATAAGTTCATTTATTTTTTCTATTATTACTTCCTGAAGCTTGTCTAATCCATTCTCTTCCTGCATAGTAAAACTTATTCTAGAAATAACATCTCCTCCAAAGGTAGTTTGAGGATTTAAAGTAGAAGCTTTATTAAGTATATTCCCATTTTCTAAATCTAAAAGATATGAAGATATCCCTGTAGTACCTATATCTAAAGCTATACCTAGTATATTTTTATTTTCATTAAATAAATCTATAATGGTATCTTCAAAAGTTACAACATAAAGATTTTCTTCTTGATATTTTCTAAGGTCTCCTATCCTTTTTATAATATCCATATCTTTTATATTAAAACTTGTACATTCCACGGAACATTTGTATTCAGCTTTTTTTATATTTTGAAATTTTCTCTTCTGTAATCTACTATTTATATCTACATCTATAGAATAACCTTCATTTATAGTCTTCAAATCCTCTTTTTCATTTGTCAAAAACTCTACTGTAATATCTTCTTCTATTTTAGTAATGCAAGCTAATCTTTCATTAGCATTTGTTAAAAACTTTTTTTCTTCATCTTTAGGTTCCGATTTTATTCCATATATTTTTACCTTGCATTTTCCACATATCCCCTTAGAATTACAAGGTGTTTCCAACTTAAAGCCATTTTTTCGTATAACATCTATAAGTAGACTTCCATTCTCTACATGGATTTCTTTATCATATTGATTAAAGTAAACTTTGTGCATATTCTCCTCCCTCTAAAAGCTTTTCATCTATTATTGTATTTTCAAACTTATCTCTATACAATGAATATACTATAATGTAATATAACTGCTAAGTTCTATAGAATTTTATAATAATACTATAAATAAAAAACATACTCACTTAACGTACATAAATGAGTATGTTTTTTATTTTTAAAATACTATTATTACAAAACTTCTTTATCCTATTTGCATGGTTCTCATTGACATAGAGCCATTTTGTATAGATTCATGTATAAATTTAACTTCATCATTTTCTTGTTGCATAGCTACAATATATAATAATGGCAGATAGTGTTCCTTTGTTGGAACCGATAACTTAGCAGCCATGCCCATTTGATTATATTCTATTAACTCTTTATGATTTTTATTTTTTATAGCCCTTGCAATGTACTCGTCAAATTCAATAGCCCAATCAAAGGGTTTTGAGTACATATCATAATTAATCATCCTTAGATTATGGACAATATTTCCACTACCTATTATCAATATTCCTTTTTCTCTTAACTTATATAATTTTTTACCTAAATTATAGTGATATGTCTCATCACCCAATAAGTTTAAACTCAATTGAAATACAGGTATATCTGCATTAGGATATATATGAGTAAGTACTCCCCAAGCTCCATGATCTAGTCCCCATTCATTGGTTCTTTTAATATCTTCATCTTTCAACTCTTCAACAACCATATCGACATAAGCTTTTCCACCTTTGGGATTGTATTTTATATTATATAATTCTTCTGGAAAACCATAAAAATCATAAATTTGTTTTGGCTTATCATCGTAGGTAATAAAAGTTCCCTTTGTTTCCCAATGAGCTGAAATAACCATAATAGCCTCTGGCCTTTCCATATACTTTCCTAATTCTTCAAGTGATTCAGTATATGAATTGTTTAATATTGCATTCATAGGACTTCCATGTGCAATAAATAGAGCGGGTAATCTATTTATCATAAAATTCACCTCCTAAGTTTATATAATTATTATTTCCAAATACTTAAGTATAAAATTCAAGAGATTGTATATAAATTTGTATATAATATTAATCAATCTAATTTAAATAATAATTATACTCAGTAATGTTCTTTAAATCTGCATATAAAGTGTTTTTCATACTATTTAAGATTTAGAAATAACATTAAATTCTCCATCAGTTAAATTTTCTTTATTAGCAGAATTTCCAATAATGTTTTCATAATCTACATTATATATTATTTCTACCCTCTCTTCTCTATCCTGTAAAATAATATATCTTGGCTTCCAATTTCCTAATTTGAAATTATCTTCAATATTTAATTTTCCTACATATTTACCTTTAATTAAGCACAAATCAATCTTTTTTTCCTCTTCAATTCCTTCAGTATTATTTACATAACATAAAACTGCTTCCTTATCTAGATTATCTATATTTGTTTCTAATGTAACTGTTACAGTTTCTCCTGATTTAAATACTTTTTTATCTAATGATATATTCTGAATAAAATTAGAAGTTATATCGTCTCTCAATATCTTCCTTTCAGTAAAATTATTATCTCCCTTTTTCCTAACTATATGAATTTTCCCCACAGTTCTATCTTTACTCTCCCCTGTCACATAAACTTTAAGTCCATACTGTGGAAGTATTCTGCCAGCTTCTTTTACTTCTTTATTGGAATAATCTTTACTATCGTCAAATATAGAGTTCATAAAAATAATATTGTCTAAAGTGGTTTTATCTGGTTTATTCTTTATATTATTTACAAAGAATTTTTTACCCTTTTTTAAACTAAAAGCAGCATCGTGCACATGATAAGTTGATGAAGCCTTTTCAGCCTCTTCACCAGTATTAGCGTCACTCCATATTATTAAATGTTGATCACTATCTACTACTCCTATAAAACTATATCCTGGATGTATTTTAACATCATTATCTTTATTTCCTGTCAAATATCCAAATTTATCCTTTTCTAAATAACTTTCATCTACATACCATATTAGAAGACCTGGATCATAAAATACTTGCCCCCCCTCTGTAGATGACAATCCTCTATCTGTTCCTTGATGATTACGCCACTCAATAAGATAATATTTATTCTTTTCATTTCTATCATAGGCATTTTGTTTAGGTAAATCTATTCTAATTAATTGAGTGTTTTCCCCTTTTTTGCTTGCTTCATCTAAAAGAAAATCTAATCCCTTTTCATCTATCTCCTCTAACTTTAGCCTAGTTTCCTTAACCCAATTACCGCCATACTCATCTTGTAAATATTTTTTGCACCAAGGGCTAAATCCAGTAGGCTCAGCTCCAGCACTTATTCCAGCCCAACTACCACTTGCCATAATAGACCAATATCCAACAGGATTATCTCCTCCATTATCTGTTACATTATATTCATCTGGAAGCCCCAGTACATGTCCATATTCATGAGCTAAAACTCCTATTCCTGCATCCTGTGGAACTATCATATAATCATAAATACCAATTAAATTTCTATTAATATCTTTCTTCATATATGGTGCATATTCACTGATAGCATTTCTATGAGACCAAATAGCATTTTCTCCTAATGTTCCTCCATCTACTTCTTCACCTTTTCCTGCATGTATAACAATTAGATAATCAATTATTCCATCTGGTTCATCATAATCTCCATCTTCATCCATATCTAGAGGATCCTTTATATCATATTCACTTAAATCAATATTTTTATCATTACAAACATTATCAAAAGCTTCTCTTATTAAGGAAGTAACATTACTATCTCTAACATTTCTATATGGTTTTCCATAATACTCTGCACTATGCTTTGCTTTATACCAACCAGCTACTCCACCTTCTATATTAAAGCTCCCTCCTGATTGCTCATTATAATATTGCTTCATAGTAAAAAGTTCTTCACCTTTGGGCCCTATATAAGTTTTATCTCCAAATATCATATCTTCATAGTGTTTTTTAGACCAATCTTTAAAGTCTCTCGGTGTTTCCTCCTTATTTATATCTTCATGTGTGTAATCAGGAAATTCCATTAATATTACTAAAGGTTTTACTGTGGTTTTTTTACCATTCCAAGTTCCCTGTAATTTTATAGGTTGTACACTATCACCGAAATTAATATTTGTTTTTAATTTACTTTCTATATTTTCAGTGATATTTTCTTTATTGATAACTGATGATGCAGCTTGATAAGCATATGTATTATTACTAACTAGTCCTATTACAATTACTAATATCAAAAAACTTCTTATTAACATATTACCCTTCATTAATCTTTCCCCCATAACTCAGTTTTTTACAAATTTATTTATAGCTTTAAAAATACCTAATATAGATATATCACGACATATTATTGGTATATTTTATCATTTATTCATAATACTTCATATGAAGATTTAACTTTTTTATAGAAATTTTTCTTCTATAGTAATTTGTAATAATATATTGTTAACTTATATTTTTAAAACATAACTTTCTAAATACCACTTGCGAAAATATTGGATAAGTAATAGATGCTCTAGGTGGAAATAACTTTGACGTAGGCCCAACTCTTACAAAACAAAGTTTATACAGAGATTAGTTATTTTAAAATTGGAAAAATACGATAATATTTAGGCACTCTCCTCATGAACTTTAGCCAAATTGAAAGTTATAAATAATCTCAGCGTAATTTACACCATGAGTATATTAGTATATTACAGAAAAGAGATATTTTAATAAAAATAGGTTCAATAATATTTTCATCTTATTCACAAATAAAGTATGACTTTTAATAATAATGATGTATAATAATTTTATAAAAATTTTATTAAAGATTAAGGAGATGTTGCGATGAGAAATTTATTTGATTTAACAGGTAAGGTGGCAATTATAACTGGGGCTTCTAGTGGAATAGGAGTTCAACTTGCTAAAACTTTTGCAGATCAAGGCGCTAGCGTGGCAATACTTGCAAGGAGATATGAAAAATTAGAAGGTTTATCTAAAGAAATTGAAGCTATGGGCGGAAAAGCCTTCCCAGTGAAATGTGATGTTACGAGAGAAGAAGATGTAATTAAAGCAGTAGCTGCTATTATTGATAAATTTGGTAAGATTGATATATTGATTAACAATGCTGGAGTAGCATCTGCAGGTTCTGTAGAAAATATAGAAGAGGCTGAATGGGATAGAGTTATGGATGCTAATGTTAAAGGTGCATTTTTAATGTCTAAACATGTTGTAAAACATATGAAGGAAAGAAAATACGGAAAAATAGTTAATGTTGCTTCTGTTTGTGGACTTATAGGTAGCAAAAATGCTCCTCTTCATGCATACAATGCGTCAAAAGGTGCAGTAATCAATTTAACAAGAGGTATGGGAACTTCCCTAATTCAACATGGAATAACTGTAAATGGAATTGGACCTAGTCTTTTCAAAACAGAGATGACAGAAACTTCATTATATAGTGAAGACTATTTAAAAATGTATAATGCAGTTTGTCCAGCAGGAAGACCAGGAAATACTGATGAGTTAGATGGTGCAGTTATCTACTTTGCATCAGATGCTTCTAGCTATACAACTGGTCAAACATTATTTGTAGATGGCGGTTTGACATCAGTTTAATATGTTCTAAATACTTAAAATAAGAGTTTAAAGATATTTTTAAGGCATAATTATTACCTTATATCTTTAAACTCTTAATAATTTAGTATATTAATTTTACGTAGATAAATAAAATTAGGTTTCACTTATCCAATTTATACATTTAATATGATACTGTATATTATCTCACTTAATCCTATCAGCTCAAAGCTTTAAATTTCTTCAGTAGCATCTATCAAAAGCCCTTTTACATGTTTCTTATTCATTAGTTTATCTTTTTTTCTGTAATCTTTACTTTTAAAAACAATGTCTAAATCATATTCTTCAGGATAAAGTTCTTCTTTATCTATATAAATAGATAATCTCTTTTTATTAATTTTAATTTTCTTTTTCATCACCATAACACCATATTCACCTTTGGAATTTTCCCCCTCGCAAATTATTCCCGTTCTATTCATAAAACTTATATATACACAATCACCAATATTAAAACTTAATTTTGTATCTTTAATTTCATTAAGCTTTTCTCTTTTATCAGCTGACTTTAATTTTTCAACTTTTTCTTGATGAATTGTTAACTCTTTTTCTTTCTTAATTACATTCTCATTCTGATCCTTATATTCTAAGTAAATTTTCTCTTCCTTATAAGTTACAGCATGAGCTCTTTCAATTATATCTTTATCCATGCCAAGTCTTAGTGCAATTAAAAATGCATTACTTTCTCCAGCTTTACCAATATTGAGTTTATATAATGGCTTAAGAGTATTAATATCAAATTCCATTGAACCATTTATAAATCCTATATGGTTTTGAGCAAAATCCTTTATTTCACTATAATGAGTTGTGGCACAAATTACTGCTCCCTTTTTGTAGAGTTCCTCAAGTATAGCTACAGCTATACCCATGCCCTCACTAGGATCTGTTCCTGATCCAACCTCATCTAAAATTACTAAGCTATATTCATCGGCACAGTTTAATATACTTATTATATTTTTGATATGAGATGAGAAGGTACTAAGATTTTGTTCTATACTTTGACCATCACCAATATCTACTAGTACTTCTGCAAACACTCCAACTTCGCTTCCTTTAGCTACTGGTATATGAAGTCCTGTCTGAGCCATTAAAGTGAGTAGTCCTACTGTTTTTAAAGCTACTGTCTTTCCTCCTGTATTCGGTCCTGTAATAATTACTCCTTTATAGTCCTCTCCTACTACAAAATTTAACGGAACAGCATCCTTACCTAATAACGGATGCTTAGCATCTTTAATATTTATATAGTTTCTATTATTGAAATCTACTTTTCTTCCTTCTATAGCTTTACTATATTTCCCTTTTGCGAAAATATAGTCATAGTTACTCATAACCTTTATATTTACTTTTATTTCCTTTATATTGTCACAAACAAAGTTAGTCAAATTGGATAAAATTTTATATACTTCTTTTTCTTCCTCAAACTTTTCAAAGTCTAATTCATCCTGTATTTTCTTAACCTCTGCTGGCTCAACGAAAACTGTAGAACCGCTTTGAGATCTATCATGGATACTTCCATCCATATCCTTTTTATATTCACTTTTTATAGGAATAACATATCTTCCATTTCTTTGGCTTACTAAGGAATCTTGAAGATATCCTTTATATCTTTCATTTCTCAATACACTGTCTAATTTACTTTTAATTTTGTCTTCTAAAATTATAATTCTCTTTCTTATTTTATATAATTTAGAGGTTGCTCTATCATCTACTCTCCCCCTTACAATAGATTTTTCTATTTCCTCTCTTAATCCACCTAGCTCAGAGGTTGATAATGCATATAAGCTTATAGTTGGTGCAACCTGTTCTTTATCTAACATAAATCTTTTTAGTCTTTTTACTTCTTTAAGGAGTTCAGAAATCATATCCAAATCCTCTGGCGAAAGAATCATTCCTTTTTCAATCTTATCTCTTACTGCTTTAATACCAGTTAAGCTATGAATTGGTACACTTGAATTTATATCAACTATAGCTCTAGCTTCTGTGGTTTCTATCATATTTTTTCTAATTATATTTATATCCACATAAGGTTCTAATCTTTCAATTCTTTTCTTAGCTATATCTGATAGTGCATATCCTTTTAATACTTCCTTTATTTTGTTATATTCTAATAATTCAATTGCTTTATTATTCACTTTTAATTCCTCCATTTACTCATTTCTCTTAATCGTTTAAAACTTTTTGCTTCTTTATATTGTGAATAATAAGTCCTATCAACCTATTTGTAATCTTACTGTGTTATAAAATATTTATAATACCTATTAGCTTAGTAAATGTGATTCTTTTAAGTGTCTTATATATTTTTTCAAAAATTTTCCCTTAAAACTTATAATGTTATAGCAAAAAGACTATAAGTAAACAAACGTTCACTTATAGCCTAAAATTTCGTCCTCTTTATATTTAGAATTATTCACAACAAAGAAAATCATTCATAAATATAACTACAATAACTGAAAAACCTTAACTAAATATATAATTAAATGCTAACAAATTATATACTAATAGCAAGACATAGTTTTTCATAGCAGTATATTATTTATATGAATAGAATTTCTTTATGAAACCTAATTCTAAAATGGCGTAAAAAAACCGAGCAATAGCCCGGATTATTACCTCGCTAGACATCTTAAATAAAATAATTAATCAAAATACAGACAGCATACCTTACATCATACAATTAATAATGAAATAAAATACACTAATATATTGACTACTTATTTACTGATTGATGTCCTATATTAAGGAGAATGTGAACCCCGTTCTACTAAGCATAAGTCTAAAAAATTTCACAACAAATAAACCTATTAAAACAGGTCAATTTAAAAATTTTTAAAGACTCACTATTCAATTACTTAGTTTAGAACTATCGCACTCATAAAAATCTCCTCTTCATTTTATTATGAAACCATTTTATCATTTATTTTTATACTATTCAATAAGTATTTTTTTGATATAGTAAAATTAGCTATATATACCACCCCTAAATTTGATCTATCCCTGAAAATAATTAACACTTATTGGTATTGCCACTAATACTACTAAATTCAAAATTCACAGTTCACAATTCACAA
>NZ_DDOV01000031.1 GCF_002341865.1 Clostridium sp. UBA2485 | reverse complement strand
GGTGCAGCATAGCTCGGAACAACACTAATAAATTTAACTAACACTAAGGAGAGACTACATTTGCTACTCTCTTTATAATAAGTTACTGCGTAACTTAAAAGATAAATAATTCTAAATTTCTCAGTTACCACTGAGAAATATCCGAAATTGTGAATTGTGAATTGTGAATTGTGAATTTAGTAGTTTTAGGGATGATACCAATAAGTGTTAATTATTTTCAGAGATAGATTAAATTAAGGAGTGGTATATCTATATATAATAGGTATTATAAATTTATAAAAAATAGGTGCCAGTCTAAATTAATACCAAAAAACAAGTTAATTATACATATTATGTATAATTTTTTGTTATTTTTACTGTTATACTTAATCATATAATTTATAATATAAAAAATAAATAATACTGTAAAAAATATTTAATAAATATTTAATATTTTTGTAACATAGTGTATAATGTTGCTGTAACAAATTTTTAGAATATTTTCATAATGAGGGAGGAGAAAAATGAGTAACAAAAAAAAGAAGAAAGGTTTTCCAACAGCCTTTACAGTTACATTTATTGTGTTAATTCTTGTTGCCGCATTAACTTACTTAATACCAGCTGGGAGCTATGCTAAATTAAAATTTGACACTGAAACTAATATGTTTACGATTACAAAGCCATCTGGTGAAATAGAGGAACTTCCTGCTACACAAGAAGTATTAGACAAATTAAACATGAAAGTTGATGTATCTAAATTCACTAGTGGAAGTATTAGTAAACCTATTGCTATACCTGATACCTATGAAAAAATAGAAAGCAATCCACAAGGACCTTTCGAAATATTAACTGCACCAATTCAAGGGGTGTATGAATCAATTGATATTATAATGTTTGTATTTATTCTTGGAGGTATAATTGGGGTTATTAATTATACAGGAGCTTTTGATGCTGGAATAGCTAGTTTATCAAAGGCAACAAAAGGAAAAGAAATGATGCTAATAATCGTAGTAACTGTATTAATTGCAGCAGGAGGTACTACTTTTGGTTTAGCAGAGGAAACCATAGCATTCTATCCAATATTGATGCCAATATTTTTGGTTGCAGGATATGATGCATTGGTATGTATAGCTGCAATATATATGGGTTCATCATTAGGAACAATGTTTGCAACTACTAACCCTTTGTCATCTGTTACAGCATCTAATGCTGCGGGTATAAGCTTTACAGAGGGATTGACATTTAGAGGAATTGGTTTAGTGTTATCATTAGTAATTTCTTTAATCTACATAATTCGTTATGCAAAGAAAGTTCAGGCTGATTCTAAAAATTCATTAATCCATGCAGACAAACAGCATATTGAAGATAAATTTTTAAGTAATTATGACCCTAATAACATTCCAAACTTTGATTTTAGAAGAAAGCTTATGTTGATGATTTTCGCTTTAGCTTTTGGAGTAATGATTTGGGGAGTATCATCAAAGGGTTGGTGGTTTACTGAAATGACTGCATTATTCTTAGCAGTAGCAATAATAATAGGATTTATTTCAGGAATAGGAGAAAAAGCATTTGTTGACAAATTTGTTACTGGTGCTGGAGATCTTATAGGAGTTGCATTAATTGTAGGTGTTGCTAGAGGGGTTAACATCATTATGGAAAAAGGCTTAATTAGTGACTCTATATTATACTTCTCATCAGGAGTAGTTGAAGGTATGAACTCTATGTTATTTATAGTTGTTATCTTAATACTATTTAGCTTATTAGGATTTTTCATATCATCATCATCAGGACTTGCAACTTTATCAATGCCTATTATGGCTCCACTAGCAGATGCAGTTGGGCTATCAAGAGATGTTATTGTTAGTGCATATCAGTATGGACAAGGCTTAATGTCATTTATTACTCCAACGGGATTGATATTGGCTAGTTTGGAAATGGTTGACGTAACCTATGATAAATGGCTAAAATTTATTTTACCGTTAATGGCATTAATGGGTGGATTATCTATAGCAATGCTATTTGTTCAAGTAATTCTATAATATTTTTTATAAAATGTAGAGTCTATCATTAAAAATTATTTTAATGATAGACTCTATTTTTATATGTTTTATAAATTTTTTTAATTAGTTACTTTTTAATATATATAAATAAATTTTAGATTTTTTTATATATTATGTTGATTTTAAATATATATTTTTTCTCTTTGGAAATACTAACATTAAAAGAGGAGGTGAAAATATGGAGCTTTCTACTAGAGAGGTTATCAAACTAAAACTTGTTGACCTTCAAGAAAATGTTCGTGATTTTCAAAGCTACGCTGATAAAGTGGATGATAAAAATGTTAAAGATGAATTTAAGGCATTGGCTAAAGAGTGTGGATACCAAGCACAAAGGCTTCAAGGATTACTAGGGGAATTTGAAGATTAATTTTAGGAGTTTTCATTTTGAAAACTCTTTTTTTATAGACAAAATTATATAAATAAATAATATTATAAATAAATTTTAATATATAAGTTTATAATGCTTTCGATTAGTGTTAAATTATAATTGTAAAATTAAAATTAAATCAAGGTTTACAATGAGAGGTGGGATAAAGAGTTTAATTTTAATATCCATTTTTGGAGCGCTTACAGCTATTGAAGCATTTACCAAAATACCAATACCTTTTGTATCGGATATATGGGGATGTCAGCAGTTCTAACAATAGAAGAAATATATAATAGTTTTTATGGTGACTATAGTGAGGGAAGGGCACTTGTGAAACATTAAAAATATTTGAAGAAGAAAATATTATAGAAAAAAACATAGATAAATCTGCACTTATAAAAAGCTTAGCTGATAGAAATGTAAAAAATCATCCTTATGTAGGAGAGTTTAGACAAATAGGAATGATAGGCGCAATTGAATTAGTTAAAGATAGAAAAACTAAAGACACATTTCCACTTAAAAGCCGTGTAGGCTATAACATATACAAAACTGCTTTAAAAAAGGGTGCCTTACTAAGGCCTTTAGGAAATATAATTTATTTTATGCCTTCTTACTGTATCTAAGAAAGAGATATAGATAAAATGGTTACTGTAGCTATTGACAGTATTAATGAGTACTTTAATTTATAAAAGTAGAGTTTAGTTCTAAAATTATTATTAATCTAGGACTAAACTTTTTATTTTTATAATATGTTTATTATCATGCTTGTTATATGTGATAATATATATTATTATATAAGTTTTTGCATACCGCTTTATAAAGTTTATATTGCATTTTGTTGAAATATAGGATATTATTATATTAAAGATAATTACTAATAATTCATTAAAAGTAATATATAATATTATTATAGTATAAAATGAGGTGAGTGGGATGGAAATTAATTGGATTTGGCTTCTATTAACAGCTTTTGTTATAGTCATTGACTTTCTTACAAGTGACTTTGTTTATTCCTGGCTTATTATAGGCTTTATACCAGCTTTTTTATTAGGTTTTCTGGTAGTATTTCCTGTGCAAGTTTTTATTGCTGTAATGATAGGCGGAATTTCAATTGTACTAGGATTAAAATACTCTAGAAAATATATTAAAAAGAATATAAAACAAGAAAAGCTAATGATGGGAAAATATTTGGGACAGGAATTTGTAGCAAATATAGATATTATAAAAGAAGAACAAATGAAGGTGAACGGTGTATATTGGAGAGTAAAAAATATAGGTTCACCAATAATTAGTGGTGAAAGTTTTATTGTTGTTGATATAGAGAACAATAAACTTATTATTAAAAAGGGAGATGAATAGCAATGATTCTTTTTGGTTTTTTAACTGTACTGGTAATAGTATTATTACTTATAATATTATCAGTGAAAGTTGTAAACACAGGCTATGTTTACATTTTAGAAAGATTTGGCCAATTCTATAAGGTTTTAGAGCCAGGATGGCATATAACAATTCCATTTGCTGACTTTGTAAGAGCAAAAATATCAATGAAGCAACAAATTCTTGATATACCACCTCAAAACGTTATAACAAAAGATAACGTTAAAATATCAGTAGATAATGTAATATTCTATCAAGTATTAAATTCTAAAGATGCAGTTTATAACATTGAAAATTATACTTCAGGTATAATGTATTCAACAGTAACTAATATGAGAAATATATTAGGAGATATGACACTTGATGAGGTATTAGCAGGTAGAGATACTATAAACTTTAAGCTATTAACTATTGTAGATACTATTACAGATGCTTATGGAATAAAAATATTATCTGTAGAAATTAAGAATATAGTTCCACCAGCTGAAATTCAAGAAGCGATGGAAAAACAAATGAAGGCTGAAAGAAATAAGAGAGCAGCAATACTTAATGCAGAAGGAGATAGACAAAGTGCTATAGCTAGAGCAGAAGGTGACAAGCAATCTAAAATTCTTCAAGCAGAAGCGGAGAAAGAGGCTAATATTAGAAGAGCAGAAGGTTTACGTGAGTCTCAATTATTAGAGGCAGAAGGTAAAGCAAGTGCAATTGAATTAATTGCTAAAGCTGATGCTGAGGCTATAGAAAAAGTTAATAAAGCTATACTTGATTCAGGTACAGATGCAACTGTAATAGCTCTAAAACAAGTAGAAGCATTAAAAGAATTATCTAAAAACCCAGCTAATAAGTTAATATTACCTGTAGATACACTATCTTCATTAGGTAGCATATCTGCTATAGCTGAAACAATAAAGATGTCAAAAGATAAATAATAAAAAATAAAAGCTAGCTTTTATTTTTTATTATAAATGATAGACTTGATATAATGTAATTTAGTTTTAATTATAAGAAATACATTAGAGGTAGTTTTTTAAAATAGGAATCACCTTATTTTTTTATTTTATAAAAGGAAAAGGTAGTTAAATGTAGAATAGTGTTAAGTCGAGGTGATTTTATGAAAAACAATAGAAAAACACAATTTATATACTGTTTTATTGCATTAACTTTAATAATTACTAATTTATTTACTTTAAGTGTTAATGCAGAAACTCAAATAAAAAGATTAGCTGGTGAAGGAAGATATGAAACTGCAAAAGCAGTGTCATCAGATGGATGGATAAATAGTGAATATGCGGTTTTAGTTACAGGAGCAGATTATCCAGATGCACTTAGCGCTACTCCACTTGCTAAAAAATATGAAGCACCAATACTATTAACAGAAAAAAATAAACTAAATAGTAATGCATTAAGTGAAATAAGAAGATTAGGTGTTAAAAAAGTATTTATAGTAGGTGGAACTGGTGTAGTAAGTACTGAGGTTGAAAATGAAATTAAAGATTTAAATATTGAAGTTGAAAGAATTTCTGGTCAAGGTAGGTATGAAACATCAGTTGCAGTTGCCAAAAAGGTAGGAGTAGAAAATGGTATTTTTGTTGCTTATGGATTAAATTATGCAGACGCATTATCAGTAGGACCAATTGCAGCTAAGCTTCAAATGCCCATATTATTAAATCCAACTCATAGTTTAGATCCATCATTAGAGAATCTAATAAGTAATAATTCTATTGCGAAGACATATGTAGTTGGCGGAACATCACTTATTTCTGATAATGTACTTAATAAATTTCCTAATGCTGAAAGATTATATGGAAGTAATAGATATGAAACTAATAAAATATTATTAGATAAATTTAAAGATCAATTAGATTTTTCTAATTTATTTATTGCAACAGGAACAAATTTTCCGGATGCTTTATCGGGAGGTGCATTAGCATCTAAGAATGGTAATCCTATGGTGCTTATTTCAAATACTCCAGATAATGCAACCTTAAGTATTAAAAAATATAATACACAAGCTAACTTAATTGTTTTAGGAGGAGAAAGTGTTGTTTCTACAGCGGCAATACAGAAATTTAAATCAGGAGTTAAAATGTTTAACTTAAATGCAGGACATACACTTACCGGAGCAGATACAGGTGCTAGTGGCGTAAATGGTTTAAAAGAAGAAGTTTTAACTAGACAACTTGTTAAAGAATTGGATAGTGAGTTTAAATCAAAAGGACAACAGACGAATTTAGTTATTGTAGATCATGCTACTACTTTAGATGAAAGTCTTAATAAACAAGTTATACTATGTAATAGTGTAAATGCTGACATGAATGTTGTTATACATTTTAATAGCCATTTAGGCATTGGATATGGCACAGAGATATTTACATATCAGGGTAAGTATGTACCAGAAGCAGATAGAGTATTAAAAAATATGAGCAAATTAGGATTTAGAAATAGAGGCATTAAGAATGCAGAACTAGCCTTAATAAATGGAACAGATGCAGAAACTATTTATATTGAGGTATGCTTTATTGACAATGTAAAAGATGTTGCTATTATGAATCAATATGGACTAAATGCTATAGCTAAAGCTATTGCTTGTGGTGTACTAGATATTGAATTCAACGAAGGGAGTCTAATTAAATAAAAAGCATTGTAACAATAGATAATATGTAATAAGTATGAAGTAAGGGGGATTTATGTTAGTTAAGATTACTTCTTAAACGTAAAACAATTTTGTATATTATCAAAATTAGTTTGAGGGAGATTTGAGAAATGAATTTAGAGAGAATAGAGAAAAAGAAAATGACTAAACAAAAAGGTTTAAAACGATTTAGACAATATTTATTGAGAGGCTTTACTTTTGTCATTTTTATTTTATTAATAGGCTGTTTATATGAAAGAATAGGTGGATACAGGGATGAAAAAAACTATCTTCCAGTGGGTAAGATGGTTGAGGTAAATAATCATAAAATTAATGTTTTTAGTAAAGGTGAGGGAAATTCTACTGTAGTTTTTACTGGAGGATTAAATGAGCCAAACTCTTATGCAGATTTTTATCCTCTTTATAATGAAATTTCCAATTATACTAGAATTGTTACTTATGATAGACCAGGACATGGATGGAGCGAAGTAACAGATGAATCGAGAGATATGGATTCTATTGTAAAAGAAATGCATACTGCACTTATTGAATCAGGAGAAAAATCTCCCTATATATTAGTTGGACACTCATATGCATCATTGCAAATGATAAGATTTGCACAGCTTTATAAAGATGAAGTATCTGGGTTAGTATTGATAGATGGTGGCAATCCTGAGTATTATGCAAAAAATGGCTTGGAAATTGCTAATAGCACAGTAGCTAAGTATAAGTTTCTAAAATCTACTGGTATAGCAAGATTAGCACTTTATCATACAGATTTCTTTTCAAAAAAAATTAAGTTATTACCTGATGATTTAAAGCAATTATATTTAGGAATGGCAATAAAAACTATGTATAACAAAAATATTATAGACGAAGGTAATGGAGCAAAAGCTAATGCAAAGACTGTGATGGAAAATGGCCATTTAGGTAGTTTACCACTTAGAATACTAACTGCGCCTAGTGATACTGAATGGGATAATAGTCAGATAGCCTTAAAAGAATGGTCAATAGATAGTAAACAAATAGTTGTTAATGGAGCAGGTCATGCTATACATCAATATAATCCCGATGCTGTTAATAATGAAATAAAAAAACTAATAGAGAAGCATAAGTAAAAGATATTAATTCTAATAACTAGAAGTGTTTAAATTAAAACTAGAGTCAATACATATTTTTTAATATCAGGCAACGTAAAATTAGAATTTACATGGTTTTTGATAACTTTTGTAACCATTTAAAGACAAAATAACAAACTATATATGCCTTTGGGGAAATTATAAGTGCTAGCTTATTACAAGATTAATAAGCTAGCACTTAATTTTTAGTATAAAATAGTTTCCTTATTGCAATCATTTTATTAAAGTGATAAAATAATTTCTAAAAGGAAACTATTTTATATTAAAGAGGTACTTGTCTATGAATGAAAAATTATATAATTCTAAATTAGAAGAAGGCTTATCAACACTTCAATGTGAACTTGTTGCTGAGAGAAATAGAGTAAACCCAGAAAATATTTCTTGGTTTCAGTACGATTTATTAGAGTTGTTATACCGAGCAAAGGGAAGTTTGCCTTCAGAATTAAGTATTAAACTAGGTGCTTCACGTTCTAAAATATCTAAGGCATTGAAGGGACTTAAGGAAATAGGCTATATTGAACAAAAGAAACAACCTAATGATGATGCACGAGAATTTTGGACAGAATTAACAGATAAAGGATTCAAATTTTTAAAGAATACTAAAAAAGAACATGAATATTTAGCAGGGATTGCTGAAACTACTTTAACTAAAGATGAGCAAGTATTGTTTGCTGAGATGTGTATCAAATTAAGCAAAGTATTTGAAGAAAAGAGGAGATACTATGACAGAAGAAATGATTGAAATATTTCATGCAAATGAAAATAACCTTAAGGATATATCAGTAAAGATTCCAAAGAAAAAAATTACTATAGTCACAGGATTATCCGGCTCAGGAAAATCTTCGTTGATTTTTGACACGTTAGCTGCTGAGTCCCAACGAATGTTAAATGATACTTACTCTGCCTATATTCAACAGCTATTACCTCATTATGGGAGACCAAATGTTGAAAAGATTAATAATCTTCCTGTATCGATTATTATAGATCAAAAAAAGATAGGTGGGAATGCACGTTCAACAGTTGGAACAATCACCGACATTTACACCTTGTTGCGTCTACTTTTCTCTAGAATTGGAAAACCTTTTGTTGGTTATTCAATGAACTTTTCTTTCAACAACACAAATGGTATGTGTCCTCAGTGTCAAGGATTAGGAGTAGTTAAGGACATTAATATTAATAAACTAATTGACTTTGATAAAAGTTTAGCTGAAGGAGCTATTCAATTTCCTACATTTCAACCAGGAGGATGGAGGTTAACTCGATATACTGAATCCGGATATTTTGATATTCAAAAACCTATTAAAGATTACTCTAATTTAGAACTCAATACTTTACTTTATGAAAAAGAAAAAATACCAGATAGCCCTACAGAAAAGTGGCATAAAACAGCTAAATATATTGGTGTTATACCTCGAATTAGAAGTTCATTTTTAGAAAAAGAACAAAAACAATACAAAGAAGAGATTGAAGAAATTATTAAAGAACAGATTTGTCCCCACTGTGAGGGAAAAAGATTGAATGACACGATTCTATCTTGTAAGATTAAAGGAAAATCAATCGGTGATTGTGTGAATATGCCAATAAATGAATTGAAATCTTTTATTCAGACAATTCATGAAAAAGAAGTCCAAACAGTGGTTAATGATATTTTTCAACGTTTAAGTACATTGGAAGAAGTTGGATTAGATTATCTGACATTAAACCGCACTACTAATACATTATCTGGAGGAGAATCTCAACGTATTAAAATGTCAAAGCATTTAAACAGTAGCCTCAGTGATATTTTATATATATTTGATGAACCTAGCACTGGATTACATCCTCATGATATCATTGGTATAAACAAGATATTTAAGGGGCTTAAAGATAAGGGAAATACAGTAGTAATAGTGGAGCATGATCCTGATGTGATAAAGATAGCAGACCATATAATTGATATGGGGCCAAAGCCAGGAATTCATGGTGGGGAAATTCTTTTTGAGGGAACCTATTTGGACCTATTAAATAGTCATACTATTACGGGGATTGCTTTATCTGAAAAACATAAAATAAATATGATAAATAAAGAATTTACTGAGTTTTATGAACTTAATAATGCAAATATGTTTAACTTAAAGAACATATCAGTAAAAATACCTAAAAATGCCTTGACAGTTGTAACAGGAGTAGCTGGTTCAGGTAAGAGCACATTAATTACACGTCTTTTCATAAATAGTTATCCTAGCAGTGTCCTTTTAGATCAAAAAAGAGTGTATACATCTTCTCGCTCAATATTAGCTACATACATTGGCTTTTTTGATAAAATTCGAGCCCTATTTGGCAAAGCAAATGATCAATCACCTTCATTATTTAGTTATAATGGAAAAGGAGCGTGCCCTTTATGTAAAGGTATGGGAATAATTAAAACAGACCTTGCTTTTTTGGATGATGTAGAGCAAACTTGTGAGTTATGTGGTGGAAGACGATACAGTGAAGAAGCTTTGAGTTATAAATATAAAGGATATACAATTAGTGATATTCTTAACCTTACAGTGGAAGAAGCTTTAACTGTTTTTACAGACAAAGAAATTAAAAAAATATTACATACTATTCAAGAAGTAAATCTAAGCTATATAAAACTTGGTCAGTCACTGGATACATTATCAGGAGGAGAACTTCAGCGATTAAAAATTGCTGTAACACTTTTAAATGATACTGGTGAGATTTATATACTTGATGAACCAAGCACTGGTTTACATGAGGCAGATACTAAAAAGTTGATAGTATTATTAAACAAATTAATTGAACGAGGAAAAACAATTATTGCACTGGAACATAATTTGAGCATCATGTGTCATGCTGACTGGATTATTGATTTAGGACCTTTTGGAGGCTTTAATGGCGGAGAACTAGTATATATGGGATATCCACAAAATATAATAAACTGTTCTTCATCCTTAACAGGAAAAAGATTATTAGAGTATATATCAAAAGAATAGATATCAATTTTGATTGTTGTATGTTATTAAAGGAAGTCATTATGGCTTCCTTTAATAAACATAAAAAAAATATGAATTAATTATAATTCATAGCTCATGTATTATTTTATAATAATAAGAAAAAAATATGGAATTTTGGATTAATGATTTAAATTGAAAAGAAAGAATATTGGATTTTATACAAAAGTTAAATAAAAATTAAAAATATCATTACTCGGAATACTGCATTATTCAAAAGTGAATTTTACGGTATTTTTTTATTATACAATTTGAAATAAAGACGACGTAACTATTTAAATTAAAAATACGAATAATGTTCTTTGAAAATTGAATAATGTGGTATTTAAAAATATGTTATAATATAGATTAAAATACATTATTTCACAAAAGATATTGTGTATATACATCTTAGTGTTAAGAAAGGAGATGATAGGTATGAAGTCATATAAAATTATATATCTAAAAAAAATGAGGAGGGTGAGTATATTTTAGCCTTCCTAGAGACAGGAGGATATAATGAATAATATTAAAAATGAAGTACTTATTGTATTGACAGAACAATGGAATGATTGGGAAGCAAGTTATGCAATTGCAGTTGTCAATTCTTTTTCAGATTATGAGGTTAAAACAATTGCAATTGATGATGTTCCGAAGAAATCAATGGGTGGTATCAATGCGTCTATTGACTACAAGATAAATGATTATCAAAATTTTAATAATCTTGCCATGGTCATTCTCCCAGGTGGTCTTTCATGGGAAGAAAATGACTATATGGAAATTGCAGATTTTATTAAGAAACTCATGGGAGTACGCATTCCTGTGGCTGCTATTTGTGGATCAACTACTTTCTTATGCAAGCACGGATTGCTTAATAATGTAAAACATACAGGAGATAGCTTAGAATTATTTCAAAAGCAAAAAGAATATATAGGAGAGGCATTTTATATTTCTGCACAGATAGTTGTTGACAATAAAGTTATTACTGCAAATGAAACTGCTGCTGTTGAATTTGCTTATGAAATTTTTAAAGCATTAAAGATTGACAGTGATGAAGAAATGGCACAATGGTATGATAACTTTAAAAATGGTGCAATTCGCTAGAATGTGAGTAAAATCATATCAATAAATTCTAATTTAT
The DNA here is from genome assembly GCF_002341865.1 of Clostridium sp. UBA2485. Lineage (GTDB taxonomy): Bacteria > Bacillota > Clostridia > Clostridiales > Clostridiaceae > Clostridium_J. The sequence goes on along the minus strand of NZ_DDOV01000031.1, from coordinate 212,788 downwards.
CTAAGAATGGACTATGAATAATTTTAATATTTAAAGTTTCAAGTAAATAATAAACAATATATTGAAATACCGCATTATTCAGATTGAATTTTGCGGTATTTTTACGTCGTATTTCAAATATTTTATGAAGTTAAGAAAAGAAAATATAAAGTGAATAAGATAAAAACAGAAATTAAAGGATTAGCCTATGAGTTAGTACATGAAGAAGCTAATGAAACATGTAAGAGCTATAGTGAATATATATCTTAAGGACTAGATAGAGCATATGAAATCTTAAGGGTTAATAGAAAAGAATTTATAAAAATGTTTGTATAAGTAGCACAATACGCTGTTTTACGAGGAAAAGTGCAAAGTAAGTATATTAGTTAAATAATAAAATAATACATATATATTCAAAATCATTATCCTAAAATCTATAAAGAGTATAACTTAAAGATAGAAGAAAGCCATAAAAAGAGATTTAAGTCTATGCCGCAAAAGAGTGCAGAAGTTAGAAGAAATCAGAAAGAATATCTACTGTGCTTTAACAATAAAGCTTTTGAAAAATTACCAAGAGAGGAATTATAAATGAGATAGCCCCAATAATATGGATTGACAAAAAATACACTGATTAAATCTGTAAAAAATACGGAAAGAAGCCTGAGAAAGTCTGTAACAAGTTCGGTAAGTATATGTTAATATTAAATCATGGAAAAAGGTAGTAACCATAGCAGGATTACAAATGTGGTTACGGATACTAGAAAAGAGTAAATTTTAGAAAGACGCCTAGGTGACTAGGTGCTTTTTACATACATTGATAAGCTAAGAGAGGTATATCTATATACAAAACAAAGAAAAATTTTAATTAGTTAATATTTTAAATTAAGAAGTTTACTTATAATGTAATATATAGTGCTATTTGTCTAATGATTTGAGTTGAAATGGGTATGTTGAACATTTATAATGTTTACTGGAAATACTTTAAGGTGGAGGGGATAATATGAGAAAAAAATTTACAATTGCATTAATTATGATATTAGTACTATTGCTAGGGAGTTCTGCTACTGTATTTGCAGCTGATTCTATAGAGAGCAAACTTAAAAAGGACTATTCCAATAATTTAATAGCGAACTATAAACTTGATGAAAGAGATGAAAATACTTGTATAGATACTATAGGACAATATAATGGTACATATAATGGCACTATAAGTATAACTGAAGATAATAATACTTTTAGAAGATTTAATGGGATAAGTGATTATATACAATTCGATAATTCAATTATTCCTGTTGGTAAAAAATCTATTAAATTCAAAGTACGAGTAAATGATATTCCTAACAAAGATATGGCAGTTTTGAATAATGCTGTATCAGATAAGCAATTAATTTATGGTAGTTGGATAGGGATAGATACAGAAGGTAAGGTTGTATGGAATATATATAATGGAGATTACAATGTTTCAAGTAGGCTTATCCGTTTAGCTTCAACAAGAAATATTTGTGACGGACAATGGCACACAGTTTTATTAACATGGGATGGAACTACTAATTCTAATACAGCTAAAATGTATATTGATGATCTAAATACTCTAGATATTAGCACAACATCAAAGAAAACAGAATCAAATAATTTAACGTCAAACTTAATAATAGGAAAAACATTAAATAAAGCGCATCCATATATATTCAAAGGTGATTTAGATGAAATTGAAATATATAATGAAGTTGTTGATTATTCAAATAAAGCAGAGACTATATCATTAGACAAAACATCTATGAATTTAATGGAAGGCAGCTCAGAAAAACTAACTGCAACAGTATTACCTGAAGATACTGCAAATAAAAAAGTTATATGGTCATCAAGTGATGAAAGCATAGCAAAAGTAGATGAAAGTGGAAACGTAACAGCTATAAAAGAAGGACAAGCAATAATAACAGCTAAAGTAGAAAATACTGATTTAATAGCTACTTGTGAAGTAAATGTAAGCAAATTAGTAGAAGAAAATAAGAATAATGCAATACTTAGTATATCTCTAGTAAATGGAGCTACAAAAGAATATGATGTAAGCATGGAAGAAGTAAATAAATTTATAAACTGGTTTGAGGAAAGAGCTAATGGTAAAGGACTAGCAACATATTCATTTAATAAAAAGATCAGTCCTTATAAATCAGTAAAAGAATATATAGTACATGATAAGATAGCATCTTTTGAAGTAAGAGAATATGAAATAAGTAAATAAATTAGATAAAAAAGCACTTACTCATGTAGGCGCTTTTTTATTTTGATGTGACAGGTAATGTGCGCATTGTTAACCTAATCAAAATAAAAAAGGAGAGATACAAATGTTAAAACCACCTATTTGTTGTATGGGAAGAAAGAGTAGATTACAAAATGGAATCAAGAAAATTATATATTAATCTAGTTTCTTTATTATATATTTTTTTATAATAGTGTTTCTTAAATCACAATTTTTCATAATATGTATATATTATGATTAGGAGCAATTATAAATGTACAAGCCATTCATATATTTGACATTACAGATAATAATTATAAATTAATTGGGGGGATTAATAATGAGTAATCAAGATTTATTTGAATCTTTTGGTTCTAACGACGGTTGGGATAGCGGAAGAAGATGTAGGAGAAGATGTAGAAGAAGATGTGAAAGAAGATGCGAAAGAAGATGCGAAAGAAGATGTTGTAGAAGAGACGATTGGAGTAATGATTCGGGCAGCTTTGGTAATGAAGGCGATGACCTACTTTCTTTATTACTTCTTTTCTCCATATTATAATCTTGCTTCTATTAAATCACTATAGTGTTTGCTAATAATACTCTTAATGAGATTAAATAATAAAATTTTATATATTATAAATAATTTATTATTCTCTAGGATTGGTATTTAAATACCAATCCTTTTTAAGATTCTATTAATTCTTTAAAGATATTTACTAATAAACATTCATTTTAATTAATTACTTTTATCAATTAATAATATTTCTCTTCTCTACAATTTAGTGTATAATTAAGATATAATTAAATACATACTAAAATAGATTAATAATATAAATATATAATTTCAGAGGTGATAACTATGGGTATTTATACAAAAGGTGGAGACAAAGGTTCAACTTCTAACCTAGCTGGAAATAGGCTATTAAAATGTGATTTGTTAATTGATGTTCAAGGACATATAGATGAATTAAATAGTCATGTAGGATATTTAAATTCTATGCTTTGTTTAAATCAAGGCATTAAACCTTTTGCTAGAAAAGAGATTTCAACTTTTTTAGAAGAAATTCAACATAAACTATATGTAACTGGTGTAGAAATCTCCTTAGAATTTAAAGAACCTAAAATTAAATCAGAAGATGTTACTGTTCTTGAAGAAGCTATTGATAAAATGACTAATTCAATGCCACCACAAACTCACTTTATTTTATACAGTGGTTCTCCAGAAGGGACTTATGCACATGTAGCAAGAGCTATAACTAGAAGAGCTGAAAGAGCTTTCGTTGAACTAATTCATGAAAGAAATATAGATGTAGGGGATAGCTATAAATATATAAATAGATTATCTGACTATTTCTTTACATTATCTAGATATTTAAATCATCTACAAGGTAAAAAAGAAACTATAATGGAACTAAGATAGAGCATAATTTATAGCATTATAAAAATGAGATTAAAATTTATAATTAATTTTAATCTCATTTTTTACCCTCAGCTCACAGTTAAAGGTAATGTTAAACTGTGAATTGTTTTAATGTCATAATTTATATTTCCATCTTAAGTGATTTATCATTAATTGCTCTTTGTACTGCTAGTATTCCATCTAAATGATCATACTCATGTTGTAACAATTCTGATAAGTCACCAGAAAGTAACATTTCACAATCATTCCATAATAAATCTTTATAACAAATTTTACATTTTTTATATCTTGAAACTTTAACCTTTAGTTTTGGAAAACTCATACAATCGTCCCAAAGTTCAAATTTTTCTTCATCAACAAACTGCAGTTTAGGATTAATAAATACTACTGGTTTATCAATATACATATAAATAATTCTTTTAAATACATCAATTTGCGGTGCTGCTATTGCTCTTCCACATTTATATTTTTTTCTAAAATCTATTAAAGTATCGTGCAAGTCTTCAGTTACTTTTTTCACTTCTTCTAATTCTTCTTTTCTAACTTCACTTGATACTTGATATAATTTTTCATTACCTAATAATAAAATTTCTCTTATAGCCATCTCTTACTCTCCCTAAAATTATAAATATTTCTATAAAATTATTTTTTATAATAATTTTATAAATTTAGACTCTTTAAGTAAATATTCTTTATCTTAAAAATCCAAAATAATAGCTTTCACCTTTTTCAATTATTTCTTTATTATCTTTCAATGCTTTATTATTAATAACAACTTTTATAACATCATTAACCATAGTTTCTCTTGCAACACTAATTAAATAGGCTGGTCTACTAGTCTTTCCTTTATCTTCATAGTATAAAAAGTCTTCAACTTCTTTAAATGCAACTATTTTTTGTTCTATATCGCCTATATAAACTTTTATATCTTCTTCACTTACTTCTGGCCAAATATCATCATTTCCATCGGATTCATTACTTATATATTTCATATTTTCTAGTACTTTTGTTAAAGACATTGGAACAAAATGTATATTAATACTATGTTCACCATACCATCCGTGTAATCTATAAATTTCAAATTTATCTATCCTTACATCTAACTCCATATCCTCAATTAAATTAACATCATATAGCCAGCATTCTAAGGCTTCTTTAGAATAATCTTTATTAAATATTGCTATATACTCCTCTTTCTCAGCTAAACATACTTCATAATATCCTTCTTCATTTCCTATAACTTTAATATCATTATTGGTTAAAACCATTGGATTTTTTACTGGTGTCCCATCAAAGTAAGTAACTCTTCCATAAAGGTTTTTTAGCTGTACTGGAATATTATATTCTTCTCTATCTATAATTACTTTAATGTTGCTCATACTTTGGAATATTTCTTTTAAATCAACTTTTAAATTAAAAGCACTTTTTTTCACTAAAACAATACTTTTTATTAAAAGTTCATCATCACAATATACTTTAATATTCTTTTGTCCATCTTCAAAGCCTTTTCCACTTACTTTTATATATGGAATATTATCTATATCCCAGACCTCTTTTTTTATTATACTTTCGATTGTAGTTTTAAATTCTGGATTATTATTAATAAATACTCTTAACTCTCCCATACCCTAAATTCCCCATCTTATTATATTAATCTATATTAAATATTTTCTAAAATTTAATTTCATAGCTTTAAATTTTTATTCAACACCAACTTTCTTCTTTAAATATTCTTTTACCACTTCCATATCATCAGACTTGATAGTTCTATCTTTTAAAATTTGATAGGTTTCATGACCTTTTCCAGCTATAACAATTACATCTCCAGATTTTGCACTATCCATTGCAAAATATATAGCTTCTTTTCTATCTAAAATTTTTTTATATGAACAGTGAGTTCCTTTTATCCCCTCTTCAATATTATAAAGAATTTGTAATGGTTCTTCTGTTCTAGGGTTATCAGATGTTATTACACAAAATTGTGAATTTTCACCTGCTATTTTCCCCATTATAGGACGTTTGCTTTTATCTCTATCACCACCACAGCCAAACACTGTAATAACTTTACCTTTTGCAAGACCCTTAACAGTAGTTAAAATATTCTTTAATGCATCTGGACTATGTGCATAATCAACAATTACAGTATATCCCTCTTCTGTATTTATTGCTTCTGCCCTCCCCCTTACAGTTTTTATATCTTGTAGTGCTAAAATTATATGGTCAAGTGTTAATCCTAAATGAATACAAACTGCAATAGCTGCTAAAGAATTATAAACACTAAATAAGCCTGGAATTTTAATAACTACCTCTTTTTCTTCCTTATTAAAACTTATTTTAAATCTTGCACCATCAGCAGATAATCTTATATCCTTTGCCATTAAATCTGCACTATTATTAATTCCATACGTGAATATCTTAGCTGTAGCAGTATTTATTATATCTTTTGACATACTATCATCTATATTTACTATAGCATATTTACATTTTGTAAATAACTTTAGTTTTGCATTTTTATAATTTTCCATAGTTTTATGGTCATCTAAATGGTCTTGACTTAAATTTGTAAAAACTCCTATATCAAATATGCAATTATCTACTCGATGTAATTCTAATGCCATTGAGGAAACTTCCATAATTACATCTTGAACTTTCTCCTTTGCCATTTTTCTAAGTAGCATTTGAAGTTCTAAAGATTCTGGTGTTGTAGGCGTATTCTTTTCTACTTCTAAAATTTTATTTCCTATTCTATTATCAATAGTACCAATTGTACCAACTTTATGACCTAGATTTTCCAATATATTTGAAATAATAATGGATACTGAAGTCTTCCCATTAGTGCCAGTTATTCCAACTAGATTTAATTCTTTTGATGGCTCATTATAAAATAAACTTGATATTTCAGATAATACTTTTCTTGTATTTTTAACCCTAATTATATTTACATCTTCAGAGCTTATTTTTATTTCCTTTTCAACTAATATAGAAGTAGCACCATTTTTAATGGCATCATCTATAAATCTATGACCATCCACTTTAAATCCTTCTATACATACAAATAATGAATTTTTCTTCGTAATTCTTCTTGAATCATACACAATTCCACATATCTCTGCATCATCATTCCCTTTTAAAATATCATAGTCTATTTTAAATAATAACTCTTTTATATTCATAAAAATTCTCCTATTCTTCTTTAATTAATGGAGATCTATTTCTTTAATTAGTTCTATTAAATAATCTTTATAATCATTTTATGATAATATCCTTAATATACAAAGGGACGGTTCATTCTTTTAATAACCACAAAATTTATTTATATAATTTTTTAACATTATTTAAATGTATTTTGAATTATATCCGGTAATACATTATAAATGGGCTTGTTCATTTTTCCTTCAAAGTAATCTTTTAATTGAAAAGTAACTTTCCATTTTGGTATTGTAAGCTCATTCACTCCATATCTTAAAGCTACATCAACCATTCTTTTTTCTAAAAGACAAAATCCACTTGGCAAAGCAAGTGCATCACACAGTTGTATTAATTTATCATAATCATCAAATTCTACTTCTTCCAAATATCTTTTAAGAAAACTAAAATTCTCTTCGGTACTATCCCACTCATCCAAAATTATATTTATATTTTTATAAGGAAAAGAATGTGTAATACAAATCCTTGCTAATAAACTATATCCTTTTTCCATAGCGTAATTATATCCGTCTATACTATGTCTTATTTTATATACTCCCACTCTTCTTCCAATATCATGGAGCATTCCTAATACTTCTGCAACTTCTGAATTTAAGCCTTCTATATTCTCCGCTATTAATCTAGCAGCTTGTCCAGTATATTTAGAGTGTTCTACCCACGGACCTGGGTTTAAACTTTCTGCTTCTTTTAAAATTAACTTTGCCTCTTCTAAAGTTGGAACTCCATTTAATATATTGTTTTTCATAATTTCACCTTTATCCTTTAATATAATCCTTCTATATAAATAAACATTTATATATTTATTTAATTAATTAGATTGGTATTATTATGCAAAATCTTAATTAACCTTTCATTGTATCGAATCTCTAACATTTATTTTAAAGTATAAATTATTGTAATAATTATATTTAACTAATCCAATAGATTAATATATGAAAATTATACCATATATTTTCAATTATCAGTATTACAGCTTCTACATCTACAGGCTTCATCTCAATGATAAATAATCTAACTATTTATAAATTTTAATATAAGGGACGGTTCATTATATATTTAAATATATTAATAAATGATGCTAAAAAATAATGAACCGTCCCTTTCTCATATTTTTTTATTATAGACTAATCATTCTATCTATATAGTAATTAAAATTTGATGTGATTTTTTATAATTTTAACAGCTTGTCCATTGATGAGATTAAAATATTATTTTTCAAAATAAATTTTTTTCTTTTATTACTATCTTAACATACTATTACTTTGCTATTCATTTCTATAAATTCATCTAATAAACTTTTATGAAATTTATCTTTTAAAATTAATTCAATACCATCACTACATAGCTTAGATATATTAGATTGTGTTACATTTCCTATTAAACTACATATATCTTTTGCTTTTTTACCTGCGAATTGTACTAAGTATACTACATAGAGAGCTTTTATTTTTCGACTTTTTCTTCTATATTTTAAATTAAGTTCTATTTCTTCTGTATTTGTTTTCTTACATATAAAACTTCGTATTTGTTCATCACTTAGATTTCTAAGTAAAATTACTTTTTCACTTCTATATTCAGATTTTTCAACTTCAAATTCGACTTCTTTAATTCTTTCATTTGTTATCTTAAACATAGTTTTATAATAATTTTCTCTTGCATTTTTCTTTGTTTTGCCAAATAATCTCATAATAAAAGCTTCATCGCATATTTTAAATTTATCTTTTTTAAATCCTAAGTATAGTGATAAACTAGAGAATTCATAAGTTTCCGTCTTATCTTTATACCCTATAATATCCACTGCATTTCTATGTATATATTTTGAAACTTCTATTAAATAAGTATCATTTTTTATAGGTTTACTTTTATATCTATCTCTAAATACAGGCCCTTCATGCTTTTTGCTTTTTCTAAGGTATCCTCCATATCTTAAATTAAGTTTTTTCATAACTTTTCCTAATTCCCCACCATTAATATCAATTAAAAAATGTGTATGATTATCCATTAAACAATAGGCATATATTTTAAAATTTTCTTCTATCTGCAGTTTTCTTAAAATTTTTAGCATAACTTCTTTATCTTTATCGTCATAAAATAAAAGTTTATTTGGAAAACTTCTCGTCATAATATGATATATTCCTGTATCGCATAATTCTCTTGCTCTTCTTGCCATCAAAAAATTCCTCCAATAATTATAATTTGTTATAATTATTGACAAATCTATGAAGTAATAAGCTAATTTTAATTAAATCAAAGGGACGGTTCACTATCTATTAGATTTTATATTAACTAATCTAATAAATTTAATGAACCGTCCCTTTACTAAAGTTTAAAAATAACTAAAACAGTAGTAAATTTTTAAAAAAACTGCTATATTTTCTTCCACAATATATGCTCTTTAAATCAACATGTCCGTAGTAGAGATATTTTATTTATAAATGTATTCATTTAACATATTCTGCACTTCTGGAACTTCTAAAATAATATCATCTATCAGCCACTTGCCATCAATACGTACATAATCTTCATGATCAGCATAAAATACCCAATCCATATTATTAGACGAGAAAAACTTTTCTCTATTTATTTTTTCATAAGGATTAAAAATAGAAGTATCTTCCCTGTTCACTTTTCCATAGGGATTAAAAATAGAAACATCTATTTCAAGATAAGTTTCCTTAGAAGTATCTATTTCATATAATTTTTTTATTCCATGGCTTACAAGTATATTTCTTAAAATCTGAGGTGGGACTTTTTTATCTATAAAAAAATAATCACCAAATAGTGAATCATCTTCAGCTTTACGAAATTTTCTACGAGCTTCTAATAAACAATTTTTTATTCTATTACCCTCTTCCTTCCCTAAAACTCTTCTGTAAAATAAAGGCTCCGCATATTTTAGCCTTTTTTCATTTAGTGATATTATAAAATCCTTAAACTCTTTCTTTTCATCTTCTATAGCTCTATACATTATTTCTTCCTTTTCAAATGAATAAGAGTCCATACAGTATTTATCTACATCAATATGTGCATTTTCATAAGAATACATAATATACTTTTTTAATTCCTCTGTTGTTTTAAAATCTTCTGGTACAGCTTTTTCAATTTCCTTTAATATACTACTTAAAATTTTTTCTCTAGCCAATGCGTTATTTAATGCTTCAAGTTCATACTCAGCATACATCTTTGTTTTATAATCTCTATATTCAACTCTGTTAAATAAATAAAAATGCTCCTTAAGCCAAAAGGAACTATGATACATGCAGTATCTTCTACATTCATTATGTAAACTTCTTATAATATCCAATGCCTTAATTACCTCTCTTTAAAAATAATAAATATTATTATTTAGCATACAAATACCCATATTTAACTGTTCTCCGCACAGTTAAATATTATAATACTTTTTATCTGTACATATAGTCATTTAACATATTGTGAGCCTTAGGGACCTCTGAAGTAATAGCCTCTATTAACCAGTCACCACAAATGTATATAGATTCTTCATGATCGGCAAAAATTACCCAGTCCATATCACAGGATGACCAATATCTATCACTTTGACTTACATCATAAGGATCAAAGATAGAAACATCTATCTCATGATAGATTTTTTTACCTATATGTATCTCGTATAATTTTCTTATTCCACGATTAATAAATATCTTTCTTAAAATCTGAGGCGGTAACTCTTTATCTATATAAAGACAGTTACCATATAGTACATCTTTTTCACTATAAGCAAGTTTTTTATAGGTGTCAATTAAAGATTTTTTAATTGTCTTACCTTCTTCCTCAGAAAAAACTTTTCTATAAAATAAAGGTTTAACATTTTGCAAATCCTCTTCATCTAAAGCCATTATAAAATTCTTGAATTTTTCTTTTTCGTCTTCTATAGCATTATACATTACTTTTTTCATTTCAATTTTATAAGGTTCAAATATATATTTTTTTTCATCAATTTTTACATTCTCTGAAGTATATATAATATATTCTTTGAGATCTTCTATTGTTTTAAAGTTTTCAGGTATTATCTTCTCAATTTCATTTAATATAACTTTTAGAATTTCTTCTCTAAAAGATGTATTACTTGCTTCTTCAGCCTGATAGAGAATAAATTCTTTTGTTTTACTATACCTATATCTAAATTTTTCTCCTAATTCAGAAGCTTGCCTATCCCAAAAAGCACCATTATACATACAATACCTTCTACATTCATTATATAAATTTATTATTATATCCAATGCTTTAACCACCTCTCTTAAAGACTCATAAGCTAACAATATGTTCTTTTGCTGACTATTAATTAAAGGGATAATTCATTATTTTTCAAATCATGTGTTGATTAATCTAATAAATCTAATGAACCGTCCCTTTGATAGATAATTAATGTGTTCCTAATATACCCTTAGTTCTACATCTTTTTTCTATAGTATTAAATACTAATGCTCCCATTAAGCAAAATCCAAACATGGAACATATTAACAGTAAAAATTCTTTAGATAGTGGCATTATTGAATTTTGCTCTAAAAGTATTGCTCTTGTACTATCATACATATAGGTTAATGGTATCATTGAAGATATAAACAATGCCCATTTTGGAAGCACTTTTAGTGGAAAATATCCTCCTGAAAATCCTATAACTAAGTTATTTCCTATATCAATAATTGTATTTGCTTCTTTTAACAATAGTACTGCCGAAGAGATTGCTAATCCTAGTCCAAGTAATCCTATAACTCCAGGAGTGATAAATAATAATGCTTTTAATATATTAGCATTTACAGTAAATCCAAATACAAAGTAGCAAGATATCCCTGTTAATATAATTTCAAAAGTTGCTACACAAAATTGAAAAGCACTTTTACTTATTAACAGTCCTATTCTACTTACAGGTGCACTCCAATTTGATTCTAAAACTCCCTGCGTCATTTCTTCTTTTAATGCAAAACCCATACTCCACGATACCGTCCAAACATAAGTAGATACCATAAATCCTAAAATTACAAATCCCATATAATCAGAGTTTCCTGCATATTTTTCAAAGCCAGGGAACTTTCCATTTAAACTAAAGCATTTACTCATAAAATAAATTGGTGCAAGCCATATAATAGGATCAATTAAAGTCATAAAAAAATTTATAGGGTATCTAAAATATATCTTCATTTGCATTATAAATACTGCTCTAAAAATATTTAGCCCTCTCTTTATTTTCTCCATATAAACCTCTCCCCCTAAAATCTTTCTAAAGAGCCTACTTCTCTTACTTTTCTTTCAGTAAACCCGAAGGCTATTCTACCTAATATCAATATTATTACACCTTGAATTAAACAAATCATAATACTCTTACTTGCAGTAACTAAATTTCCTCCAGTAACCATAAATCAATTTATACTCTAGTACAGAAATTACTGCTTGAAAAATCAACATTAACATAGAAATTAATCCCCCGCCAATTAAAATGTCAAATCGGTTTATAGGGCAAAGCCATGTAGATTCTAAAGTTCCTTTATTTTGTTCATTTCTTAAGTAGTTTCCAAAGCTCCACATAATCATATTAACTGCCATCCATACCATAGTACCTATAACTATATAACTAACTACATTATCTGCACCTGTAGTACTTTCAAAAATAGCCATACTTTCACTATCGTTGCCTCCCATTCCTACCGCGGATAATATATACATAAGTGGCATAATTAATGGCCATATTATCAGATTTACATACCAAGTAGAATATCTTAAAGTTTGGCGAAGATCTTTCTTAAATATGGCAAAAATAACTCTTAATCTATTCATATTATCACCTACTCCCTAAGACTTTTACCTGTTAAATGAATAAACACATCTTCAAGAGACGGTTCTAGTACATTAATATTAATAACCTTAAGGCCATTATTAGATATACATTCTAAAAGGTTTTGCATTATTCCATTATCACTATGATGTTGAATAGTAATTTCATAGATTCTTTTATCTTCTATATAAGTAGAAATAACTTTATCTACCTCTTCTATATTTCTTACGCATTCTAAGAACTCTTCACTACAATTATTTAACTCTACTTTTATAGATTTAGTGTCGTTTAGTCTGCTCTTTAAATTCTCTGGAGTATCTAAAGCAATAATTTCCCCCCCATCCATTATTGCAATTCTATCACTTAAAAAATCAGCTTCCTCCATATAGTGCGTAGTTAAAAGTACAGTTCTTCCTTCATTTTTTATATCTAAAATAATTTCTCTTAAATTTAATGCTGATTGTGGATCTAATCCTAAAGTAGGTTCATCTAATAAGACTATAGGAGCATTAGGCATTAATGCTTTTCCTAGAGCAACCTTTTGCTTCATTCCTGTAGAATACTTTTCTACCAGTTCATCAGCTTTATCAACTAAACCTAACTTTTTTAATATTTCATCTGCTCTTTTAGCTCCCTCTTTTTTATTTAATCCATAAAGAGCTCCAAAGTATTCTAAGTTTTCTCTAGCAGTAAGTTTCCAATATATACTTCTATCTCCTGCTAATACTGTTCCCAAATTTCTTAATGCTTCAATAGAGTTCTTATCCACATCTAAACCTTTAATTTTTATTTGTCCACTAGTAGGTCTTAATAAACCTGTTATCATTTTTATTACAGTAGTTTTCCCTGCACCATTAGGTCCTAATAATCCAAAAACTTCACCCTTATTAATTTCAAAGCTGACCCCATCAACAGCCTTAAACTCTTTCTTTTCAACAACCCTAAAAAATTTCTTCTTTTTGCTATAAAAATATTTTTTAACATTGTCAACTTTCACAATTGCTTCCATAAAATATAAAGCCCCCTTATTCCCTTTTTATGTAATATAAAAGTATTTTAATTGTAACATAACATTGTTACGTTGTAAATAATAAAAAAAGAATTTAGTGAATAATATGAAATTTCTTCACTAAACTTTATAGATAAACTTAATAACTATTTTACTTTTTCCCTAGTTCAAATTAATACTTATTTATATAAAAAACTTCTTCTATCATTTCATTATCACTTATTTGTAATAAAGTCTTTATATTGTTTTTCATAATTTCTATCCATATTACTAATATATTTATTTAAATATATTTTAGAGAATTCTTCACTGGTGATATTAAACCTATTAAGTACATCCATATAATACATTAAAACATCACCCATCTCTTCAATAAATTTTTCTCTAACTTCATTATTATCCATAATTTCATCTTCACCTTTTTTCTTTATTATGGATATAACTTCTCCTATTTCTTCTATCATGTATAATATAAAACTCTTACCATATTTAGGTTCCATAGGAGACCAATTATCCTTATTCTTCTCCCATAAAGTTTTTGAAAACTTAAGCATTTCGGAAATTCTTAAGTCCTCTCTATCTCTGTCCATTTTAAATCTCCTTCTTATATTTTATTTTTACTTATAAACAATCTAATCAAGTTTTTATATATAACTTATCTCTACATATTTTCCTAATTTCTTTAAGTATTTTTCTAATTCTTTAACTACCTTTATTTTCAAGTTGAAATCTGAAGGAAATAGTGGATTTTGATGGGCAGGATTTATAGCTTGACCTACCCAAATATGAATCTGGGTTCCTTCTTCTATAAGCATTTTAGAAAGTTTTGATGCTCCATCTGCTCCTTCAATAGGCGAAGTTATTACTTTATTTTTCTTTTGGCTTATATATTCACCTATTATTTCAGCAGTTTTATTTAGTGTTAATAATCCTTCAGTAACTAAGTCCATTCCTTTCATATATCCCATGGGGGGGACTTCTTTGCTAAAACTTTCTAAGTCTATATCTATTTTTCGCTTTAATTCTCTAGCTACTATATTGGCAGTAGTACCACCACAAAGAACTTTTTTACCTTTACTTTCTAAAAGTTTTTTAATCATATACTTATCATCCTCTATATTTTTAGGTGGTCCTGTAAATATATCTATATATTCTTCTGGCTTTAATTTTATAGTTACTACAGTTGTATCATCACCTGGCTTATTATCATAAAGGTTATTACATACTTCTATAAGATGTCTTGCAATATTTTCAACATATCTCTCTTTTACTATGATACTTTCTAAGAAAGTATTTATATCTTCCCATTGCCATCCTAGATTTAATAATTGGCCCACTCCAGCATGAATTACTCCATCACTTACTAATGTTAGTACATCATGCTCTCCCATATAAAATCTACTTTCATATATTTTCTTTCCATTAATCTTTTTTTCTTCTTTATAAATTTCACAAGCTTTACCGTAGCGAAAGAAAAATATTGGTGGATTATCATATTCAACCATGTAAATCTCACCATCATTAGTAATTTGTATTATTGTAAAAGTTGAATATGCTAATTTTCTAATTTGACATTCTGGAAGAGTATTTACAATGGTATCAATAGTATCCTCAATACTTGCACCTTCTTTGAGCATTGTTATAGCAATTTTAGAAGTTAAAGTTGCTAATATATTTGCTTTCACTCCACTACCTAGTCCATCTGCCATAACAATAATCATTCCATTTTCTGTTTTAGCTATCTCTACATTATCTCCACAAAGTTCTTCACCATATTTATTCATACTAAAATTAGCTACATCAATAAAATATTTAATCATACTTCTTTTTCCTCTTTCAATACTTTTTTAAGCTTCATTAATGCAACCTTTGTTTCTGCTGTAGTTTCCCCTAAAAGACTTGCTATTTCTTGAGCTACTCTCATTTGTTTATCAATAATAGTTTGAGTAACATCTAGGGTGTTTTCTTTTATTTTGCTAAGTTCAAGTTTTCTATTCTCTTCTTCTGTAATATCTGTAAAAATAACTAAAAGTGCAGATTGTTTTTCCATATATATAATGCTTCTATAAGCATAATAATCATATTCTGAGTAACTTACCTTTTGTTTAGGTATGCTCTTTTTATTTTCAATTACTTTTTTAAAAGTAGTATCCTCCATAATAGTAGAAATAGATATGCTGCTTAAGTCTTTATTTTCTATTCTAAAAATTCTTCTTGCTATAGGATTCATATCAATAATATTTAAAGATTTATCTAGTAATAAAATAGCATTAGGTGAATTTTGAAAAATCTCATTACTCATTCTTTCAGCAAGTGATCTCATATAAGGAATACACATATCTATTTGAGACATATTTTGCGATACTGCTATAGCCTTTTTATAACAACTATCATATCCACAGGCACCACAATTTAGTTCATCTTCTTTTTCATATTTACCCATCTTCTGTAAAATCTCTTTTATTTCTTCTTCTGTAGGCATATAACTCTTTATACTTCTATCTTTAAAAGTACGGCTTAAATCCACTAAAGGGTTTTTATAATTAATTTCCTTTATGGTTTCTTTTTCTCTTATACTTATATATTTATGCAAATTTTGTATTCTCTTAAAAGGTGTTCCTCCTTGGGCCGTTCCCCCTGGACCACCTAAACAACTTTCATTACAAATACTTAGTTCAACACAAACATTTTTTAAATTATTGTTTTTTAATGATTCCAACACAGATTTACAATTTTCTATACCATCAACTTTTATTAAATCTATATCTTTTGATAAAGCTGTAGACTTTATAGCACTTAATATCCCTCCCGCTAATGGATAGGAGTTTCCCCTTCTTGAACCATAATTATCTACTTTACTTTCTTTTAAATGATTAAAATCAATGCTTTCTTCACCTATCCATTGAATTAACTCATCAAAGGTTAATACTGCATCAACAATACCTTTATTTTCTTCTAATAATGCTTCATATTTTTTAGATATACAAGGTCCTACAAACACTACAAAGCTATCAGGATGACTTGCTTTTATAGTTTTTCCATGAGCAATCATAGGAGAAACTACAGGAAGTATGTCAGATATTAACTTAGGATAATATTGCTCTATTAACATAATTACTGAGGGACAACAACTTGTTAAAAATTCTTTTTTATCACTTTCTCTAATAATTTTTTCATAACTTTGGGAAACCAATTCCGCACCTATAGAAACTTCTTCTACAATTTGAAAACCTAGTTTTTTCAATGCAGTAACAATTTTAGGTGAATTTTCAAAAAATCCACGAAAGGCAGGTGCAATTTGTGCAATAACTTTATTACCATTTTTAATTGCTGATTTTATATGCTCTAAATCAGAAAGTACATTTCTAGCATTTTGAGGACAAACTACAAAACAATGACCACAAGCTATGCAGCGTTTCTCTATAATCTTAGCTTGATGATTTTTAACCTCTATAGCTTTTACAGAACAAGTCCTCACACATTTATAACAATTTTTGCAGTTAGCTGGTGAAAAATTCATTACTTGCATTACATCACCTTCTTTACAATCTCTAAGTTAAAGAACTCTTCAACAAAATTAGGCTCTACTGTATATATATCTGAATCATCAATCATTACTGATACTGCTTTAGTACAATGTCCCAAACAGAATGCTGCTTTTAATTCTACCTTATCTTTTAAATTATTTTCTTCAATTAATCTTTGTAGTTCCTTTATAATTTTGTGAGATCCTTTCAGATAACAGGCACTTCCCACACATACCTTTACAACCATACAATTGCCCCCTATAAATTTTATATTTTAAGTATAGAATTTTGTTAATATTGTGTCAATTTAATTCAGAAAAATTCTAGCTCATAACTTAACCCTATGTTATTCTTAGTTTTTATCATAGTTATATTAAAGTTATATAGTTAAAAGAGGAACTTCTTTCCTCTTTTAATTAAGTAATATTATTAATAAATACTAATTTTCATCCTCTGAAAATTCTTCTTTAGCTTTTTCTAATACCATACTAATAAACTTGTCCTTTTCATTAGTATATGAGTATCTATCATCACTAAACTTTATAGCTAAGTTTCCTTTTAGCTCTGAATACTGATGAATATATTCCTTATGTAAACGAAGATAATTTCTAAAATATATATGGTTTTTCCATATAGGTTCATTTAAAATTTCTATATGTAAATAATGTGTTCTTAGCTCTTCACTACCCTTAGCAAACATAAGCCTTCCTTCAATGCCTGCATTACTTCTGTACTGATAACCTATGTTTTCTAATAAATCTTTAAAACATTCTACTTTATCCAGTGATTCAACAGCCACTGCTATGTCAATAATAGGCTTAGCATCAAGCTCTTCTATTGATGTACTACCTACATGTTGAATATCTAAAACATATTTTCCTATTACTGAGTACAGTAATTTTTCTTCCTTATTATATTCTTCTTTCCATTCATAGGTATATGGAACTAACTTCACAATTCCTCTTTTTAATCCAATCATTCTCAACACCTCATATATTTATTCTCAGAATTTTTCAGCCACTTAACATAATGTTTTATATGCTAATAATAGTATTAACTTTAACATTTATGTAAAAATAAACCTTAAAATACAAGCACTTTAATTAAGTGTACTTGTATTTTAAGGTATCTAAATACTTATTAATATCTATTTTAAATCTTTTATATACCATGCATCACAGGAAAAATGTTCTGTTTGGACAATAGGCTTGTCAAGACTTTTAAAACCATGTTTTTGGTAAAATCTATTTGCAGCTCCCATGTTACTCAAAGTCTCAAGGTAACATTTATCATAATACTTTGATGCAAAATCTAAAGCTATCTTCATAAGATCATTAGCTATTCCTGTTCCTCTACCTTCTTTTAATAAATACATTTTTTGCAGTTCACATATACCCTCAAGGTTTTTCATAGGTGCTATTCCACATCCCCCTATAATTTCACCATTATTCTCTACAACCCAGTACTCACAATTTTCATCTTTATAAACTTCGGATAAATATGATAATTCTGGATCTGCCCACGCAAGTCCTTCTCTATTTCCTCCAAATTCTATTAAGCAAGTTCTTATAACCTCTTCTATTCTTTTATTATCTTCCTTTTGTATTTTCCTTATAATCATATTTTTACCGCTCCTTATTTTTTTGTGTTATGAAAGATTATAGCTAATATTTGAAATAAAATCTACTTCACAATTCAAATCTTTTAAATTATTATGGGACGGTTAATTATTAAAAATGTAATTATTGCAAATTAATACTATAAATTTATTCAAATTTCTATATAGCTCTTAAAACTGGAATAATGTTATCACTCTTTTCTCTTAAATCGTTTATAATAAATTCTTCTATAGAAGTTTTATTATTATGTATAAATGTCAATGAATTAAACTCTGGAATAATTTGTTTAGACTTTAATATGTCGTTGTGAAAATTAAATATATCCAATACTTCTTTTTCACTTATTAATAAATTCATTTTAAAGACAAGAGAAAGAAAATTATGATTTCCTCCACTTACTAAATAAGATGGTTCCAAACTCTTAACTAACTTTTCATTATTAGTGTTAATTCCTAACTCTTCAAAGATTTCTTTTTTGATGTTTTCCCTTAAATCTATACAATCTCCTATAATATCTTCTTTATCTATTCCTCCACATGTAAATTGAAGTTTTCCTGGAGCAACTGTATTACTATTCATCTCTCCCAAAACAAGTCTTCCATCTAAAGTTTCGATTAATGCAGATGTAGATATAACTCTACAATCAAATTCTGTAGAAAAACTCCTATGTAATGTATATAAATAATGAGCATAATCTGTTAGTTTAACATTAATTTTTATACTTTCTTTAGATTTTTCTATATCTTCAATTGTGTAACAATCTCCCCTAAAGAACCTTTTTCCTTTTCTTATTAAATCATTCCAATACTCTTCAACTTTATTACTATATTCTTCAGGCAAAAGTATTTTACTATTATCATAATAAACTTCAATATTCTTCTCAACTTTTTCTATATTTATTTCACTCATAATTTTACCCTCAAATCCCTTTTAATAAATTTTTCAAATTTATATAAGGGACGGTTCATTACAATATATTAAATTATAAAAAATGTTCCTTTATAATCTATAAAAAGTAATGAACCGTCCCTTAATTTTAAAATATTATTATATATATTAGTAGAAGTAACATTTATGTATAAACTAATCAATAGATAGCTTAAGTCCAGACAATCTTTCTGAAGGCTGAATTATTACTTTTTGTCCTGGTTCATTAAATTGAAGATAATAACTTTCACCGGAGGTTTGTCCAATTAAAGTTTTCCATCCTACTTGAGTTCCAATGGAAGGATTTCTTCCTGTCCAACAAACTACTGCATCTGGATCTACTGCACAGGGTCCCTCTAATATTAAAGGATTTCCATCTGATATCACTGCAACAGATAATATTTGATTTGTTTTGTTTGTAAATTGAGTAGAACATAACCCCCTTTGAGAAATTACCCCTGTTCCAACAAATGAAACATCATAGTGTATTTCTTTAGGAAAGGCAAGAATGTTTTCACTTTCAACACATACACCATCCATTGGCTCTAAGTCTATTACGGTAACATGATAAGCATTTTCCGCTAAATATACTTCTCCATCCCCCTCTACCGTCATAAGTTCAATATTTTCTCCTGAGATATTTCTTTTTACATATCCCATTAAAGCTCCTAATGCCCCTCGATTATTGTTAGGCCCTAGCAATGATTTCTCAAATCTAAAATCTCCTTTGTATCCTATCATGGCACCTTTTTTTGCATAAAATTCACCTCTACCCTTAGCAAGGCAACATAACTCATTTGTGGTTTCAAATATAAACATTATTTTTTCTCCTTCTTATTTGTATAAATGTTAAAGCCTACTCTTTCTTTAACTAAATTTAAATTATCAATTAAATCATATTTAAATAATTCAATATGATTTGAATGTACTCTATATCTTCTACACTAAATAACATAACTATCCTAAAATTTCCTTTCCTTCAATTTTAGTTCATTAACACTTAAGCCACAACATTTGGAACTCCTCTACTATATTTATAAACTGTAAATATAGTAAATCTATATATCTTTCTCCACTATTTTTTTATATCCTTCCATTTTTTATTAAATAATTCCTCTAATATATTCTAATCAATATGCTTATTAAAAAATATGTTAATAAGTTAATAAAAAATTAAGAACATGTATTAAATCGTTATAACTATTTGCTTTAACTTTGTAAGAATCAATTAACTGTACTTTCATCAATTATACATTATAGTTTTCCAAAATACTTTAAAACACTTTAATTCAAAATAATATATAGTTGTTATGCATGATTAAATGTATTTTTTATGAATTATTACATAATAATAATTTAAATTAAATTTTTTTTGCTATACTATATCTACTATATCTTTTTTGAATAACTAAACAATTGGAGGTGCTATATTTATGAAAAAGATTGGTCTCATACCAAAATTAATTATCGCTATCATACTTGGTATACTTATTGGTTCTTATTTACCAAAAAATATTGTGGAGATCCTAGCAACCTTTAGCTCCATATTCGCAAGCTTTTTAGATTTTGCAATTCCTTTAATAATTCTAGGATTTGTAGTTTCTGGAATAGCTGATTTAGGAAAAGGGGCTGGTAAAATGCTTGGAATAACAACATTTTTAGCTTATGGTTCTACTTTAGTAGCTGGATTTTTTTCCTTCTTTGTAGCTTCTAATCTATTTCCAAAGTTTGTGGAGACAACAGCAAATTTATCCAGTGCAGGAAATCCAGAAGAAAAGCTTTTAAAACCGCTATTTGAGATTGCTATTCCACCATTGATGCCAGTAATGACAGCTCTAGTTTTAGCTTTTTTACTAGGACTTGGTATTGCATCTATTAAAACTAAAGCTTTATACAATGTAGCTTCAGAATTTCAAAAAATAATGGAAAAAACAATATCTAATCTCATTATCCCACTTCTACCTTTTTACATTATGGGTATTTTTGCTAATATGACATTTGCAGGTGAAGTTAGCAGAATTCTTTCAGTATTTTGGAAAGTCTTTCTAGTAATAATTTTAATGCATTTAACTATAATAGTAATACAATTCTTAATTGCTTCTATATTAGGGAAAAAGAATTTATTTACTTGCTTAAAAAATCAAATTCCAGGATATTTAGCTGCTATTGGGACTCAATCTTCTGCTGCAACTATCCCTATAAATTTAGAATGTGCAGAAAAAAATGGAGTTTCAAGAGGAGTAAGAGAGTTTGTAGTTCCTCTTTGTGCAACTATTCATCTTTCTGGAAGTACTATAACTTTAACTGCTTGCAGTATAACTATAATGTTAATGAATGGAATGCCTATAAACTTTGGAGAAATTGCTGGATTTATAGCTATGTTAGGTGTAACAATGGTAGCTGCTCCTGGAGTGCCTGGGGGTGCTGTAATGGCTGCATTAGGTCTTCTTCAAACAAATTTACATTTTTCCGAAGCTCAATTGGCACTTATGATAGCCTTATATATAACTCAAGATAGTTTTGGAACTGCTTGTAATATATCAGGAGATAACGCTATAGCTATAATGGTAGATTCAATAAAAGATAAATTAATGCCTGAAAAAACAAACATTTAATTTTCAAGGGGACGGTTCATTACATTTTATNNATAAAATGTAATGAACCGTCCCTTATACTTATACTTTTGATGCATATGCCATTCTACACATAGACCAATTTAAGGTTGTTTCTCTTATTTCGTCACATAAATCCCATAAATTATCTACAATTCTTATTTCTATATTACGTTTTAATAATTCTAGAAATAAATCTTCAATTATTATCTTGTTAAAAGGAATCTCCATATGCTCACTTACATAATATCCTGCTATTTCATCTTGAATATAAAAATTATTAGAGTTAAATTCATATAAATAGAGTGTTGTATTTTTCATTATTTGAAACCATTTATTTTCAATGGCAATCACATGATTTGAAGTTTTAGATGAGAAATATTTTAAGTCTTCTTTATTTGTCTTATCTGTATAATAATAGGCTACACGTGGACAATCTCTTGGCGTTAAAAAATTTGGTAAGCATTTTTCGTTTATTGCCCATACCAAACCTTTGGATTTATCCATATCATTTCTACTTGGAATACGAGGTTTAAATACCTTTATATCACTTTCTTCACTGACATGAAACAATCTCAAATTTACAACCTCCAATTAAATATTATCTAGAACATATTTTTTAATTACATTATTAAACTCAATATTATTTATATCTTGTAAAAACTCTTTTTCTAAAGTTTCTATAGTTTTTCCATAAACTTGTTCTAGCTTTTCTTCAGCATAATCATCACAGGTCGAATAAAACTTACTATATTTTTCATTACCATAGTTTATTATTAAAAAATTAGTAAATGCACCAGCTAATGTATAGGTAAATATCTCATTATTCTTAAAAAACTCTTCATTATTCATTAAGTTTCTAATTGGTATATAGTTATCTTTATTTATAAATTCTTTTATCCACGCTTCATTTGGTATTCCCCACCATAGTTTATCAAAGTACATAGCAAGTCCTTCTCTAATAAAATTTCTACTTGCCTTTCCCATTGCGATAAACGCAATATAATGAACATCTTCATGATATCCTAAACATTTAATGTCTTCATTATAGACAGCATAAATGCCATCCATTTCTTTACCCGGGTATCTGCAAAATCCATTACAGGGTTCATTGTCTCCATAAAGTTTTCCTACTTCATCTCTAGTATCGCATAGATAATAATTGATTTTCTTATCAAGGACTATACTAAGAACTCTACAAATAACATCATAACAATTTTCTTGACAACAAATAATATGCTGTATATGCTTTTCTGATAAAGAATCTTTATGAAAGTTAAAAATGTAATGTTCTGAATCAATAGTACTCCACATACTAATTCCTCCGAAATCTTAAATTAATAATATTACACATTTAAGCGGTAAAAATAGTTATTTTCATTATGAACAAACCCAAAATCTGTGTAAAAATCATCAAGTTCACTTACAGCAATAAGACCTATAATTGCATCTTTTGAACAATTATTTTTAATATAACTCATTATCTTCTCCATAATTTTAGTGCCTATTTTTTTGTTTTGATACTGAGGGTCAACAATGATATCTTGTATATAGAAAACTGTTCCTCCATCTCCTACAATTCTTCCAAAACCTATCATACGATTCTTATCTCTAATACATACACAGTATATAGAATTTTTTAATCCTTTTCTTATATTTTCTATGTCAATTACTCTCCATTTTACAGCTTTTCTTAATTCAATATATTCTTCAACTGTTGGACATTCCTCATTAATTACTAAATCCTCCATATTAAAACCCTCCTCAAAGATTTTTTCTTTTATCTGTTAATTGTCATTTAAATTACTGAAAAGATTTGAAATATACCCTTTTGACTATCTATCACTTCTTCAAATTCCTCATAGTTAATAGAACTTTTTTTATAAAGATTTCTCTAAAAATTTATCGCTGGAGTATTATGATATAATTGTACTACTTTATAATTTCCTTTATATAATTCAAAAAGTTTTTCTACAACTATAGACGCTATACCTTTTTTTCTATAAGCTTTCATTAAAAATAATTCATGTACAGAGTAATCTATATTTTCTGGCACATATTTGCCACTGTTTAAAAGAACAAAGCCTGCTATATCTGCATTTACAAAAATAAAAAATGGCTTTAAATCTTCACTTTTAAAATAATATTCAATTCCATCGTACTCAAATAATCCCTCAGAATTTATTTTTAAATCATCTGCAAACTCTGATAAATCATGCAAATGCAAAGTCATCAAGTTCTTAAATATTAATTGTGATTTTGCATCTATTGGGAGTAATTTTACTTCATTCTTCATTTCATTAACTTCCTCCAAATATCCATATATCTTCCTGCACATTTACTAATTTTACTTATCATATAAAATTAATTCCTATTATTTTGTATATAGATTATTCTTATGCTCCTACACGTATTTCTTTAGCGACTGTTCCATATTACTTTTCATTAACAGCATATCTACCAAGAATATATCTACCAACAATCCACCACCCATCTGATATTCCTGCCTGGCAACCTGTGCACCAAATTTGCGATAAAACTGATTTGATGGTGAATAATGAGGATTATAGACCACTATCTTTTCCATACCTTTAGCCATATAGAAATCTAATGTATAAATAATTATCATAAGGGAAATTCCCCTGTTTCTTTGGTCGGGATATATCCAAAGACCGTTCAACTCTATCCCTTTTTCAGGTATGTCAAAGGTTTTAGCAAAACTGCTAAAGGCAACGCCAAGCATCTTGTCGTCTTCAAATGCTCCAATTAACAAGCGAATATCATTGTTTTCTTTAGCTGTATTCATCCATTCTACCCATAAGTCCAGTTCTTGCGAAAATGAAAGAGTGTTTTCAGCCTTACCAGCTAACTCTTCTGTCCAGCACAAAATCTTTAATTCCATTGCTTGTCTCATATCTGCTTCTGTTAATTGCCTAATTTTAATCATAATCCCATCCCCTAATTGGATAATATTTATTTCATCTTGAAATATCAGGGACGGTTCATCAAAATATTTAAGTTTTATTGTAATGTTTAGAAAAATTCTAAACAACTGCTTACATGCAATTTTAAATACAATAAAATATAATGAACCGTCCCTTAACTTCTAAGTAAAGGGTAGAAACGCTCTTTACTTTTCATAACATTTAAATAACTTATACTTCTCTCGAATATCCCCTAGTAAATTAAATAATAATTTTTTATGGTTATGCTATAAATCATAACTTATCGTAAATTCAATATTTCTAATTACTGACTTGTTAATATATGATTGAGATATTTGCACATATTAAATTAATACATTAGAAATAATATGGATTATAAAGAAGTTTTTTCGGAAACCACTCATCTAATATCCTTCCACTCTTTGAATCTGATAGAATAAGCCACTCCTTAAATTCAAGCTCTTCTATAGAATATACACCATATAAAAGTGAAGTAAGTCCTTTTATATCCATCCTTACATGTGGTTTAATTTCACTCCTGCATTCACTCATTTTTAGTTTATTATTAATAGCTTTCAAATCATAAACACCATTATTCCACTGGCAATATTCATCATGTAATTCTAAAATAATTTCCTCTTCTAAATTTACATTTATACCACTTATTGCTTCTACTGCATCAATAATTCTTACCATCCATGGGTTCCTATTAATATTTACTTCAAAAGGTCTCATTGTATCGCATAACCACCCAAAAAAATTAACACCATATGGAATTCTTAACTCTATATGCGAAAATTGGTCTTTATGTTTTGCAAAATATCTGAACAACATTACTCTACCTTCTATGCTTTTCCAATACATTTCTGGCACAAAAATTATTCCATTTTCTCCAGAACCTATTTTAATATATTTTGCTGCTGCCATAATTTTATTATTTCTCTTTATGAAGACTACAATTACCCCACCATGATCTTCTATCCAATATTCATTAGACATATCATTAAGAAAAACAAGTCCATGATGTTGTAATAAATCAAGTTCTAATTTAAATGCCTCAAATTCATCTTGTACCTCAGTAGCCCTTACCCTTTTTTCTTCCCACTCACCTTCTATTTTTGATACATCTCCCAAATAATGAGAAAATCCATCTAGAGAAATTTTGACTAATAAATTGTCATTTGTTCCAACATAGCCAAAAGAGCTATAAAAACTTTCTTTAAAAGGATGCAACATACTAACAGATTGCTTCTTTCCTTTCATATCTAAAAATGCTGCTTTTGTTAAATCTTTTACATATCCGCGTAAACGGTATTCGGGAAAAGTAGCCACGTGGGAAACCCCTCCCATTTTCTTAATTATGCCTCTAACTGATTGATTGAAAGTATAGTTCCTTATCATAGATACTAATTTTTCGTCCTCAAACACTCCTAAAATTTCATCAGGTGTATAAAATGATAACTCATCTTTTGATGCTGCTTTATCAGTCCATTGACGGCTTGTACAATAGACATGTAACTCTCTAGCTTGATCAAGATTATTAGCTTTTATTTTTTTAATTTCTATAGTTATATCCTCCTAATGATTTTATCCATCAACAATGTCATTCTATTCCATTGCTCATCCTGTTTTATTAATTATTAAAGTATAATTTAAATATAGGGGACGATTCATTAAAATATAATGAACCGTCCCTTAATTTTAATTCTGTAATTTGGATTAGTAAATACCTTCAAATTATCTATATCTATAATATTTATTTACAGCTTGTTTTTACTGCTCTTGTACCAATATAGGTATTTATATATTTATCTAAAATAGACTTTCCACCATAAGTATCTTCATAAAATCCTGTAATAACAAATCCTACATCAATTTGTCCCTTAATTTGATCTTCTAAGGTATGTCCAAATTCAAAAGGATAATTTTTTTCAATATATTCGTCTATTTCTTCTTTACTTAAGCTTTCTAAATCTGAATATGGAATTGAGTATTTAACCTCAAATATCCCTTTATCTAGCTTTTCATCGTTAAATACATAATTTATAGGATTTGCTATGCCTGAAATTAATATCCCACTATTTTTCAGCACTCTTGCAGCTTCTTTCCACACCACTAAAATATTATCTACAAAAATATTAGAAACAGGATGAACAATTAAATCAAAACTTTCATCTTCGAAACGAGATAAATCTCTCATATCTCCTTGAATGGTTTTAATATTAAGTCCTTCTCTTTCAGCTACATATTCATCGCCCTTTAATTGCTCTCTTGAATTATCAAAAACAGTAACTTCTGCACCGACTGCTGATAAGATAGGTCCTTGTTGCCCTCCTCCACTAGCTAAACATAAAACTTTTTTTCCCTTTAAATCTCCAAGCCATTCTCTTGGAACTATCTTAGTTGGAGTAAGATAAATACCCAATTGTCCCCTTCTAGCATCTTCTATAATTTCACTTGAAACTGGTTTAGTCCACATATTCCCTGCTTTAACTTGACCATCCCAAGCTTTACTATTATGTTTTATAATATCCATATTAATCACCCTCTTACCTATTTAAACTAAAGTACCTTCTAACTCTTTAATTTATTTTGCTAGAATATCCCTTTATATATTATTAATTAAATCTCCTTCAAATTCTTCAGAAAGTATGTCCATATAAACTTCATCATACTGTTTTTTTCCATATATTATTGCTTTTCTGCGTCTGCCTATCTCTTTAAATCCACACTTTTTACATGCCTGTATTGCTCTTTCATTAAAGGAAAAAGTTTCAATCATTATATTATTTAAATTGATGATATTAAATCCAAAATCTAATATCAATTTTGTCACTTCTGTGCCTATTCCAATATCCCAGCAACTTTTTTCTCCTATAAACATTCCAAGTGTAGCTCTCCTATTTATTAAATCTACTCTCATCAATCTTCCAATTCCCACAGCTTCATCATTATCTTTTCTAACAATATAAAATGCATAGCCATTATTATTCATATTTTCAAGATATCCCTTTTGCACTTCATAACTTATCATGTCAGAAGCATCACCAGTTCTAATAGCTACTTCCATATCGTTACTCCATTTAGCAACTTTATCAGCTCCTTGAGCATCTACAGGTGATAAATAGCAATTCTCCCCAACAATTTTTCTTAAATATTCCATAAAAATTACTCCATTTACCTTTTATTAATTTTATTTTTCGAGTGCTTTTTTCATCCATAAAATCTTCATTTTTTATCATGATATTTCACAATTATGGGGTAGCAAAAATTTCAAATCCTGCTTTTTCATATGATTTGATAGCTATTTTATTAAACTCTGCTACTCCCAATCTAGCATACTCATATTTAAATTTAAGGGACGGTTCATTAAAATTATATATTTTTTAGATCCCTTCTCCTCAATATATAAACTTTGCAATTTATAAAAAGTAATGAACCGTCCCTTAATATACATTTTTCGCAGTCTCCTAAATTTAAGGGATGGTTCATTAAAATTATATATTTTTTAGATTTCTTGCCCTCAATATATAAACTTTATAACTTATAAAAAGTAATGAACCGTCCCTTAATATAAAATAAAGTCTTTAGTAATCCTTCAATACTTTATTTTCAAATTCCCTTGTTATGATACTTCCCCCATATTCCTTATTAGCCATAACAGTTAAATTGATATTATGCTTTGGATATACTGATGATCTAAAGCTTACTCCTGGATCAGCACCCATTAGAGTGTATTTAAATATGCCATCTTTATTTTGTACAATCCAGATTCCATATCCATAATATAGGTCTTTTTCAACAACTATTTGAGTTGATAAGATCTTTTCAGTTAATTCTTTATTTAATAATCTATTATTAAATAATTCACTCCAGAATTTTGTCATATCTGATGCTGTAGTAAAAACCCCGCCATCCGGTCCCCCTACAATTGGAATGGAATAAATATTAGTCTTCCAAGAATTATTCTCATGATTTTCAATATATCCATAGGCTGTATTCTTAGGAAGGTTGTCCATAAAAAAGTATCCTGAATCATTCATTTTGCATATTTTAAATATATTATTTTCAATATATTCTGCAAATTTTAAACCTGTTAATTTTTCTATTATTAATCCTAATACAATAAATCCTGCATTATTATATTTAAATTTGTATCCAGGTTTAAATTCCATTGCTCTATTTTTAAACATAGGAAGAAAATCTTTTACTTCACATATGTTATACATTGGCATGGAATTCCATAGTGCACTGTAGTCACTCATGACTTCTTCATCAAAATAATCAGGTATTCCAGAAGAATGAGTTAATAAATGATGAATGGTTATATTAGAATCAAACTTAGGAAAATCAATATCTAAGCAATCTTTTAATAAGGTATCAAATGATATTAATCCCCGTTGTACTAACTGGCATATGGCAACTGCAGTAAATCCTTTAGCTCCTGATGCAACTCCAAATTTTGTATCTACTTTATTTTTAATTTCTTCATTTCTATTTGCTAAGCCATAGGACTTTTCAAATATGATATTATCCTTCTCTTTTACTAAAACAACTCCAGAAAATTCTTTCTTATTGTTTATATCACTAATAATGCTTTCTATTTTATCAAACACACTATTCATATTTTATATTGCCTTTCTACTTATAGTAATTAATAAGGGACAGTTCATGAAAATTATATAATTTTAAAAATATAGCTTATCTAAAATATATTTAAAGTCTTTAATTTATAAAAAATTAATGAACCGTCCCTAATAATTAATGTTCTTAGACTTTTACCATAATTCTTAATTAGATTTCCATACCATTAAATAATCTTTTTCTCCCGTGTCATTATCAATTAATTCATCTTTTAAAATAAAACCATTTCTTAAATAAAACTCATAGGCTTTTTTATTTTTTTCATAAACCTTTAATTCAATTTCATCTTTACGCTCTTTTACAAAGTTTAATAACTTATTACCATACCCCTTATTATGATAATTGTTGTCAATAAACAATGCTGCTAAATAGTTGTCTATCATAGACACAAAGCCTAAAATTTTATCATCATCTTCTATAACATAAGTCTCAGACATAGGAATGTATTTTGTCATCATATCTTCTTTTTTCTCTTCCCAATATTCCCCATTAATAAAATCATGAGATTTCTTAGAAACCTCACACCAAAGTTCAACTATATAATTTATTTCATTCTCATTATATTTTCTAATATTCATAGTTAGAAATTCCTCTCTATTATTCCTCTATTTTTAAGCCCCCAATTTATTTAATCATAATTTTTCTCTCACTCTTATAGGACTCTCTATTAATCCTTTTATCTTATTTATCTCTATACCCCATATAATTAATTTAATATTTAAGTTTTACTTAATAAATTTAATAATTCTACCTTAATTTCTTATTATAATTACACCTTAGAGGAACCCCTAAATGGCTTCATGCCATTCCTCTAAGGTGAAAATAATTTGTTGAAATCTATATTCTTTTTACTAATTTTAATTATCTATTGTTAAGCTCCTTCATTAAGGAATCTATACTGTGCCATATACAAGCCGTAATAGAAGCCTTTTTTAGCCATAAGCTCATCATGGGTTCCTGCTTCAATTATTTTTCCGTCATCTATTACCATAATTTTATTACAATCTCTAATAGTTGATAATCTATGAGCTATTACAAAAGACGTCCTTCCTTTTAGAAGTTTATTGATCCCCTTTTGTACTAATATTTCTGTAGCAGTATCTATATTAGATGTAGCTTCATCAAGAATTAAAATCCTTGGATTAGCAAGAAGAGCCCTAGCAAAGGAAATAAGCTGACGTTGACCAACTGAAAGTCTTGATCCTCTTTCATTTACCTCTGTATCATATCCATCTTCAAGCTTCATAATAAACTCATGAGCATTTACCGCTTTTGCAGCTGCTATAATCTCCTCATCAGTTGCATCTAACTTTCCATAACGTATATTTTCCTTTATTGTATCAGAAAATAGGAAAGTATCTTGCAGCATTATTCCCATTTGACTTCTTAAAGAATAAAGGTTAACATCTTTAACATTTTTACCATCAATCAATACTTCTCCAAGATTGCAATCATAAAATCTACTCACAAGACTAGTTATAGTTGTTTTTCCTGCTCCTGTAGGGCCAACTAAAGCTATATTCTCTCCTTGTCTTATTTTAAAACTTACATCTTTAAGGACAGGAGTTCCTTCTTCATACTCAAAGGTTACATTTTTAAACTCTACATTCCCTTTAATTTTAGGCATAATTTCAGCACTTTCCAAATCTATAATATCTGGTTCAACATCCATTATGTCAAAAATTCTCTCTGCTGCCGCAAAATTTGTTATTAATGTATTGTAATAAGAAGCTAAGTTTATAATTGGTCTCCAAAACATATCAGAATAAGATATAAAAGCAACAATTGTACCTACAGTAATCTCTCTACTTTGGAAAAATTTAGTTCCATACCAAAATATAATAAGTGTACTGATACCCCAAGATACTTCAACTATTGGCCAGAAAAAGTCGTTAAATATAATTGCCTTCATAAAGCCATCCAACATCTCTTTTAGTGAAAATTTAAACTTATCTGAGCTAGTTTTTTCATAAGTGAAGTCTTGAATAATTCTTACCCCTGAAAAAGCTTCATGAGTATAACCATTCATATTAGAGCGCTTTTGTCTATAAATTTGCCACTTCTTTCTAGATATAGTTTCTATAGAGAACATGGTAAAACATAGTATTGGCAATACAATAATAGCCAATACTGCAAGTTTTGCATTCATTGTAAACATAAGTACAGCAACACATACAACTGTTAAAAACTGTGGTATTACTGTAGTTACTCCACTTGAGAAAAGTTCTGCTAGTGAGTTAACATCACCAATAACTCTTGCAAGAATTTTTCCAACTGGTCTTTCATCAAAGAAAGCAAAAGATAATTTCTGAATATGATTATATAATTCTTGTCTTATATTCAACAATATTTTATTGGTTATCTTAGACATTTCTATAATTGAAATTCTAGATGACAGCATACCAATAAAGTTAATTATTACAACTGCTGAAGTTGCCATTATAAGACCTTTAATATTTTTTGCTCCTATGAATTTATCAATAGATATTTTTAGTAGATATGGAGTTAATAATCCGCTAATCATAATTATTATCATTAAGAAAATTATAAAAAATACTTTAGCTCTAAATGGCTTTAAATATTTTATTAATCTTAAAAATATTTCACTATTTGATCTACTAGTTATCTTTTCATCCTGATTTATTGAATTCTTAGCCATATTAACTCACCTCCTCATTTCTCTTTTCTGAGTTTATAAAATCTTTAAATTGTGTTTTGTAAATTTCATAATATTTACCACCTTTTTTAAGTAAGCTTTCATGAGTTCCATACTCTACAATTTCACCTTCATCCATATATATAATTAAATCTGCATTTTTTACTGCTGAAATTCTATGAGCTACAATAAAAGTGGTAATTTTCTTTTCGCTATGATAAAGGTTTTTTAGAAGATCATGTTCTGTTTCCATATCTAAAGCTGAGGTTGAATCGTCAAGAATTAATATTGAGCACTTTCTAATAAGGGCTCTTGCAATACATAATCTTTGTTTTTGTCCTCCAGATAATCCAAGCCCTCTTTCCCCTATT
This sequence comes from Clostridium sp. UBA2485, assembly GCF_002341865.1. Taxonomy (GTDB): domain Bacteria; phylum Bacillota; class Clostridia; order Clostridiales; family Clostridiaceae; genus Clostridium_J. The sequence continues at coordinate 179,842 of NZ_DDOV01000031.1, read as the reverse complement.
AAAGTTTCTAGTCCTTCTTCTAACTCATCTACAAATTCTTTTGCACAAGCAAGTTCTAATACCTTTTCTATTTCTTCTATTGTGGCACTTTCTTTTCCGTATCTAATATTATTTTCTATTGTGTCTGAGAATAAGAAAGAATCTTGAGGCACAATTGAGATGCTTTTTCTTAGAGAATGTACATCAATATCCTTAACATCACACCCATCAATCTTAACAGAGCCTTCCATTACATCATAATTTCTTAATAAAAGACTTATTAATGATGATTTTCCTGAGCCAGTAGCGCCCATAATTGCTACTGTACTTCCAGCTTTAATATCTAAATTAATACCTCTAAGAACTGGTTTTTCTTTATATTTAAAAATAACATTTTCAAAAGATATATCACCCTTAATATCCTCAAGTACTATGGCATCTTCAGAATTCTTTACTTCTGGTTCTATAGCAAGTATGGCATCTATCTTCTTTTGAGATGCCTTAGTTTGAGATAACATATTTGTAAGCCATCCAAGCATTCTCATTGGCCAAATTAAAAGCCATAAATAACCATTAAAAGCTACAAGTTCTCCTACAGTTAAGGTACCTTTAATAACCAATATTCCACCTACACCATTAACTAAAAGTACAGATAAATTTCCTAAAAATTCTTCTATAGGATAAAACTTTCCCCAAATTTTTGATTTCTGAACAGCAAGATCATAATTTTTATCATTAAACTTAAGAAATTTTAATATTTCATGCTTTTCCCTTGCAAAAGCTTTTACTAGTTTAACCCCTGCAATATTTTCTTGAGCAGTAGTATTTAATACTGCTGTATGATCACTTATTTTTTCAAAAACTGAGTCTAATTGCTTTTCAAGCTTTACAGTTATAAAAGCTATAACTGGCATAGTAATTAGTGCAATTACTGTTAAAAGCACATTCATTCTCAGTAAGATAACTGTAGATAAAACAAAGTAGACAATATTTTCTATAAATAATCTCATTCCAAAGCCCATAACTCCCCAAATATTATCTACATCTTCACCTACTCTAGACATAAGTTCACCAGTATTCATATTATCAAAATATGAAAAAGATAAACTTTGAATATGATCAAAAAGATTTTGTTTTAAATCTCCTGCAACTTTTCTTCCAAGATAATCAAACATAAATTCTTTTACATATCCAAATATAAATTTGGTAAATGCTATTACTGCAATACCTTTGAGCAACATTCCTAGTATTTCATAATTTCCCTTTACAATTACATCATCAATAAATAGTTTTGTAATATAAGGAGTTACTAAGTCAACACCAATTATAATAATCATAGCTAATGCTCCAATTAGTGTTATTAGTTTATAATTTTTTGTGTAGCTTAAAATTTTCTTCAACGTAAATCGCCCCCTCCAGCTACAAGTCACTTTTTAAAATAAACAACATACAATTTTCAACATCTTCTAAACTGCTATAGAAAATTTTAAAATTTATATTTATTTTTTTACTTCTAAACACAAGTTTAAAATTGCACATTGTTACAAATGGTTTTTGAACAATCTACCTAGAATGATTATCCAATTTTTACTTAATATAGAATCCCCAGAGATGAAAAAAAGCCGTATTTTCCCATTGATAAACAGGAAAATACAGCTATTAATGCATAAAAAAAGTCCTAGGAATACCCTAGGACTAAAATTTACACAAAAAGGCTATGATAAACCTATATCATGAGGTAGGGTATTAGTTAATACAATATTAAATTTGGATCCTATACTTATTAATCTGTTTAACATCTTACTACCTCCTTTTATAAATTAATCATATTTAGGTTTTACACCCATGTACTAAGTATATCTATATCTAGATATTTATGTCAATATATTATTTCATTTATACATTTTAACTTTTTATTAACATATTAATAAAAAATCCATACTTTTATCTAAAATTGATTAAATAATCAAAATCTTAATTCTTTTCTAGTTTTACTATAGACTTCTATTAAATATTTACAGCAAATAACTTATTTACTGACTGCCTCTATAGCTAAAAGCTTTTTATCTTCAAAAATTAATTTATAAGCATCAGGCATTTTAAGTTCCTTCCAAAAATCAAAATCATAATTTTTACAATAATAATTCATAATAAGCACCATAATATTACCATGAGTTCCAATAGCTATATTTTTTCCGCTATAATTATCTAATACATTATTTAAGGAATTAACGCCCCTTGCTTGTGCTTCTATATTACTTTCTCCACCTTCAAAACAAAAACTTGGATTTGTCCACAGTTTTACTATAGCTTCCTCAAAATTATCCACAGGATATTCACATAATTTCCTTTCTTTAAAGCCCTCCTCTATAATTATACTTTTATTTATTAAATTTGCTACAACTTCTACAGTTTCTATTGCTCTTTTATAAGGGCTAGAAATTACTAAATCTATATTTTCTTTTTCAAGGACTTCCGTAATTTTATTTCTCTCTATAACTCCTTTATGAGATAATGGTCTATTTAACTCATCAGCGTTGTAATTAGAATGAGCATGTCTAACTAAATAAATATTTGTTTTCATTATTATTTTGCCACTAAAGATATATTTCTATGGATAATTTTCCCTTTATATAAAATTTTATTTAGTGGATTCTCCTTTCTTATTTTTATATCACCTTAAAGTAATTATATCAAAATATTTACATTTATTCTTTATACTGTTATACTACTGTTACTCTCTTAATACAATATATTTAACTTATATCTATTTCTTGTAGCAAATAAATTGTATGTTTTATAATAATTTAAATTTTCTGAAATATACTCTTTGTAAAATTTTGTGTTATAATCCTGATGAAGTAATTGTAAATCTTTATTTAAAATTAAATATATTAACTATTTTGGTGAAATATAAGTATTTCTTGAAAGGGAAAAGGGTGAAAATCCCTTACGGTCCAGCCACTGTATTGAGGAGTAAATTTTTGTTATGCCACTGCATTTTTTTTGTGGGAAGGTAAAAACTTATGATGAATCTAAGTCAGGAGACCTGCCAATATAGGTTTTAAAATCACTTACTAGGATAAGGTATTTTAAGGTTGCTAATTTAACTATATGGTATTGTCTTATTTTATTTATAGTTTAAATATTAGAAATAGATTTATTATTTTAGCATTACATCTTTTAGTATCTTAATTCTTAAGATACTTTTTTTATTTTAAAAATTAATAAAAAACTTAATTTTAATAGCTTTCTATTGCTATTTTTTTAAAGTTAATAAATAAAATATTTTATTTAAATATATAAATAACACATTACAATTCTAAAAAATAATGGAGGAATTTTAAGATGAAAAAACAAAATATTTATTCATTGATTTTAGCGGTTTCTTTAACTGCAACTATGTTAGGAGGATGCGGTAATGCAAATGAAAATAATGCTTCAAGTTCTATAGAATCAACCTCTGATGCTAAAACTTATACACAAGTTACAATTAATAATGACTTACCTTCTGGAAAGGCAGATGAAGTTTTTTCTGAAGCTCCTAAGAAAGCTGTAAGCTTAAGTGGCTTTACAACAGAGATGCTTCTTGCTTTAGGTCTAGAAAACTCTATAGCTGGATATTCCTTTCAAGATAATGAGGTATTACCAGAATATAAGGATGCCCATTCTAAATTAAATGAGTTAGCTGACTTAATGCCTTCAAAGGAAACTTTACTTGGCGTAGAACCAGATTTTATAACTGGATGGATGTCTACTTTTACTGAAAACAATTTTAATGCTGAATTTTGCAAGGAAAATGAAATAAAAATTTATGTTCCGAAATGTGAAAGCCCTAATGCAACAATGGAAACTGTTTATGAAGATTTTACTAATCTAGGAAATATATTTAATGTAAAAGAAAATGCAAATAATGTTATATCAAAAATGAAAAAAGAAATTGAAGATATTTCATCTGCTGTTCCTAAAGATAAAGAACCAGTGAAAGCTTTTATTTATGACTCTGGAGAAGATTCACCATTTACATCTTGTAATGGTTTACCGGCAGATTTAATTAGACTTGCTGGTGGCGTGAATATATTTAAAGATGGAGAAAAACCTTGGGCTAATGTAACCTGGGAAGAGGTTGTAAATAGAAATCCTGAATACATAATTGTTATGCAATACAATGCTGCTGATAACGTAGAAGAAAAAATAAACTTTTTAAAAAATAATGCAGCTCTAAAAGATGTAGATGCAATAAAAAATAATAATATTTTTGTTTTAGGACTTTCAGATGTTGTTGCCGGTGTAAGAAATTCTAATACAATAAAAACTATGGCTGAAAAATTCCATCCAGAAGCTTTTAAGAATTAAATTGGAGAGTTATTGACATGAAAAAAAATAAACTTACCTTTCCCTTTATATACATATCCTTGATTTTATTTTTAATAGTTTCTATAATAATTGCTATTAATGTGGGATCTGTAAATATAAGTGGTGCCGAACTATGTAAAATAATAATTAACAATATATCAAACAAAGAGTTTTTTCCAAAAACTTGGTCTAACTCTGTAGAAAATATAGTGTGGCAATTAAGACTTCCTAGAGTACTACTTGCTGCAATTGTTGGTGCTGGTCTCTCTTTATCAGGTGTATTAATGCAAGCATTAACAAAAAATGTTCTAGCTGACCCTTATATACTTGGAATATCTTCTGGTGCTTCAACTGGAGCTGTACTAACTATTTTACTAGGTAGTACACTAGCATTACCTATCTTATCTGTACATTTAGGTGCTTTTATTGGAGCATTACTTTCTTCAATAATTGTTTTTGTTATTTCAAGTAGACAGGGAAAATTTTCTTCCTCTGGATTAGTGCTAACAGGGGTAGCAGTAGCATCTATATTCTCTGCTATAACAAATTTTATTATGTTTAAAGCCAAAGACGTAAGAAAGCTTTACTCTGTAATGTTTTGGATGACTGGGTCACTTGCTGGTGCTAAATGGGGTGACTTACTTTTAGCCTTTTTAGTTTTAGTAATTTCTTCTATAATAGCTTTAGTAATTCATAAAACATTGGATGCAATTTTACTTGGTGAAGACGCAGCTATAACTTTAGGTGTTAATATTAAGCTTTTGAAAAAAATAATAATAGCAACAAGTACACTATTAACTGGAATTATGGTATCTCTAAGTGGAATAATAGGCTTTGTTGGTCTTGTAATTCCTCATATTTCAAGAACTATTGCTGGTTCTGTGCATAAAAAGCTTATTCCACTAACTATTCTTTTAGGTTCTTTATTCTTAATATGGTCTGATATACTTGCAAGAATAATTGGTTCTCCTGAAGAACTTCCTATAGGTGTTGTTACAGCCTTCATTGGTGCACCATTTTTCTTACTTCTATTAAAAAAGAGTAAATATTCTTTTGGAGGTTAACATGATCAAATTAAGTGTAAAAGATTTGCAATATAAGCATATATTAAAAAATATAAATTTAGAAATAAATAAAGGTGATTTTGTTGGAATTATAGGACCAAATGGTAGTGGAAAATCAACTTTACTTAAAAATATATATAGAGTTTGTACACCAGATAAAGGTGAAGTTTTTTTAAATAATATAAACTTAAAAAAATTATCTAATAAAGAAGTTGCTAAAAATATGTCAGTAGTAGCCCAAGAAAATAGACCTGAATTTGACTTTAAAGTTATAGATATGGTGTTAATAGGCCGTTTTGCACATAAAGGCTTATTCGAAGATAGTAATTCTAATGACATAGAACTTGCTGAAAATTGTTTAGAAAAAGTTGGAATGTTAGGGTTTAAAGATAGAAATTTTTTAAACTTATCTGGTGGAGAAAAACAGAGAGTTTTAATTGCAAGAGCATTAGCTCAAGAAAGTGATTTTATGATTCTTGATGAACCAACTAATCACCTCGATATTGGATATCAACTACAAATAATGGACATAATAAAATCTCAAAATTTAACAGTATTTTCAGCAATTCACGATTTAAATATTGCTTGCTATTATTGCGATAAAATAATTATAATGAAAAATGGAGTAATACTAGATTTTGGAAAACCAGAAGATGTTTTAAATGAAAATATTGTATATGAGCTTTTCGGACTTAATTGTCAAATTGAGAGAAATAAATTAACAAATAAATTAAATATAATATACATTCCAAAATCTTTTAATAGTAAATTAAACAGCACTACAGTAGTTTAATGTAATTATTTTTTATTTATATATTATCTTAGGTATTTAAAAAATAACTAGCCAGTATGCTAGTTATTTTTTAATTATATATTATTATATAAAAATTATTTACGTTTAGGGTTTTTAGGAAACCATCCTTTTTTTACCCGTTGTTCTTGTTCTATTAGCTCATGTATACTCCAAAGACAAGAAAAACCTGTAACTCCAAATAATGCAGATACCAATTCAACTTTAATATTTAACGATAAAACTATAAATATAATACCTAATAATAAAAATATGGGCCATATGCTTTTACTGAAATAATATTCCCCTTTAATTACTATAGGATGAAAAATACCTATAATTAAAAATGAAAATAATCCTATTATAATCCCTTGAAAATTCAAAATATCCCCCCCTTATGCAATTTACTTTGCTTTCCAAATTGGAACTAAATTTGTTTTATTCTAATCAATTTAAGAAAGGTTTGAAAGTCACTTAATAAACTGTTAATTGATTATATTATAGCAGGTTATATCTGTTATAATATATATGAAATTTAATTATACTTTAAATGTAAATTTTATAACTAAAATAAAAAAAGTAATATATAACAACTATTGATAAATAGTCCATATGTATTTTAAGTATTATATAGGTGTCCAATATAAAATAGAATGCAACAAGTAACTATTATCAAATTATTTCTACAACATATTGCACCCCTGAGAATATAAATTCCACAGGGGTGCAATATTGTATTACTAATAACTATTTATTTTTTCTTGCTTTATTATGTTTTTCAGAACCTTGAGAAATATCTTCTGAAAACTCTTGGTTAAATTTATTTAATTCCTTTTTTGTAGATGGGGTTAATGCTACACGTTTTGCTTCAGGTACATTTTTCATAGAATAATCCTCCTCTAAAATATAAATTAATTATAGGATTATTTTGCCCAAATCTATAATTTAAACTCAAGAAATTAATAGCATTTATGAAATTTTGTTTTTTAATTATCTTTTCCTTTATGATAAAAATCTTCAAAATTTATATTTCCATCAATTATAGAATAAGGTACATTATTAATTATTAATGTATTCTGTTCACATCTTTTTATATCAATTAAATTACTTCTTGTACTATTCATTAATTTTATATGATAATAAACAGCCAAAGTATCTTTATCTATATCTTCATTTAATTTTAAAGAATATTTATTAAGCTCTTTTGAAAACTTATTAACTTCATTTTTATCATCAATAGTCTTATATTTTTTATTATTTTTTGAAATTCTTACAATATCTAAATCTTCCATATTTCCTACATTTAAATCTTTAAATGTATAATATTCTCTTGTTTCTTTAGTATAAGCTTTTAAAATTGATAAATCATCAGCATTTTCTATATCTTCTTGCCATATTCCAATAATATTATCCTCATATAAGAAAAAATAAATATTCTTAATATCTTTTTCATTGCCGCTTACTTTATAAGTAAATAACTTTACATCTTCACCCATATATTTAGAAAAGTCATATCCATTTTTCTTAGATAATTCATTTTTATCATTTAGAAATCTTCCTATACTATAACTATTATAAATATAATTAAAATCCTCTGGAAGTTTTAAATAATAAGCCTGTTCACTATCATTTATAATCTTATATCCCAATTTTTCTATATATTCTTTTGCTTTTTTTTCGAGTTTATAATAATTTTCAAAAGGTAAAATTTCATTAGGTGCATTTAAAACTTTCTTTATGATTTCCTTGCTTAAATCAACTTCATATTGATAATCAATATCTCTATTTGGTGATGTAACAACTATAGTAGAAAACTTATCATTGTAAAATCTAATACAATCTATATATCCCTCTTCTAAATTTTTATATTCTTCATTATCCCCATAATCCATCCATACTCTATTTATTCTGGTTTTTTTCTCAATTATCCTCAAATCACTTATTCCCTTATAATTTCCTATATATTGAATATTAGATAAGTTTATTTCACTAAATAAATCTTCAATAATTTTTTTATCAATTATTAATGTTCTATCATGAGTTTCTCCATTAATCACAACCATATGCCTAGGAATTTTAAATTCACTTACTTTTATATCTTGCTTTTCATAACTTAAAAGGTGTGCATATCTACCATAAATAAAATATCCTAAAACAAAAAGTAAAATAAAAATACCAATTATAGAACTTTTCCTTATAGATTCATGAGTAATTTTCCCTTCTAAATAAACCAATAAAATTAATGATACAATACCTAATATATGAAATATATCAAGATAAATCCCTACTTCTAAAGAAGATGAAATAAATACCTTATAGAAAGAAAAACATAAAATAACACAAAATATGGCTTCAATTATTATAAGAGGAATAATATTATAAGCTTTTATATCATCTCTATATACTCTATATAATGCTATTGGATAAATTATTAGTAGAAAGATAATAAACAGTATTTTAACAGAAACTAAAAATTTAGATGCATTATTTTGAAAGGTATATTGATTTCCCATTCCAATAAAACCTATAATGAAAGATACTATATATAATATAATGTTCAATTTCTCCTTTTTTTCATAATTCTCCATAACTCCTCCTAATAGACTTAATTATAAAACCTAAATCACCTAATGGTTCTTGAAGCTTATAACTAAATTATAATAAAGCTATAATATGTAAAATATTCTATATTTTTTAATAAAAATCTTTATTTTTCATTTTTAACATTATATTTACATAGTTCAGCATAATATATAAAGTTTCTTATATTAATTATTATTGGTATCAATTGATTAATATGGTAACTTTTTCAAATCCATCACATATTATATTATGATAATATTAATAAGGAGCGTTATTACATTATGTTTGTTCGTCATCCATATGATAATGATTTTAGGTCATCTAATGAAGATTTCGATTTTGTACCTTTTACTTTCGATAGAGAGGATAGAGAGCGTCAAATGATGCCTCCACCAACTGGTAGGCCGCCGATGACTCCAACTGGTACGCCACCAACGGCTCCAACTGGTAGACCACCAATGACTCCAACCGGTACGCCACAGATGGCTCCAACTGGTAGACCACCAATGACTCCAACTGGTACGCCACAGATGGCTCCAACTGGTAGGCCGCCAATGACTCCAACTGGTAGACCACCAACGGCTCCAACTGGTAGGCCGCCAATGGCTCCAACTGGTAGACCACCGATGACTCCAACTGGCAGGCCACCAATGGCTCCAACTGGCAGGCCACCAATGGCTCCAACTGGTAGACCACCGATGGCTCCAACTGGCAGGCCACCAATGGGTCCACCTAGTGTTGGAGGACAATTTGGTGCGCCTTCTAGTCCGCCTCCAAATTTCACGCCACAAAAAGCCGCTGGCGTACAACCTTTTGCTGTGTCTCAAGCTTCTATACGTCCATGCAGATTTCAATTTGTATATATATGGCCTACAACTGGTAGACCTTTCTGGGCATGGTTAATCAGTGTAGATAGAAGAAGTATAGCGGGCTTTAGATGGAATGGACGAAGATGGGTTTATTTTGGAATGGACTTAAGAAGAATTGCGATGTTCGAATGTTTTGGAAGAAGTTTTCTTAGAGAAGCAATGGATCTTTCATCTAACATTAGAAATGTTAGTATAGCACCTAGTAGTTTTAAAGTAGATTATCCAATTATTGAAGGATTGCAAAATGAAAACATTCAATCCAACATAAATGGATCAATTATTGAGAAACTTAATTCTATGTTTAATAGTGCTGTTTTTCTTCCTGAGCAAACTAATTTTAATGAGATTGTTAGTTCTTATATTCTTTCTCTTCAGAGAAATGGATTGATAAGTATTCTCTTCTATTTGTATACTAATACTATGGGAGGAAATGAAAATACAGTTTATAGTTCCTTAATTATAGATGCTAACACCGGACAAGAATATGATCTTGAAGATTTATTTAATCCTAGCTCAAACTTTAGAGAAAGGCTCAGCCAGCTTGCTGTTCAAAGAGCTAGGGCAGAAAATATTCCATTCACTGAAAACTTTGAAGGAAATATTGAAAATCAACAATTTTATTTAACTCCAGATGCACTAGTATTATTTTATCAACCTGGCGAATATACACCTGCTTCTTATGGATTGTTTGAAATTGCAATACCTTATAGTGATATTAAAGATCTGTTCTCTCAAGCAAATCCTATAAGTAGAATGACCACATAAAAGAAAGTCGTGACTTATGTCACGGCTTTTTCAATACACAATAAAAAATATTTATATTAATATAGGTATAAGTTATTTCCCAAGAAATGATTTTTTACTTTCTCATTTGTGAAATTTCAACAAAATTTCTATTTGTAAATAAATAACAAGTAAAATTTTGCTTTTTAAAGTTATAAAATTATCTTATATGTTTATAACTTACTACATTTTATATCACATAGACTTCTCTTTCTACATATTATTTTCTCCGAGCTACAAATTATACAATTTCCTTTTACTTTTTCAAAAGCTAGCTCATATTCACCGTGGCAAGAAACGCATTTAAATTTGCATATACATTTTGTATAGTGTCCGCCTTCTATGGAAAGTGCATATCCATTAATAAGTGCTAATGCAACCTTTTTTCTCGCCTCATCAATTATATTTTGAAAAGTTTGTCTTGATACTTCCATCTTTTTCGCAGATTCTTCTTGAGAAAGTCCTTCTATATCTTTTAACCTCATCGCTTCAACTTCTTCAAATTTTAGCTTAACTTCCCCCACTCTATCTTTAATCTTATAATCTTTTTTAGAGCAAGGTATAAAATAAGTATTTTTAGGCATAAATTGAACTTTTCTCAATTTTATCGGTCTTGCCATTAAAGTTCTCCTTAATTAATTTTCTTAGATAAGGCTAAATTTTAATTGAATAATAGTTAAACCTTATTGTTTATATAATCTATAATTTTATTAGATATTAAAATCATAGTCTCTTCAATATTTTCATTATATTTTTCTGCCTTTTCACTTGATAGTTGTGCTATCTCTTTACACATAGGAAGCTCTCCAAGTAATGTTGTGTTCATTCTTCTAATATAGTCATCAAGATTCTCATTTTCAAAAATTCTAATCTTTGTATCGCAGTCTGGACATAATAGATAGCTCATATTTTCAATAATGCCTATAACAGGAATATTTAAACTTCTAGCCATATTTAAAGATTTAGCAACAATCATAGATACCATATCCTGTGGTGTAGATACTATAACAACTCCACTAATAGGAACTGATTGCATAACAGTTAGTGGCACGTCTCCTGTTCCTGGTGGCATATCTATTATAAGAAAATCTAATTCACCCCAATAAACATCTGTCCAAAACTGTTTAACAGTAGCAGATATAACTGGACCTCTTAATATAGCTGGTTGCTCTTCATTATCCATTAGAAGGTTAACAGACATAACTGATATTCCTTCTTCAGACTTTGCTGGTATTATTCCAGCTTCATTCCCAAAAAGCTTTTCATGTTTTATTTTTAAAAGTCTTGGAATACTTGGACCTGTTATATCAGCATCTAGTACTCCTACTTTATACCCTTCTTTATTTAAAGTTTTAGCAATCATGGTAGACATAGTAGATTTTCCAACTCCACCTTTTCCACTCATAACTGCAATTATATTTTTAATCTTATTATGTGGATTGTTTTCAATAGTACAAGTGGATTGAGAAGTACAACTAAATTTACTAGAACAACTATCACATTTTGACATTTAAATCACCTCGTTAGTTATTAGCATATGCTAATAACATTGTAGCTATATTTATTCTTGTTGTCAAAAATTTATTAGCTTTTTAAATTAGAAAGTGGATATCTTTAGTTGTATTTATTAAACTAAAAATATCCACTTTCTCTTAATTTATTATTTTATGTTTCCTATATTATTTTTCCTTTACAAATTCCCCTTCTTTCATGATTATGCTCATGTTTTCTAATGCTATATTTCTGACATTCTCTAATGGGTTTTTGCTAAGTACAACTATGTCTGCTGCTTTTCCTTCTTCTAAAGTACCTGTCATATTATCTATTTTTAATACTTCAGCACCAGCTTTTGTTGCTGCAACTATAGTTTCCATTGGTGAAAGACCTGCATCATGTACTGCATATATCTCTTTTAAGCTATATGCTCCATAAGGAGTAAGCTTACTACAGAAAGAGTCTGAACCTACAGCTATACGTATTCCTGCATCTTTAGCCGCCTTAAAGTTAGCAATGGTACGATTTAATTCTTTCTCTGCCATAGTTTCGCCAGGGAATTTGTCTAAAATTGGTCTGTATGGTGGTTCATATTCTGTAAACCATTCATAGAAGAATTTCATAGTAGGAACTAAGCTTATATCTTTTTCTTTCATTATTTTTAAGCACTCATCATTAAGCTCTTGTCCATGTTCTATACTATGTACTCCTGCTTTTATACAATCTATTGCACCTTCTAATGATTCACAGTGAGCTCTTACAGGTAATCCTACATAATTTGCTTCTTCAACTACTACAGCTATTTCTTCAAAACTATAGTGTTGATGAGTTTTACTATCTAATCTCCAAACTCCGCCACCTGTTGCCCATATTTTTAACATGTCTGGACCAGTTCTTAAAACTTCACGAACTGCTTTTCTCAATTCTTCTTTTCCATCAGCACATACTGCCCAAGGATGCGATTCCTGAACATAATCTAATGGTAATGTGTGAGTATCACCATGTCCACAAGTTCTTGAAAATCCTAATCCGCAAGTTACTATTCTAGGTCCTTTTACAATTCCTCTATTTATCATATCTCTTAAATAAGTTCCATTACGAGATATATCTCCTGTAGTCGTAAATCCATGATTTAAACATGCTTCTCCCTGTGCTACTGCAACTATGGCCTTTTGAAGAACTGGTTCTAAAACCCAATCTAAATCTGATGGGCTTAATGCTCCTCCAAAATGCACATGAGTATCTATAAGTCCAGGCATAATAACCTTTCCACTTATATCAATAGTTTCATACTCTGAAGAAATTTTTCCATTGTTTTCTCCAGCATATTGAACTTTTCCTTCTTTTACCAAAACTAAAGATTTTTCTATTGGTTCCTTATCAGTACCATCAATTAAAAGTCCGCCTACAAAGGCAATATTTTTTAAAGTCATAATAACCCTCCTAAAAAATTTTAAACCTTTATAAAATTTCGACAATGGCTCACTAAATCCTTTTAATTTATGGTAAAACCCTATTTAATTAACATATAGATAGTTTATTAATAATAATTTTTAAATGTTGTAAATAAAACTAAATAATATTTTTACCTAGCTTTTTTACTTCTTCTTCAATTTTACTTTTATCTATCCTTTCAAATAATATCTTTACTTCTCCTAGTTCTATACCTTCTTTTACCTCTATATAATGCCAATTTACATCTTTAATAAATAACCAATTTCTTATCTCCTTTGAAGAGAAAGGTATAAATGGTTCTAATAAATTAGACAAATTTCCTATAACTTGAACACAATTATAAATAGTATTTATACATTTTTCTTTATCTTCTTTTATAGTTATCCATGGTCTCTCTTCATCAAAATACTTATTTATACTTCTAATAAATATAAATATTTCTTCTAATGCTTCTTTAAGCTCTCCATTCTCTATCTTACTTCCTGCTGACTTATATAACTTGAATGTATTATTTTTTATAGTTTCATCTATAGTTCCCTTTGGAATAATATTATCAAAATATTTTTGTATAAATATTAAAGTTCTATTTACTAAATTGCCATAAGCACCTAGTAGCTCTCCATTATTACTATTTATAAACTCCCTCCAAGAAAAATCTGTATCACGTTTTTCTGGTCCATTCGCTGTTAAAAAATATCTAATAGAATCAGCATTATAATTCTCTATTATATATGGAACCCAAACTGCCCAATTATTACTTGTAGATAACTTTTTCCCTTCTATGGTCAAATACTCACTGGAAATAATTTTGCTAGGTAGCTTATATATTCCTACTCCACTTAATAAAGCTGGAAGTATAATTGTATGAAATGGAATATTATCTTTTCCATGGATATAATAAGAAATTATATCTTCTCTCCAGAACTTTTCCCAATCATCATTATTATCTCTTGCCCATTTTTTACTTGTAGTTAGATATCCTAAAACTGCATCTATCCATACATATATTTTTTTATCCTCAAATCCACTAATAGGAATATCAATTCCCCATGGTAAATCCCTTGAAACTGCTCTATCTAAAAGTCCTTCTCTTAAATACCTTTCTGTCATATTTATTGCATTTGTTCTCCAACCTTTAGAAGTTTTTAAATATGTTTCAATAGTATTTTGAAATCTTGAAAGAGCAAAAAATAATTGATCTGTTTCTTTAACTATCGGCATATTACCACAATTCTTACAATGTCTATCACTTAAATCTAATGGATCAAGTAATGTAGAACAACTATCACATTGGTCTCCTCTTGCTATATTTCCACACTGTGGGCAAATTCCTTCTATAAATCTATCCGGTAAAAATTGCTTGCATTTATTACAATAAAGCTGTTCTTCTTGTTTTATATAAATATATCCATTGTTATATAAATCTTTAAATATACTTTGAACCTCTCTTTTATGAAATTCATCATCCGTTCTAGAATATAAATCGTAAGTGAATCCTAGCTTCTCAAAGCAATATATAAACTCTTCATGGTATCTATTTGTTATTTCCATTGGTGAAACTTTCTCATTTTTTGCTCTAATAGAAATAGGGGTTCCATGACAATCGCTACCAGAAACATATAAAACCTCTTCTCCTTTGGCTCTATAGTATCTTGCTATAATATCCCCAGGCAATAATGCTGCTAAATGTCCTAGATGTAAGGACCCATTAGCATAAGGCCATGCTCCTCCAATAAAAATACTCATATTATCTCCTCCCTTAATTTAAATTAAATTTTGCAGTAAACAATTTTATTAATAATATAGAGAATTTGATTATCAATTTTTTTATAAGCCTCAATCTTCTTAGCACTTTTCTTAATTCCAACTATTAATTTTTTTTAAAATAACATAAAAAAACTCCCGTTCCTAAGACTATAGTCTTAGGGACGAGAGTAAATACTTCGTGTTACCACCCTAATTTATTTATATGTCACCATATAAATCTCTTCAAGTACGACACAAAACCAACTTAACAATTATCTGTGTTTATACTCTAAGCACTGTAACGGGTGCAGATTTTACCGCTGTAGTCTAAATTCATAGGAATCTCGGTACAGAAGCTCCAAGGCCATGTTCAGTTTACTATTCACTACTTCTTCTCACCAAATAGAAGTTCTCTGTAAAAGAAATTATAAACTTACTCTTCTCTTCAACGCTTAAATTATAAATTTTAAAACATTATTACATTTATTATCCTTAATGTCAATAGTATTTTCAGTTATTTAGAATTTTATCCTAACTTCTAAACTTTATATGAAATTAATTTTATGATATAATTTTAACCTTGTAAATTACTCTAATTACATTAAATAACTTATTGTAAATGTATAAGTTAAATTATGGTTAAGAAACTAAAAAATAATGTCAATACTAAAGATAAACAAATAAGGAGGAACATTTTTATGTATAAACTTACTTTTGATTACCCTCTTTCAAAAGCTGAAGAAGCAGCAGAGAAATTATATATTGTAGATATATACAATGTATTTTATGAAACTCCAATAACTATAACCACTACTGATTACGGATATGGATATTATGAAAATAAAGATGAAAAAATAAATTTCAATATCGTTGTAGAAAGTGAAAATTACAACGAGGCAAAAAAACAAAAGAGTATAGTAGAAAGTACTCTTAATTTATCTAATGTATCTATAACTGAAATAAAAAATGTTGAGTTTAATGAAAATATCGAACCAATAGATTTAAATAATGGATGGATAATTGCATCTCCAGATTATACTGTAGAAGGAAAAAATAAAATAAACTTTATTCCACAAGGAGCTTTTGGTACAGGACTTCATGAGACAACTCAAGACTGTCTTCGTTTTATATTAGAAGAAGATTTTACAAATAAGACTGTCTTAGACATTGGTACAGGTTCTGGCATATTATCAATAGCTTCAGCTATTAAAAATGCTAAAAAAGTAACTTCTATAGATATAAGAGATGTAAAAGAAGAAATAAACCTAAATGCTTCCTTAAACTCATTAGAAAACATAGATGTTTTAGTTGGTAATGCCTTAGATAATGAAATTACTCTTGCAGGCAGCTATGATTATATATTTATAAATATTGGTGGAGAAGAGACACAAATGTTTATGGACTTTATAGATTGCCATGTTAAAAAAGGTGGAAAATTATTGATATCTGGTCTTGTAGAATGGACCTTTGATCTCGTTATAAATGAAGTAAGTAAATATGGTTATACACTTCTTGGTAAGAAGCAAACAAATGAATGGTGTACTTCAATATTAATAAAAGACTCTATCCAGTAATATGTTGAACTTTATTTAATATATACTTTATAAAAACATATTTATAAGACTATATTTAAAATAAAACTGTAGATAAATCTATTTCTGCTTAGATTTACCTACAGTTCATAAAGATCATAAATTTTCAAATTTATGATTTAATCTACCCTTTTATTTCATAGCTTTATAATAAGTTTAAGTATTTAGTTTTAAAAAACAGTCTCGCCTTTTTTACTTAGGTTTTTACTTATAGAAATCATATTGCTAAATGTTTCTATAAGTGTTGATGAAAGCTCTTCTGCTTCTTCTAAAAGTAGTTCTGCTTCTCTCTTTTCTCCATTATCTATTCTTTCAAAGACATTATCTCCTATTTTATGAAATCTAGCATGGTATTCTTCAACGTGACTCCATAATTCAATGATATTTTCATGTTTAGGCTTTAAAGAGTAATAAAAATGTCCAAACCCACATTTATGATGATCAGTTTGAAGAGGTAATATTTCCATATTCTCTACTATGTATTTTAAGTTGTCAACCCAAGCTTTATGTTTATCGATAGCATTATCCATTAACTCTATAAAAATTTCGTTAGGAATTGTATAAAAGTTATCTAAAGTAAGCTCTCCACCTATTTTAGCTGTTTTGTCTAAGACCTCTTCTACCATTTGTAACTCTCCAGACAATCCCTGTATATCATTACTAGATTCCTTTAGCTCTTCTGAATAGTGATGTAAATCTTCTATTTTATTTCCAATAATACTTACTGATGAAGCTTCTTCCTCCATAGTAGCATTTATTTCCTCAGTGGTAGATTTTATATCAAATAGATTTAAAGCCATTTCTTGAATTGCCTCATTATTTGAAGTTGTAGATTCTACAATACCTTTTACTGCTGAATCAATTTCATGTAGAGAATTTACTGTATCATTTACACTATTACTACTTTTTTGAGATGCTTCTCCAATTTCAAGTAGCAAGCTTTCCATATTTCCCATAAGTCCTTTTGTATTACTTGAAAGTTTTCTAATTTCTTCTGCTACAACTGAAAATCCCTTTCCCATCTCCCCAGCTCTAGCAGCCTCAATAGAAGCATTAAGTGCTAATAGATTTGTTTGATCAGATATACTATTAATTGAACCAACTATTTCTTTAATTCTATTTAGTGTTTCAAGTAAATTATTTATATCACCTTTCATATTTTCTTAAAAATTAATGGCATTTTCCATTGATGACTCAATTTGATTAGCCATATTTTCACTGTTTTTAAAATTTTCACTCATGAAGTCAGCCTTATTTGAGATCTCTTCCATTAAATTCACTAATTCTGCATTAGCAGAAGTTATTTCTTCTGTTGACGCTACTGTAGCTTGTGACGCTACATGAAGCTCTTTAATCATACCATTAATTTCTTCACTTACTCTATTTACTTTTTCTCCATAAAACTTTAACCTTAGATCAAAGTTACTTACTTGCATAACTGCATTTAATGTATTATTGACTATTTCTCCAAAAACGTCTTTGCCTTTATTTAATCTTACACATAAATAGTCTATTTTATCTTTTAATTCTTTCTTTATTGAACATTTTTTATCGACTACTTTTTCACAATCTCCATTCTCAATACAGTCTATTATTTCTTTTAATTTGTTCGATTTATCAAAAAACATTTCATCTCCTCCATTTACTTTTTTTGATTTTATGTTTAACATTATTTTTATTCATACTAAATAATATCCTTAATTATTATCGTATAATAGCTACAATACATTATGGTGTATATATTAGTTTTTTAAATAATCTCTAGCTAAATTGCAAATATCTATCTTGTTATTTAATTAACCATATTTCTATACTTAAAAAACTCTTTATTTATGATTATTTTTAAGTTATATAATATATTTTAAGGTAAAAAATATCTTTATTTTCATTGTAATATAAAGCTGTCATAATCTCATGCTAAAAATTATTAAAAATTTCTATATCGTTTAAGACATATAAAAAAAATAACTAGTGAAAGATGAGTGATGTATTTACATCATATCAGTCAATAAACTCTTACGATAATCAGTTATCATATAGCTCTAACGACGAATTATGGTTAAAAATACATTATCATACTTACTAGTTATTTTTAATACAAATTATTTATATGGTTATTAATATCTAATTCCTACATCATTTAATAATACAGTACCTCTTTCGGTTCTATCAAATTGAAAACTTATTTTGGCTAATTGCTCTGGATTAAAATTTGTATTAGCCTTTTTAAAATCTTCTAAATTGAACTCAAAGCTTTTAAAAACAGGTTCTTTTATTGGTGAGGAACTACTAAATGGTGCCTTTAATATTTTGCTTTGAATNNCTTTGAATAATTGGTGGTAAATACGAAAAATGACTTAGTGGAAGACTTGATTTATTTCCATTCATATCTTCAACTTTTATTGTTAAATCTATTAATAGATTTTTGTCATCATCACTTTTCTCCTCATCACTATCAGCTAAAGAAAATACTATTTTACTATTCTCTTTAATATTTAAATCTTTATTAGGTAATATTATATTATACATAGCAACATTAGGATTGTTATTTATGTCCCATCCTAAGCGAACTGCGCTATACTCTCCTTCAGCGTATTTCAATTTAACTCTTTCTTCTTTCCATTGACTTAAATTTTCTCCAGTTATCTTCCCTCCATCAATGGTAGTACTATTCACATCTATATCATCATTATATGAACAAATTATTTTAGTATTTGAATCAAAGTAGTTATTTACATATAAAGTGTCTGGAAGCCATTTCCTAGCATATTCTATATCCTTAAATACTTGTCTATACTCCGTATTTTTCTTTAGAGTGGTTTCTAAAAATGATGTTATCAATACCTTTGATATTTTCTGTTGCTCTTCTTCACTTATAAGCTGCTTAATGTTATAAACTCTGTTTCCTAAACCAGCAGCATCTCCTCTTCCCCAACTACTATTGAACTGACCATGATTTGCTCCATATATATAAATAGAAGACTTAAAATAATTACTGCCATCGGTAAAATCTATTCTATTATATTGGTCTGAACTACTGAAAGAAGTTACATCCATATCATGAGCTCCATGTAAAGCTAGATAATTAACATCTTTTAACGAAAGAGAGTTTCCTGAAGGTTTATATTGTTTATCAGTTGATGCAATAGCAATAATTGAACGTATATTAAAATTATAATCAAATTTCACATTACCATTCTCAGGATAAGACTTCAATTTATTAAAAGCTGTAGCAATAGTTATTGCTTCTCCCCCTCTTGAATGACCTATAAGTGCAATATTATTCATATCCACTTTATTATAAAAATTATTTTCTATATCTTTATTCCATTGTCTCCAAACCTTAAGATGTTCTAACATCAAAAATCCTCTTGCAGGATTTTCACCTTCTAGAACACTTAGCATGAATTTGTCATCATATGGAGAAAAGTTTAAAAAATTCTCATCTATTGAAGCTACAATGTATCCACGACTTGCTAAAAGTTGTCCTAAATATTCATATCCTGGGTCTGAGTAGTCAGTCATTATATGATTTCCGTGTGCAATTACAACTAAAGGAAATGTGCCTTCCCCCTCTGGGTACCAAACTAGTCCATTAAGAGGCATGTTCTCCGGTCCAAAGCCTAAAAATTTTCTTCTTGAAAATGACCATTTTGATAATGATTTTTCAAGAAATGCTGACCCATCAACAGGATTAGTGATTATAGAATTCTTTTCATTAAATTCTTTACGATAACTTTTTTCACTACCATAGGATAGCTTTTTCACTTTATAAGGTCCTTCTAAGGAAGGATCTTGAATGCTTGTACTATATTTTCTTTCTCTTTTATTTTCTTTTATATTTTCTTTTATAGCATTTAAATCTCTCTTATTCCCATCATTAGCTATCCAATATCCCCCTAAGCCTATAGATACTATTATAACTGCTGATAAAGCTATAGTTGTAACTTTTTTTAATTTAGTTACATTTTTATAACTCCCTTTTGTAAATTTATATATTAAAGATCCTAATAAAGAAAAGCTTATTATTGTGAACATTGTAACTATAATATTAACCTGCATAATAGGTACAAGAAAACTTATAAAAATTAAAATAAATGAACTAATAAAAACTAGAATATATCCACTAGGAATCTTTTTCATACAGTGGATTAAAATAGATATTATACTTCCTATTAATAATATTGCTAATAGAAGTACAAATGCTCCTTTAATAAAATCCCAAAAACCATGTGATGAGAATAAATAATAACTCTGCATTATATATAAAAATAAGGTTATAATAATTAAGCCAATGGATGCACCTTTCCAGCCATCACTCAGTGGTTTAATATTTTTTATTTTATATCTTAACTTTTTAAATAAATCTATAAATTTATTCTTTATTTTGTTCATCGTAACCTCCAATTCACATTTCTATTTATTCAAAATTATTGAAAAAACACTCTTTTCCTCTGTAACCTGATTTTTAAGTATCAATTGACCCCCATGTCTTTCAATTATCATTTTTGATATTGCTAGTCCAAGACCAGTTCCTCCATCATCCTTTCTTGATTCTTCTCCCCTAACAAAAGCATCAAAAATTCTATTTTTAATATTCTCAGGTATACCTATTCCGTTGTCTCCAATTTCAAGTATAACTTTGTCATATTCTTCAATTATTTCTATTCGTAATTTTATACCGTCAGGATTATATTTTAATGCATTCTCAATTATATTTGATATTGCCCTAGATATAAGCTTAGTATCAAAACCTAATAAAATTTCTTTTTCTGGAAACCTTAAGTCCAATTCAAATCCCTTTTCTTCAATTTCCTCATAGTGATCTACTATAATTTTTCGTACAAATTCTACATAATCAGTTTTTGTTATTAAAAGCTTATAATCAACACTTTCCAATTTGACAAACTCAAAGAGATCATCTGTAAGTTCGCTTACTCTACCAGCTTTATTAAAAATAGTATTATAATATCTTATTTTTTTGTCTTCATCTTCAATAAGCCCTTCGCTTAGCGCCTTAGAATACCCTTGAATGGTGGTTATTGGTGTTTTAATGTCATGAGATAAGTCTACGAGCATTCTGGTTTTTCTGTCCTCAAGTTCTTTTTTTTCCCTTTCCATAACTTTTAATTTTTCTGCCATAAAATTAAAGGTATCTCTTATTATTGCAAATTCCCTTTCTGCATAAAATTCAATCTTTGTATCGTAATTTCCCTCACTCATTTTGCTCATTCCCTCAGTTATTTTTCCTAATGGCTTGCTTATCTTTTTCGATGTCCATAAACTAAAAAGGGTAACATTTATTATGAATGTTAATAAAAAAAGTATTCCAGCTTTTGTTAACATATTGTAAAATATAGCTAAATTAACACTAGAAATCTCCTCTACATTGCCAGTCCCACTACCAATAACTTTTTCTAATTTCCATGATAGAACACCTGCAATTACAACAAATAATAATGCGAGAATGAATACAAACACACTATAATTTATAATAAGCGAAGTAAATATTTTTTTATTCTTATTCCTCATTGCTTATTACCTTCTTTTCAAACTTATATCCAAGTCCTCTTACAGTCTTTAAATATATAGGTTTTCTTGAATCCTCTTCAATTTTTTCTCTTAAATTGCTCATGTGAACCATTATAGTGTTATCATCTCCCATAAAATACTCCTCCCAAACAGTTTCAAATATTTCCTTCTTAGTGAATACTCTTCCTGCATTCTCCATTAAAAGTTTTATAATTTTATATTCTACTGATGTTAAGATTACTTCATTGTCCCTTTTTTTAAGAGTATTACTAAATATATCAAGCTCTATCTCTCCAATTTTTATCATCTTCTGTGCATTTTTACTATCAGAATTTAAATTATAAAATCTTCTAAGCTGAGCTTCTACTCTTGCTAGCACTTCTAAAGGATTAAATGGTTTTACAACATAATCATCTGCTCCTAATCCTAGTCCTAATATTTTATCTGTGTCCTGATTTTTAGCTGAAAGAATAATAACAGGAAGATTATGTTCTTCTCTTATTTTTTTAATTAATTTAAATCCATCTATTATAGGCATCATTACGTCTATAATTGCCATATCTATTTTACTCTTTTCTATAACTTCCCATGCCTTTTGTCCATTTATTGCTTTAACTACTTCAAATCCATCTTTCTCAAGATAAAGCTCAAGTATCTCTAATATATCTTCATCATCATCAGCAATTAAAATTTTATACGCCATAATTCTTCCTCCTCAATATTAAAAGCTAATTATAAAAATTTCTGTATTATTATTAATAATTATGAAAATATTATAACATTTCAGTAATTTATTTAATTGAATGTTTTTAAATATAGCTTTTTAATAGTTGTAGGAATAAATGTATTCTATAAAATAGATATTATAATACTTAAAAATATATAGCTTTCCTCCTTTCTAGTACTAATGATACATTGATAATCTTTAGGATGACTAAAGATATTCTTAAGATAATCTTAAGTTTAAGATACTAGAAATAAAAAAGAATTCTTATTTTATAAAAAATCAATTTCTAAATATAATTTGGTAATCTTGCATTCTTTTGTTAAATATTTAAAATCCTACTTGACATGTTTTTGTACATGCTATATCATTAATTTAAATTGAATATACAATTCTCTATATTAAGAGGGAGTAGTAGCAAATATAATACCAACATACCCGACTAGGCTTTTCTATTCTGGTATTATATACCAATAATTTGGTTACAAGACTTTTAATATAATTCTTATTTTATTAAGAATTATATTAAAAGTCTTTTTTTATTTTTATTAAGGAGGAGTAAAATTTATGAAAGATTGCTACAAAAGAGTACCAGAAGAATTATTCAATATGTTTAATTCTAATTCTAAAGGACTTAGTAACGAGGAGGTAGAAAAAAAACGGTCTGAATATGGCTATAATGAACTAACTGAAGGTAAGAAAAAGTCAATTCTACAAATATTTTTTGAACAGTTTAAAGATTTATTAGTACTAATATTAGTTGTAGCTGCTCTAATCTCAATGTCTATAGGAAATGTTGAAAGTACAATTGTTATTTTTGCTGTAATAACAATTAATGCAATTTTAGGCACAGTCCAATATATAAAAGCTGAACAATCTTTAAATAGTTTAAAGGCGTTATCTGCTCCAATGGCAAGAGTGCTAAGAGAAGGTAAAAAAATAGAGATTCCATCTCGAGAGGTTGTTCCTGGGGATATTTTATTCTTAGAAGCTGGAGATTATATAAGTGCTGATGGGCGTATCATTGAAAATTATAGCATTCAAATTAATGAAAGTTCATTAACTGGTGAATCAGAAAGTGTTATTAAAAATATAGATATTATAACTGGAGATAATATACCCATTGGTGATCAAAAAAATATGGTTTTTGCTGGCAGTCTAGTAACTTATGGTAGAGCAATGGTATTAGTGACATCTATAGGTATGTCCACTGAACTTGGAAAAATTGCTACACTTTTGGATAATACAAAAGAAAAAAGAACACCTCTTCAAATAAGTCTTGATAATTTTGGTAAAAAATTAGCAAGTTGCATATTAGTTATCTGTGCTATTGTTTTTTTGTTAAATATGTATAGAGGTTATGAAATTGTTGATTCTTTAATGTTTGCGGTTTCTTTAGCTGTGGCGGCAATTCCTGAAGCACTAAGTTCTATAGTAACGATAGTACTTGCTCTTGGAACTCAAAAAATGGCTAGTGAAAATGCTATAATTAGAAAGCTTCAAGCGGTAGAAAGCTTAGGATGTGTATCCATAATTTGCTCTGACAAAACTGGTACCCTTACACAAAATAAGATGACAGCTAGCAAAATTTATATAAATGAAGAAATAATATCATCTAAAAATATGAACTTAAAAGAAGAGCTTCATAATAAATTACTGTTATCAAGTTTATTGTGCAATGACGCAATTTCAAATGATGAAAATGGTATAGGTGATCCAACAGAAATTGCCTTAACAGATTTAGGTAAAGCTTATTCTCTAAAGGAATTAGATGTTAGAAAGAATTACACTAGACTTTGTGAAATTCCTTTTGACTCAGAAAGAAAATTGATGAGTACAGTACATGAAATTAATGGTAAAACCTTTATGCTTACAAAGGGAGCTTTAGATGTACTTTTAAACCGCACAATAAATATAGAAACAAAAGATGGCATTAGAAAATTAACAGATCATGATAAAATTAAAATAGAAAAAGTAAATAAAGATTTCTCTAATGAAGGTCTTAGAGTTTTGGCATTTTGCTATAAAGAAATTGATAGCTCAAATGATATTAGTTTAGATGATGAAAATAATCTTACTTTCCTTGGATTAATTTCAATGATTGATCCACCTAGAGAGGAATCAAAAAAAGCTGTAGAAGATTGTATTGAAGCTGGCATAAAGCCAGTAATGATTACAGGTGATCATAAAATAACTGCATCTGCAATTGCTAAAAAGATAGGAATTTTACAAAAAGATTGTGAAGCTATTGAAGGTGTTGAATTAGATAAATTAAGTGATGAAGAACTAAAAGAAAAAGTTGATAAAATTTCTGTTTATGCTAGGGTATCTCCAGAGCATAAGATTAGAATTGTAAGAGCTTGGCAAGAAAAAGGTAATGTTGTAGCTATGACTGGTGATGGAGTTAATGATGCTCCCGCTTTAAAACAGGCAGATATAGGTGTTGCAATGGGCATTACTGGGACTGAAGTAGCCAAAGATGCTGCATCTATGGTATTAACTGACGATAATTTTTCTACTATTGTAAAGGCTATTTCAAATGGTAGAAATATATATACCAATATTAAAAATTCTATAAAATTTTTAATCTCAGGAAATGCAGCTGGAATTCTTTCAGTTTTATATGCTTCACTAGCTGCTCTGCCAATGCCTTTTGCTGCAGTTCATCTATTATTTATAAATCTTTTAACGGATAGTTTACCTGCTATAGCATTAGGTCTTGAACCACAAAATAATAATGTATTAAATGAAAACCCTAGAGATATAAATGCTCCAATTTTATCTAAAGCCTTTCTAAAAGAAGTTTTAATTGAAGGGTTAATAATTGCAATTTGTACCATGACTGCTTTCCATATTGGATTAAATCGTGGAAATCAACAACTAGCAAGCACTATGGCATTTTTAACTTTATGTATTGCAAGATTATTTCATGGCTTTAATTGTAGATCTAAGAATTCTATATTTAAAGTTGGAGTATTTACCAATAAATATAGTTGGTTTGCTTTTTTATCTGGATTAATCTTACTTAATGTAGTACTAGCATTTGAACCATTAAGAAGAATCTTTGAACTAAGTAAACTTGGACTTAATGAATACATACTAGTTTATATTCTTGCATTTATCCCACTTCTACTAGTTCAATTATCAAAGCTATTTATTGATGGAAAATCTACAACAAATTCTTATTCTTTCAATAAAAATCTAGCAGATAAAATGTAATATTTTTTACTTAGGAGGTATAAATAAAAGTGGAGTTCTTAAGTACTCTCGTATCTAAACTAATAGATTTAATAGAACAATGGGGATATATAGGAATTGCCCTAGGTGTAACTTTAGAGTATGCCTGTATTCCCATTCCTAGTGAAGTTATATTACCTTTTATAGGAATACTTGCTTCTCAAAACTCCTTTAGTTATTTAGGAGTGATATTAGTTAGTGTTGTAGCTGGAATTTTTGGATCAATTATTTGTTATTTAATAGGATATTATGGAGGCAATCCACTGATCTTATCATTAACGAAAAAATTCCCAAAAACTAAAAAAAGTACAATTGCATTAAATAAATGGTTTGAAAAACATGGGAAACTTGCTGTTTTATTTGCAAGATTATTTCCCTTAACCCGTACCTATGTTTCTTTTATAGCAGGAGCAACAAAGTTTAATTCTATAATTTTTATTTTATATTCATTAGTTGGAATAACACTTTGGAATACAGTACTAATAACATTAGGCTATTTCGTCGGTGAAAATTGGACAGTTATTGAATCTTTAATGAAACAATATAGTACTGCCTGTGCTGTTATTGCATTAATTATAATTGTAGTAATAATCTTTAGGAAAAAATTTAATTTTAAAAAAGCTAAATAATAATAATAAAAGCATCAGAAATCTCTGATGCTTTTATTATGTTATTAATTATTTACTTATGAATCTTTTATTTCATTCTTTTTTGTATAATTCCATTTTATATTAACAGCATTTTTCCCAAGTAAATATGTTATTACAATAATTATTATAGTATAAATAAAAATACCATAATCTATTAGAGATGCTCTATAGTGTATAAACGCTAATAATCCTGTAACTCCCATTACAATAAATAACGTTGAAAGTTCTCCACTATTGCTAACAGTTTGGCTTTTTTTACTGAAAGGTATTTGAAGATTAGTGTTTCTTTTATAAACTACAATCATAATTAAAATATAGTTTATAAAGGCTATAATCATATGTGGTATAACTTCAACTCCAAGAATGAAAGTAAAAATTATTGTAATAGCAATAAATAAAGGCAATATATACTTCAATATTATAGCTTTAAATATCCCCTTGATTATTGGTCTCGGTGAGTCTAGTGGTACTACCTTATAAATCCATGCACCTTCATATTTTTCACTAAAATGTACTAGTGAAATTATAGTACTAAGCATTGTAATAGTAACATATATTAAAAGATATGTCTTACTATTGCTTGCCTCCCTCATAGCCTCGGTAAAAGATCCTTTATTTAAAATTTTGGCTAACAATATTGAAACTGGCAGTATTAGACCCAAAGCAATATTGGGATAAACTGTAAGTTTTATTTTTCTTTCACTATTTAGCATATTTAAATCGAATTTTAAAAACGCTCTTTCAATTTTATCTCTACACAATATATTTACTAAAGCTCTTTGTCTTTTCCCTTTTCTTAAGGATGCTTTTTTTGAGGAGTTATTATTTAATTTTTGAAGATTTTTTTCAAAATATGGCGAAATAACCTTTAAATATAAGATTAGCGATACAATAGATATCACTATTAATAGTATCGTAAAAATGGTAAAACTAGGATTATCATTTTTACCAACAAAAAGTTCAAATGGAGCAGAAAACCACATTGATGGTAAAATATAGTGCCAAAGTTTTGCAGTGTAATTTAAATTGATTATCTCCATTAAATTAAAAACTCTTCCAGATAATTGATAAAAAATAACCATAATAGTGGTTAACATGATTTGACAATAATTAATAATATCCTTTAGTTTTTCTCCATCATAGAAATGTAGAATCAATAAATACATTAAAGATGTAAGAAATATTATAAATCCAACTAAAAGTGGCATAACTAAAAGAAAAATTAATAAAAATAATACTCCATATTTAATTGTTCCTATAACTATAGTTACCCCTGTAAAGCAAACACTTAAAGTAATTAGATAAATAGTTATATGCAACACTTTTGCTAAATTTAAATCCTTGCCTTTAATTGGCTTTGGTAAAAGTATGTTTTTATCTTTTACATC
Organism: Clostridium sp. UBA2485; assembly: GCF_002341865.1. GTDB lineage: Bacteria > Bacillota > Clostridia > Clostridiales > Clostridiaceae > Clostridium_J. The sequence goes on along the minus strand of NZ_DDOV01000031.1, from coordinate 151,600 downwards.
TAAAAGAACTGATGAGAAATCACTCATCATACTTAGTGCTATTATAAATATAGTTATTCCAAAGATCATATTCATAGATACATATAGTGGTATATCTAAGATTAATAATAATCCTGTAAAAATCCCGAATATTAAATACATTATCATTTGTGTCTTAAAATTATTGCTTTCTTTTTTCTCTTTCTTATTTTGATTCTGTATTATAGTTGGAACATTTCTTTTATCCATAATAAGTTTTATTTTAAGTATCTTTCTAACAACACTGTAGTCGTATCCTAACCTCTCAAATATTCCACCTAATTTATCTATTATTTTTAATTGGAAAGGTTCCTTCATATACTACACCTCCTTAAGTGTAGCAATAAAGTCTTTTGCTAATTGTTCTTGAGAATCGAATCCAGTTAAATCATTAAATATCTTTTCTAGAGATCCTTCTTCACTTTGTTTTTTTAATTCCTCAAATGAGCCATCAGCTACTACCTCACCATTATTAATAACAATAATTCTATTACTTATTTTTTCAACTACATCCATTATATGAGATGAATAAAATATGGTTTTTCCTTCCTTTATCAACTGTGCTAATATTTCCTTCATCACAATAACGCTATTAGCATCAAGTCCACTTAATGGCTCATCTAAAAATAAAATATCTGGATCATGTAAAAGACTGCTTATTATCATAACTTTTTGTCTCATTCCTTTTGAAAAAGAGGCAATTCTATTATCATAATTATCACCTATGCCAAAAATCTTCATAAGCTTATTTGATCTTTTATCTGCTATTTCATAATCTAATCCATATAGCTCTCCAATAAAAGTTAAATATTCTCTAGCAGTGAGATTATCATAAATTTCTCCAACTTCTGGTACATATCCTATTCTTCTTTTATATTCTTTATTATCAGATGAAATATTCTCACCAAATATTTTTACTTCACCATCATAATCTTCTATAATTCCAAGAAAAGTTTTAATGGTGGTACTTTTACCTGCACCATTAGGACCAATGTATCCAATAAGTTGTCCAGGGTAAATGTCTAAACTAATTCCTTTTAAAACCTCTTTACTTCCATAATGTTTTTTTAAATCCTTAACGGATATTATAGGTTCTACACACATTGCCCTTCCCCCTAAAATTGCATTTTTAATTTTATAACTATATAAGATATTTGAAAGAAAATAACACGCTGAGCTGTTACTTTTTTTTAAATACCTTAATATCTATTCTTAACTAGAATTCGTTAATGAGTTATTTTAATCCTTCATATAATAAAAATTTTCCATATTTTATGTTACATATAATTAATCTATAGCACAAAAGAATATGTTATAATATTTTTATTATTGAAGTTTCAAATAAAATAATCATATTATAAAAATCATTTACAATACCTTTTTAGATTTTGATTAATATCTATATTATAATTGATAGTCATATCATATTTTAACTTTTTTCTAAAAGTGCAAAAATTAAATAAATTAAGAATAACTACAACTTTTTTATCTATACTAAAGTATGTACATTAAAATAGTTAGTCAAAGATAAGTGGAATATTTTGTGTTAGATACAAAACTAGGTATCCTTAATAAACATTATATTTACAAGTTCTATGGTCAAAATATCATATAAAATAGTCTAGCATATTAACTAATTATTTTTAAAGATACTTAATACAAATATGGAGGTAGAAATGAATACTAGAAGAAAATTTTTCACCTTATTAATTGTTGCTATTATAGCTTTTTTAGCAGGAACAGGATTTTACCTTAATGAAAAGACTACTAAAGAAAGTGTAGTAACTTCAACTAATGAAGATGAGAAGATAACACAATCAGAAAATCAAAATATAGAAGTTCAACTTAAAGAAGATATCAAGAGTAATAAATTTGATGAATTGCCTCTTAAAGATAATTCAGTAGGAGTTCCTGTACTCTATTATCATTCCATACAAAAAAGTGGTGAAAATGAACTTATGATGGATCCAAAACTTTTTAGAAGTCACTTACAATGGTTAAAAGATAATGGTTATACCTCCTTAACAATGGAAGAATTCTATAATTATATAAAATATAATACCCAAGTCCCTGAAAAATCTGTAGTTATAACTTTTGATGATGGGTATATAGATAATTATACAAATGCTATGCCAATAATTAATGAATTTGACTTTGATACAACAATATTTATGGTTTCAGATTTTGTTGGTAATCCAAATTTTCTAACGGAATCACAATTAAAAGAGTTGGAAAAAAATAAAATCAATGTAGAAAGCCATACTGCAAACCATTTAGACTTAGCTAAGCTACCAAAAGAAAAACAAAGAGAAGAGTTACAACAATCTAAAGATAGCTTAAATAATTTATTAGATGAAAAAATTGAGTATGTCGCCTATCCATATGGATCTTATAATGATGATACGAAAAATATTACAAGAGAAATAGGATACAAGATGGGATTTTCCACTGATAGTGGATGGGCTTCTGGAGATGATGATTTGTTTTCGATTCCTAGAGTGTATATGAGTGATTTTTATGACTTGGATGAATTTATCAGAAGAGTAACAACCCCAAAATATTACTAATATTAAGAGCTGGAACTTTGTTATAATCCAAAAGTAGAAAACCCTATAGGGTAGAACTTTTTTGAAATTGTCTACTCTATAGGGTATATTTTATTTAAAACTATGGTTTTTATACTTTTATACAATAAAACAATACGCCATTGATTATTCTATATTTTATTATTTCTCTATAATTAATTGTTAATTTATAATATTAGCATATATTATTATGATAAAAGTAACTCTATATCTCCATTACTCATATTTTCTAATTTTAATAATTCTTCATATGGATTTCCATTTAAATTTAAATATTTGGCAAAGGCAGGTTCTGTCTTCATGCCATTTCTCTTTAAATTTATAATTTCTTTCTTTAACTTATTTCCACCAAGCTTTAAAATTTTATCTTCTATAATCATGTGCCTATATCCATATTGTTCTTTTGTTGGTATGGCTTGTCCATATATCTCTATTTCAAACTCTTTAATAAAAAAATTTGCTACTATAGCTTGATTTTCGTTAATCTTATTAATATTAAAATTCTCATATTTTTGAAATGAATTTTTAATTAACTTTTCAAACTCATAAAAATTATGGACTTCACATATAATGTCAAGATCACTTTTTTCAATATCTATTTCTAATGGAATTGTTCCAACTAAAATTGGACTATATTCTTTTAATATACGAAGAATATTAGCATTCATAAGTATATTATAAGATTGTTGCTGCTTTACATTCCCATTTAATAAATATTCTATATTTGTCCAATCTTTTTCCATAAGTCCTCCAATTTATTTTTTATTAATCTTTATAGTAATTTTAATATATATTCTTCATAAGTGCGATTTTAAAGGCTATATCTCTTTTATCATTCTTCTACAAAGAGTTGTAAATCCTTTATTTTGGTATAAATTAAAGGCATTTTTATTAAAATCCCAAACATAGATTTCCACTTCTTTAATTCCTTTTTCTTTTAAATAACTTTCAGTGGTATCTATTAATGATGTAGCAACACCAAGCTTTCTATACTCATCTTTTACTATTAGTTTATCTATTATTGCATATTCTCTATCTACATGCACAGGATTTATACCATCCTTAATAATAAGTGTTTCTATTAACCCTATAGGTTCTCCCCCTATTTCTGCTATAAAAAATATTTGGTTAGGATTGTTAAGAGCATTATTAACATACTCTTTTATATGTTCTACCTCATCTAGTCTTTTAAATATATTAGGTAACTTACTACTATGCAATATCTCCAATTCTTTAAAGAAATTATATATTTTCTCAATATCCACTTCATTAAGTTTTTTAATACTAAAATTCATTTTTATTGACCTCCTCTATAATCTAATGTAAAAGAGTATTACATCATAGTATCATAAATAGAATTATTTTACTATAATTTATTTATGTATGTTCCATTTAATTATAGCAAATAGAAATTTTAATTTTAAATCAATAAAAGAGAATGAAAAAAATCTCACTCTCTTTTATGCTTTCAATGTGATTTGCTATAAGAAGTCAGCCTAAATTGAACTTTCTTAATCCTTCTTTTCAGTATTTTCTTTTACTTTTTCTAAAAAGTTCGTCTGACTTACAATATTCTCTTCAAATTCTTCTATTGCATTTTTAGTATAATGTCCTATTGCTTTCATATTTTTCTTACCATCTCTAAAATTATTATCTCTACTCATAAAAACCACCTTTTCTTCTTAGGTTGCCCTAGAGAAAAGATTTTATGTTAAAGAAATAAATAGAATTTATCATTGGTAGTAAAGAATTTATTATGAATTGCATTGAATATTTAAATATCCAAAAACACCAGCGCATTTTTTAGAATAAAAATTATTAAATAAGATCCTATTATTTAACTGCTTTAATTTCACCAGACATGATATACTCTCCTACGTTCAATCCATGTCCCCATTTTTCTGCATACTCCTTAGATACTTCTTTAACTTTAATATTAATATCTTTAAAACCTGCATTTTTCAAATATATTTCTAATTCTTCAACTGAAGAAGCACCGGTTACTCATCCGCAATAAAGCTTTTCATCACTTTTCATTTCTTCTGTAAGCTCTCTCATAAGCACTACATCAGAAATAGCAATTCTTCCACCTTTTTTTAATACACGATAAGCTTCATTATATACTCTTTGTTTATTAGGAGATAAGTTTATAACACAATTAGAAATTATGACATCTACTATATTATCTGCAACAGGTAGATTTTCAATTTCTCCAAGCCTAAATTCTACATTTTTATACCCATCTTTTGTAGCATTAAAGCGAGCTTTACTAATCATTTCCGGTGTCATATCTACACCTATAACATGACCATTTACACCTACTTTATTAGCAGCTAAAAAACAGTCAAAGCCGCCACCACTTCCAAGGTCTAAAACTACTTCTCCATCTTTTAACTGAGCTATTATTTGTGGATTTCCACAACCAAGCCCCATATTGGAACCTTCTGGTACCACTAATATATCTTCTTTAGTATATCCAATATTCTTAGATATAGTTAATACAGATTTTTTCAGATTAAGTCCACTACAGCAGCTTTCTGATTTCTTATCTTCAATTGCAAATTTTTTATAACTTTCTCGAACGCTTTTTCTTATATCATCTTTATTTATTTTGCTCAATTTAATCTACCTCCAACTTATCTTTAAACTTTAAGAATCATTCATAGATTTAGCAATATTTAAAAGCTCTAAAATTTTATTATTTTTAATACTATAATAAATCCACATACCATCTTTTCGGGCATTTAAGATATTGGCTTCTTTTAATATTCTAAGATGTTGAGATAAATTAGATTGACTAAAATCCACATCTTCATTGAGCTTACAAACGCAAAGCTCACCTTGAGCTAGCTTTGTGATTATTTTTAATCTTATAGGATGAGCTAATGCCTTAAAGATTTTCACTTGATTTTCCATATAATATCCTCCTAAATTGAAGATTATATAACTATATAATAATTTACTAATATACTTATATAGTATTTATAAAATTATAATCTGTCAATACTCTCGTTATCTCCAAATATATGAGTCTAATGACTTTATTCAAAACACATATTATGGAGCTTATTGAATTATTATGCTACATTAAATATATTCGAATAATATGTTTAATTCTGAATATTCTTGATTTTACAAAATTAAAGTGATATGTTTATAAGAAAAAAAGAAAATTTTAGTAAGCTTTATAACTTTTATGAAAACGTTATCGTATGGAGTAATAATATATAAATTCTGCATACTACAACATTATTACACTTAAGATAAATTTTATGATATTAAGTATGATTTTTTAATCAATACTTGATAATAAATATATTACAACAAGGGGGAAAAGATTAATGAACAATCAGAAAAATAAAAAAAAACCATCACTTATTGTAGCTGTGATACCATTCATTTTTCTAATCTGTTTCATGTTATTGGGGGTAATAGTATTTGATTCAGCACCTCAAATTCCATTAATTATATGCTGTGCAATAACCGCAATTATAGGTAAATTTTTAGGCCATAATTGGAATGACATGGAAGAAGCTATGATAAAAACTAACTCTATGGCAATGCAAGCAAACTTCATAATTATGATTGTAGGATGCTTAGTAGGCACTTGGATTGCTGGTGGAGTAGTTCCAGGTATGATTTTCTATGGACTTAAACTATTTACTCCTGCTATGTTTTTATTTTTATTACCAATTATATGTGCAATAGTTTCAGTTTCAACAGGTAGTGCATGGACTACTGCTGGAACTATGGGGACCGCAGCTATGGGCATAGGTGCAGGTCTTGGAATACCTTCTGCAATAATCGCTGGCGCAGTTGTAACAGGCGCCTCTTTCGGAGATAAATTATCACCATTATCAGATAGTACAAATTTAGCAGCTGGTGTAGTTGGAGTAAATGTATTTGATCATATAAGACATATGCTTTATACTACAATACCAAGCTTTATTTTATCAGTAATAATATTTTCAATAATAGGTATGGGATATAAGGGTCAAGCTGTAGATACTACTCAAATTAATGCAATATTAGATACTATTCAATCCTCTTTTAACATTAGTCCATTAATATTTATTGCTCCATTATCTGTGATTTTAATGATAGTATTTAAAGTACCTGCTATACCAGGTATGATAGGTGGAACAATTATAGGTGTACTCTTCTCTTTTATGCAAGGTAGTAGTATATCAGAAGTTTTACATTCATTATTCTATGGTTTTGAAATAAGTTCAGGAAATGCTATGGTAGATACACTACTAAATAGAGGTGGACTTCTTTCTATGATGGAAACCATTTCCTTAGTTATGTGCGCATTAGCTTTTGGTGGGCTTGTTAAACAAATAGGATGTTTAGACACGATAATAAATGTTATACTTAGACACTGCCATAGTAGAGGAAGTATCATTTTATCAAATATACTAAGCTGTATAGCTATGAATTTTGCAGCTGCAGATCAATATATATCAATAGTTATTCCAGGACAAATGTATAAGCCTGTTTATGAAAAGTTGAACCTACATCCTAAAAATCTCTCTAGAGTACTAGAGGACGCTGGTACTCTAACATCTGGATTAGTACCTTGGTCAACCTGTGGAGCAGTATATTTTTCAACCTTAGGTGTAAGTGCCTTTGCTTATGCTCCATTCCATTTTCTAGGTTTAATTAATCCTATTATATCTGCAATTTATGGATATACAGGCTTTGCAATGAAATCATTGGATGAAAGCAAGCCAATTGCTAAAGAATTAAAATCAGAGGATTTTGCTGAATATAAAACATTACATGAAGTTTTATAATACTTTCTTTCTGAATTAATCATAAAGGACCTTTAATCAATAATTTGGTTAAAGGTTTTATTTTTAAAGTGTTATTTGTAAAACTAGATTCATTATTTAAATTATTATTAAAGATTTTTATCATAATCTAGGAAAAATTAAGAAAAATCCTATGAACATATTAAAAATGAAGAAGAAGATAAAAATTATAGGTATTTTTATATACAAAGTACTATATCGTTCATCAATAATTGCTGGTATTATTGCTAATGCTAAAGTTTGCAAAATAGTAGTTATAAATAATCTTAAAAAATACTTTTTCTTACCTTTCTCTTTTATTTTAAGATTATAGCTGTATATAATTTTTCTTAAATTACTCATAATTTCACCTCTATTTTATAAATTATCATTATTCTTTCACTTAATAATCTATTGGTCTTCTATACTCAACTTGCATAATGTATACATTTAAAACTTAAACTTTCATTTACTTAATAAACAATTCTTCATATCAATTACTTTTCCTTTATTATTTTATTTTTTATAAAGATTTCAAAAGTTTAAACCCATATATGAACTTTATTATTATGAAGGTTATATTAAATTATGATTTGATGTATAATATTGTAAAATAGTCAAATTAAACTATGAACATATTTAAAATCGTAGGGGGCTAATATAAATGTCTTATTCTCTAGAACTTATTCATAATGAAGATTATAAAACTTCCAATTGGTCAGGTGGAACCACCACAGAACTTGCTATATATCCTATTGCTTCTGATTATAAAAGTTTAAATTTTAAATGGCGTTTAAGCTCTGCAAAGGTTGAATTAGAAGAATCTACTTTTACTTATTTACCTAATACATCTAGATTTATTCTCTCTTTAGATAATCCTTTAAAGCTTCAACATGAAAATAATAAAATTATAAATTTAAAGCCTTTTGAAGTACATAGCTTTAGTGGTGAATGGGAAACTAAGAGCTTTGGAAAAGTAAGAGATTTTAATTTGATGCTTAGGGAAAACTCCAAAGGTTATATAAATTCTATACTCTTATCAAATAATAATGCCTATTCTGTTCCTAAAAATAATTTAATTCCTAAAGGGGAAGATGAAATCTTATTAGAAAGTTTTTATGCTGCAGATGGTGATTGCAATATAATTATAAATGATGCTGAAAATATTAAACTAGAGAAAAATGATTTGTTACTTATAACTATAAAAGATTCTTATGATAGTTTAAAAATCACCATAAATAGTATATCTGAGAAAGCTGCTATTATAAGATCGACTATTTTGTATAATACAAGATAAAATAACTAGTTAAAGATGATAAGTTGCTACGATATTCTAATGATTTAATATATAAAAATAAAGGAATATATCTATTAATTATTTTAAAAATATATTTTATTCAAAAAATACCTCATGATTGCTATTCATATAATCTACAAATTAGAGTATTAGCATCATGAGGTAAATATTTTATACATACTTATCCCCCTTGTAATATAACTATTTATCAATAATTCTTTTTATTTCTTCACTAAATTCCTTAGCAAGTTTATCCACATCTTTATAATTGAATATTGATTTAGGATCATTAGCTGTTGCTAGTAAGAATGCCTTTGGTGGAAGCATGAAACCTTTATTTAAGTTTAATGCTCCTATTAGTTGTTTTGCTACAGAATCTCCTCCAGAATTTCCTGATACCACTATTCCAAATATAACCTTGTCATGAAAAGGCTTTTTATTATAAAGTACTGTTAATCTATTCATTACTGCTGTTAAATTTGCAGCTATAGCATCATTGTAATTAGGACAAATCCAAACTATTGCATTAGATTTCTCTATGGCAGGCAATACATCACTTATCATAGGTCCACCATAAAAGCATTTATTATCTTTTCCATAGTGAGTACATACCTTATATCCACAGCCTTTACAATCCTGTATTGACCCATTTTCTATTAATATCTCTTTAATATCTATTGTAGAATCAAAGTTTGATTTTACCATCTTCCATAAATCTAAAGAGTTAGAAATTTTATTAGGAGTTGAATATAGAACTGTTATATCTAGTTCTTCATACTTTTTAAACTCAAACTTTCTAAGTCTCTTATTTAAGTTCTTACATCTTTCTAAAAGTATATCACGAAGAGGTATACTAAGAACCTTTTGCCATGTAGAAAAATTTATAAGGTCCTTAGTAGCTTCTACCATTGGATGTCCCATAAAAATTGCACCCATAGAATTTGCAAGAAATATTATATCTTGACAGGTATCTTTTGTGCCAAGTTCTGAAGTAGATGCACAAATAATTCCACAGTGAGAATCTACGAATGCATTTTTATCTTTTTTCATGAGCTTTTTCATAAATTTTAACATACTTATATCAGAAAGTGTTTCATCAACGTCTATTGCTAATAATATCTTTTTATTATTTAAATCTACTAATTCATCTTGAATAATTTTGTGGCTCTCATGGGTAAACTGAGAAATCATGTCCTGAAGCATCTTAGAAGTCTCTTTTCTTGGATTAATTATATAGAGCATTTAAATAATTATAGGTTTGTTTTAATTTATTTAAAAGTTCTTCAGGCATATTATATCTCTCAAGTTCTATGCCGCTCTCAGTAGTTCTATTTTTAATTCCCATAAAAACACCACCTAAAAAAGAAGTACTATAATGCCATTGTCCTCTCAGATATGCAAGAATACTCACTGCTCCTGAAGATAATGCTGGAGCAATATAAGGCTTAAATCCTGAAGCTCTCACCTCTAAGTTTGCAGTTTTAGTTTTTTCTGTAAGAAAGTCTGAAATATTCTCATCATAATTTTCTATGCTATTTGCAATGATTAACCCTTCTCCATGTGGTCCAAAAGCTCTTCCTTCACTCTCATAATCTATATTGAATTCATCAGCATAAAAAGTTGCTCTCCCATTCATAACTCCAAGACCATAACCTCTTATTTGATGAGAACTAAGTCCTTTAAAGTCAAAATCCCCATTTTCATTTTTATTACTTTCATTAAATACTACTTTGCAAAGTAAATCTACAGGATCTGACACCACTGCAAAATCCCCTTTAAAATTAGCCTTTCTTGCCATTTTGCTATAAATACTTATCACTTTTTTATTTCCTTCAAATTGAACCATTCTAACATCTTTCTTTTCATCACCAACTTCAGGTACAAAAACAGATACACAAAATATAAATAAATCACAATCAAAAAGCTCATCTTCATTTATTTTAATTATCTTTGGCATATCTATATTATTAGTATCATATATTTGGTTAGCTTCAAAGTACCATCTATCTACTTTATTTTTATCCAAATCATATATGCCTATATTCTCAACTACATCTGCTCCTAAAAGCCTTAATCCTATAAGAAGTGTTCCTCCAACATCGCCTAAACCAACAATATTTATTTTATATTTTTTAGATGGCTTACCTTCTATGATTTCCTCCCAATTATCAACATTTAAATTTATGAAAGAAAGATTTCTTAACACTTTACATAATTTATTTTCTTCTTCTTTTTCTTTTATAATCACATTTAAATCTTCATTATATAATTCCTTTATTGAAGATACTTTAAAATAACTTCGAAAGTCATTAAGTGGTCTTTTCCCAAGATAGTAAGCCCTTCTATTTAAATTTAATCCTTCTTCCTCAGTTATGTTAGTAAATTTATTTGATAAAGTCTCCTCACTTATAAGCAATAAGTCTTTATATTTATAGTACTTCATCATATCCTCTCCCTACATATACATATCTTCAAATCTTTTTAATCTTTCAAGGTCATTTTCTAAATAATGTGAAGGTTTGTGATTTAAGTCATAATTTATATCCAGTCCCCTATCTACAGATCTTGGTATAGTAAATACCTGCCCTAAAGACAAAAGCGTTAAATTTCTTTCATTTATATAATGATATTCATCTTCTAATGCTTTAAGTATATTTATAGAGTTTTCTATACATACTTTAGATAATTTATAACGTTCCTTATTATTAGCGCCTCTTATAAATTTAGGTGAAGTATATGGCATAATTAAATTGATTGATGGAAGAAGATTTCTGCCTGGAAATTCCCCTCTCCAAACTGCATCGCCACCTATAAACGGATATAATGCATTTTCATTGAACCAAATTTTTAATCTAGGGATGAAGTATAAACAATCTACCTCTCCTCCTTGATAATCTAAAAGATCTTTACCACGGCCAGATAATATAGCAACTATAATTTTTTGTATATTTATTTTTTCTTTTTTAAATATAGGCTCAATAGCTTTCATTCTATATCCTTTATGAAGAAGGTTATCTACTAATATAATTGGTCTATTAAAGGACTTTAACATTTTAATCTGATTTTCTAAGCTAAGATAATGTGGAAATTCCCCAATCTTAAATGATTTCATATCAGGGTTAAAGTATTTCTCCGTGTGAAGTGACTTAGTCACTGTGTTAGGAATTATATATCTATCTAATATATCCCCATAAGGTACGCACATTGCACTTCCTAATGTTCTTGGATTTGTTTCATATTCTGATACTTTATTTTCTTTGCAAATCTTTTTTATAAGTCCTTGATGAACCATATTGGAATCAAAAGAAAGCACTAAGTTCCCTGGAAAAAGGTTGCATATTGCCTGCTGAAGTTTAATTCTACTTTCATTAATTGCAGCTTTTATTTTATTATTACTTCTAAAAGGTTCTTTTATTAGATTTTCTATATCAAAATTTAAAACACAAGGTGAACTCATATTTACAAGATGAACAGAATCAAAAATTTCTTTAAATCCATATAGGGCTAAGGTATCCTTAATTGTAGTAGATAGATTATCTTTTTCACACTGCCTATAAAGAGCATATTCATAATCGCGACTACAAGCAAAAGCTAAAGTTTCAGTTATCAATATCGAAAGTAAATTTTTATTTTTTTCATGATTTTTAATGTAAAATCCATCTAATAAAATCACTCTTCCTTGACTTTCTTCTCTCATATACTGAGCTATCTCGATATCTTTTATATCACTATAGAGCATACCTGAGCGAGCCCAGTGTATTAATGAAAAACCATGTATTTCATTTTTATTACAATCTTTTAAAATTACTATTCTACCAGAAGGTTTTGAGAAAAGTTCTTCAATTTTTTTTCTTAACCCATTATTAGCTATATTACATAGGGCATTTATAATCTCTTCATCCTTATGTTCTATTATTTCTGTTTCAAGATATAATAAGTTTAAAGTGGCTTTCTCTAATGGTTCTCTTTGATAAAATCCATTATCATAAATATATTGCTCTGCTAGTGGATCTACAAGACTTGATATATCTCTATTACTGTCAATATAATTTCTAATTTGTGTTGAACTTATATCTGTATATTTACTTGGTAAATTAATAATATGGACATTTCCCTTTATCTCCATTAAATACTCTGACAAAGTATTGTTTTTATTTCTCTCAATAACTATGTGAGAAAAATCATGAATGGATCCTTTATTATAAGGCAATTTATAACTAGAAGCATTAGTAATTACATCTGCTCCAACTACTATAAAAACTTCTTGCTCTTTAAAATTATCTTTAAGACTTTGAAGATCTTCTTTATTAGATAGGTTTATAGGTTCACTTTGTGGATATACAAATATTCCAAATTCGTTAGCAATGGACATATTAAGAATATTTCTTCTTAATAAATGGGGTAAAGTTTTTTTAGACCAAGAAAATTCATCTACTGAAAGATAAACTTCATATCCCAAATTCCTAATTGTCTTTGCAATTTCTTTATGACTGAGGGAAAATGGATCAAATGTTCCTGGGAAAAATGCAATTTTCTGTGGTATCTCCATATTAAACTTTCCAATAAAAAAATTATAATCAGCAATAAATCTATATATGTGAGCTAATCCTGCTGCATTTGAAAGAAAAAATAAATCTTCCTTCTCATCATTTATAACAAGAGTCAATATCTTTTTAGCTAAAAGATCAAAATAATTTTTCTTTTCTTTTAACGATAAAATCTTAGAGCCAAAAATAACTTTTCCAATAGTGGTAAAGGCACTTCTTTTAACCTCATTTATATAGTCACCAAGCCCATTTAAAAGAATACTAAGAAGTGTATTTTTTCTCTTATTTAATATTTTTTCTGGTTCATTAAATCTTTTACCATAACATTTATAATACTCTAAAACTACTCCTATAGTTTTTAGCATTAAGGTCTTTACTGAAGGCTTTGCTATTTTAACCTTAAAGGCTAAATCATCAATTATCTCATCAAATTCTTTTGGTGGTATATAAAGAAGGACTTGCCCTAAATATCTTGGTATATATTCAGTTATCTTATGGCCTTCTATTTCTAGTGATCTTAAAAGTTCTATAGCAACTTCATTTCTTTCAGAAAAAGACAAAAAATCCATTATTTCAACAATTGCTTTTCCAGCACTAACTCTAACTTCTTCTACAGCACTTACCTTAAGCAAATTACAAAAATGTATTGATGCCTGCAATGCATTGATTTCTTTATGGTTTTTTACAAATTCCAGAATTAATTCTATCTGATACTTTTTTACACTCCATTCAGTAGCAGATTTTAAATTACTTAGATAAATTTCTTGTATATTTTTCTTTTGAACTTGTAAATTTTCTTTTAAGTTGTATTCTAAATCTTTTAAACTTAATTTTTGTGAAAGTCGATATCTTAATAAGATTTCAGCACCATAACTGCTTTTAGCACTAACAGAATATAAATAGTCTTTTAAGTGAATTACAAATACTGATTCATCATTTAATTTTTCCATTAAATTAATACATAAACCTAAAGTGGAAAGTCTTAATGTTATATTTCTCTTTTTTAACATAGTAAATATAAAAATATATAATTTATCTAAAAGCTTATCCTCTTTATCTATTGGAATATAATTAGCACTTTCAATTAGAAATAATAAATTATCTGAATTTTTATATTTAAAACTTTCATAATAGCTTAGAATCACTTCCTTATATTCTTCTTTTTTATTTTCTCCACAATTCTCAAATAGAGATTTTATTAATGTACTTAAGCTATACCCAATCCAATATCTGTGGCTTGATATAATTTTATGACTTGGAAATAATATTTTATCTATATACTTTCTTAATACATCCTTACTATCAATATTAAAAAAATCATCTACCGCGCCTTCCGGTAATTCTTTTCTATATTCTTCATCTAATATAGCAATAAGCTTACCAATAATTTCAGCAGAGTGACGTCTTATATCATCTTCAGGATGAACAAGATTTTCATATAAGAAATTTATAGTCTGGATTTTTTGTTTTTGAGTTAAATAGGTGGAATACTCCTCAAATATTCTTATATATTCTCTTAAACTTTTCCAATTCTTTTCGCTTCTAGCTTCTTCAATAATAGTATTTAATGAATGTTCATCTCTTAAAATATACATTAGATTTATATTGTGGTTTATGGCCATATATTTTAAATTATCAACGATTTCCTCGCCCTGATTAAGAGAATATAACGGCTCTTTTATCTTCTTCATACTCTTTAAATCTATATCTTTAACTTCAGTTTCAACATTAATTGACTGTAAGAACTTCTCAAAATCCCTAAGCTTTGAATAAACTCTTCTATAACGCTTTTCCTTGGTTTCATCTACATTATCAAGCTTACTTAAAATTACATCAAAAGATTCCTTAAGAGAGAATATGTGCATTTCATTTTTGTTGTTTATTTGTCTATTTTTAACTCTAAAGTCTGAAT
This sequence comes from Clostridium sp. UBA2485, assembly GCF_002341865.1. Taxonomy (GTDB): domain Bacteria; phylum Bacillota; class Clostridia; order Clostridiales; family Clostridiaceae; genus Clostridium_J. The sequence goes on along the minus strand of NZ_DDOV01000031.1, from coordinate 136,448 downwards.
ATATTAAAATAAGACTTTCAAGAGAAAGATTTTCAAACTCAAGATCCCAAGTTGAATGATTGATAGCAATATTTCTTATATAGTTTATACTATGCTTTTTAAACCAAACATCAGAATAATAATAATGTAAATAAGGGACCCTTTTCATTTCATTTTTCTTGCACCCATACTTTCCTATATCATGACCAGCAGCACTTCCAGAAACTCTTCCTAAATCTACCTTAAGTCCTTGGTGTTTAACTTGTCTTGCAATGTACATAGCTAAGTAATGAACTCCAGAAATATGTTCTAAAGTATTAAATCCTGTTATTTCTCCATTTACTTTCATCATTTCATAGATATAAGAATCCTCAAAGGCTTTAACAAATCTTAAGTACTCGTCACTATATTCAAGAAATTCTAATTCTTCATCTTTTAAAAATTCCATAGGATATTTAGAGATAAATTTTTCTCCATTACAGTGTTTTTCAAAGACTGTAATTATTCTAAGAACTCTAAAATAAAGATTACAAATAGAGTCTAAATTAGCATTTAATTCAACACTTACTGCTTCGGGAAAAACTTTTGATAGTGAGTATTCATATAGGTATAAAAGTAGATCATTTTCTGAATTTTCTAATATATCTTTAGAGGATAATTCTAAGATCAATGGTTTTAATAATACCAATGTCGACTTTGCTGTATAATCCTTTTTAAAAATCATTTCTTTTAACTTTGCCACAAAATACTCGGATTTTATATGAGAATCTATAATAATCTTATCTAAATTTACTTTATTAATCCATTTAACACTTAAAACTTTTCTCTGAATACGAGCGTAAATATTTTCAAAATTTACTTCCACTAATCTCACTCCTTTATTACACTGTAAATAAATTATATCATATTTTAAATTCTTTAATTCAATAAAAAAGTCAAGATAAAAATAGGCTTTAATCTATTTTTATCTTGACCATTTCTATTATATAAATACCTTATATAGGGCTTCTTAATTAAAATTAAGCTTATACATAATTTTAATTTTCATAGCAGAAATCCTTTTCTATGAATGCGAATTAAGGATGAAAAGTGAAGAATTATGGTTAAAACTCCAAGACCAAAGTCTTTGTAGTTTTTTTTAAATAAATTTTATTTTAAGAAATTCACCTTTAGTGAATTCTTTCCTGAATTCGTATTCTTAACTATTAATTCTTAATCTTTAAGAGGTTAAGATATTTTACTGTTATATATATATTTATTTCGTTATCTATTTGTCTAAATTACAAATTCCTCTTTAAAATGCCCAGTTTCCATCTTTAAAGATTTGAACTGACTCTCCATTATAAGTAGTTCCAACTATATCTAAATCCTCTGTACCTAGCATAAAGTCTACGTGAGTTAAAGAATTATTTGCTCCAGCCTTTAATAATTCTTCTTCAGTCATTTTATCTCCATCTTTAACACATAGACTATAAGCTCTTCCTATAGCAAAATGGCAAGAAGCATTTTCATCATATAATGTGTTAAAGAAAATTATTCCTGAGTTTGAAATAGGAGAATCAAAAGGTACAAGTGCAACTTCACCTAAATAATGTGAACCTTCATCAGTTTCAATTAAACTTTTTAATGACTCATATCCTCTTTCAGCTGTAAAATCTATTATTTTTCCATCTTTAAAAGTTAAAGAGAAGTTTTCTATAAGATTCCCAGCATAGTTTAATGGTTTTGAACTAAATACAACACCATTTACTCCATCTCTTTTGGGCATTGAGAATATTTCTTCTGTTGGCATATTAGCTATGAATTCAATTCCCTCAGAACTTTTCTCTGCTCCTCCAACCCAAAGATGATTTTCTGGAAGTTCCATTTTTAAATCTGTTCCTAATGAGTTCTTAAAATAAATAGATTTAAAGTTCTTTAAGTTTAAAAAATCCATTTTTACTTTAAGATTATTTTTATGTTCATTCCAAGCTTCCACTGGATCTTCCTTATCCACTCTAACTATTTTAAATATTGCCTCCCAAAGCTTTTCCACAGCCTCTTCCTCTGAAAGGTTTGGAAATACCTTTTTAGCCCATGCCCTTGTAGGGATTGAAACGATTGACCATGGGTTTTCATTAGTCATCAATCTCTTATTAAATTCTTTTAATCCTATTTGCCTTGCTTTCATTGAAGTAGAAATTTTTTCAGTTGGTACTTCTTTCATAAGCTCTGGATCTGATGCAGATATGCTTAAAAATGCAGCACCATCCTTTGCATAATGAATTAAAGAATCCACCTGCCAAGGTGCTACTTCACTTAAAACCTCAGTGCTGGCATTCATGTATCTAATTTTTGCTGATATTTCATCAGACCAATGAATTATAACTTCCCTTGCCCCTTCTTTATAAGCAACTTCAGAAATCATTCTAGTAAAAGGAGCACACTCTATTGGTGACATTATTACAAGTGTTTGATTTTCTTGTATGTTAACTCCTGTTTTAACTGCCAATCTCGCATATTTTTTTAACATTTCTTCTTTCATAATTAAACACCTCCGAAAAATCATTTTTATATAGACCTATTTTAACATTAAATTAGTAACTTTTGTAAAACTTCATTTAAATATGTATTTAATTTCATTATAAAAGTCGCTATAGTTCGAAAAGCTTACTATTAATTTATCCTTTTATATAGCTTTATAAGCCTAATTTTTTATTAGTATCTTTATACATTAAATATATTAAAAAGCTTTTGACTAATTCCGAGCAAAGTAGTATGATATAAATATATATTAATTCAGAGTATTTAACTCTGATATAATTCAAAGGAGATATAAAAATGTCAGAGAAACTACTTAAAATAAATAATTTACACAGCAAAGTTGAAGATAAAGAAATTTTAAAAGGCTTAAACTTAGAAATAAATAAGGGTGAGATTCATGTAATTATGGGACCTAATGGTGCTGGTAAATCTACCCTTGCTAACACACTGATGAGCCATCCAAAATATAAAATTTCTGAAGGGATAATAGAATTTGAAGGGGAAATTATAAATGAACTTGGCCCAGATGAAAAAGCTAAAAAAGGAATATTTCTATCCTTTCAATATCCAGAGGAGATTCCTGGAATTACCGTTGAAAACTTTTTAAGAACTTCAAGGGCCGCTGTTTCAGGAACGGTTCTTAAAATGATGAGTTTTAGAAAAGACCTAAGAGAGAAGATGTCAATGTTAAAAATGGACGAATCTTATGCAAGTAGATACTTAAATGTTGGATTTTCTGGCGGCGAAAAAAAGAAAAATGAAATTCTACAAATGGCAATCCTTGAGCCTAAACTAGCAATTCTTGATGAAACTGATTCAGGATTAGATGTGGATGCTGTTAAGGTTGTATCTGAAGGTGTTAAAATGCTTGTAAATGGTGATAGATCTATTCTAATAATAACTCACCACAATAATATTTTAGAGCATCTAAAACCAGATTTTGTTCACATATTAGTTGATGGTAAAATCGTTAAAACCGGTGGAGTAGAGCTTATAGAAGAAATTCAATCAAATGGTTATGAGGCTTATAAATAGAATAGGTGGTGAGATGGTTTGGAAAAAAGAAATAAAACCTATGTTGAAGATGTAGACAGAGGTATATATGATATAAAAAATGAAGTTAGATATAGCTATAAAGTAGATAGCGGACTAACTGAAGATATTATTCGTTCTATTTCATCAGAAAAAAATGAACCAGAATGGATGACTGAATTTAGACTAAAATCTTTAGAAATTTATAATCAATTAGATGTTCCTACATGGGGACCAGATATTTCTAGTTTAAATATTGAAAATATTGTAACCTATGTAAAACCAGATACAGATATGAAGGCAAGCTGGGATGAAGTGCCAAAAGATATTAAAATGACCTTTGACCTTTTGGGAATACCAGAAGCTGAAAAAGCTTCTCTAGCAGGTGTTGGTGCACAATATGACTCTGAAGTAGTTTATCATAGTATAAAGGAAGACTTAGTAAAACAAGGTGTTGTTTACACCGATATGGAATCTGCTATTAAAGAGTATGAGGATATTGTTAAAGAATATTTTATGAAATGTGTTCCCCCATCAGATCATAAATTTGCTGCCCTACATGGTGCTGTATGGTCTGGAGGTTCATTTGTTTACGTTCCAGAAGGTGTTAATGTAGACATTCCACTTCAATCTTATTTTAGATTAAATGCACCAGGTGCAGGACAATTTGAACATACTCTAATAATTGTTGAAAAAGGCGCTAATCTTCACTTTATAGAAGGTTGCTCCGCTCCTAAATATTCAGTAAATAATCTTCACGCGGGTTGTGTTGAGCTATTTGTAAAAGAAGGTGCAAAACTTAGATATAGCACTATTGAAAACTGGTCAAGAAATATGTATAACTTAAATACTAAAAGAGCAATAGTAGAAAAAGATGGAACTATTGAATGGGTATCAGGTTCCTTTGGTTCAAAGATTTCTATGCTTTACCCTATGAGTGTATTAAAAGGTGAAAGAGCAAAATGCGAATTTACAGGTATTACTTTTGCAGGTAAAGGTCAAGAACTAGATACAGGTGCTAAGGTAATTCATGCAGCTCCATATACATCTTCTAATATAAATACAAAATCCATTTCAAAGGATGGAGGAATAGCTGTATATAGAGGTGCTGTAAAAATATCACCTAATGCACATCACTCTAAATCAACAGTTTCTTGTGAATCTTTAATGCTTGACAATATATCTAAATCAGACACTGTTCCAGTTATGGATATTATGAATGATGAAGTAGACTTAGGACATGAAGCTAAAATTGGAAGGATTAGTGATGAAGCTATATTCTATCTAATGAGCAGAGGTATAAGTGAAGCGGAAGCTAAAGCAATGATAGTTCGTGGATTTGTTGAACCAATATCTAAAGAACTTCCTCTTGAATATGCTGTGGAAATGAATAATTTAATCAAGCTTGAGCTTGAAGGAACAATAGGTTAGGAGGGAAATTAAATGAAACTTAAATTTAAAAACTTAAATACACTTCCAGTTATTACTTGGAGATGGCTTAAAGTTAATGATATCTCAATTGATACTTATTCCCTACCTACAGTTGGAGAATACAATAATACAAATATAATATCACCAAAAGCTATTTCCATAGACACTACCCCTAATGCTAAAGAGCTTTTAGACGACTTTGGATTTGAAGCTATAAATTATGGAGTATCTAAAGAAGTTAAGGATTATGCTTTAAACAATTATAATTCTTCTATGGTTATTAAAGCTAATGGACAGGAAAAAGAACCAATTAGGATTGAGCATATAATTGATAAAAATAATTTAATAGATAATAATTTGATTATTGCTGAAGAAAACTCTAAAGTAAATATAATTATTCAATATAAAGGCGACGAAGTTGTTTTTCATAATGGAGTTACAAGAGTCTTAGCCAAAAAAGGTTCAGAAGTTAATTTAATAAAAATTCAAACTCTAAATGATGATAGTCATAATTTTGATTCAAACGTAGCTATTTGCGAATATGGAGCAAAAGTTAATTTTATAGAGATTAACTTAGGCAGCAAATTCAGTGTTACTAATTTTATTTCAGAGTTAAAAGATACCTCTGGAGAAACTAATGTAAATTCTATTTACCTTGGAGATGGAAATAGAGTTATTGATTTGAGCTATGAAATTCTACATAAAGCAATGAGAACAAATAGCAATATTATATGTAAAGGTGTATTAATGGATAATTCTAAAAAAATATTTAGAGGAACTCTTAACTTTAAAAAAGGTTCTGCTCGATCTAAGGGTTCTGAAGAAGAATATGTAACTCTTCTAGATTCTACTGTAAAATCAGATGCTATACCATTACTACTTTGTGACGAGGATGATGTAGAAGGAATGCATGCTGCTAGCGCAGGAAAAATTGATGAAAATAAACTTTATTACCTAATGAGCAGAGGTTTTAGTGAAAAAGAGGCTAAAAAGCTTATAATTGAAGCTAATTTTAGACCTATTATAGATCTAATTCCAGTTGAAGAAATAAAAGAAGAAATTGATACAGAAATTCAAAGGAGGCTTATAAATGGGTAAATTTGAAGAATTAAGAAAAGATTTCCCAATACTTTTAGAAAGTGTAAATGGAAAGCCTTTAGTGTATCTAGATAATGCTGCAACAACACATAAACCAAAACAAGTCATTGAAGCTATAGATAAATATTATGAAAAATACAATGCAAATCCTCATAGAGGTGCTCATGCTCTAAGTGTTTTTGCTACAGATGCCTATGAAAGTTCAAGAGTAAAGGTAAAAAATTTTATTAATGCTTCAAAAAGCAGTGAAATTATATTTACTAAAAACGCTACGGAAGCCCTTAATCTAATAGCTTATTCCTATGGTATGAATTTTATAAATGAGGGTGATGAAATAGTTCTATCCATTGCAGAGCATCATAGTAATATACTCCCTTGGCAGCAAGTAGCAAAAGCCAAAGGTGCAATACTCAAATATATGTATATTGACAATGAAGGTAAGCTTTCTATGGAAGAGGTTAAATCAAAGATTTCTGAAAAAACTAAAATTGTGGGTATAACTCATATTTCAAATGCACTAGGTACTATAAATCCTGTAGATGAAATTATTAGTTATGCTCACTCAAAAGGCGCATTAGTTATTTTAGATGGAGCTCAAAGTGTACCTCATATGAAAGTAGATGTAAAAGCTCTAGATGCAGATTTCATGGTATTTTCAGGCCATAAAATGCTGGCTCCAATGGGCATTGGAGTATTATATGGAAAAGAGCATATTTTAGATAAAATGCCTCCATTTTTATTTGGCGGAGACATGATAGAGTATGTTTGGGAAGATAGGGCTACCTTTGCAGAACTTCCATACAAGTTAGAAGCAGGAACTCAAAATGTTGAAGGAGCAGTTGGACTTGCTGCTGCCATTGATTATTTAGAAAATATAGGCTTTGATAATATAAAAAAGAGAGAAGAAGAATTAACTAGTTACGCATTAGAAAAAATGAAAGAACTACCTTTCATAACTATTTACGGTCCCCAAACTATGAAAGATAGGAGTTCGGTTATATCCTTTGGAATAAAAGATATTCATCCTCATGACGTAGCTACAATTTTAGATAGTTATGGTGTTGCAGTTAGAGCAGGTCACCATTGTGCTCAACCTTTAATGAAGTATTTAGGAGTAAACTCAACTTCCAGAGCTAGTTTTTATTTTTATAATACCTTTGAAGAAGTAGATATATTTATTGAAGCTTTAAAAAATGTAAGGAGGTGGTTAGGCTATGCATCTTAATGATATATATACAGAACTTATAATGGAGCATAATCAAAGCTCTCATAATAAAAGAAATTTAGTAAATCCTGATACTAAGGAGCTTGGACACAACCCAAGCTGCGGAGATGAGATTTCCCTAGAATTAAAATTTAATGGAGACATTATAGAAGATGCAGCCTTTACAGGCAGTGGATGTGCCATCTCCCAAGCTTCTACTTCCATAATGATTGATCTAATAAAGGGAAAATCAAAGGAAGAGGCATTAAATTTAGTAGAAACTTTTATAGGAATGATAAAAAGAGAAATAAAATCTGAAGAAGAACTTGAAATATTAGAAGATGCAATAGCCTTTCAAAATATTTCAAACATGCCTGCAAGAGTAAAATGTGCGGTACTTGCATGGCATACCCTTAAGGAATCAATTAAATAAATTAAATTTTAAGAAACTGCTTGGAAATGCACTTAGTAAAAGATTTATTAATGGACTTTTATAATAAAAACACTATCAATTTATTTAATTACGATAAATTTTGATAGTGTTTTTATTATATTTAGCTCAATTATAAATATAATTCTAAAATTTTTCTCATTTTTAACTTAAATAGCTTCCTCTAAATTTTAATTTTGCAGTTAATAAATTTATTATCTTCTTACTATAAACTCTTTTAAATTTTTTATCGTATATACTATAATACTATGCTTTACTTAATACATATTTTTATGGTGAAATATAAAATAAAAATTTATATCTATTTTTAATTACCATTGAAAAATTTAGAGTTATTTTAAACATATTTTTCTACTCTTATTTATTACTAACTTTTATACTTTCTTATGAAATAAAAAACTGACATTTTTCTTGTAATTCTGTCTTATTCTATTTAGAGATTACATTATATTTATTATAAAATAAAAAATATTTGTCTTAAATAAAGTGAAAATTTATATATTTTTCATCTTCTTGTAAAATTTTTTTAATTGCTTTAAATTCACAGAAAAATTACATTCACTTAAATTCCAAAATATGTTATAATGTTCTTAACTCAATTAAGCAAGTCCCCTCTTGTTTAATAGAGATTTATTTTATAGTTGTTTCAGTATTCAAACTTCCTGTGCTGCTTTAATATGGGTAGATGGTATTGGGCCTTTAGGGCATAGGAGGCGATATGATGACCGATTATACAATCTTGGCGATAATTGGAATCATTACCTTGGCTTTGGTTATTATAAGCGTAGTATCCATTGTTGGTTGCTTTGTTTATAAGTATGAAACACTTAAAACAGGTACTCGAACTAAAATGAATACAGATTTGCAAAATGGAAAAATAGAAGCTGAACTTTCTGTTGACATAGAAGGACATTCTGAAAGCAAAAGAAAATAGTGGGTCGTATCACAAAATTCTCCCACTATTTTCTAACAACTATTAAATAACCGTAAAGGCCTGATACCTTTTATCTACCCTTATTATATCATATATACTTAATCAATATAACAATTTTAAATAAAATTTGACAAAATAGATTATAATTTACTCATTTTATTATACAATCATTTAAACAATTGCTCTAATTTTCATAAATTATAACTTAGCTACAATTAAGTTCCCTGATTCATATTTTTTAAGACCTTTATAAAATATCTTATATGCAGCCAATACCCAAATAACTGTAACACCAATCAATATAGAAAAATCTAATATATTAAAAGATCTTATTAAAGCTATCGGTATATGAGCAGTAAAGGCTGCTGGTACTATGGTATATATTATATATTTTGTAGCGCCTTTAAATATTCCCTTTGGATATGAGCTGAAATTTACCATAAATTCTAACATAAGCCCTGATAGACCTTCAGCATTGCCTATATAAAAACTTAAAGAGTTTACAATAACTATAACACTTGAAAGTATAATAGCTGAAATACAAGAAAAAAATAAGAATAAAGCTATGCTAATTAAATCAAAATTACCTACAAATATAAATAGAATTATTCCATAAATAACATCACCAAAGGCTGATATTACACTTTTAGAGCATAGTATATTCATTAAGGTATCCTTAGGTTGGATCAAATATGAATCTAGCTCTCCATTTACAATCATTTTTGTAAGTTCTCCAATATTTCCAAATAAAATAAAAGCTATTCCAAAAGATGTGGACATAATGGCAAAAAGCATCAATGTATCACTAAAACCATATCCTCCTATAGTACCTACATTATTAAATAATATCCACCAGAAAAATATAAACGAAGCATTATTTATTATCATACCTAACACCTGTATAATAAAACTTACTTTATACTCCATAGCTGAAGATAGGTTAAATTTAAAATATGCTCTTATTAGTTTTATGATATTTTTAACCTCCATTAACATTTAATTTCTCTGCCCCCTTTCTATATATAACTAAAGCTAGTATTGCAAATATAGTTAAATATAAAATTTGTATTCCAAAGCCTTTATAAAAATTATTAAGTGAAAAATCTACTGCTAGCTTTCCAGGTACATATGTGACATAGGCAAAGGGTAAATAACTTGATATGTTTTTAAGCCAGTTAGGAAATAAATCAAGTGGTACTAACATTCCTCCTAAGGTAAATGTAAGCTTTGAATATATCCAAAAAAATGCCTTATTCTCCTCAATCCAAAAGGAAGTTAGTGCTAAAATAATATATATGAAAAAATTGATGGTTGATCCTATTAAAATAGAAAGTAATATTAATGGCAGATATACTATATTAAAGCCTTCTAGAAATCCTACAAAACATATACCGATAATTATACCTAAAATCATATTACATCCTAGCTTTACTGCTATTTCTCCTAGTGAGTTAAAAAAACAATATAATACATAGTTATAAGGTTTATTTATTCCATAAGCTATAGCCCCGCTTTTGACATCATCACTAATTTGGATATGGAAATTTGATCGAGATAAGGTTATGGTTTCTGTAACTATTAAATACCATATAATTTTATTTAAAGTTAGTCCTGATATTATATCTCCTTTTTGTCCATAAATATTTCCCCAAAGCATTAAAAATATATATATTATGAAAACAAAGAATAAATTTCTAATTATAAAACTCCAAAAATATACTAAATTATTACTAAGACTTATTTTAAATATATGAATATATTTATTGAGTTTACTCACTACAATCACCTACCTTACTTTCACTATATATATGAGATATAATTTCCTCCATAGGTGGTTCTAGAATATTTATATCTAAAATACTTCCATACTTTATAATTTCCGTTAAAACTTCTTCTATATTTTCTTTCAAAGTGTCTATTTCTATCTTTACTCCATAGCCATTACTTTTTAAAACCTTAAATTTGTTTTTATCTATATGAACTTCTTCTTTAAACTTTACCTCTATAACCTTTTTATTGAGATAGTTATATTTAAGATTTTTAATGGATTCATCTAAAACTAACTGCCCATGATTTATTACTATAGCTCTTTTGCAGAGCTGTTCTATGTCACCTGCATCATGTGAAGTTAAAAATATAGTTCTTTTTTCTTCTCTATTTATACTTAAAATAAGATCTCTAATATTTTGTTTAACTATAACATCCAGGCCTATAGTAGGTTCATCTAAAAATATTATCTCTGGATTGTGAATTAAAGACGCTGCTATCTCACACCGTATTCTTTGACCAAGAGATAGCTTTCTAACAGGTATATCCATAAGTTCACCTATCTCAAAAATTTCTTTTAAAAAGTTTATCCTTTTCTTAAGGCTTACTTCCTCCATATCATAAATTTTTCCTAAGAGATTAAAGCTATCTATAGGTGGTAGATGAAACCATAGCTGCGACTTTTGGCCAAATACAGTACCTATTTTATAAGATAACTTCTTCCTCTCAGTAGAAGGATCCAGCCCTAATATTTTCATATTTCCTTCCGTTGGATAAAGTATTCCTGTAAGCATTTTTATTGTAGTTGATTTTCCTGCTCCATTAGGGCCAATAAAAGCTAAAATTTCTCCTTTTTCTACATTAAAAGATACATCTCTAACTGCCTCTATCTCTTTATACCTAGGTGCAATCATAGATTTAATACTTCCTTTAAATCCTGGTTCTTTTGTTTTGATTTTAAATGATTTGCATAAATTATTAACGCTTATTACCGTCATAAAGCCTCCCCCTCTATTTAAATTATTTTAATAAAAAAAAGCCCAAAGAATAAGTCCTATAGAGACTCATCCTCTGGGCTTTTATCCCAAAAGTGTAGAAATAATTCCTGTACCGCTTGGTCCAGACATGCAAAATAGTATCCTATTAGCACCGGAACCCTAGATACACTCTCACAATTTTGAATATTGTATCATATAAAAATTAGCATTTCAACAGTTAATTACATTTTTTCAAAATTTATATAAACATAAAAACTTTATATTTACCCATAAATGTATTACTGCTTATTCTATGTATACTCTAAAAATATACTTTTATTACCACAATCGCAATTGTTCATATTCATCACCCTTATAAAAATTCATATTTGTAGCTATACCTTCTTTTTTACATAATTCATAAAAAATATTATATAATCTTTTTGAATTAGGAGACGAACAATTATATTCATATCCATAATTTCTAATATATTTTTCTTTCATAGTAGGAAAATGTTTATCTAATGTTCTATAATAATATTCTCTTTGTCCTTCTCTTAATGTCATTCCCATAAAAGGTAAAATATATTTAGCACCTGCTGCTTTTCCCTTTTCAACTATTTGTCTTATATTTTCTTCAGTATCATTTATAAAAGGAAGTATTGGCATCATTAATATTCCTGTATAAATCCCCTCTTCTGAAAGCTTTTTTATAGTTTTAAACCTGTCAGAAGACTTAGGTGCACCTGGTTCAATTAATGATGATAGATTATCTTCTGCAGTAGTTATGGTAATTGAAACTGCACAATAGACCTTGTTTATTTTCTTTAAAATATCTATATCTCTTTCCACTAGATTACTTTTAGTTAGGATATGCACTGGAAAACCATAAATATTTATAATCTCCAAAGCTCTTCTAGTAAGCAGAAGTTTCTTTTCTACAGGCATATAAGGATCATTCATACTTCCTGTACCAATTGTACCTTTAACCTTCTTCTTTCTCAGTTCACTTTCAAGCAGCTCTAAAGCATTTTCTTTCATCTGTATTTCTGAGAAATTTTCAATGCCATAGCAATTACTTCTAGAATCACAATAAATACATCCATGTTGACAGCCTCTATAAAGATTCATATTATATTTAAGACCAAATAACTTATCCCCTTTAATAGTTGAAAGAAGAGTCTTTGCCTGAATCATTTTTACCATAACTTTCACCTCAATACTTATACACATATATAGATAAATTACTCTAAAATTTAATGTATATCTTTATTGTATTTTACATCACAACTTTAATTAATGGAGAATTGACGATGTACAATTGACAATTAATGTTGAAATTATTTTTTATCAAAATAATTTCTTTAATAGATTTTTAATAAAAGTGACTTCATCACTTTTAAAAGGAATAAATTCGAAACTTCTCTTACAAAGAGAAATTTCCACAATTGTCCATTACCAATAGTCAATTCTCAATTGCATAAGTGTAGATTTAAATAATTTAATGTCGCAACTTTATAAGCCTATAGATTAAATTTAGATGTGGTATGTCTATATTTATATTATTATAACAAATACATATTATAAGCAAAATGTTGACTAGAATTATACTCCATATTTTTATAGATTAAGATATATAAATTATATTCTAAAATAACCAATCTTTAGTTTTCCATAATGCAATTGTTCCACCTATTCCTATTATAGTTGTAAAAAATAGTATAGTGAAAAAACTCATAGGTGCAATATTGGCTAATACATCAAAAATCATCTTTGAACTACTTAAAAAGAATACAAAACTGTCTGATATATATAGTGAGCCTAAAAACACTGCTATAATTGCTAAAAATGATAACACAGAATTTTCGATAATTCCACAGATTAAACTGCTAATAGATAAGATAGCAAATAATATAAGGAATTCTATAACATAAAATTTAAAGCTATAAATAAAAGCTTCAATTGAGTTAAAATCCTTTGTAATATTAAAAAACTTAGTTGTTTCCACTGTGTCTAAGAAAAATTTACTGAAAAGACTTGATATTATAAAGAGTATCATTAAAAAAACAAATGTTATAAAAGCTTGAGCTATTAATTTAGCTAATATAAATTCTGTCTTCTTATAAGGCCTAGTCATCACATTACGGTAACTACCTGAAGTATATTCAGCATTGAAGCAATCAGTATAAAGCATTGGTAAAATTACAAACATTAATAGTGGATGAATGTCCCTTAAAATAAATACTGAAAAATTTAAAGAATTTAATGGCATAGTTATATTACTATCATAAAAACCTACATTCCAACTTCCCATTGCTATACTCCATAAAGTAGATAATAATATGAAAGTAATTAATAGAGTCTTTGTTTTTGAACGGCTCCAAACTCGTTCCATTTCACTTATAATCAATTGTCTCATAAAACCCCTCCTAAGCTATATATATCTATCTGATTTAGCAAAAATTGCAGAAGATAATATTGTAAAAATTAATGTATATGCTATTAATACAATGAATCCGTATAATACAAAAGTAGGATGTTCCCCCAGCATAATAGCAATTCCCATATGTTGTATATGAGTTAGAGATAAAAGTTGAAACTTAAACAATCTCTCAGTCATATTAGGTGAAAACATAAGCAAAATTTGTGGATATATCATTGATGCTAATAGGAAAGCCACACTAATTCCTACTCCAGCAGTAACAGTTTTACTTATTACTGCAATAAACATTACGATTGATGCCATTGCAATTAGTGTTAAATATGACATAGCATAATATTTTATCCCGTATAAGAATGATTCCTTTATAGTGGATAATCCATTATAATAAAATATTTGAACCTTTTCTAATTTAGGCATAAATATATATCCTATTGGTATGCTTAAAAGATAATATGTTATAAGAAGTAACAATATTGTAGTAGCAACTGCAAGAAACTTAGCAAAAAATAATTGTGTAAAAGATCTTGTTCTAATCATAACCATTCTAATTTGTCCACTTCTATACTCTTCTGTTACTGATAAAACTAAAAGTAAAACAACTACAATGTTGAAAAATAGTATAAGTTGTTCTTGTATTGCAGCAGAAGGAAAATTTGCAAAGGAAGTAAATTCTGGGCTAATTTCTGGCACAGATAAATTATGACTTAAATAATATTTTGAGGAAGCATATAGTACTAATGGAATGGCAATAAAAATCAACCAAGTGCTTTTTTTAGACCATAATCTTTCCAACTCACTTATAAATAAAGCCTTCATTTTTATTCACCCTCTTTATTTATAACAAGCTCTATAAATGCATCTTCTAGCCTGTTACTTCCTTTGGCTTTTTCTAATAGCTCACTTGTCAGTCCTTGCCATATTAATTTACCATCCTTTATAACAACTAATCTATTACACATTTGTTGAAGTTCATCTAAAAGATGACTAGAAATAAGGAAGGTAATGCCTCTTTCTTTTTGCAATCTTATAATCAAATTTCTTAAATCCCTCATTCCTATGGGATCTAATCCATTTGCAGGCTCGTCTAAAATTATCACCTCAGGATTATTTAAAAGTGCTTGAGCAATTCCGAGTCTTTGCTTCATTCCAAGAGAATAGGTCTTAACCTTATCATTTGCTCTATCCTTTAGTCCTACAACTTCTAAAACTTCTTCCACTTTATTTAATTGACTTTTTCGATCCATATTTGGATTTAATCTAGCAAGATTTTGAAGATTTTTTCTTCCTGACATATACGGAAAAAATATAGGAGATTCAACAATAGCACCAAGTTTTAAAAGAGCCTCTTTACGATTTTTATTTACATCTTTACCTGATATTAATATTTCTCCACTATTAGGAGAAATAAGTCCTGTAATCATCCTAATTGTAGTAGTTTTTCCCGAACCATTTGATCCAAGAAATCCACATATATCCCCACTTTCAACCTCAAAAGACAAATTACTTATAATAGTCCTTCCTTTAATTTTTTTATTTAAATTAATTATTTGTAACTTTTTTTCTTTCATCTATATTTCCTCCCTTAATCCATATAAGCCCATAATAAAGCTAAAGTTTAAAGATTTTATAAAGAAATATAATTTTATGTAGCAAAAAAATAATAGCCCTAGAAAATACTCAAATTATGAATACTTTCTAGGACTAAATATAGGGGACGGTTCATTAAAATTTTACCTACATCATTCTATTGGAGGCATAAAATATTAGATGCAATTAGAGCCTTTATGGGTATCGGAAGTGTAGGTGGCGTTATAGAGGTTGACGAGGCTTTATTTAGGGAGTCGTTTAAAGGCAACCATAAGAAAAGCAGTACATTTACTATGCCACGAAAGTCCCATAAAAGAGGCGTTAAAGGCAGTTTTAGTAGTAAGACCGAAAAGAAAAAAAAGGGTATATCCAAGGAACAGGTCTGCATTCTTTGTACTATGGATAGAACAGGAAATCTTATTACAGAACTTATATGCAAAGGAAGAATGAAACATATAGATTTAGAAAGGCTCTTTATTGGGATGATTGAGGATGAAGCCATCCTTTGTACGGACTCCCACAAGAGTTATATTCAGCTTGCCCAAAATTTAGGTATTGAACTTCAACAGGTTAAGCGTGGCAAGTATAAAGAAGGAATATATCACATACAGCATATTAATGCTTTCCATAGCAAACTCAAGAAGTGGATGGATAGGTTTAATGGTGTTGCAACTAAATATCTTGCTAACTATATGTATTGGTTTAAATGGCTTGAAATCTTTAATACAGACAAGGATACTATGAAGAGTAAAAACCTTTTTGTACAATCTCACACCTCTCATACTGATACAAAATTAAAGGATTTTAGAGTAAGAGAACCAATTTATGTATAAGGCATACTAAATATTTGAAATATTGTGATTTTGTACTGTATAATATAATAAATGAACCTTTGTAGTAAATGACGAATCAAACGAAAGGAGTATTTTTTATGGGAAAAATTGACCAACATAAGGAAATATGTGAAAATTTAAATAAGATATATACCGCAAAGAATAAAGACTATGGAGATAGTTTTAGCGATGGATTTCAAGAGTATGGTCTTATTATGCCTGCAATTAGATTAGAAGATAAATTGCGAAGATATAAGCAATTAATTAAGCAGGATGCTGAAGTAAAAGACGAGAGCATTATAGATACGCTACTAGATTTAGCCAATTACTCTATCATGACTATTATTGAAATAGAAAATAGAGACAAAGAGTAATAATGAACAATATTCAAAAAGTCGAACTAAAGGAACTCCAGAAGGAGTCCCTTTAAAAAATGCTATAATACCAACACTATTCTTTAACAAAGCCAAATTTTAAAATTTCTTAGCTTGTAAAAAGTAATGAACCATCCCTATACATTACTGAATATATCCCCTAATAGCTTTCTGCACTTAGATGTATTTATTGATAAGTCTAATGAGCGATTATTTTTAGCAGCATAATCTTCATCAATAAAATCGCTTTTAATTAAATTAACATCTAAGTTTAAATGTGTAGCCATTTTTCTATAATAATTATAATAACTTTCCTTCTTCTCTGGCCCTAAATGAATAATTCCTTTATAATCACATTTTATTAACTCTATTATGGCTTCTGCTAGTTCATCTACTTTTACAAAAATATTGTATAAATTTTCTGTTCTTACAACTTCTTGTTTTTCTTCTAATTTATTAATTAAATCAGATATCCGTTTATCCCACTTTCCATTTATATCTTGTCCATAAATAGCACCTGGTCTTATGATAATATAATTGTCATGATGCTTAACTATTTTCTCGCCATCTATTTTTGCATTTGAAAATAGTGCTAATGGCTCGTCACTATTTTTATATTTCGGGTTATCTTCTTCACTGTAATAACCTTTTCCATTAAAAACAGCATTTGTTGATATAAAGATTAACTTCTGCTTATGAGATAAGTATTTTAAGATATTATTTAGACCCATTTCTATTAAATACTTTTCACTTTCTTTACTCATTAAGCTCCATAAAACAATATCTGGTTTAAAGTTATATATTAAGTCTTCAACTTCTTCCTCATTAGTTACATCAAGTTTTATTAAGTCATCACAATTATTTGATCCATAACAAGTTCCCAGTAGATTAAAATCCAATTGAGATTTTATTTTTTTATAAATATGTCCACCTAAAAATCCACTTGCCCCAAGAATTAAAACATTCATTTTTATTACTCCTTTTTATAAATCACTATAGTTTTAACTAATATAGTTATGTTCTTCCTCATAAAATATACTGCGGATAAGTTGTTTTACATTGCATTCAAATTATATCATTATTTTCATAATTTTCTAATATTTAATTCAATCTTATACCCTCAACATATCTACATAAAATAATTTCTTAATAATCTAAGTTCCTTATTTAATTTGCAGCTCTATTAAAAGTATAAAATAAATTTATATATTTCTAACTTAATACACAAAATAACTTTAAAGATTATTTTATTGAGGAGAAGTTAAATGAATAAGAAGATATTATTTATTACATTATTTCTAACATTCTTTATTACCAGTATAATTTATGCTAAATCCTCTTTTACAGTATTAGTTAATGATAAGGAAGTACCTAATAATGGAGATTATTTAATTAAAGATGATAAAATTTATATCGATGATAGAGCATTGATGAGGGACTTTAATATTAATACTTTCTATGACAAAGAAGAAAGCAGGCTAAGACTATATGATACAAATAAAATTGAGTTAAAAGCTAGATGTGAAATGTTTGAAGAATTTGCAGATTTATATGATCCTAAAACTGCAGATGAAATAGCTGAACTTTGGGCAAAAGGTATAAAGGACAGAAATGGAGTATTTCAATATGCTACTTATAGTAAAGTTCTAAAAAATGAATTTAAAAAATTAATAGAAGATCGCGGTTCATGGGTAACTGGATTTTCAAGTCCATGGGTTAAAGATTATAAAATAGAAAAAGAGGAAATCTCCCCTTCTAAATTTAAATATAAAATAGTTTTTGAAGCTACAACCTCTGCTAAAGATACTTATATCTGGAATGCTATCCTTGAAGTTTCAAGAGAAGATGGAAAGTGGAGAATTACAAGCCTAGTAAAGGATTTTGATATAGTTTAAATGTAAGGGATGGTTCTCACAATTCAATAATAACTTATTTTATAGCTTAAAATTATTGAAGTATCCTACAATTAGAAATATAATGAACCGTCCCCTGAAACATAATCATTTTATAACTCTTGTAATGTTTATTATTATAATTCACGTTGATAATATGTTGGCTAGTTCTATTCTTGATAGGCTAGTTTCTAATTCAAATCTCATAAATATCTTAGAAATTCTTATAGAGCATCAACTGTGCTTTCTAAAATTTCTAATAAAAATAATTAATAAATTTGTACATAGATAAAAAAAGTAAAAGTATCACTAGAAAGTGATACTTTTATTTCGGTAATTTACTACTTTGGATATATTAAATTTGTACCCGTTCTATATGTATAATATTAAATAATATAAACTATAAAAAATATTTTTATTTATATCCGTTTTGTTTATCCATTGCTTCATCTTTAATTTCTTCTCTCATAGCATCAAGAGCTGCTTCTCTTCTCTGATTTTTTTCACTTAATGCTTCCTTCGTATTTTCATCATCTGTTTTTTCAATCATTTCATCTGCACGATGAATGTTTTCAATAGTATTACTAATGTTATATTGAATTCTATCTACATTATCTCTTCTATCATCTGGTTTATTTTTCATAATTTCATCTCTCCTCTTTTTAAAATTTATCCTTTAAAAGGTAGTTTATATATAAATCTCTTCTTTCTTTATTATGTGTATAAATATATTTATTTATGTGATAATAATTTTTAACTTCTTATATGTTTCTTGTATTATATAAGAAGTTGCATCTTTTTATGGACAAGTATAAATTTACTAATATATAAATATTAATGTGATTAAAACATATCATTATAAACTTTAACCTTAATTTACGGTTAAGAAAAAATAAAAACTTGAAAAACTTATTAGCAAAATATATTTATCAATGATGTGAAAAATATAAAATGTCTTTCAATACTTAAGGGACGGTTCATTACAATTTGACGATAACTTATTTTATATAAATATAATGAACCGTCCCCTAACATACTAGTTGGTATAATGCTAAGATGTGATTGGGTACAGCAGCACTTGCATACCTCCACTACGCAGATAAGTTGGCTTCCTAACCTTCCACTTGCACATTATTTTAATATTATGCATAAACTAAGGGCAGTCCAATGGACTGCCTTTAAATGTTTTTAATATGTAATTTATTTGGAATGTAAAGTAACTAAGACTCATATATATCAGCGTTGCACTCATCACATATGCCGTCATTACGCTTATATTCCTCTTCTGATATTTCAGTTTCGCAAGTATCACAGGCGAATATTTCTTCTCCTTTATATTCAAAGTTCCTTAGGAATTGCTCATTATCTTCCTCTTCCTCATGTTGATAATATACTTTTATTTTATTTGACATCTTAATTCCACCTTTTTAAATTTTAGTTTTAATGCTTCGGATTACCATCATATTTTCGCCTAATTATATCATAAATTTTTACGTTAAAATATTATTTAGTCTTTCGCCACATAATAACATTGTTCTTTACTTTATATTCTTATTACACATACAAGTTGTAATACATCCCCAATATTGGTATAAATTGGATGATTTATCCATTTGAACCATTTAAGATAGTTACTGATATACTTGGTTGCAACACAATTAAACCTACCCATCTATCTTTTTAAATTGGTGTGTATAAGGGACGGTTCATTACAATTTAAGGGACGGTTCATTACAATTCAATGATAACTTATTTTATACAAATATAATGAACCTTCCCCTAACATAGAATAAAAAACCTCTAAGGACTTTTATTTATTGTTCCATAGAGATTTTATAACTTTATTATTATGCTAATATATTATCTTAATTATTTTATTTTTCCTTGTTTTTTAAGGATAGTTTCCATTTCGTCTACATATTGTCCAAACTCAGCTAATAAATTATCTATTGAAGTTGTTTTTGTTGGATCGACTCCTGCTTTCTTTAGTGCATCAACAGGATATTCTGAAGATCCAGTCTTTAAGAATTCTAAGTACTTATTAACTGCATCTTTATCTTTTCCATCAAGTATATTTTTAACAATTTCATTAGAAGCTGCCATAGAAGTAGCATATTTATAAACATAGAAATTGTTATAGAAATGAGTTATTTTTGCCCATCCTAAAGTTCCTAGCTCATCTGGAGCAAAGCTATCACCATAGTATTTTTTTATTAAATCTCCATATATCTGCCTTAGAGATTTAGCTGATAATGGCTCGCCTGCTTCTAATTTTTCATGTACTGTTTTTTCAAATTCCGCAAACATCACTTGAGTATATACTGTACCTTTTATATTTTCAATTAATTGATTTAATAAATATAACTTTTCATCATCATTCTTAGCATTTTTTATTAAATTTTTAATTATCATCAATTCATTAGCTGTTGAAGCTACTTCCGCATTAAATATAGGTGTATGTGCATTCATATATGATTGGGCTTTTCCTGCATAAACAGAGTTTACCGCATGCCCCATTTCATGTCCTACTGTTAACATGTCATCTAAAGAGTCAGTATAATTTAAAAGTATAAATGGGTGTACACCATAAAGTCCTAGATTATATCCACCTGTTCTCTTACCTTTTGATTCATAAACATCTAACCATCTATTATCAAAACCTGTCTTAACTATAGATAAATATTCTGCTCCAAGTGGTTTTAATCCTTCTAAAACCATCTTTTTAGCATCTTCATAAGGTATTGTTAATTTATAATTATCAACTAGTGGAACATATAAATCATATGCATGTATCTTATCAAGATTTGTAATTTTTCTTTTTAATTCTACATATTTATGAAGTGGTTCCATATTGTTATTAACAGCTGTAATTAAATTATCATAAACTTCCCTTGGAATATTATCCTTAGCAAGAGATGCTTCGAGAGTGGAGTTATATTTTCTAGATTTAGCTAAGAAAATATCCTTTTTTACAGAAGCTAGATAAATAGAGGCAAAAGTATTTTGAAGCTCTTCTGTTACTTTACCATTAGCTTCAAATGCTTTCTTTCTTAGCTCTCTATCTTTTCCATCAAGTATATTTGAATATACTCCTGAAGTTAATTCTATGTCTTTTCCGTTTTTATCTTTTATAATTGGTTTTCTCATATCTGCCATTCTCAATTTGTTAAAAATCTCTTGTGGACTACCTACAAATTCTGATGCATTTGCTAATATATCTTCCTCTTCTTTTGAAAGGGCATGTTCTTTTTGCCTTATTAAAGATTCTATAAAATGAGCATAATTTTTTAATTTTGGATTTGCTATAAGACTTTTTAATGAAGCTTCATCTTGTGATAACAATTCAGGTGTAAAAAAGGTTACCAGTTGATCATATTCTGCAACAATACTATCTGCTTTAGAAATCAGCTCTGTTGCTTCATTGTCTCCTTGATTTAAATCTCCTCTAAAACCAGCATACCAATATATTTTACTTAAAACAATTGATGCTTCTTCATCCATTTTCAAGAATTCAAGTAGCTTATTAGGATCTTTTAACTTACCTTCGTATTCTTTATATTTAGGGAAATATTCTTTTCTTACTTTCTCAATATCCTTTTCCCACGCTTGTACATCTTTATAAATATCCTCCAAATTCCATTTATATTTGTCATCAATCTTCTTTTCACCTTGAGGCTTTATTGTATTGTTCTTAGACTCAGAATACATTATTGATTGTTTTTCATTTACATTTACACCACTTTTATTAACTATTGCAAAAGTATTAATCGTTAAATTCATCATCATACTAGCAGTTATGCAGATAATAACAATTTTTTTTCTTGATTTTAGCATGATACCCCTCCATTTGAATAAAATTTCAATAATTGTAATTTTATTACATATATTAGATACATTATACTCTTTATAAGTTAATTTTCAGTGTATGTATTTTAAAGAAATTATGAAAACTTAAAATTTAATTCTTCAATACTATGATAAGTTTAGATCATAAAAACCTACTATCATTAAAGATAATAGGTTTTTATTCTACTTAAGCTTATAGTATAAAACTCCATTTTCTTCTGTTCTTTCAACTTTTCCCATATATAAAAGATGTTCTAAATGTGACATAGCCTCTCCTGAAGCAAACCACTTTTGAGGATTAGGAAAATCTTCCCACTTATCATATCGCAATTCCCAATGCATAGATGCTGCAGTATCTCTAACTGTTTTCTTTTCTTCTTTTATTATATTCATAACCTCATCAAGACGGCTTTCATGATGGCTAATTAATTCATTTATTCTTGTTTTATGATCTTTTATTATAAATCTATGAGCAGGAAATAAATAATTTATATCATAATCATATATTTTCCTTAAATTTTTTAAATATACTTCCAACATATCACCATATTCAAATCCCCAAAATGCTATATTAGGAGTTATCTTTCCTAATATATGGTCTCCACAGAAAAACAATTTGTGTTCCTCTTCATAAAGCCCTATATGACCTGGCGTATGTCCTGGAATATTAACTACTTTAAAAGAAAATTCCCCTATGTTTATTTCATCATTTTCATGCAATAATATAAAATCTACTGGCTCCTTTGGAGAAAATTTATATCCAGGATGGTCATCAAAATTTATATTATCTTGAGTAAGAGAAAATAGTTTTTTATAGTCATTAAAAGTATTCCAATATTCTGCAGTAGCCATCTTATTTATCATATGGCCATCTGTTTCTCCTGAATATACCCTAAAGCCTTGTTTACTTAAAACAGCAGCAAGTCCTGAATGGTCAGCATGTAAATGAGTTACTAAAAGATCTGTCTTATCTAAATCTAAACCAAGTTCCTCTATACCATTCATAAATGCTTGTCTACATTCTTCTGTATCAAATCCACTATCTATTATTAAATTTCTATCCTCTGACAATATAATATAGCTATTTATAGCTCTTAATGGATTATTAGGCAATGGTATTTCATTCCTATAAACATTTTTATATACTTGTTCAATCATATTAATTCCCCTTTCATATTACCTATTCTTTGGTTTAACATACCTACTTATGAATAAATCCTCATTTATATCATTATACTATGACGCCTTAGAATTTACATTTAAATATTGTTTATAATTGGAATCTCACGTATATAGGGATACAATGCGAAAACTTAATATGCACTCTGGAAAATAAATTTTCTATAAAAACAGNNTTAATTTTTCATTCATAGAAAAGAATTTTTGTTATGGAAATTAAAATCATGCATAATTTAAATTTTCGTTGTGGAACCCTATAGTCATAGATTATATAAAGAAAATAGTAATTAACTAAAGATTTTTTATTGAATTATCTAAATATTTATAGTATAATTTATTAAAATATTCCATGTGAGGAGCAACTTATTATGATTACTATAAAAATGATAAATACAAATGAATATTATTATAGCTATTATAGATAAAGTTTGCTGAAATGAAAAAAATTCATAGATGCAAACTGGGAAAGTATTTTTAAAATACAGTTTGCGTCTATGATGGTTATATAGTTGTGCAATAAAACCACGTAGAGCTCTGCATGGTTTTATTTTGTTAAGAATTTAAACCACGTAGATAAAATGTCTATGTGGTTTTTTTATATAAAAAATTAATAAGGAGGAGTTAAAATGAAAGAAAGAGAGAATTTTTCAAGTAAATTTGGATTTATACTTTCCTGTATAGGTTCAGCTGTTGGGCTTGGAAACATATGGATGTTTTCTTGGAGATTAGGACAGTATGGGGGAGCCGCTTTTCTTATACCATATTTTATATTTGTATTTATATTAGGAACTACAGGACTTATGGGAGAATTCGCTTTAGGGAGAGCAAAAGGAAAAGGTTCCTTAGGCGGTATAAAAGAAAT
This sequence comes from Clostridium sp. UBA2485, assembly GCF_002341865.1. Taxonomy (GTDB): domain Bacteria; phylum Bacillota; class Clostridia; order Clostridiales; family Clostridiaceae; genus Clostridium_J. The sequence goes on along the minus strand of NZ_DDOV01000031.1, from coordinate 112,036 downwards.
TTTAGATGAAAAGAATATATCTGGTTCATCTATCATATCTCTAATACCAACTTTAGGTGTTTGGGGAATATTTTTATTTTATAATGTAGTGGTTGGATGGGTTTTAAAATATTTTTCAATAAGCACAATCAATAATTTTAAAAATATAGATGTTGCAAATTACTTAGATAGTTTTTTAGGAAGCAATGAAACTATTTTCTGGCTTGCTTTAGCTTTGTTGATAACAACTATTGTTGTAGCCTATGGAGTTAGTAAAGGAATTGAAAAAGCAAATAAAGTTATGATGCCTGCACTATTTATTATATTTGTAATATTACTTATTAGATCTGTAACCCTTCCTGGAGCATCAGAAGGAATACAATATTTATTGATTCCTAAATGGTCTTATTTGTTAAATCCTACCACTTGGGTTATGGCTCTTGGCCAAGCATTCTTTACTGTATCTTTAAATGGAGCTGGTATGGTGGTATATGGTAGTTATATAAAGAAAGATGTTGATATACCTTCTTCTGCAATAAATACAGCTTTTTATGATAGTTTATCAGCTATGCTAGCAGCTTTTATAATAATTCCAGCAGCTTTTGCTTTTGGGCTAGATCCAGCGTCAGGTCCTACTTTATTATTTATAACAGTTCCAACTATCTTTAAATCAATGCCTGGTGGACATTTATTTGGAGCTATTTTCTTTGGTAGTATTGTATTTGCAGCTGTATCTTCAACTATAAATATGATGGAAGCAACTTCAGAAGCTTTTATGCATAAAACAAAATGGAGTAGAAGAAAAAGCGTACTATTTATTGGAGTAATTTCATTTTTAGCTGCTGTACCACTAGCTTTCAATATAGAACTATTTAATAATTTTTCCGATATAATTACTATTTATATAGCTCCTTTGGGTACAGTAATTTCAGCCATAGCTTTCTTTTGGATATATGGAATGGATAATGCTTTAAAAGAAATTAATATGGGAGCAAGAAGACCTTTAGGTAATTGGTTTATACCTTTAGCTAAATATGTTTTTGTATTTGTATCAATAATAGTTATTGTTTTAGGTGCGATATATGGAGGAATTGGTTAATACTTTAAATTAAATTTTATGTTCACTTTAAATGAATATAAAATAAAAAGCATTGCAAGATTTATATATTTATCAAAATCTTACAATGCTTTTTGTATATTCTATTTTTTATACTTAATATAAAAATACTTGGCAACTAATACAATATAATTGCTTTTACCTTAGCAATATAGTATGTAAAAGAATTTATTTAATAAATTCTTCTCTTAGTATTGAATAATAAGAAAGATTTTCAAAATAAGATAAATTTTTAGGTAAATCCTTAATCTTAAAATGATATTTCATTCCTAATTTTTCAACCAATTTAATTGAATGTGTATTTTCAGCATCTATTAGCCCAATAATTTTTTTCAGCTTAATAACTTTAAAACCATACTCAACAAGTGCATAGGCAGCTTCTGATGCTAACCCTTGACTTCTATATTCATTAGACAATCCATAATAAAGTTCAACTTCTTGTAAATCTAAATCATCAGGACCTAGGCCGCAATACCCAATAACTTTATTATCACCCTTATGAATTATAACTAAATTAAATTTATATATCTTATCTGGAGTATTCTTTTTACAACAATTCATAGACCATTTAATAATATCCTTTACCTCATCTAGTGATGGTACATCTTCAGGAATATATTTATAAAAATTATCCTCTCCCACAATTTGAAAAATTCTTTCTGCATCTTCTAAAGAATAAGGCCTTATAAGCAATCTACTAGTTTCTATTTTTGCATCTACAAACATTTCACATTTCCCCCTTCTTATAATAGTTTATTTTATACCTTCAATAATAATCTATTTTCTTACCCTAGCAATTTGACTATTATTTACTTGTTGTAGCAATTTAGTTGAAATTTTCGTTAAGGAATAAGGTGATCCTCCACCTGTATAAACAAATTCTCTTTCCATAACTTTAGGGTCAATTAAAAATATTGCCTCATATCCAAATGAGGGTACTCCTCCACAAGGATATCCAGTACTTTCAAGTATTTCTTCTGGCGTTGCAGTTCTTGGGATTTCGATATTTAATGCTTTTGCTACTCTTGACGTACTTGCTCTATGCTCCCCCTTAACTATAGCTACAATAAGCTTTCCGTTACTATCAATCATACATATATTTTTTACAAAATCTTCTGTAGATGCATTAGCTGCTGTAGCCGCTTCTTCAACAGAATGACAAGTCTCTTCAAAAATATACTGTTCTCCATATATATTATTTTTTAATAAGTATTCTTTTAGCTTATTCTCAAACTCCTTCAAATTTATCTCCTCCAAACATCTTAAAATATAGTTATCATCAGTTTAGTTATACTTATGGTTATTATATATTTTATGGTGAACTTTTTCTTTTGGAAATATCCCAGATATGGCAAATAATATACACCAAGTTGTCACTGCCCACGTAATCCACTTACATTCATATGGTAACATTGGTGCTATAGTCAACTTAATTACTACTTGTCCATAAAAAATCACCCACCAGATTATTCCAATTAATACAGGAATTATAATTCTTATAACCTTACTTAAAAGAGATTTATATTGAACTTTTGAAATAAATACTCTTTTACCCTTTCTTATCTTAACTATTATGGATAACATGTATAATGACAATACGAAAAATAGTCCAATAGACACATACTTAATAATTTTTACAAAACCATTCTCAGGTTTATAGTTTTCAATAGATTCCCCCATACTATACTTTTCCCAATAGCTCATTATATTTATAAGTAAATTAGTTCCATTATCACTATTAGTTAGAATTACAACTCCACTATTTCTCTCTGGTATTATTGTAAAATTGGAACGCCATCCTCTATTTGAACCACCATGTCCTATAGTCTTATATCCATTTTCCAATTCTTTTGTTACATATCCTAGTCCATAAGTATTTTTTACTGGAGTATGTATTAAATTAATATTCTCTTTACTTATTAGAGTTCTAGACTTAGTACTCTTATTGTATCCTTCTAAATTTGCAATCATAAACTTACATAAATCAGTTGTAGTTGTAAATAAACCTGCTGCTGCTTTTTCCGTATACATATATCCAGGAATTTCATTGCCTAAAACACCATAACTGCTTGAAATGTTTTCTTCTATATTTTTATCTAATATAAAAGAGCTATTATTTAATGTTAATTTATCAATTATCTCTTTTTTCATATAATCTTCAAAAGTCATTCCTGTAACTTCTTCAACTATCAATTGAAGAATAGTATATCCTCCACCAGAATATTTAAATTGTTCTCCTGCTTCTTTTATAATCTCTACTTTATTCTTGCTATAGTTTTCTCCTGAAAGTGATTCCTCAATTGTAGGTAGCTTTTCTTTTGGAGAATACCCTGCATAATTAACACCAGATAGACCTGAAGTATGACTTAACAATGTTCTAATTGTAATTTTATCAGTGTTATATTCAGATTCTGGCAGCTTCCATCTTGTAAGATATTTTTCAACTGGCACATCTAAATCAATTTTACCCTCTTCAACTAATTTCATTATTCCCCAAGATGTTATACTTTTTGAAATAGATGCAACTTGAAATACTGTGTTATCATCTACCATCACTTTATCTTTCTTATTTGCCATGCCATAGTTATAAATTCCTTGAATTTTTCCTTCTTCCACTATTCCAATTGAAGCTCCTGGAATATTATATTTACTCATCAATTTAGGCATTTCATCATTTAATTTGTTTATAAATTTTTCTGTATCTCCTAAATTATATTCTTTACCATAAACACTAAAGCAGGTAGTAAAATAAGTCAAAAGTATAGTTAATATTCCTAATTTAAATATAGGATTTAATTTTTTCACCCTAATCTCCCCTTTATCATTATTTTATGCTATATCTAGAACAGTTCTTTAGTTAAGTAAGTATTAAAATTTAAAAACATCTTTAATTAAAGGGTTTTAATTTCATCTGCTTACCTCTCAACAACCTGTCCACTAGTTTAATGTAATCCCTAACTTAATCCAATAATACAACTCACTTTCCTTATTATTATATTATTAAATATATCTTCTACAAATATATGCTTGTTCATTTTTTTCTCTACTTAACCTATAGTCAGCATACTCTTTAAAGAATGCCCCCTAGTTGAAAGAACTCTCATATACACCAACTCTATCAATATCTAATGCATCTTTTCATATATCTACAAGTACCTTTTCTAAATCAATTTTTGAATATATATTGCCCCTCACAATTTAACCCTCCATTTTATCTATTAAAATAGAAATTCATATTCTGTTTATTTACTATAAATTTTACCATATTTTAAAATTCTTAGTTATCTTTATTTATTATTTCTTCAAATTTTATAATTACTTCACAAAGTATATACTTTGTTTTAGAAACTTCTTTAAAGAGCACAAATAAAGGAGAAATACTTTTTTTAAAGAATAAATTATAATGTAAACAATATAAAAATACAATGAGATGCTGGAGGAAAAAATGGTTAATAAGTTAATAGCTGAATTAGAGGAGTTACTTAAGAATATTGGTTATTTTAATTGTGAAACAGAAGTAGAATCTAGGGAGGCTCTAGATAATATTTCAGTTAAGCTCTTTGGTAAAAGATATACAAACGAATCTTACGAAATATATGAAAGAACAGGAAAGTTTACCGATTTGGTATTACTAGATGAATCGGATTGTAAAAATAGGAAAGTATTAAAACCTGATTTAGATTTATCAAAATACTCTATAGAAGAATTAGCTTCATTGATCTCAATTATTAATTCAAAGATTCAACTAGAAAATAATATTAAGGAAAGTAAGGAATATAAGGAATATAAAGTGATAAGTTTTAAGGATAATTATGGTGGATTATTAGATCTTAATAACTTTGAATCACAACTTAATCTCTACGGAAAAGAAGGTTGGGAGATTAGTTTCATTGTTTCAAATGAGTTAGGCAATACGCGTTATGCTAACTTTTCAAATAAGGATGTTACAATTCATCCTAATATACAAAATACAATAGTTATCCTAGAAAGAGTTAAATATAGAGATTAATTATATATTTAAGAAAAGCTTTAAAGCTATTGAAATTTTGTTTTCAATAAAATATTATAAGGATGCTCTGATATTGTTTCAAAGCATCCTTATAATTATAAATACTAAAGCTTATATTTATAAATTATATATTTTTATAACAGTAAAAAACTTAAAATTAGCCGCTTAAAATATAGTGCTTTTTAATTTAAATTGAACCTATATATTACTTTTAATTCCACAAGAAAAATTTAAGAATAGTCTCTCATTTTATTCTTTATTTATTGAGCGCAAACCTCGTTTTATAATCCTTTCAGTATGTTTTATAGGACTTTCGTCTTTCCATTGATTACATGTTTCAATTACCCAATTAGGCTGTGTTTTACTTGCATCATTTAACCAATTTGATACGCTGTCTTGCACATATTTTGAACTATCTGATTTAAGTGGTTCTAAAATCGGAAGTCCTAGTGCTGGATTTACTTTTAATATTTCAATATGTTTGCACCATACCCCTCTAGGTCTTGTAGCTTCTGATGCAAAACGTCTAATATTTTCATCGCTATCTTTTGTCCAATTAGAAAGTATTTCTATACTTTTTTCTAGGTTCTTATCAATTTCTGGCCTTATTGCCATCCATGCAATTTCTCTAACTCCAAAATGGTAATCTGCTGCAAAAAATTTAATCTTTTTTAAATTTTCCTCAAAGGTAGCTTTATTATTAATACTAAAATATGCAGCCCAACACCTTACAGTATCAGATTTATGATTAGAAAGAATTTGCAAATTCTCTTCCCATTGATTATCTTCATGTGACAATTGAGACATTCTTCTTCCTATAATCCCAATTAAGGCCACTGTTGATTGCTTTTTAGAATTTATAATATCTGTTAAAATTAATTCTAAATAGCTTTCTTTATTCATTTCTTTTAATAAATTTTTCAACAAAAAGACTTGATCAATTTGAAGCCATTCAGTTAGGTTTACAGTTTCGATTTCTCCACTATTAAGTAGTTCTATGATCTCCTTTGGTATTTTTTCTGCCTTTGTTGCACCTTTACGGTTTAAAATTTCAGAAGATATCATTTTATAATATTACCTCCAATATTTATATCTAATTGTAAACTGAAATCATGCTCTATTGAATTATTTTTATTACGGTTTAATTTAATAAAAGATGATTTTTAATTTGGCATATAAAAGAAAACAACTAGTCAAAGATACAAAGCATATTTTGCATCAAACAGAAAGAATATATCTCCATAATAATTTGAAACGACGGAGTATGATGAAAAATACACGAGTATACTGGCTAGTTATTTTTGAATATGTTTATTAGTTATTTATATGATTTAATTAAATTATATTTGTCAAGTATTTTATTTCCTATATCTTCATTAAGATATTTTATATCACTTAAATAAATTAATGTACTTCCTTTATATTTTTGAGTTTCCCCAACAAGAGCTACTTCATAACAACTTCTTATAACATTTATTATACAATTATCATAATGATTTTCTCTACAGCTTTTACACTGTTTAAGAATATCAGCTATAGCAATAATTAAATTATCATGATCATATACTTTAGTATCAGCTAATGGTATATTCTCATATCCATTTTCAACATAAGTAACATTATTTTTTAAGCACTTTTTAACACTTTCTTCTGAATATCCTATTAAGCATTTTTCTTTAATACAGCTTGTACAACTATCTTTCTTTAAACAACAATTTCCTAAATTAGTTATTAAACTATCAAAGTTTATTTCATTTGCAAAAACCCCCATGATAATCCTCCCTTAAATTATACTTACTAATAATTATAAAAAATACTATAGTTAGCTTTTAATCATAATATTAGTGAATCTCTATACCTATATATACCGTAACAGATAACCATAAAACATTCAAGAATAGTTACTAAAAGATAACTATTCTCAAATTATAAATTTTAATTTCTATGTAAATATAAATTTTCCTTCAATAATAGAAAAAGATAGAAAAATCTCTTCTATCTTTTTTTGTAATTCATCCTATGTTTTTATTCCACAAAAAAATTAGTAGTGAAAATTCATTTTAAGTATTTCTTAATAGTATATATACATACCATATGAACGTGGATATGTATATTTAAATCCAAATTTTTCATATAAGTTATTTGCAGGGTCATCAGCAATAAGACTTACATATCCTCCCTTAGGTACTGATGTCTCTAAATAATTCATTATTTCCCTCATTATTATTTTTCCAATACCATTACCTTGAAAATTAGGGGTAACCGCTATATCAACAACTTGAAAAAAACAACCTCCATCGCCAATTACCCTTCCCATTCCAATAAGTAAATCTTTATGATATATGATTACAGAATATAATGAATTTTTTAATCCTTTTTCTGCAGCTTCTATACTTTTTTCACCTAATCCTGATATTTTTCTAAGATTTAAATAATCCTCTATAGATGGTGTACTATGTTTAATCTCAATATCCTTTATAATATTATTCATTCTTATCCTCCTTTTTAAATATTAATATAATTACAATCTATTTAAATCATTTTCTGTATATACTTTAATTCCATTATTAATTAATACCTCTGTAGTTAATCCATTTCCTTTTATTAATTTACCTGAAAAGTTTCCATCATATATAAATCCATATCCACAAGAAGGGCTTTTAGACTGTAATATTGCTTTCTTAATTCCTATAATTTTTGCAATAGCCAAAGTCTTTTCTGCACCTTCAGTAAATTCTTTAGTAAAATCTTGTCCATCTTTACTAACTACTTTCTTATTACCACTTTCATCTATAATAATTTCACAACTTGGTCTTGGTGTTGGTAATTTAGCTAGCTGTTCCGGACATAAGGCTATAGCTTTTCCTTCTTTAACTAGCTGTAATATGAATTTATTTTCACTGTTACTTCCATTATATCTACAGTTCACTCCCGCTAAACAGGAACTTACTAAATACATAATTAAAATCCCCCCTTATAACTTATATAGTGTAATACTATTAATCATTTATTATAAGCTATTAATAGATGATTTTACAATAAAATTTATACCACCTTATAGACATTATCAAGATAATCTAATATCTATTGAATTATAATATTATTTTTATTAAGTTCAATAAGTTAATGAACCGTCCCTTATTTATCTATATACAAACTTCTTAAATATCTACCTTGTCCATTTAAATCTTCTGGCTGCTGAACAAAGGATTTTTTTACTAGGTATTCATTAGCAGATCCAAAAATTTGATGCCATAGTTCATTAGTTATTTCTTTTATGTCTACTTTGTGTATTACTCCAGTTAAATCTGGAACATTAGTTTCAAAGTTTTCAAAAATCTCCTTTACTATTGGGAAAATACTTAAAAGAACAATATCTGATATTTCATTGATTATACATTTATCATTAGATTGAAATATTGGTATATTTGTAGATATACTTTTATCTTCATCATTTACAGTTATATAGTTAACTTCATTAAGAAAGTTTAATAAATTTTTATCTTGATTTGTGAGTTCATCATAATTAATAGAGTTATTATATACATCATAAATTAACTCTCCACATCTTTTTGCAATATCTTTATTAACATCATCTATAACTTTTATATAAGATAAATTCAAATCATAAAAAGGTGATGAATTTTCAATACCTTTTTGAACTAATCTAAAAAATCTATATACATCTTTCCTCGCTCCGTTTGAATCTCCAAAACTATTAAAAATAAAATCACCAGCTCTATAATTATTACTACTGCATAGTAGTTTATCACTGTGTTTTTCTACTGTGCTACTATCTTCATAAGCCACTATAATAATATAATCTCTATTATCTTGTTGAAGTTTAGATGTGCAAAAAACTTCCTTAGATTCAAAAAAATCAAAGGCAGTTCCATCAAAAATTTCATCACAGATGATATGATATAATAATCTTTCGTTAGTAAAAGCCTTATAATTTGTTAAGCATGATAGTTTTTCATAAAGTACATTCTTCAAAGATATTATTTTATCTCCAACTACTTCACCTATATTATTTAAATGCTTGTCCATACTTATTACATCTTTCTCTAAAAATGTTGGGAAATTTATTTTATATCCCTTTTCATTATCTTCTATAGCATTTATTAATTTAAGACTATCAATTGCATTATTAAATTTATTTTCTTCAATATTTAATTCTTTCATTATCTCAAATTTACATATTGAAAACGGCTTATGACTTGCAATAATGTATAGTATTTCTGGCACGTATTCTTTATTACATGCATATGCTGGATTAAATTTATCATAAGTACCGATATCCCCGAAAAAATAAAAGTTTAATTTCTTATTCCCCACTTTTTTCACTCTTTTCTAATACTTTTTAAATTGAAATCCTAAGATATCTATTTCTTCATTCTTATCTAATCTCTTATCATAATTTTTCCTAAGTTCAATCATATTTAAATGATCAAACCCACATTCTTTATAAAGCTTAATTGCAGCTATATTTCTTGGAATTACACTAACAAACATAGAGGTTATTTCTTTCTCTTCCATAAGTTCATCTAAAGCTGTCATAGCTTTTTTTCCTATACCTTGCCCTCTAAATTCTTCTGATATATATAGATCCTCTAACCATGCAACATTTTGTCCACCAAATCTTACATAAAAAAATCCTACCAATACTTCATCCTTAAACACATTGTATATTGTTCCTATTTCTTGCCACTCCTTAAGTGTTTCAATAGATTCCTCATCCTTTTGCCAGAACTCCTTTGGCGCATTATTTAATTTTCTATGATAGTTCATAAGTTCTGTTATCATCTTTGCTGTATCCATAAATAATTCTTTTTCTAATTGTTTAATTGTTATATTCATTTTAAAGTCTCCTTTTTTAAGTATCTAAGCTTTATACAAATAAAACTTAGATGCTTATTTATTCTCTTTGACTATTTTTCAAATCTCATAAGTCCTACTTTCTTTATAGAAACAGTTCTCAAATTTTTATAATTCCTAAAATTTTTAAGAACCGTCCCCTATTATTACAAGCTTAGAATCTTATATTTTTTAAATCTTTTAGAAGTTCATCTTCTATATAATCCTCAGTAAATATATAAAAGTCTGGAGAAGTAAATTTTGCTATACCTTCCTCCATGGTTATGTGTCTTGAAATTAAAGCAGTAGTATCATGCATATTTATAAATCCAATACATTTTGCTTCATCATGATTTAAATAAAGTTGAATTTTATCCTTTATATCATTACTTCCATATAGTATTGAAGAATTAGTTGGAATGTCCATAGCTTCTACTCCTACTTTATACTTATCAAAGCCTCCGTTTATATTCTTTAACTTAAGCCAATTATTTTTAAGATTCTCATCAAAATTAAAGAATGTAAAGCTCTCAAAGGGTTCAAGGCTCATAAATTCACCTGTATTTTGTACTATTTCCGCTGTATGACACAATACTGGCACTCCAGGTAGCATTAAATAATATTGATTTATTACTAAACCTTTAAACTTATCATTATTTTCTATATGAAGTTTTACTTTAATCCCTTGCCATTTATTTTTGAAATTATCTTCAATAGTAACAAAGTCTGCTTTAATATTTTCTTTTAATACTGATCTAAAACTTAAATCTTCTGGCAATGTTCCTATGCCTCCAAACCAAGGATTAAACCATGATTTTGGCACTGGCGTCGGGAATGAACTTTCAAGAAATTGATGATTATTGTATTTTAAAGAATATAATACATGGCTAAAAGTCTCGCATGCTTTAATTTCCATAACACCATTATTTACACAGTGAATTTTATTCCCCTGTTCTTCAACTATTTTCGATTCACAGAAAACATCTTTAATTTTAAATACCATTTTATATTCTTCTGAATACATACTTTTAGAATCTACCTCTAATTTCAAAATATCTCTATCAATATCATTTTTTAAAGAAGCTTCAAGTTTTGCTTCAAAGATTTTATCTTCTGCATTTATGCTTTTGCTATATTTTTTAAAATTGTTATGCTTAGATACTATTGAATATTCTCCATCTAGCCCATAATTTTGATATTGCTTAACACTAACAGCCAACTTTTCTTTTACAAAAGGATTACCTTCATTTATAATCATTTCAAAATTGTTATTAAGATGTAAATTTTCAGTATTACTTTCTTCTAGAGCAAAATTTCTAAAGTCTTTCCAATCTTTAAAGGTGTTCAATACCATAAACACAGGCTTTGTTACCTTTTTCTCACAAGCTTTCATCTTCCCAAGATTATGCTCAAAGGCAATCTTCCACCCATTTGATTTAATTTTCAAATCTTTATGCCAGCATAGTCCTATACACGCTCCTGTATCTCCAGCATATATCCAATTTTCTGTTAAGTCATCAAGATTAAAATTTTCCGTCCACATAGCTCTTGGATCTATAATTTGAACAAATTTATTTTTTATTGGCAAAATACCATTAGTTAATTTCATAAATAAATTGTTGCATAAGAAAATGTCACTAGCTATTTCAACGTCTCCATCATTATATATTTCGTAATGATATCCTACTATTCCATTTTGAGAAAGCTTTAATATAGATTCTACTCTTATATTTTTAAAGATTTCAGATATATAAGTTATTTTTAAAACTATTTTATCCTCTTCTTCATAATACTCTATATTATTGGGTCTTCCATTAGAAAATTCTTCAGAAAAAGGTCTTCCTAACATTGGATAGTATAGTTCAAAATCCAAATCATATATTCCAAAAGCTTCTATTGATATACTATTTTCTTCATCTAGTTTTAATGAATATGGTCCATTTGCAATCATATAAAAGTCTTCTGTTTTGCCACCAAATCTTCCTTCTCTACCCTTGAAAGGAGCAACCAATGCTTTTGTAAATACCACTTCTTTTCCATCTGGGAATTTAGCTCTCACTTCAATCAATTCATTATAGAAATTAAAATTATTTAATATATATTGAAGCTTTAAAGACTTTCTCTCATTGGCCTTCATATTTATATTTATTTCTTTATCTATAAACTTAATAGACTTATTATCCTTAAGTTTAATTTCAAAGGTAACATCTTTCTTATAGTTATTTTTTATATCTAAATATAAATATGAATTAACATTTTTATAGCATTCTCCTGTTGGAACTTTTAGAGATATATCTGCTGGATATTGTGAATCTATACCAATTCTAAATTCTACACTTTTTCCATTTATTAAAACTTCTGATATAACAGATGGATAAGTATTTAATGAGGCCACCTTTTCTTTAGGTTCCTCAACCGCAAATTCCCCTTCAATAATTTCTCTATCTAAAACTTCAAATTCACCATTAAATGAATACTTTATATTTTTATCATCTAAGCCCTTAATTTTAATATTTAAAGGGGTTTTAGATTTATTTAAAACTTCATATTTAATCTTATACTTCTCTCCAAATATAAGCTTTTGTTCCTCCACACAAGCCTTAATTAAGTAATCTTCTGCGTCAACTAATCTAATGCCTCGGCTTTTATTTTCAAATTGAACTTTTAATTCCTTTCCTTCTTTTTCCCAACTATACTCATAATAGGTGAATCCATCTTCTTCTATGCCATCTGGTTCCATATCTATAGTTCTCTTTAAATCTTTATACCAATTTACATTTTTAAAATATTCTTTAAATGCCTCTGTATTTAATACTTTTGGGATAAAATTCATCAAATGTGTCGTATCATCTCTCTTTTCTAAAAAAAATCCACATCTTTTATAAAGAGGAAGAGATTTTGTATTTCCCGGCCATGTAAAAAGATCAACTCTTGGCCATCCTAGCTCTGTAGTCCTCTCTACGCATTTGCATACCAGAGCTCTTCCAATACCCATCCCGTGAAGATCATATCTTACATTTAAAAGTCTTATATAAAGGGTGTTATCATCATACTGATATTTAGAAAAACCGCAATATCCTACTACCTCTTCCCCCTTTAATGCTAAATAAGTATTTATATCTGTGATGCTTTCATGTTCTTTTAAAATACTCTCTTCCGTTTCTGTACCATTATTTCCGTTCCATCCTTCAGTACTTCTTCTCCACATATCTGCTATGGATTTTGCGTAAGAGTTATTGTATTCTACTAATTTTATATCGTCCATAATATAGCCCCCATTTTTACTAAATTTCTCTAATTAATTCTTCTACTTTCTTTTTAACCTTTATATTATCAGGATCTAATTCCATTGATTTTTTATAGTTTTCTAAGGCAAGTTCTTTATCTCCATGAAGTAAATACATTTTACCAAGATTATAATAAAGATTTGATGATTCTGGAGATATTTCAGTGGAAATTCTCATAACTTCAATAGCCTTTTTTACTTTTTCCATCTCTACTAATTCATAAGCAACAAATTTAAATTCATCCTCAATAAAATTATATTTATCAAATGAATTTTCTTTTATTAAGTAATATTCTTTTAATGCTGCTTCAAAATTATTATCAAACAATTTTTTTGCCATATGGTGTGCAAGAGATTGCTTTACATATTGAACTTCTTCTCCTAAAAGTATGTCTAAAATAGCCGTGCAAATAAGTTTAAGTCCAATATAATCTGAATTAGTCATAATAACTACAGATATACCCCTTTCAGGTAAGATAATAAAATTGCTTCTAAATCCTGTATCTAAACCACTGTGAGATCTCACCTTATTTCCTTTATATTCTCCTAAAAACCATGCTAATCCAACTTCTGAAGTGTATCCGCCCCAACCTGTAGAACCATGATTATGCCAAAGTTCTGAATAACTATGGGGTTCTAATATCTTCTCTTCTCCAAAACATCCTCCATTCATATTAGCAATAGCATAGTTACACATTTCTCTTACATTTGAACATAGTGTAGAACTTGGTCCATGAGCACGATTATAAGGAAATACCTCACTTACTACTCCAGCATACCCATTTTCAACTCCAAGAATATGAGGTGTTGTAAGTAATTCTTTTGAAACATTAGGATTAAAAAAGTCACTTTCCTTCATTTGAAGAACTTCTAAAATATTTACTTTCATATATTCTTCAAAAGTTACCCCTGAAACCTTTGCAATAACATCCCCTAGAATCTCAAAAGCAATATTACTATAAGCAAATTTTTCTCCTGGCTCCCACATTAATTCTTCATTTTTAATACTTTTAACATACTTCTCTAGAGCATCTTCATCATATTGAGGCTTATCCCATCCATAATCATCAACATCTGGCATGCCTGACATATGACTCAATAATTGTCTTATAGTTATATTCTTATATCTATCATCTTTAAGCTGAAAGTACGGCAGATATTCTGTTAAATGTGAATCCAATTTAATCTTGCCTTTTTCTACTAGCTGCATTATTCCTGTAGCCGCAAAAGTTTTTGAAACTGATGCCATGTGAAAAAGTGAATTTTCATCAACTGGTTCTTTGGTATCAACATTCTTCACTCCAAATCCTTTGGTGTAAAGAATCTCATTATCATAAACTACTCCTACTGCTAGTCCTGGAATGGATTCTTTCTCTACATATTCATTTATTATCCTATCTAAATTTTTTATCATTCTATTTTTAATATCCATAATCTTTCTCCCTCTCTTTATCTATTCCCATCTAAACATTGATATAAAACCATTGCTATTTCTATCAAATCCAAACTTATTGTAAAAGGACTCTTCTGATGGCTTTGTTATTAAAACCGGATTTAATTTATTTTCATTAAGTAATTCCATCATATTCTCAACAATTTTACTTCCTATTCCTTGTCCCTGATATTCTTTATGAACTAATAATCTTAAAACATATGCATGTTTAATATCATCGGAAAGTATTTGGACAAATCCAATTAATTTACCATTGTCATCACGGGCTGTTATCCATCCCCAAGATAATTTCAAAGAATTCTCTAGCTTATCTAAATCTTTTATTCCCCATCCTATAGTACTTAGTAATTCATTTAATTCTACTAAGTCTATTTTTTCTTTTCTTTGAATTTTCATATTTCCCCTCCCAGATTATAAGTTATAAGCGCTTAAAAACCATTCCTACGAGTTTTTAAATGTAATAAAAAAATTAAGGATGCAGATGAACACACTATTCATCTACATCCTTTAAAATTCATATTACATATATCTACTGTAATGTTAAAAGTACAATTTTTTTCACCATAGTTAAACCTATAAGCTTTAAACCTATTCCCCTATGATGATGGTATAGGTATATAGTAGAAATACTATATAATTAAATTTAACTTTGTACTTTAAAATTTTATTACCAACTATTAAAAAATACTTACAAAGTAAACTTATTTATCTTTTATAAGATTAATAGCTATGGCAACTTACAATTGACATATATACTTAAACGTCTTTAAAATTAACTGGCCATTATTGTACAAAATATCGCACATCTTTGACTGGTTATTTATAGTAAACGCCTTATTTAAAATAAAAAACTGTGTTATCAAAAACAACACAGCTCTAATTTCAAATTATTATTAAATAAGCTAAAGTTAATAAATCATTATCCTCTAATAGCTAAATTCTATAAAATTAGCTTTGTAATTCATAATATTTAGTATTAATCTAAGTGACAATTAACCCTTTATATAACTTATTTTAATATGAATGAAAATTAAAGAATTGTAATTGATGTTGTTCATCTATATAATTAAAATCTTAAAATTCACAGCAAACAAACCTATTTTTTAAAAAAGGTTAAAAAATTCTTGCTATAATTTTATTATCAGATTTTTATTTACTAGAATTATAACAACATACTCATCACTAATTCTCCTTTCATTTCCAATAGTTATATTGTAATATATTATTTACCACAAATCAATGACTGACTTATAATTTTAAGAATTTTTTATCAATTTAATCGTGACTATCCCCCTTAGCAAACTCAAAAATTCTTTTTGCTAACTCTCTAGGTTCTTTACTTGTAGTATCAATACATAAATTTGCATTAATATTCTCCCACTCTGTTAACTGACGCTCTATCATTTTTTCTACAAGACTAGGTAGATTTCCTTTCATTCTCGCGGCAAATCTTGATTTAATGATTTCTGAATCAGCTGTAAATTTTATAGTAATTTTATCATTAATAGATTGAAGTTTTGGTAAAATATTTTTTTCTGAAATAACATAAATAATTGATTGACAGGATAAGTCTTTACTACTTGATGTTTCATTCAATTTTTCACTAAAAATTTTTCAAGCTTCGTTTTCATTTTTAGCCATACGTAAATAATCTTTTCCAGTGTATACCTGTACATCCATTAATTCTTTTAATTCATCTGCTGCTGATGATTTACCCGTACAGCTTGCCCCCATGAAAATAAACAACATAAATTATACACCCCCATATCGAATACCTTTTTATAGTAGGTTTTTAATCATTATTCCTTCAAAATAATCATTTACATTTTAGTCGCATAGCATTATTTATTTTTTCGAAGTTAAATTTCTTATAAAATACATCTTTGTCTGGCGTATATGTAAGATAGATATTTGTATTTGAAAATTCTTCTATTAGCATATTCATTATATTTGTGCCAATTCCTTTATTTTGAAATTCCTTTAATACTAAAACATCATGTATGGTAGTATAACAATAATAGTCAGATATAGCTCTTCCAAATCCAATTAGATTTTCATTGTTGTATACCAAAATATAATAAGAATTTTTAAAGGCACTATATATTTGTTCTTTTTCCCTTTTCCAATCAAAGCTATTAAATATATTTAAAACTTCATCAATATTAAAATTTTCATTTACTAAATATTTTACTATCATATTAGTTTTCCTTTCCTTTAGAATATCTAGTTCATATAATAATATTTTTACATAGCATTTCTATAATTCAGAATTATGGAAATATTATACAATTACTATTTTAGCATTTAATATTTCTATATGCCACTTTCCTTTGGAACAAAAAATAAGTACTGTCATAAAACTCCAGTCTTATGACAGTACTTATAAATATGTAATTATTAGTTGTATCCTCTTTATTTTTCATTAAAAAATATAAACTTTTAAGATGATTTCTATAATTCCTATATATTATTGTAAAGTATTACATACAGGATAAGACTTTCTTTCCCATGTACGAGTGCTTTCTATTTCTTCATCTGCCAAATTAAAGAAATAACCTGAAGTTTCATTATACATATGTGTATATGTAGAATCCCAAGTAGCGTCTATGTGATAATTTTTACCGTTTATTTTAACTATGTTCCATGCATGTCCAAGTTTTTCCTTATCTGGTTCTTCTGCATCAATAATATCTCCAATAACGATCTTTGACTCTATATTAGCAGCTTTTAAAAGCCTATTCATAGCTTGAGCATATCCTTTGCACATACTAAGTCCATTAATTAATGCACTATATTCATCATTGTTTTTATCCCATACCCCGGAATTAAAGGTATCCATATCATATTCACAATTATTGACTAGATAATCATATAACGCCTTTTCTTTTTCATACTCTCCCATTTCATTAGTAATTGTATTTTTAACTATCTCCTGAACTTTTTCATTTACTAATTTTTCTTTTCTCTTTAATTCCTCCACACTATCTACATATTTAAAATCAATTTTTAAAACAGTTTTAAATGTATCATACTTAGTAATTGTATATTCCTTTACATTGGAATTAAGAGTCTCTAATTCGTTAGCTTTCAATATGTTGTTCATGGAATCAACATCGTATGTTTTTTTATCAAAATCTTTAATCTTTATAGCTATAGAGCTGTCATAATTATTTACAGCTTGTTTCACTATATTACAATACTCACTATAATTTTCAGCTTCTACTGAAGTTTTCCCAGAGAGTTCAATAGTAGCATTAACCACTCTAAATATTTTAGTAGATATCAATAAAAATAAAACTATAACTATAATTTCAAATAATTTTCCTAAAAATTTTTTCATCTTTAGTTCATCTCCTTTAAATATATTTGTATAATTTTTATTTCAACTTTTATATTAATTATATAAAAGAGAAAATATTACCATAGTAAGCTATTATGTACAATCATAAAAACTCCACTTCAAGACATAAGAAGCAAATCGAAATACATATAAAGTAAATTTTATTACATAATAATTAAGTACCATAAGATTTTAACACAAAACGCAAAAAAGTTTAATAGAAATTTACTGCGCAGATAAATATTTACAATATAAAGTTATTAAATTTCTCTTTCAGCTAACATATAAATTCTTAGAGACTACTAATAAAATTGTGAGTTAAAAATCATTAAAGAAATCAATTATTAAGAGTTGATTTTCATCATAATCGTCAATTATCCATCATCAATTCTCAACTCCTTAACTGTTCCCCGAGGTGATTAATTAAGATATTTTTATAAATGTGTAAAATTTGGTTAATTTTTCGTGATTTATGTATTAGAATGTACTTATATTAAGTTATTTCAGGGGAGGTATTTTTATGAAAGCTTTTTATTTTTCTGATTTTAACAAGGTTGAATTGAGGGAAGTTGAAAAACCAACTATTGTAAATGATACTGACGTAATAGTCAAAGTATCTCTTACATCTCTATGTGGAAGCGATGTTCATATAGTAAAGGGGGTTATCCCTTCAGAGCCAGGCTTTATTTTAGGACATGAATATGTTGGTATAATTGAACAAGTAGGAAGCTCTGTTAAGAACTTTAAACCTAATGATAGAGTTATTGGTCCTCCTGCTCCATTTTGTAGAGTATGTGAAAATTGTTTAAAAGGCAATTTTTCTCATTGTGTAAACGGCTCTTCTTTAAATGTTCATGGAAGTAAAAATCTTGATGGAGTACATGCAGAATATGTTAGAGTTCCATTTGCAGATATGTGTTTAAAACATGTACCTGATAATATAGACGATGAAGAAGCTGTAATGGTTTTCGACATACTATCAACCTCTTATTCGGCTGTAAAAAGAACAAACATAAAACCTGGAGATAACGTTGTTATAATGGGAGCTGGTCCTATAGGGTTAAGTAGCATTTTAACTTCAAAACTATATAACCCAAATAAAATAATTTTAGTAGGCAGAAAAGACTTATTTAGAATGAATAAAGCAAAAGAAATAGGTGCTACTCATATAATAAATGCATCAAAAAGTGATGTTTTAAAGCAAGTATATGAACTTACAGAAGGTAAGGGAGCGGATGTAGTAATAGAAGCTTCTGGTTCAGAGATAGCTATTCAACAAGCTGTAGAATGTGCTGGAATTGGCGGTAGAGTTTCTCTTATTGGTATAGGGGCAGATATACTTTTTCCATTATCAGAAATTTTCTGTAAAAACCTTAATATAACCATGGGTCTTGGAGATTTAAATCTAGCTTCTGATCTTTTAAATTTAATAGCCTCTAAAAAGATAGATGTTAAGCCATTAATTACCCATAGAGTAAGCTTAGATGAAATAGATAGAGTCTATAATATTTTTGATAAAAGAACAGAAGATGTTATAAAAATACTTATAAGACCTTAGTCTTCTTTTATAAATAATAAATTTTAAAATTAATAGAACATAAAGTATCTTTCTCTATTATTATGTTTGAATTTTCAAAAATTCAAACATAATAATAGATTAGATTTATAAGTTAATTTTTATATGTTTTACCATAATATATAAACAAAGCTCAGAATTACTTAGCTTTTATTTATAAGCTCCACTTAAATTATCAATAATATTATTTACATATTTTCTGCTTACTATAAAATAATATATTATCTGAAATAATAAATATGCTATAAATATATAGCTACAGTTAACATATAGTTCTATAGGAATATTCATTATTTTAAATGATGTAAACAAATATAGATAAGCTATAATTCCCCCAAAAATTAATGGTGAAAAAAATATTACTTTAAGTTGGTTATAAATTATATTTTTAAACTCTTCTTCTCTCATCCCAATCCTATACAATTTATTATATTTTACCTTTTCTTCTTCCATCTCTGTATACAATTTAAAATAAATTATTACAGATGATGCAATGAAAAATAGAAAACTAATAAATACTGCTAAGAAATTAGAAAAATTCCCACCTTCAACTCTATTTCTGTATATTTCAATATTTGAAAACAGAGAAAAATGCTCATTATATTTAAAGTATTCTTCTTTTAATCTTTCAGGCAGCTTAGAATTTTGATTTTGAAGCTCTGCTTTAATCTTTTCCACTGTGTCACCAGTTCTTCTCCATTCTTTAAATCCTAGCATGTTAAATTCACCAATATATTTTTTATCTATAGTATTTTTTATCTCATTGTAATCTTCATCATTTAAAATAATTATATAATTGGATATTGGAAACTTAAGATAGTACACATTATCAACTATAATATCTTTAATTTTAAATTTTAAAGTATTTTTATCATTTTCTAATGAAATAGTTGTATCCACACTACAATCTTGTAATTCTCTATTGTAGCTTAAATTAGCTATAATTACTTCACCCTTCTTCAATTGAATATTTTTTAAAGAAGAGTCTTTATTAAAATCTTTAACTACATTATTAAAAATACATTTATTAAGCTCTTTTTGTGATACTAAAGCTACATTATTATATCCACCAGATAAATCTTTTTCTTCAGTAATCAGTGATTCAGTGTTATACAATAAAAATGGTAATTTCATATTATCAACTATTGGAGTTTTACTTTCATTAATAATATTATTAATTTTTTCTGTAGATACATTATTTATTCCTAAAACCTCACTATAACTTATATTATATGGGTACATTTCATCTACTGACCATACGGATATTTTGTCAATTGCATAAAAAATACCCAATCCAAATATAGTAACTCCAATTAAAATGCTGCATGAAAATACAATTCCTTTATTTCTATTAAATTTATGATGCATTTCATTATTAAATAATAAATGATTATGATATATTTTCTTATTCTTCTTTAAGAAATGTAATACTCCACTTCCAACCTGACCTATAATAAAATATAATCCTATTAAGGCGCAAATTATAGATAATGGCAAGTATGGGATTATGTTCTGATCTGAATTGGCCATTGTGTAAAATACAATTAAAATAGCTGTAATTACAAAAATAATTCCTAACAAAAGTATCACTGGAGTATATTTTACAATCTTGTCACCTTTACGGCCTTCTTTTATAATTTCCGTTGGTTCTAATCTGTTCATAAAAATTATTAAAATAAGTAAAACCACTGCAAATATTAATAAAAATAGTATTGAAGTATTTACATAACTTTTAATATTAAAGTGGTGACTTATCTTATCAAATTTAGAAACCTTAACTGTTACTAAAAAGAAAAGCCTAGTGAAAATACTCCCTGAAATTAATCCCATTATTAAAGATAATACAGCAATAAGTATATTTTCAATTAATACTAATTTACTTAATTCCCATTTGCTCATGCCAACTGTAATGAAAAGACCAAATTCCTTGCTTCTAGATTTTATAAAATATGTTTGAGCATATATGATAAAAAATACTGCAAACAGTGATACCACTAGTATTGCTAACCATACCACCGACGTCATAGATATGTCATTTTTAATATATTGTATAAATTCCTCATTATAATTTAAATCTAACATCATAAACAAAACCATTATAGTAAAACTGTTACATAAAAATAAGGATAAATATTTTTTTATGTTATACCTAAAATTTTTATATACTACGTCCTTAAAAGTCACTAGCTTCACCTCCAAGAACAGCCATAAAGTCTAGTATTTCATAAAAGAAATCTTTTTTACTCCCCTTTTTAACTATCTCAGAGTGTATCTTTCCATCTTTTATAAAAATAACTTTTCTACAAAAACTTGCCGCAAATGCATCATGGGTTACCATAAGAATTGTGCTGTTATTTTTTTCATTGATTTCCTGAAAGCATCTCATAACCAAATTAGAAGACTTAGAATCTAAATTTCCTGTTGGTTCATCTGCAAATATAATATCTGGATTATTAACCAATGCTCTAGCCATAGCAGTTCTTTGCATCTCTCCTCCAGATACATTATAGGGATATTTGTCCATAACTTTTTCTAGTCCAATAGTTTCTATAATCTTCTTAGAAACTTCCTCCATATCTTTTATATATCTTTTTTCTAACACCATTGGCAGTAAAATATTTTCTCTTAAAGTCAAACTATCCATTAAATTAAAATCTTGAAAAATGAATCCCATAGTTTTTCTTCTGAATTTTGTGAGTTCATCACTAGAAAATGTATTTAAATTTTTTCCTAAGAAATTAACAATTCCTGATGTTGGCATATTCATACCGCTTAACACATTAAGTAATGTGGTTTTTCCACTGCCAGAAGAACCCATAATAGCTGCAAATTCCCCTTTATTTAATTTAATATCTATCCCTTGTAATACCTCTGTCTTTTTTGTGTTTTTATCTCCTCCATATATTTTTTTAACTTTATTTGCTTCAAGTATAACCATAGTACCCTCCCCCTCATCAACTTAATTTTAGTACTAATAAACATATAGAGAAATCGAAAGAGGTTAAATTTATCTTACATTTACCTTACGTCTATATCTTATACTTACCACAGTGCCAACGCCAACTTTTGATTCAATAGTTATCTTCTGATTGAGCTTCTCAGCCACAATTCCACACATATACAATCCAATACCTGTAGAATTTTTATATATACGGCCGTTTTCTCCAGTAAAAAAGGCCTCAAAAATCCTATCCATATCATAATCAGGTATTCCAATACCTTCATCAACTATTTTAAGTATGACAAATTCTTCTTCTTTCTCAATTTTTAATGTAATATATTTAGGTGATTCTTTAGATGTAGAATATTTTATTCCATTAGATATAATCTGTTCTATAATAAATTCATTCCACTTTTTATCTGACAATACAAAAATCTCTTTTTCTTCTATTTCTATTTTTGCAAATATATTATTATAAATAAAAAAATTCTTATTCTTTTTAATTATATTATTAATAGTACCTACTAAATCTACAGAAGTAGGTACATAGTCTTTAGAGAATTCATCTAATCTAATTAAGTTTAATACATTTTGTAATCCATCATATATAACCATATTTTCCTGTTTTAAAGAGTTAATATCCCCTGCCTTTAATTTTCCACCCTTTTGCTTCTGCAGTATTAAATCTATTATTGTTACTGGTGTCTTTAAATTATGAATTAGTTGAGCTAAAAATTTGCTTTTCCTATTATTTTCTATAGCAACATCCTCTAATTGTCCTATGTAATTATTATGAATTTTATTAATTACTTTATAAATCTCCTTTTGCTCACAGGTCGACAAAACCACTTTATGACTAAAATCTTCTATAAATTTTTCTAATTGAAAATTGAACCTGTAATATCTATACCACTCTATTAATAAATAAATTATAATCAAAAAAATTGTTATAATCGTAGGATATAAAATTTCTATTTCATCCACTGTGCTATAATAAAATAAAAATATAAAAAGTGTATTGCAAAGCAATATTATTATAGATAGTAGCTTGTCCTTTAAAAAATTATTTATTCTTTTCCTATTCAAATTCTTCACACTTTCTACTACAGTTAATTTTATCTATATCAAATTTGTATCCAACTCCCCTTTTGGTCTTTATAACATCATTAAGTCCTAGTTCTTTTAGTCTATTTTTAACCCTTGTAACATTAACAGTTAAAGTATTATCATCTACAAAAACACTATCTTCCCAAAGTTCAGATAACAATTCCTCTCTTCTCACTACCCTATTGTTATCAAGAAGAATTTTCACTATTTTAAACTCATTTTTTGTAAGCTCAATACACTTCTCATTAAAACATAATATCAAATTATCTTCATCCAAATATAAATTAGGTATATTATTTTCTTTTACAATTTCTTTATTATAGTGTTCATTTTCAATTCTTCTAATTAATGATTTTATCTTTGCAATGAGAACATCCATAATAAAAGGTTTCGTAATATAATCATCTGCCCCTAATTCAAGCCCCATAACTTGATCCATGGCTGTATCCCTTGAAGATATTATAATTATTGGCACATTGCTTTTTCTCCTTAAAATTCTACACAGATAAAATCCATCATAATATGGTAAATTTATATCCAAAAGAATTAAATCTGGTTTCTCTCTTTCTATATATTCTATAATGTTTTTAAAGTCGTCACTTTCAGCTACTTCATAATCATATTTAATTAATTCATCTTTAATCAAAGTCTTAAGTCTTAAATTGTCCTCAACAATAAATATCTTATACATGAAAATCCCCCTCGTTAATCTATATTTTACATTCTTCGTAATGCTACATTTACTTCCCCATAATGGATTAATAACTAATATTTTCTAATACCATTTTAGCATTTAATATTTTTATATCACATACCTTTAATTTTAATCTGTTCCGTTCAACGCAAATAATAGGTTGTTAGCACTCGGTAACAACCTATTATTTTTGAAATGCAATTATTAAATTTTAAGAATAGTTATTTAATAGATTCCGCAATCTTTATTAATTCATTCTTTCCAATTTTTTTACCAGTAAGAGAATATATAACATCATTATATTCCCAATCGATTTCTTTACCATCAGATAATATGGCATCTGTCTCATTAATTTTTATTTTTTCTATATTACTACCATTAGATGAAAATCCAGTTTCTTCACAAGCAAATCTTTGCTGCATATATATATTTTTTCCTGTTTCTTCATTAATAAACTTTAAGTAAATATATTTGCTATCTTTTACAATTCCTGTCTTACCTTTAAAAAACTCTGCTCTATCAAATTTATATCCTTCTGGTAAATAACTAGGAAGAATAACATTAAAACAAGTGTATTTATTTAATTCATTAGCATCTTTAACTTCTAATACTTTTTCTTTTGCTTGTGATACAGTTATTATTTCACCAGTTTCCATATCAAAATTATCTATTTCTTCACCATCAGCTGTATAAAATTTTTTTATTTCTTTTGTGAATATTTCTATCAAATTTCCATCCTTATCAAACAATTTTCCTTTTAACTTCTCTGGAACAGGCATTGATTCTATTTCAGCTTCAGAATCTTTTTCGTATTCTACAACTGTAACATGTTCTAAAGATATGGATTTTATTATTTTTTCTACAAAATTTTGTGCAAAGGATGTTTGTGATAACGTAATAGTTACAATACATGCAATTCCTACCCCTGCTAATCTTTTATATAACTTATTTCTTTTTGATTTCATAATAATATTTTCTCCTTTATACTGATTTATATTTTCAAGTGTCTTCTTAAACACCGCTTCTTTATTGCTCTCTTCACTGAAATCTTTATCTGCTAAAATCTTACCTAATTCTAAAAATTCATTGTATTCTTCATAATCTGATTTACTCTTCTTTTCTATACCATTAAAATAGGCATCTATTTCTGCAGAAAATTTATCTTCAATACTCTTTTTGCTCATATTTACTCCTCCCTTTCCAACTTCTTTTTCAACTTCTTCATGGTTCTATAAAGTATTACCCCAACATTACTTTCTGTAATTTCTACTATTTCTGCTATTTCTTTATTTTTTAAATTGGCACCAAACTTAAGTGCCACAATATTTCTTTCCCTTGTATTTAAAGTATTTAGAGCCTTTGAAAGTTTATTATTAGCCTCTGCTGTAAGAACCATATCTTCAGGTGTCTTTTCTTTTGCTACTAAATCTTTAATACTATCTAGAGAAAATACTTTATGTTTTTTTAAACTTCTAAAATAATCATTTACTATATTTCTAGCTATGGCAAAAGCCCATACTTCAAAGGGTGATTTACTTTCAGAATACATATCTATGTTAATCATTATTTTTTCGAAAGCTTGGCTTGTTAGGTCTTCTGTTACATACTCACTATTAACTCGATAATATATATAGTTATAAATTCTCTTATAATAAAGCTTAAAAATATGAGCAAATTCTTCTTCATACAAATTTTCATTAATTTCTTCTTTATATAAAATATTATCCAACTCGAGTTGCTTCATCTTTTTAAACCTCCCTTCCTTATTTCCTTTAGGTACCTAATTTCATATGTTAATACGGAAAAACTTTCATTTCATTACATATATTTATAATTATTTAATTAATTATTATTTCAGTTCAATATTAAAATATATTTTCCCTTGTGTCTAAGCAATAATGATAAAATATCTTGTAAAAAGAAAAAGCTATATAATGACTACAAAAATTATCTTTGTAGCCACTATATAGCCTTGGAATTAAAGTTATCACCTTAAAATAAAGTTCCTCATTTTGTATAAAGATTAAATAATTAATTGATTTTAAAATGTCTAAATTGAAAATATTAAATTAAAATGAAATATTTTTTAAGAATAACTGCTTCAAGTTAAATTCATGGTATTATTTGTTTAGATTGTCAATCTTATATTCTGTTTAATAAATTACAATACATAACTAGTTGATTTTAGAAAGAAGAGTTTAAAATCACAATTTATAGAGAAATTTAAACAAAAATCATTTCAGTATATTTTATGATTTTTATTAATTTCTTTTTTAAAAATATTTAACTAATTTAACAAATATAAATAATTGTATTTTATAGAAATTTATGGTATTATCTGTATAAAATACTATTCTTAGATTATATTTAAGTGAATATAATTTATATAGTTATTTAATTATGGGAAGGGGGATATATAATGAAAGTTTATGGAAAAAACAAAAAAAAGAAAGTTCAATTAATTGATCCAGAAATTTGGTTGTCTCACAGATGTTGGTAAAGCATATATTAAAATTATAAAATATTTAGTTTTTAAATCTGAAAACACCATAGTAACATTATGCTTTGGTGTTTTCTCTTTATAAAATAGTGTTAAAAGAGGGTACTATATGGGAACTTTAAATGATAAGAATATTATTTTTTCAAAATATATACGATTTATGGAAAACAAAGATGAAATCATAATAATAAACGGTCGTTCTGGTGCATGGTTAGGTATTGATAATCCTATATTAAATAAAATAAAATATTGTGTAGATAACCGGATAGCACCATCAACATATATAGATAGTTTAAATAACATAACTGAAAAGCAGCAGCTAATAGAGGCATTTGAAGTTTTATTTGATGAGGGAATCCTTGTGATTTCTAATGAAAAAGAAGAAATTAATATAAAAGAAGTTGAATTTAAAATAACTAATAAATGTAATCTTAAATGCCTACATTGTTCCGCTTCTTCTGATATAAGCAAAGTGGATACTTTAGCTACTGAAGAAATTAAAGCAGTTTTAGATAAGATTTTCAAATTAGATATAGACACTCTGCTTATAAGTGGTGGAGAACCTTTAATAAGACAAGATATAAAAACTTTACTTCCATATATCAGAAATAACTTTAAAGGCGAAGTAAATTTGATAACAAACGGAACATTAATTGATAAAGAAATGGCTTCCTTATTAAAACAATGTGTAAGTGCAGTTTCCATTAGCATGGATGGATATGATAAAATATCTACTGAATTTGTAAGAGGAAAGGGTGTTTATGATAAAATTATACAAGCTATAGATAATCTTAAAGAAGTTAGCTTTAATAAAGAAAGTTTAAGTATTTCTATGACAGTGACAAATCAAAATTCAAATCATGAAGATGACTTTAATTTCTTATGCGAAAAGCTTGACGTTAATGGAGGACTTAGAAAATTTTCACCTATCGGTAGAGGCTTTGATAATTATGATAATATTGGAATCAATAATTATTCAAATTTAAAATTAGATAGCTCTAGTGATTTAGAAGAAATTAGAGAAAGTCTAGATTGCCATATAATATGCAGGGCAGGAACTGGTAAATTTTCTATTGATGAATCAGGTGAATTGCATCCATGTCTTCTTTTAGATGGTAAAGAATATAGTTTTGGAAATATTGTAAGAGATGAATTGAATGAAATATTTAATTCTAAAGAATATATAAACTTTATTAATAATAAAATTATGAGAAGTATGGTTGATGATATACCTAAATGTAAAAATTGTAATGTAAGATATTTTTGCATGGATAGCTGTTTAGGCTATAATAATTCTTATTATAATAACAATAAGCTTTACGAAGAAAAGTGTAAACATATAAAACCTTATTTAACTAAAGTTTTGTGGGATGAATAGTTTAATCTTTTTTTTATTCATTTGAAGATGTCTTATAAGGTATATTAATCAAATCTTACATCACAACTTAAAAAAGTAGACTTGAAATAGCTTTCACTATAAGTCTACTTTTTTCATTTATAACATATATGTTTATAAAAAGTTTAATAAACCTTATTCTCATAACCTCATTACTTGATATCTTATAAAAATTTCTTTACCTTATAATACTATCATCACTTTCATCCCTATGAGTGCATACTATTTTTACGAGTTTTTACTTCTCTTCGAATTATTCTTTTAGCATATTAATGATTTTTCTAGATAGTTTATAAGATTCACCAGCTCCAAAAACCATAATTATATCTCCATTCTTAACTTCATTGATAATTTTATTACATGCCTCATCATAGTCTTCTATATATTCCGTTGTATTTGAATCTATTTCATTTACCAATGTTTCTACATTTATTGGTTCAATATTTTTATTTGCCTCTCTTCCTAAGAATGGTTTTAAAATAATAACTCTATCTGCCTTTTTTAATGCCACTGCAAATTCGTGAAAAAATAACTTTATTCTTGAAATCTGATGTGGCTCAAAAATAGCAAAAACCTTTTTCCCTGGGTGACTAACTCTAATTGATTCTAATGTTGATGCTATAGCTGTAGGATGATGAGCAAAATCATCATAAATTTTAACGCCTTCTATATCTCCTGTTAATTCTAATCTTCTTCCTATTCCCTTAAAATTTTTGAAAGATTCCTTTATTACTTCAATATCAACACCTAACTCTAAGGCAGCAATTAATACACCTAAAGAATTCTCAATATTATGCTTTCCTATTAATCCTAAGTGAAATTCATATTCTTTATCTCTACTTATCACTTTATATTCTGAATATTCAGAAGTAGTTGTGCTTAAGACTACTTTATATTCCGTATCAAAAGGAAAATCACATCTATTGTTTATATGATATCCTATAACTCTTACCTGTTCTTCTTCAATCCAATCTTTTAATTCATATAATATTTCTCTAAGAGCTATGCTTTCCTCATTAACAATTAAAATTTTTGGCATTTGAAGTTTTTTCATAAACTTCTTAAAAGACTCTTTAACTTCATCTAAATCCTTAAAGAATTCTGGATGATCCATTTCTACATTGTTTATTATGGCTATGGAAGAATTATAATTAAGGAAATTATTATTAAATTCATCCGCTTCGCAGATAAAATATTTTGAGTTTCCTATCCTATATCCACCGCCCCACTTTTTAAAAGTTGTACCAGCCTCAACAATTGGATCCAACCCTGCATTTTCTAAAACAAGTCCCATTAAAATTGTAGTTGTGGATTTACCATGAGTTCCTGCAATAGAAATAACAAACTTTTCATTTTGGATATATCTAGCTGAAAATTCTTGCCACGTCATTAAAATGCCTCTTTCTCTAGCTGATATGATTTCTGGATGATTAGGTGAAATATCTAAAATAGCAGGTGAAATAGCCAAAACATCAATGCCTTCTATATGTTTTGAATCATGGCCTTCTTTAACTTCTATATTATTTTCTATAAGAGTATTGCTATAGTATCCTTTTACATTTAAATCGCAGCCACATACCTCAAATCCCATATTTTTGGCTATAATCGCTATAGGGGCAGCTCCACTTCCACATATACCCATAAAATGTACTTTAATTTTATCTTTCAATATAATTCACTCCTATTTTTATACTATGCTTTACCTTTTCTAGAGAATTTACTTCATTATTATTTTAAAAATATAATTATCAATTAAACTTGTTTTCCTACTTAAATACTATCCATAAACTTCTAGATTCTATTGTTATAATATACATATTTAATCAATAAATTCTAATTAACTATAACATGCTAATACTTTTCTATTTGCTCATTAAAATCATATAATTACAATTTTCTTATCTCTTCCTTAGCTTATTTTCAATATTTGAAATACTTATGCCTTAAATAAAACTAGTTCAAATTTTAAGACTTTTCAATATATTACTCAACAAAAATCCATCTAAATATCACATAAGAAAATAATCAATAAACTCTAACAAGCCATTATTCTATGATAAATTAATAGGATAATTTTAATTATACCAATTTATTAGAAAACACTTATTCTATAATATACTTTTTTAGAATTTAATTCCACTATTTACTTATTCCTAGTTAAATCATTTTTACCAATAAAAAAAGCGAAAACCAAGATTTGATTCCTGATTTTCTCTTCTGTAGGTGTTAAAAAAAGTTTAATCAAAACTGTGTGTGAAGTATTGTTTTTTGAGCAAAAAACAAGAGCTAAATTTTGAAAAAAGTTTGATCAAAATTTAGCTCTTTGGTATTTTACCCACATTCATTTTTTTAAGTTTGATCATTTTATTTAATATATCTTTTTTTGTCCCGTAGATAAATCAGTTGTACTGAAGTATCCATTTCTTATCTCTACTTTGTCTTCTAGGTCTAATTAATCTTTTATAAGAAGAAAACGTGGCAAATATGTAATTTTCCATATCTGAGCCACGTCTTTATCCTATTGCAGTTTTTACACGAATCGTTTCCGTACCCCTACAAAGGTACAGGGAGCTTAATGCCATAACGTTGCTATAAAATTGTAAGTCAATGTAGTTGCTAGAGTATTATACAGTGGAAATTCACATGGAAATCATAGAGCTACAATCACAGGCTAAATAAGAAAAAAAGCTTCCTTATGTATCCTGTGAGGATATCCATTTATTAATCATAAAACCCTAAAATCTTTCATACTTTCTCCAAAAATATAGTGTGAAAACCACATCAAATTCTGCTTCATAATAGCCATATTAATTCCTGGCTGGTCAGAACTATATGCCATTCCTTTAAATATAATTAATTCTGTATCAACTTCCATATCCCTTAATCCTTGATATAGCTCATATGCATTTGGAGTTGGAACTCTTGCATCCTTTTCGCCATGTTGGATTAAGGTGGGAGTACAGGCTGATTTAATATATGTCATTGGTGATGTTTTAGTATATATCTCTGGATCATTCCATGGATTATTTCCTAAATACATCTTAATAAAGTAAGGTATATCTGTATTTACATAATGGGTACTCCAATTAGTAATTCCACCTCCAACTGAAATAGCTTTAAATCTACTACTAAATGTAGAACAGAAAGCTGATATATATCCCCCGTTGCTCCATCCCATAACCCCTACTCTATCTTTATCTGCAATCCCTTTGTCAACTAGTTTATCCACTCCAGATATAACATCATCGTAGTTAGCAATTCCCAGTTTTCTATAGTTTGCTTTTAAGAATTCATTACCATAACCAGAACTTCCCCTGTAGTTTGGTTCTAAAACTATAAAGCCTTTTTCGATAAACTGTTCAATAGGATATTTCTCATTAAAATAGTCTAAAAACATTGGAAAGGATGCCCAAGCCGGGCCACCATGGATTACCACTAATAAGGGATATTTTTTATTTGCGTCAAACTCTACTGGGGTTGATAAAACTCCCTCTATTTCAATGCCATCACTACTTTGCCATGAGATTATTTCCTTGTTACTTTTAAGCTTTCCTTTGAAAAAGCTATTTTCATTCGTTATTTTCTTATCGTCTAAATAGATTTCAAAGGTTTCATTTGTTATAGCCTTATTATAGGATATATGATTTCCATCCCTTGTTATAGAAGCATCCATTATAAAGCTATCTACTTTTTTGCTTAACATTTCCACAGTGCCATCCTCAGATAGCAACCCAATAAGATAATTAGTTTTATTCTGCCATCTAATTAAAATTCCTTTAGCTGTCCACCGTAATGGAATAACCGTACTATCAAAATCTGTTAAAGGTTGAATTAGCTCTCCATTATTAATATCATATATCTCTAGTGTACTGTCTTCTATATGGGTATTATAGTAATCCTTTTCTCTTATGCTTGCTGAGTAACATATTTTGCTGCCTTCAGGAGAAAAGCAAACACTCCCTCCCAACAACTTATCTATATTCATCTTTTGTAGCTCTCCAGCTTTAATATCTAGTATGTATAGATCTCCATTAATATAATCTCTCATATTTGGGCTTGGTGTAGCCATAAATACAACCTTTTTCCCATCATTTGAAATATCAAATTCATGGATATGAAAATCCTTACCATCAGTTAGTTGATAAACAACACCATTTTCGTGTTCATATTTATCATTTTGTATCACTTTTTCTATTTCAATGTAATATAAACAATTATTCTGGTATTCCTTACCTATATGATGGAAATCTCCATATAGTTCCTTACGTTTTTTTATCACCTCAGGTTCTTTTGACTGTGTAACATAATAAAAACCCTTGCCAGTAGGCTCCCATTTGAATTTACTGACCCCTTCTTTCTCATCAGTAATTTGACCCCCCCTATAACCATCTATTGACTTAACAAAGATCTGATTTTTCTTATTATCCCCGTCACCAACTGGGCTAAGGTATGCGATATCTCTAGAATCTGGAGACCATAATGGGTATGTACTATCTATATCCTTAGTTGTTAATGGATAACACTGTCCCTTATCTTTTTCATATATACATACATAATTCCTATATTTATTGTCTTTCCAGTTAGCTGTCTTCTTGACAAATGCTACGTTTTTGCCATCATCACTTATGTTTGTACCTGATAAGGTTGGTAATGAAATAATCTCTTCTATACTTAGATATGTTTTTTCATTCATTTTCATTAATAACCCCCCTCGTAACTATAATATCATTTAACTCGTAGTAATAGCTTATATTCTTAGCTAACGTTTTATCAATTTCTTTTTCCGTGACTATTCCCCAACTAATATCTCGCTTTTCCCAATATCTTCTCTCAATTTCAAATTTCTCTAACACTCTACTATCAAGAATATCTTCTTTTCTTTTTATTGTTCTAGCTTTATTAATAAAGTTTTGGTTCATTTTATATTTATACTTTTTAAAGAAGGTAGATATATATTATTCATTAATGTTCTCCCTTATATTTTACTCAATTTATTCTATTCTTACCAAGTATATTATATCAAAATTTTCTATTAATGTAATAATTCCTTTATAATTAAGTTTTAATCCATATTTTACTCTATATGTTAATATTTCAAAATTATGTATAGCGTAAATTCTAATCCCATAATCAAACTCTCTCCTCCCATATCCACTACAGTTCTTGCTTGGTTATTTTCAATGATATACATTTTTGTATGCTCATCTTCTTTTATTCTTCTTGCTCTTCTATCACTTTTAAATTTATTTATCTTAGGCATTGTTTCATATTTATGACTTATTAGAAAAGTATTTATTCCTTCTGATGTTTCTGCATATCCATCAGTGTATGAATATAACTCTCTATCCTCATTTAGGTTTTTATTCAAAACAAAAAAGAGAAAATCAGAATTTTATTTCTGATTTTCTCTTCTTATATTTAAACTAATATTTTATTCAACTGTTACTGATTTAGCAAGGTTTCTTGGTTTATCAACGTCGCAGCCTTTTTCTATTGCCATGTAGTATGAGAATAGTTGTAGTGGAATTACTGTAATTACTGGTGCTAGTAAATCCATTACTTTGGGTATATAGATTGCTGAGTTAATTGTTTTCTGTACTTCACAATGTCCCTCTTGTGCTATCATATACACCTTAGCCCCTCTTGATACAACTTCTTGAACGTTGCTCACTATTTTATCGTATAACTCTTCTTGAGTTGCTAATGCTATTACTATGGTTCCATCTTCAATTAATGCTATTGGACCATGTTTTAATTCTCCAGCAGCATATGCTTCTGAGTGAATATAAGATATTTCTTTAAGCTTTAATGAACCTTCCATCGCTACTGCATAGTCAAGCCCTCTTCCTAAGAAGAACATATCCTTTTGCATAGATGTTTTTGAAGTCATTTTTTGTATTACTTCTTTACATTCTAATGCTTTTTCTGCTTTTTCTGGAAGTTCTAGCATTGCAGCTTTAATTTCTTCTATTTCATCATTTGATATAGTTTCTTTGTTTTGTGCAAAGAATAATCCAATTATATACATTGCTATAAGTTGAGTTACATAAGCCTTTGTTGATGCAACTGCGATTTCAGGTCCTGCCCAAGTGTATAGAACGTCATCTGCCTCTCTTGAAGCTGAACTTCCTACAACATTTGTAACAGCTATAACTCTTGCACCTTTAGATTTAGCAAGTCTTAGCGCTGACATAGTGTCTGCTGTTTCTCCTGATTGGCTTATAACTATCATTAATGAATTTTCATCTAAAATTGGATCTCTATATTTAAACTCAGATGCTATATCAAGCTCAACTGGTGTTCTAGCAAGCTTTTCTATAACATATTTTCCAACTACTCCAGCATGATATGCTGTTCCACAAGCAACTATATAAATTTTATTTAATTTATTTATTTGCTCTTTAGTTATATGAATATCATCAAGCTTTATAGGTTGTCCTAAAACTATTCTTGATGTCATTGTATCTTTTATTGCCTTTGGCTGTTCATGTATCTCTTTTATCATAAAATGTTCATATCCGCCTTTTTCAGCAGCATCTGCATCCCAAGTTACATGATAAACTTCTTTATTTACAACTTCTTCATCTTCATTTATTATTTTAACGCCATCTTTAGTTATAACAACAAATTCTTTATCTTCTAATAGATAAATATCTCTAGTTTGGTTTAAAACTGCTGGTATATCTGAAGCTATAAAAGTTTCATCTTTTCCAAGACCAACTATAAGTGGACTATCTTTTCTTACAGCCACTATCTTATCTGGTTCATGAGTTGTAACAACTCCTATTGCATAGCTTCCTTCCATTTTGGAAGCTGCTTTCATTACAGCCTTAACTAAATCTCCATCGTAGTAGTAATCCACAAGCTGAGGTATTACTTCTGTATCTGTTTCAGATGTAAATTCATATCCTTTTGATATTAACCACTCTCTAATACTGATATAATTTTCTATAATTCCGTTGTGAACAACACTTATAGTTTTCTTTCCATTTGAGTGTGGGTGTGAATTAACATCTGATGGCTGTCCATGTGTTGCCCATCTTGTATGTCCTATTCCTATTGTTCCATGAAGAGGACTATCCTTTAACTTTTCCTCAAGACAAGAAAGTCTTCCCTTGCATTTTGCTATTTCAAGATTACCTTCTTCTAAAATAGCAACTCCTGATGAATCATAACCTCTGTACTCCAGTTTACTTAAACCTTCAACTAATAATGGTGACGCTTCTCTTTTTCCGAAATAACCTACTATTCCGCACATAAAATCTTCTTCCTTCCATATTAAAATATTTTACACAAAGATAAGTAAACGCTATTTGTCACAATATTCAATAAATACCATAAAAATAGAACCGTTTCCTTATATTGCATAATAAGGTTTTAACACCAAATTGATTTTGTAACAGAAATTACTCTCTGCTTTTGTCAATCGTTAACGGTAGTGCGATACCGTGGGGCACCCGCCGAAGATTCGATACTCCCCATCCTCGTCAACTTATAAGCTCTTCAGCAATTGCTTTGTTGAAAGCTTTACTAACAAAAACTTTATAAGTTCTGGCGCTTTAAAAATTTAAGATTTAAACTAATTAAATCTCAGTTTATTATATTCAAGTAATTTAAAATGGTCAATGTTAATTTATGCCAACAAATATTCACCTCCTAAAAATAACATTATTATATCATTATATTTACGAAAGCAAATAACAATTCGTTTAAGATTAGGGATTGTTTTTGTGGCTATTTAATATAGCACATAAGTAGCATAATGCTTACTGTAAATTAATTAATACTTTAATTGTACTCTGTATCTCCATTATATTAGTTAAGTTTATTAGGTATTGCTCCAAATTTTACTGCACCTCAGGGGAACCCTAAAGGGCTTCACTACTGTTCCCCAGAGGTGGAGCTAATTCACAATGCACAATTTCAATTCCAGAAACTTTACCTTTATAAAAAAAGTTTTAATTAGCTTTTTATAAAAGGCCAGCAATAAAATTGCTAGCCTACAAAAATATATTAAAGAAATTAATTCCTTAAGAATTAATTTCAACTATAATTCTTCATTCTTAATACTTAATTCTCAATTAACAAAATACTGCACCTCAGGGGAACCCTAAAGGGTTTCACTACTGTTCCCCAGAGGTTGCTAAGTTCTCAATTGATTAACTGTTAGTCCTGCTGTGAAAAATATAACTGCAAATAGTAGTAGTACTGCCGAGGGAATATATATTGAACTTATACTGCCTCCTCTAGAAATTAGGTCCGTCATTCCTTTTATAACCCATCTTTGAGGTACAAAATTAGATATGGTTATCATTATATCTGGCATTATTTCTATTGGCCACATACATCCTGCTAGTAGTGATGCAGGCATGGTAGTTATAGGCGATAATGCAGAAAGCTGAGCCTTAGAGTCTACAAGAGAAGATAGGAAAGTTCCTAACCCAATTATTGAAAGAATAAAAGTAGAAAATAATATAAATAATCCAAGTATAGAATTTCCCCAATTTATATTAAATATATATCTGCTTATAATTATTAATAGTCCAACCTGTATCCATCCAAGTATAAAATTGCCTAAGACATGTCCTCCAAGAAAACTATACTGCTTTGTTGGAGTTGATTTTATTCTATACCAAGTGTTAATATCCTTTTCTTCAAGTATTGCCCCTGAATCTCCTGATAGAAAAAGCCCTATAAACATTACTAATATGCCTAAAGATGAGTAAGATAGACTATCAATATTCTTTTCTTCATTTTCTGTGGCACTTTTTATAGAAAATTTTATTTTTGGAGAATTCATATTATTTGACAGTGAAGTTTCCATAGCTTTTTTACCATCTATTCTCTCTTTATCATCTATATTTTCAATTCCATATAAAATCGAAGACACAGCATCTTTTGCTTTATATTTAATGTTAATTTGATATATATAATTATTTATAATAGTAGTTATTGAAGCTGTACTTTCATTGTTTTGAAGTTTTAATAGCTCAATTTGAATCTTTTCTTCCTTTTCTATAGAACTTGAAAATCCATTAGGAATAATAATGCCCATAGCAGTATTGCCATCCTCAACAATTTTCTTTGCTTTTTCATAGTCGCATTCTGTTACTTCAAATGCCTTATCCTTTTTAAGCATGGTAATAAGCTCCTTTGAATAGTAGCCTTTGTCCATATTTATTATAGTTATTGGATAAATTCCATCACTTTTATCTCCTGATCCAAAACCCCAAACAAGTATTATTATGAATATTAGTGGAGCAATGAACATCCATGCTAATGCAGTCTTATCTTTAAGCGTAATTTTAACTTTTAATAATGCTATATCAATAAGTTTTTTCATATTATCCCCCTAATCAAGCTTTAGTCTTGATATTCCTAATGTAAGAAATACCATACCCATAATAAATAAAATTATTGAAGGAAGAAAAATTGAACTAGCACCATTATTTAACATAAGACTTAAATATCCTCTAAGTGCCCAATTGTTTGGAGTTATTTTTGAAACAGCTTGTAACGTTGAAGGCATTAAAAATAAGGGATACATATTTCCACCTAAAAAGGACATTATCATTATTAAAGCCGGATTTATTGAATTAACAGCCTTTGAAGTCTTAAACATAGTAGCTAATAACATGGCGAATCCACAGGATGCAAATATCATTGAAGCTGAAAGTATTATTAATCCTAAAATAGAATTACCCCAACTTACTTTAAATGCAAATTTTGTAAATAATATTAAAATAAAAACGTCTAATGTGCCAATAGCAAAAAGTCCAAGAAATTTTCCTGTAACTATAGTTCCTTTTGATACTGATGAACTCATAAGTCTTAAAAGTGTCTTTCGATTTCTTTCTTCAATTATTGAACTTGTTCCTATCATCCCTACAAATAATATAAACATTGCAATCATTGCTGCAGAATAGTACTGAATTGCGGATAATCCATTACCACTTTTAAAGCTGCTTTCTTTAAATTCAATCTTATTACTTTCTATAACCTTCTCTAAATCAGGTGCAATCATATATCCGTTCATATTATAGTCTTTAAGAACTTTATCTGCTGCATCAATTGCTCCCTGAATTGAAGAGCTTATACCTGTATAGCTTTTTACTAAGCTTTCAATTATCTTACTACTAAGTGGACTTCCTGGATCTGTATAGATTTCAATATTAGTTTCTTTTCCTTCCCTTATAGATTTTGAATACTGTTCTGGAACTATTATTAATACAGGTATATCACCATTTTTAACTTTATTTCTTGCTATATTTTCATCTAGCTCTTTTATATTAACTATAGTTTCCATATCTTTAGATTTAAAAAATTCTTTAAAGTCTTTTCCATATTCTTCTTTATCTTTATCTACCACTACAACATCAAAAGGCTTCATGATTAATTTATCTTCATTGAACATAGTTGATAAACTCATACCAAGAACAAATATCAAGACTACAGGCATAAGTATTATAGTCCCTAATGCCCCCTTATCTTTTGCATTTATGAGCAAATCTTTAAAGGCTATATTTAATATCTTCATATCTGTCCTCCTAATCTCTTAATGCTTTTCCTGTAAGGTGTATAAATACACTTTCTAAATTTGGTTCTTCAATGTTGATAGATAATATCTTTATTTTTGCCTTATTAGTTATAGAAATTATATCTGCTAAAAGCTCGCCATTACCTTTTGAATATATAGTAATATCCCTGTCTTTTATAATTAGCTTTTCTACAGAAGGAAGCTCTTTTATTGCTTCACCTATAGCTGGAGTAATTTGTGATAATTTAATTTCTATTTTTTCTTTATTAATTGCAGTTTTTTTAATATCATCTTTATTTCCAAAAGCTATTAACTTCCCTTTATCCATTATTCCGATTTGATTACAAAGATACTCTACTTCTTCCATATAGTGACTTGTATATATTACAGTCATCCCCTCTTGATTTAACTTTTTTACTGTTTCTAGAATATGATTTCTTGATTGTGGATCGATACCTACTGTAGGTTCATCCATAATTAATATCTCAGGATTGTGAAGAAGAGCTGCTCCAATGTTAATTCTTCTTTTCATACCACCAGAATAGTTCTTTATCATTTCATTTTTTCTCTCTTCAAGCCCTACTATTTGTAAAACTTCTAATACTCTATTTTTTAAAACCACTTTAGGCACTCCATACATTTTGCCCCAAAACATTAAGTTTTCTTTGGCGCTTAATGTAGGATATAATGCAATATCTTGTGGAACAAGCCCTAACATTTTTTTAACTATCATGTTTTTCTCCACAACATCATTATCATTTATATAAATATTTCCGGCTGATGGTTTTAAAATTCCCGACAGCATAGATATTGTGGTGGATTTTCCTGCACCATTAGGCCCTAAAAGACCAAATAGCTCACCCTTTTCTATATGAAAATTAATATTATCTACAGCAGTATTACATTTATATTTTTTTACTAAATTTCTAATCTCTATAAAACTCAAAATATCCCTTCTCTCCATAGCTTTTTCTACTCTATATAAATTATATAAAAAAACTCTTTACACTAAATCTACATAAGGTCATAATTTAGGATAAAAAAAACCATGACCTAAGTCATGGTTTTCAATGCACAATTCAAAATGCACAATTCATAGTTGTGGATATTTCTCAGCTACCACTGAGAAATTTAAAATTATTTATCTGCAACGCTGAACAATGTTCTCCACATAACTAGCAATATAATTGCTAGTTAGAAACATATCCAAAGAAATTATTTTGCTAAAAAAAATTTCAACCTTAATTTTAAATTGTCAATTTTGAATTCTCCATTGTTGAAGCCCCTGGGGTGTAGTTGGATATGGCACAGTATCTGCAACATTAAACAATATTTTAATTAAATTGCTTCTCTCCAAAGATCTAGTATAAATTCACTAATCTTGCTCCACACTATACTGCACCTCAGGGGAACCCTAAAGGGCTTCACTACTGTTCCCCAGAGGTGGATACAAACTTGTTTTCTGTAGCATAGAGAGCTATTTGTGTGCGATCTCTTAAATAAAGTTTACTTAATATATTAGTTATATGATTTTTAACCGTACCTTCAGATATAAATAATTCTGAAGCAATTTCTTTATTTGTTTTTCCTTTGCCTATTAGTTTCATTATTTGAAACTCTCTTGCTGTGAGGTCTTTTAATGTCTTAGTTTTACCTCCATCATATTTATTATGATTGCCTAGCTCCTTTACCACTTTTGCCGCAACATCTGGATGAATTAGCACTCCCCCCTTAGCAACAATTCTTATGGAGTTTGCAAGTTCATCAGATTGAACATCCTTAAGTAAATAACCTTTGGCGCCGGCTTTTAAGGCTTCAAAAATATAAGTATCATCATTAAAAGTTGTAAGTATTATAATTTTTATATTGGGATATTCCTCGCAAATTTTCTTTGTGCCCATAACTCCATCACAAACAGGCATTCTTATATCCATAAGCACTACATGAGGCTTTAATTCTTTCACCATTTCATATGCTTCATCACCATTAGATGCAACACCAACAACTTCTAAATCATCTTCCATACTTAAAATGAGTTTTAATCCATCCCTTATTATAGATTGATCATCTGCTATAACAATCTTTATTTTATCCATAATTAATCCTCCAAAGGTATTTCTATATATACTGTAAATCCATTATCATATAAAAATTTTATTTGTCCTCCAAGAGAATGTACTCTCTCTTCCATAGTTCTAAGTCCTACACCTTTTGCAAATATACCATTCCCTTTTCCATTATCCTTAATATTAAGAATTACTTTACCACTGCTAAAAATTAAATCTATTAAAACCTTATCTACTTTTCCATGTTTCGCTGAATTTGTTAATGCTTCCTGTATGGCTCTATATATTGTAACTTCGACAGTTGGAGACAACTTATATTGATTTCTAGAAACCTTAAATTCTATATCAATCTTAGAACTTTTCTCAAAATCTTTTATAAGTTCTCCTATAGCATGTATTCCTGCAAGACTTTCGCTATCTGAAGGTTTGATAGCTCTAACAGATCTCCTTACCTCAGATAAGGAATACCTAGCAAGCTCTGTTGCCTTATTGAGCTCTGTCTTTGTTTTACCAATATCTTTATCTATTAATTTATCACATATATCTAATTCCATTATTAAAGCAGTAAGACTGTGACCTATAGTATCATGAATTTCTCCTGCTAACCTATTTCTCTCATTTAATACAGCAATATTCTCAACTCTTTTAGAGTATTCAGTAAGCTTTTCATTTGCACTCTCAAGCTCGTCTCTAGATTTTTTAAGTTCATCATATAATCCTTGTATTTTCTGCCTCATTACAATTTCAATTCTCATTAAAGATGCGGATGATGACATAAATATCATAATGGAAGAATTTAAAATAAAATCTTTAAGAATAACTTCTAAAGTGTTAGGTAATAAACATATAAACATTCCAATATATATGGGAATAGATAAATAAAGCGCTTGCTTTAATTCTAAAAGCAAATATAAATCTATATTTATTATATAAAAATATACAAAAGCAATTGAATTATTACCATATTGCATATATATAACAATTAGAATTTCTACAAGTGCTGATAATATAAAAAGAGAAGGTTTATATATAAATTTACTTACTCTAAAGGAAGAATTTATTAAAATTATTATAAATAGAAAAGAAAACATTACTAATGTGTTTATATCTTTATCCATGATAACTAGAGATGTTATAAATACACCTATATAAGTTATAAATCTTGATAAAAGTAAATAAAATAAACTTGTTTCTTTCATGAAAATTACCTCCAGAGCTTCTAATTTATATGATAATTTAATTAGAATAAATAGTAAATAAAAATCACTTTGTTATAATTTATATAACAAAGTGGTATCTAAGAACCTCTTAAATACCACTATGTTTCTGCCATATTTAAATTATTTGTTAATATCCCTTATTATTGTTTCCATCGCTTTTATTGCGTCTTCTTTTTTCATATCATTGGTGGAAGATAAATGTATCTTAATTTTTTTATCTGGCATATATAATTCAAGGCATTCGCCATCATCAAAAGGTGTCATAAATATTCCATCATAAGATAGAATATTTACTTTTTCAAAATCTGAAATTGGTACTGATATATTGCCACTATTATCTTTATTATATTTTGTTATGTCTACACTAATATTATTTATACTCTTAGAAGATGCTGTCTCAAGGTTTTTATCTATATATAAATAGCTGAAATTTTCTTTATTATCATACTTTTTATATTCCATACTATCCAATTGTACTCCTAATAGCTCATGTAATTTTATAATTGATTGCTCTTTTATATATTTCTCTCCTTCTTTTACAGTATTATATTTTTTGTCAGTAACTACTTTTAAATTCTTATTTCTCTTTATTTCTCTTATTATCTGTTCCATCATTTTTATTACTTCATCTTCAAGATTTTTATCTAAATTCTTACTTAAGTAATTATCAAATCTTAATCTTATTTCTACTCCCTCTTCTGGAATAGGTATAATTATAGATTTATAATCATACGGACAGTTTTCGTACTCAAAGGTCCCATCTTGAAAAGCACCCTCATAAGATAATACCTTAACCTTTTTAAATTTACTATTTCCTTCATAACAAATAGTATTATTAACAGGTCCTTTATCGTATTTTTGTATTATAACATTTATATCGCCATAATCCTCTGAGCCATCATTTCGATATGCATTTGAAAAAAAATATTGAAAAAATTTGCTATCGTTATAATCATAATATATCATCTTATCTAATTCTAAATCTCCAAGATTATACAATTGTATTATTGATTCATTCTTAAGGTATTCTTTTGCTCCTTTTGAATCAAAAAATCCTTCTGCTCCTTTTAAATTAGCATTAATATATTCTTTGCTACAGATTGGTCTAATCCGTTTTATTTTTTCATATTCACTTACTTTTATTTCTTTACAACTTTCCTTCCAAGCCTCTATATCCTCCACATTTTTAAAAGTTTGTGATATTCCATCATTTGTGATAGTTATACTTCTTACCCATTGTTCAATAGCATCTACTATAACTTTGTTATAAGGCAATATTATTATTAAAGCTATTATAACTGCACAAACTGCTATTAAGGATTTTTTATTTTTTTTCAACTTTTTATTTTTAAATTGGACATCTTCTTTATCTATTAATTCCATTACGTTACTTCTAAAATCTTCATCCGGCATTTCTTCCTCAAATAGTTCTAAAAGTTCACCTTCAAGAATAGCTTCTTCTTCAGAATTTATATCATATGTTTTTTCTATATTAAATAACTTATTTATAAGTTTTAATTGTCTTTTATCATGCATAAATTCTTCACCTTCTTTTCATTATTCTTATTTCTCGTGGATATAAGTTTTTGCCTAGCTATATAAAGTCTTGATTCTACTTTACCTTTTGGCAGGTTTAGAACTTTTCCTATATCTTCTGCAGTTAATTTTTCTACGTATTTAAGTAATATTAGAACTCTATATTTTTCAGGCAGACTATGAATTAATTCATATAGTTCTTTCATTTTTTCTTTATTTTCAATAACTACTTCCGGTGTTAAATCATGAGCAAATTCTTCGTCAATTTTTTCAAAGCTTTTAGCTGCATTGCTTTTTAAATAATTGAAACTGGTATTCTTAGCTATAGTAAAAAGCCAAGTTATAAAATTTTTATTGCAATCAAAATTATAAAGATTTCTATATGCCTTAAGAAAAGTCTCTTGAGCCAAGTCTTGAGCTATATGTTTATCTCCTATAAGTTTACATATAAATCCATATACTTTTTTATCATATTTAATGAGTATTTTTTCAAAATCGTTCTTATTTCCCTCTAATATTGATTTGATAATTTCTTTATCATCCACAATACCCCTCCTCCCAAAATTTATTAATTTGAAAAGCCTTTCATATAGTAATACAACTTTAAAGCTTAAATTTTGGAAAAATAATAAGATTTTATGTATTATAGCTATTAATTTAATCATAAAAAAAGATAGCCTCTTTCAAAGCTATCTTCTATTGCTATTCTTAAATCCCTTTATTCTAATTCCATATTATTAAATATAGCTTTTGCCCATATCATAAATATGAAACATAAAATTGTTATATATATTAATGCTATTATTTTACCATAAATAACAGTGAATGCTTCACCAATGTAAGCTGCCATTACTCCAATTATTAATCCACCTAACACTAAAGTTATAACCAAAAGTAAGGAATATATAAGTGGTTTTAATTGTTTTGTTAATATATTTCCTAAATACTTACTAAATATTATTTCATTATATCTTAAATAATAATGGAACATTGAATATATAGCTATATTTAAT
The DNA here is from genome assembly GCF_002341865.1 of Clostridium sp. UBA2485. Classification (GTDB taxonomy): domain Bacteria; phylum Bacillota; class Clostridia; order Clostridiales; family Clostridiaceae; genus Clostridium_J. Next base: position 67,409 of record NZ_DDOV01000031.1, on the reverse strand, counting down.
ACTATATTAATTATACTTATTCTAAATATAATAGCAGGAAGTAAGAAAATTACTAATCCATTAAAAATAGTGATTAAGTTATCAAATAAAGTACTATAAAATAACTTATTAAAATTACTATCTGGAATTAAATAAATATAGTGTTTTTTTCTTTCTCCGCCTATTGCTCCAGACATTGTCATTATAAAAGCAAAATATAAATTTATTCCAAGTGCTATATTAAAGCCGTTTTCTCCTGATTTATATGTTGCTATAATAGTGATTAACGTAAATGCTAATAATTTTAATCCTTGAGTATATACTCCACGCTTTTTAAATTCTAATATCTGTCTTTTAAAGATTGTTGCAGCACCACTTTTGTTGTAATTAACTTTAGCTTCTCTTAGCATTTTTGCCTTTCCCTTTTTGCTGAAGACATTCATTTGCTTACCATCTTTAACAGATTCTAGCGCTTCCTCAAACTCTTCTGCTTTTTGTACCATTTCTTCTGTATACTCTAAGTTCATTCTATTTATAGTATAAATTATTACAGCTATAAATAATAAAAATGCTCCTATGAAAATAATAATGTTAACTTCAAAACCAACTAATCCACCTTTAACTATCTGCATATTCCATCCCAGTAGTGGAACATAATATAAAACATTACTATTAAAGGTGTTTATAAATGCTTCATATAAGCTATTAGTAGAAAAATAACTAAATCCAAATTGTATAACAAGAGCTGCACCTAGTATATATGCTATATACTTAGTTATTTTATCTAACATCGGATATTTAGTATTTAATGATATTAATAATACAGATACCGCACTAGTTGAAATTAAGCAAAAAATTATTGATACATAAATATTTATTAAACCTGTATCTTTTAAATTAAAGAACCTCACCAATGTAGCTGAATTAAATGCAATCATAATAACAAATATAAGAAGCTGTGCCATATTTTTAATGCAGGCATAAACAATTGCCTTTTGTGGCTTAATAGGAGATGTGAATACAAAGTTTACATCACTTTTTCTAAATAGCCCCTTACTACTTCCGCTACCAAATAAGGTTAATCCATAAAAGAAAATACAAACGCCTGATGTTATAGCTAAAAGTATTTCTGGTGATTTATAATCACCACCTGTTGCACTTTTTAACCCTCCAATTATTGCAAAGACTAATAGTCCAACATAAAAAATTACACCTAAAAGCTTTAGAGGTTTTTTAACCATATCCTTAAAAAAATTAATGAAGCTTCTATAATGTATATAAAGTAATGGTTTCATTTATCCCACCTCCTACTTTTCTTCTGCTTCTTTATTACTTTTTTCTGTTACTCTAAAGAAAATTTCTTCTAGTGATTCTCCACCTTCTTCAACTTCGGATCTTAACTTAGACACTACAATTTCACCCTTGTCCATTATTAAAGCTCTATCCCAAAGTTCATCTACAGAGTCTATCATATGAGTTGAAATAACAATAGTACAACCATTATCTTTTAATTCTTTAACAATTGCTTTAATCTCTTTTATTGCCTTAGGATCAAGTCCTATCATTGGCTCATCAAATAAAACTACTTTTGGATTTGTAATTAGAGCACAAATAACTGAAACCTTTTGTTGCATACCTTTAGATAGTTCTCTACCAAGCTTGCTCCTTTTATCTTTTAAATCAAATCTCTCAAAATACTCTTCCATTTTTTCTTTATAATCTTTTATTCCATAAGCCTTAGATACAAACTCAACATGTTCCTCTATTGTTAACCAATCATATAAAACTGGCATCTCTGGAATGAATCCTAAGTCTCTTTTAGCCTCTATAGACTTATTCTCATATCCATTCACCTTAATTTCTCCCTTAGTTTTTAATAATCCTAAGATTGATTTTATAGTGGTTGATTTTCCTGCACCATTTGGTCCCAAAAGTACAGCAATCTCTCCATCATTAACCTCAAAGGATACATCCTTTACCACTAAGGTTTTACCATATTTCTTTGTTAGATTTTCAACCTTTAACATTGTTTTCCCCCTTATCAATAACATGTAATACATATTATTTTATATCGTTTAATACAGTATATAATAACTCATTACTTTTATAAATACAAGTAAATTTTAAACAATTATGAATTTGCGGATATTTTTTCATAAAATTGAAGAAACTCATAATTAATTTCCGCCATAATTGTCAATTCTCCATAGTCAATTCTCAATTGGCTAAGTTCCCTAGAGGTAAGATTAAATTCATAATTTAATTGCCAACTTATAATAAATAGAGCTATGTGATAAATTTGTTTCTCTTCTATTATTGCATATAAAAACTTTAAATTTAGTAACTTAATGAATTTTTAATAATTAAATAATGTTATTGAATTAACAATGTACAGTTTATAATCTGCAATTTTTGAATATATTAATTTATTAATAATTAAGTTCCAACACAATTATTTATTAACTTAGGTACTATACCTCACGAGAACCCTTTTATGGCTACACTACTATTCTGCTAAAGCAAAAAACTAGCAATAAGATTATTGCTAGTTAAAAAGTTTATTTATTTGCTTTTTCTTCTATTAATTTAGCTAATGAATGTGCCATTTCATCTAATTCGCTTTGAACTTTTCCTTCAAGCATTACTCTTACTAAAGGTTCTGTTCCTGAAGGTCTTATTAATACTCTTCCACAACCTTGAAGTCTTGCTTCTATTTTAGCTATTTCATCCATTATTTCCTTATCTTCATTATGAATATTTTTCATATCATTTGGAACTTTAGCATTAACTAATATCTGTGGAAGTTCTGTCATAACTGAGGCAAGTTCACTTAAAGTTTTTCCACTTGCTTTAACTGTTGAAGCAAGTTGTAATCCTGACACTAATCCATCTCCTGTTGTATTATAATCTAGGAATATAACGTGTCCTGACTGTTCTCCACCTATACTATATCCGCTCTTTTTCATTTCTTCTAAAACATATCTATCTCCAACCTTAGTTTTGATAGTTTTTATATTTTCTTCTTTTAATGCTATATCTAATCCTAAATTACTCATAACAGTTACAACTACTGTATCCTTATTTAACTTTCCTTGCTGTTTTAAATGCTTTGCAGCAATTACCATCATAAAATCTCCGTTAACAAGGTTTCCCTTTTCATCAACTGCTAAACATCTATCAGCATCACCATCAAAGGCTAGTCCTAAATCACATTTGTTATCAACAACGAATTTCATTAATCCTTCAGGATGAGTTGAACCAGAGTTTAAATTTATATTACATCCATCTGGAGTATTGTTTATAGTTAAAACCTCTGCTCCTAATTTTTTAAGAGCTAATTCTGAAGTTTTGTATGAAGCACCATGTGCACAATCTATTGCTATTTTTAATCCTTTTAGATTTCCTTCAACTGTTGAAATTGCAAAATTAACATAATCTTCAATAGCTGTATCAACTATAGATTTTTTTCCTAAGTCTATACCTACAGGAACAGGTACTTCTTTAAAGCTATTTTCTATAGTAGATTGTATTTTATCTTCTAATTCATCACTTAATTTAAATCCTTCTTTATTAAAGAATTTTATACCATTATACTCAACAGGATTATGAGAAGCAGATATAACTACTCCTGCATCAGCATTATATTTCTTAATCAAATAAGCAACAGCTGGAGTTGGAACAACACCTAAACAAACAGCTTCTGCACCAACAGATAAAATTCCAGCAACTAATGCTGCTTCAAGCATATGTCCTGATATTCTAGTATCCATTCCAACCAATATTTTAGGCTTATGCGCTGTTTCAGTTAATACATAAGCTCCTGCTCGTCCTAAATTGTACGCAAGTTCTACCGTTAACTCACTATTAGCAATGCCTCTAACACCGTCAGTACCAAATATTCTACTCATATTTTTACCTCTTTTCTAATCCGTTTTTCTCTAATTTTGTATAAGACATCTTCACCAGTCATTTTATTTTAGATGTCTAACATCAAATTTTATATAAATATAGTTTCTTTCATAAATTATTAATGAATATACATTGTTATTATAATATAAAACCCTTACCTCTACAATATGAGAAGAAATTGGAAATTGCGACAATGATCTTAAGTAAAAAAAGCATGACTATACATCATGCTTTTAAATATATCTATAGCTATACCAGTTGAAACTTAATTTATATGTTAAAAAAGCTGGCATTTTGAGTATTCTAATGAAAACTTTTTCAGTTTACAATTTGAGACACTTCTCAGCAGAAATTGAGAAATTTAAAATTGATTCTTCTTTGAAGTTACGCAGTAACTTTTTATAAAAAACTAGTAATTTCATGCTAGCAAAAATTAATTTTAACCATAATTGTCAATTTTCCATTCTCAATTCTCCATTGATTAAGGTTTACACTATAGAAATCTTAATTATATTATGATCATCTGTTTCTACCTCTAAAATTTCACCTGTAATCTTCTCTTGTACTGCTACTGATACAAGTTTTGAAAGTTTTTTTAAGTCAATAGATTCTAATTGTTTTATTCCTAAATTTGGTATTGTACCAAAGGTTTTAATTACAGAAAGTACAAATTTTATAGGCAATTTAAGTTTAACAGGCTCTTTTCCACTTTGAAATACTATAATATTTATATTTTTTCCTTTATAAGGAGTATATAATCTTTCAATTAACATCTTGGCATTATCAACAGATATATTATTTTCCTTAAGTGAAATTAATATATTAGTTAATTCATCCCTCATTGATTTCCTCCTAAATTAGTACTACTTATAAAGTATATGATAATACAATTATAGTAATTCTAAAAAATAGGATTATTCTTAAGTTACACTAGCTTTAATTTTAACTCTTCTATGTAATTAGATAATTCTAGTTTTAACACAACTTTTACGGTTTCATCTAATATTACGTTGTCATTCTCAACAGTAGCTATACAGAAAGAAACTCCTAATTTTCTCATTAAAAATATTTTATAATTATTATTTTGAAACTCCATATAATTATTATTTATAATAGCTATTATAGATTTAGCTTCATCTAAGATTATCTCTCCCTTAGGTAAAATATTATCTAAAATATACATTGAGAGTATATGATGAAAATCGTATATTTCCTTTTCACCATATATTTTCCTATAGATTTCTAGAGTAGAGTTATCTATAATCTTTAGTTTTAAAAGTTCTTCTTTACTCTTCTTATCAATCTGAACCTTAGGTGAAAACATTTCTGCCAAATCATCCAGTTGCATATCTTCTTTAAAGGATAAAATTTTTTCTATTCTGTCTAATATTTTTTCCTTTGGAAAGTAGGTCTCCTGCCCTGTGAAACTAGATTTTTTTATAAACCATTCCTCAGGAATTAATTTTTTCCTTTTCCACCTATATAGTTGACCATAGGAAATATTAGTCACTTCTAGAAGTTCTTTTTTAGATATTAAATCCTCCAAGTTATCACCTCCCACTTTTCTTTGGTTTTAATTTTATATATGTCTTTCTTCACCAACTATCCCATCGCCTAATATTTTAAGTTCATTTTTGTATTCTACCAACTTTATGTTACAACCATCACCTATTATAACATTTTTTCCCCTAACAACTTCCGCTCTAGTATTCTCAAGATAAATTTCGTCTGCTTCAATAACTTTAGTAGTTAGTGTTCCAAAATTATTTCCAATAACTTTAGCTATTAATGATACTATATTATTTCTTGAAGGTCTTCTTAAAATTTCAATATTAGTAGCACCTATTTCTTCCACATTAGAATTTCCACTTAAATATATATTAACATTCTCAGCATTTAACATACCTCTTGATTTAAAGCTACCAGTCATTTGAAAATTATCTGTTTCTACATTCTTTTCAATATCAACTCCACCAGAAATTTTAACATCAGTTCCATAAATACTACCTAAAACCTTTGCTGAGCCAGAAATTGTAATCTCTTTTCCACTTAAATCTCCTTCAATTTTTCCGCTTCCACTTATCTTAAAATCTTCTGAATTAACATGTCCTAGCACTTTACCTGAACCACTAATTTTCCCTGATTTACATTTTAAATTTCCTTCTACTCCACCACTACCACTTATTCTAAATTCTGATGCATCTAAATTTCCAATTACTTTCCCACTACCACTTATTTTGAAATCATTACACTCCGTATCACCGTATATTTTTCCACTTCCGCTTATACTTACTTCATCGTATTTACCGCCTGAAGAACTTCCACTGCCTGTAATTTTTAGTTCTCTTAATTCATTTTTATTAAATGACATATACATTCCCTCTTTCTCAAATATAAATCTATCCTCTAACATAACTTTCTGAAGTGATTTACGTCTAAAATTTATCAAAATTATTATTTAAGCTGTAGCTATTTAATTATAAAAATTATATTTTTTATAACTAAAATATTCACTTTAAAATATTTACAAAAATATTATCTGCTTTTTATAAACTGATTGTAACATAACATTGTTTTATTGTGCAATATTATTTTAAAATTTCTTTAAACAGGATGTAAATTATCGTTTATTTTAATATAATATAATTACAACAAAATCATAACTTTTAAATTAATAGTTCACAATTCTGCACCTTTATTTGAAATAGTAAGAAAGTTAATACTTTATTTTTCTATATGATAGAAGTAATTTTTAACTAGTTTTAAACTACTAATCTACTATGATAATTATATTTAAGATGCCTAATTGTGGAATGTTCTTGCTTAAAGTTATTATTTTCGGTAATATATAATTTATTATTGGTTTAATCATAAAGGGGGATTATTGAAGAATGCATTCTTCTATTATTGGTATATTGCCTATAATTATAGTAATATCTTTAACACTAATTATTATTTTTATCTTTAAAAACACTATTAAGAAATACTATTTTATTTGTCCAGAATGTGGCTTTATCTTTGATTCTAAGACAAATAAATCATTTCTTACTTATAACAATTATAAAATTCAATGTCCAAACTGTAGCTATAAAGGCTATATTAAAGCACATGAAGATAAAGACGTTAAAAAGATATAAAACTTTATAAGATGTTTTATATTTTAATCAGAATTACTGGTAAAACCGGTAGTTCTGATTGATTTTTTTGGCAACCAATAGAATTGTTAGTTTTTTCATTTGAGGGAAACTTAATTAGTGAGAATTCTATAGAAATTAAGAATTAAGTATGAGGAATTATAGTTGAAATTAGTTTTGATTAAACTTATTTTTTAATTGTATAAAAAAGTCCCATTGTTTAAACAATGGGATCCTTTTATTATTTAGTGTATGAAGCTCCTATTTCTAGTGCTTTTTTATTAATTTCAAAGAATTTTTCTTTTCCATGTCCTCTTAAAGCTTCTAATAATTCATCCATAGAAACTATTTGAGTTTTAGCTACTAATGCTCCTAAAAGCACCATGTTAGCTATTTGACTGCTTCCTACTTTAGTAGCCTCATCTTGTGCTGGAATTTTTATAACTTCAATATCAGTTCTCTCAATATCTCTATCTACTAGGTTACTATCTATTATTAATAATCCACCTTTAACTAATGTTTTTTCAAACTTATCTAATGATGGTCTATTCATTACTACAACAGAAGTTGGTTTAGTAACTATAGGAGATCCAACTTGCTCATCAGTAACTATTACAGAACAGTTAGCTGTACCTCCCCTCATCTCTGGACCATAAGATGGTAGCCAAGAAACGTTTTTATTAGCGTCCATTCCTGCATAAGCTAAGAATTTACCCATTGAAAGAATACCTTGTCCTCCAAATCCAGCAAATATAATTTCTTGTGATGCCATAATTACTTCACCTCCACAGTTGCGTCTTTTTTAACTCCTAAAGTATAGAATGGCATCATATTGCTTCTTAACCATTCCATTGACTCCTTCGGAGATAGTCCCCAGTTAGTTGGGCATATTGATAATACTTCAACTAATGAGAATCCTTTTCCTGCTATAGCATTCTCAAAAGCCTTTTTTATAGCCTTTTTAGTTTTAAGTACATTTGGTACACTATCTACAGACACTCTTTCAACATAGCAAGCACCCTCTAAAGTAGCTATCATTTCTGAAACTCTTATAGGATGTCCTTGAGTTTTTACATCTCTTCCATACGGTGAAGTTTCTGTTACTTGTCCTGGTAATGTAGTTGGAGCCATTTGTCCTCCTGTCATACCATATATACAGTTATTAACGAATATAGTAACTATATTTTCTCCCCTTGTTGCAGCATGAACTATTTCTGCAGTTCCTATTGCAGCAAGATCTCCATCTCCTTGATATGTGAATACTACTGAATCTGGTTTTGATCTTTTTATTCCTGTTGCAACTGCTGGTGCTCTTCCATGTGCTGCTTCAAACATATCACATGCAAAATAATCATATGCTAAAACTGAACATCCAACTGGAGCAACTCCTATTGTTTTATCTAAAACATTTAATTCTTCTAAAACTTCTCCTACCAATCTATGGATAACTCCATGGGTACATCCTGGACAATAATGTGTAGGAACATCTAATAATGCTTTTGTTGGTTCAAATACTATAGCCATTACTTAGCACCTCCTACTATTTCTCTTACTTTATCTAAAATTTCATCTGGGTTTGGAACCATTCCACCACTTCTTCCGAAGAAGCTTACTGGCTTTCTTCCTTCAACTGCTAATCTTACATCTTCAACCATTTGTCCACAGCTAAGTTCAACTGATAAATATCCTTTTGTATTATTTATAGTTTTATCAAAAGCTTCTACTGGGAATGGCCATAAAGTTATTGGTCTTATTAAACCTAATTTAATACCTTCTTTTTCTGCCATTTTAACAACATTTTTGCAAATTCTTGAAGTTGTTCCATAAGCAACTAACACTAATTCATTTTCTCTATCGCAATTAAATAATTCATATTTAACTTCATTTTCTTTTATAGCTTTAAATTTAGCTTGTAATTTTTTATTATGATCTTCTAAACCTTCTGGTTTTAAGTAAAGAGAATTTATTACGTTATGAGTTTTTCTTCCTCTTAGTCCTTCAGCAGCCCAAATTTTGACTGGAAGTTCTCTAGCTTCTCTTTCTTTAAATTCAACAGGCTCCATCATTTGACCCATCATACCGTCTCCCATTATCATTACAGGAGTTCTGTATATTTCAGCAACATCAAAAGCATCTTGAATTATATCAACCATTTCTTGTATTGAAGCTGGAGCATATACTGGCATATTAAAGTCACCATGAGCTCCGCCTTTGGTTGCTTGGAAATAGTCCGATTGTGCTGGTTGAATACCACCGAGTCCTGGACCCCCTCTTACAATGTTAACGATTACGCAAGGAAGTTCGGCACCTGCTATATATGATATTCCTTCAGCCTTTAAGCTTATTCCTGGCGAACTTGAAGATGTCATACATCTTGTTCCTGTTCCTGCTGATCCATAAACCATGTTTATAGCTGCAATTTCACTCTCTGCCTGTAAAAATACTCTTCCTATTTGAGGCATTCTTCTTGAAAGATATGCTGAGATTTCTGTTTGTGGTGTTATAGGATATCCAAAGAAGCATTGACATCCAGCTTTAATAGCTGCTTCACCGATAGCTTCATTTCCCTTCATTAATACTTTTTCTGCCATGAATCTAACCTCCTCTTTACTTTTCAACTGTAATTACAAGATCTGGACACATTCTTCCGCATGACGCACATCCAATACATTCATCTTTTTTATCCTCAGTGATTGTAGCTGGATGATAACCCTTTAAGTTTAGTTTTTCAGAGAAGCTTATTATTTTCTTAGGACATGCTGCTATACAGTTACCACATCCCTTACATCTTTCTTCTCTAAAGATAACTTTTGCCATAACTTCTACCTCCTTATAATGCCAAACCCTATACTTCAATAATTTGGCATTTCAGATAACTATTTTTATGGTTGTCCACTCCATTTTAACGCTGTATGAATTCGCTGTCAATTTTCTTAATTGTTAAAATTCTAACTATTCATACTTTCGCCATGGTGGTAACATAAAAATGTCTATTGGGAATAATTTTCCACTGATCTCATCTTTTACTTCATCCACTAAATCTTTAGTGCAAACTGTAAATGCATGAGGTATGTTAAGATCTTTACTTAATTTTGAAACTTCCTTATCACCTTTAACTATATGTTCTTTAGTTGTTTCATAGGATAAGTTAGTATTTGATATTAAGTAAGATACCTTAAGTCTTGAAGCTCTTTGTATCATTTCTATATATTCTTTAGTATTTATATTATTTGATGTAAATGGTCTATTTCCATTTATAACAAAATACATATCATAAGGCTCTTCTTTAAAATATCGGTTATATTGACCTAAACCTATTGCCCCTGAGTCGTCTCCTCCTACATCAAATACAACATCATAGCTTTTATCATTAAATACAGAAAGTACTTCTGCTGGTACTACCATAAGCTCTGCATTTACGAAATCTGGATTAGAAGATATAACTCTTATATTATACTTTTCTAATTCGGTTCTTAAATCTCTAACACAGAAATACGGATTTACAATATCTAAATCAACTATTGCAACCTTTTTACCTTCTTTTGCTAGGTTTATGGCATAATTTATTGCTATTTCTGTTTTTCCACTTCCAAAATGTCCTGTAAAAACCCTAATTCTACTCATATTATCACCTTTTTATTTATATTCTTTAGCTTGTTCTTCTGCTTTTAAAACTCTTAATCCACCTTCAGCAAGTGCTAATAACTCATCTTCTCCTGGATAAATTACTACTTCAGATATAAATTCAACTCTTTCTTTAATGTAGTTTACCATTGATTTAGAATATGCAATTCCTCCTGTTAATATTATAGCATCAACTTTTCCTTTTAGAACTGCTGCACACTTACCTATTTCTTTTGCCACTTGATATCCCATTGCTTCGAATATTAATTTATATTTTTCATCTCCTGCTAAAGCTTTATCATCAACTTCTTTAGCATCGTTTGTATTTAGATATGCCACAAATCCACCTTGACCAGTAATTTTCTTTTTAATTTCTTCTTTGGTGTATTTGTCACTAAAGCACATACTTACTAAGTCTCCAACTGGTAATCCACCGCTTCTTTCTGGTGAAAATGGTCCTTCTCCATCTAATGCATTGTTAACATCAATAACTTTACCCTTTTCATGGGCTCCAACAGAAATTCCACCACCCATATGAGCTACTATTAAATTTAATTCATCATATTTAATATTTTTTTCTTTAGCATATCTCTTGGCAACAGCCTTTTGATTTAGTGCATGAAATATACTCTTTCTCTCTAATTCTGGCATACCAGAAATTCTAGCTATATCAGTCATTTCATCTACAACTACTGGATCAACTATGTAGGCTGGAATGTTTAATTCTTTAGCTATTTCATTAGCTATTATTCCACCTAAATTAGATGCATGCTGTCCTTGTATTCCTGCTCTTAAATCTTCTAACATAGCTTTATTTATGGCATATGTGCCACCTTCAATTGACTTAAGTAGTCCGCCTCTTCCAACAATTACGTCTAATGTATTAACATCAAAATTCTTTTGCTTTAATACATTTAATATAACTTCTTTTCTAAAATTGAATTGGTCATATATAGCTTGGAATCTTCCAATTTCTTCAGAGCTATGTCTTAGTGTTTCAACTAATATAGGATTTGTGTCTTCATACACACCAATCTTTGTTGAAGTTGAACCTGGATTGATAATAAGTAACTTAAATGCCATAAATTTATCCTCCTAAACTATCTACTTTCTGCAACTAGTGCAGCTAAAGCTATAGAATTCATCTTAGATTCTGGTGAATCTGCTCTAGATGTAACTATAACAGGGGCTGCTGCTCCAGCAAGTAATCCACCACTTTTAGATTCTGTTGTATATGTTAAGCATTTGTACATTGCATTACCAGCCTCTATGTTCGCCATAAGTAATATATCTGCTTTTCCAGCAACTGGACCAGATATTTTCTTATGATGAGCTGCTTCTTCTGATAATGCATTATCAAGTGCTAGTGGACCATCAATTATGCATCCTTTTATTTGACCTCTTTCATTCATTTTTGAAAGCATAGCAGCATCTAGTGTTGCTTGCATTGCTGGGTTCACAACTTCTACAGCACAAATTGGTGCTACCTTTGGAGTTTCAACTCCCACAGCTTTTGCAACCATAACAGCATTGTTAATTATATCCACTTTTTCTTTTAATTCTGGATACATATTAAAGGCTGCATCAGTTAAAAATATTAATCTATCATATCCTGGAATTTCAAATACTGCTATATGCGACATTTGCTTTCCAGTTCTCAGTCCCACTTCCTTGTTCAATACTGCTCTTAGAAATGTAGCCGTATCTATTAATCCCTTCATCATCATGTCAGCTTTACCACTTGATACTAATTTAACTGCTGTTAATGCAGCAGCATTTACATTTTTTTCGTCAATAATCTGAAAGTCATCCATGTTCATTTCTATTTTTTTACCAATAGCAATTATCTCTTCTTTGTCACCAACTAATATAGCATTTGCAATGCCATTTTTTTTAGCATCTCTTATAGCTTCTAACACTGGTTCATCTTGAGCCACTGCAACTGCAACAGTCTTTATAGCTTGAGATTTAACTTTACCAATAATTTCATCAAATGACTTTATCATTTTTTATCCTCCCTATGCATTAGTTATAGCCTTTTAAGCTAATGATAATCTATAAGACATCTGAAAGAAAATAATAGAGTAAAGATGTTAGTTTATTTTATATCAGACAAGACCTTAGGTTCCATTCATAGTAATCAATAGATTGGTTCCAACAACACAGTATGATGCAAAATAGGCTAACATACTGACTTATTATTTTTACAAGATGCCTAATTCAAAATGAAGAATTAAAGATTTACTTCTTGCTCATAAATTTTTGCAATTTCCTCTCTTTTGAGTACTCTTAAAGCACCTTGAGCTAAAGCTAACATTTCATCTTCACCAGGAACCAATTCTATTGGTGCAATAAAACCTACATATTCAGAAATCCAGTTCATTAGCCTCTTATTATGAGCTAACCCCCCTGTTATTATTATCGCATCCATTTTACCTTTTAGTGCTATTGACATAGCTCCAATTTCTTTTGCAATTTGATAAGCCATAGCCTTAAAAATAAGCTCTGCTTTTTTGTCTCCATCGTCAATAAGCTTGTCTATAACTCTTCCATCATTAGTTCCAAGATAAGCTATTAACCCACCTTGTCCCATTACTTTTTTACTTAGCTCTTTTTCTGTATATTTTCCACTAAAAGCAAGTTCAACTAAATCACCTACTGGAAGTGTTCCTGTTCTATCTGGAGAAAATGGTCCTTCATGACTTGCATTATTGCAATCAATTAACTTTCCATCTTTAAATGGTGATATAGATATTCCTCCGCCAAGATGTGCTACTACAAAAGAGCTATTAAAAAAATCTAATTTCTTATCCTTACAAACTTTTCTAACTACTGCCTTCATATTTAGTGCATGAAGTAGAGACCTCCTTGGCAATTCAGGCATTCCTGATATTCTTGCTACATCTTCAATCTCATCCACTGCAACTGGATCAACAATATAGGAAGGTATACCTACTTTTTTAGCTATTTCATAGGCAATAATCCCACCTAAATTTGCAGCATGTTGTCCTTGTATTCCTATTTTTAAATCTTCAAGCATTCTTTCTGTGACTTCATAAGTTCCACCTGGCATGGATCTTAAAAGCCCACCTCTTCCTACTACAAGAGCTAATTCATTTAATTCTATGCCTTTTTCTTTAAGCCATTCTAGAATCATTTTAACTCTCATATCTTTTTGTTCATATATAGTATCAAATTTTTTAATTTCTTCTATATCATGAGTTAAATTTGTTGATACTATAGAATTTTCATCATTAAAAATTGCTAACTTTGTAGATGTAGATCCTGGATTAATTACTAACATATAACTTTTCCTTGCCATAATATCCCCCTCTATATCGAAATCTCGACATACTTTTACAATTTTTATAAATCCCCACTTATATTTTATCAAATTTATAATGTAAATATCAACTTAAAATGACTAACAATTCGGCACATTGTATTTTTTCATTATTGTTTCTGCAATTTTCAGTCCATCTACAGCAGCAGATATAATTCCTCCGGCATATCCTGCACCTTCACCAGCAGGGTATAATCCTTCTGTTGAGATACTTGTATTGCTTTCATTTCTATTTATTCTAACTGGCGCAGATGTTCTAGTTTCAATACCTGTAAGTACTGCATCGCCACTACCAAATCCTGCTATTCTCTTGTCAAATGCTGGCAGTGCTTCTTTTAAAGCCTTTATGACATAATTAGGTAAGCAATCCTTCATTTCACTAAATTCAAAACCTGGTGTATAGCTTGGTTTAACCTTACCTAATTTTGTTGATTTTCTATCCTGTAAGAAGTCTTCTACTAATTGCAGTGGCGCATTATAACTTGCTCCTGCTACCTTGTAAGCTAAAGCTTCATAATGCCTTTGGAATTCTATACCTACTATTGGAGAGGTATTTCCAAAGTCCTCTGGGTTAACGGACACTACTATAGCAGAATTAGCATTATCACTATCTCTTTTATAATTGCTCATTCCATTAACCACTACTGTATTCTCCTCCGAAGCAGCAGCAACTACTTGACCACCAGGACACATACAAAAACTATAGACAGATCGATTTAAATTTTTGCTACTATAAGTCAACTTATATTCTGCAGCTTTTAACCTAGGATGGTCTTTATACTTTCCATATTGATTTTCATTTATTAAACTTTGAAGATGTTCTATTCTAGCTCCTATAGCAAAAGGTTTTGGTGTCATAAATACCCCTCTTTTAAAAAGCATTTCATAGGTATCTCTTGCACTATGGCCTATAGCTAATATTAATGCTTCACAAGGTATTTTTTGTCCATTTACAATTACCTCTTCTACCTTATTATTCTTTATGATTAAATCTTCCAGTTTAGAATTAAATAATACATCTCCACCTAATTTAATAATAGTTTCTCTTATATTCTTAACCACTGACTTTAATATATCTGTTCCTATATGCGGTTTTGCCATATATAGTATTTCTTCTGGTGCTCCTGCCTTAACTAATTCTTCTAAAACATAATCACATCTATCATCTTTAATCCTTGTTGTTAATTTTCCATCGGAAAAAGTACCTGCTCCACCTTCTCCAAATTGGACATTGGACTCTGTATTTAATTTTCCTTTAATCCAAAAATTATTCACAGACTCACTTCTGCTATCTACATCTTGCCCCCGTTCAACTATTATAGGTTTATATCCCTTTTGAGCCATAAGAAGACCAGCAAAAAGTCCTGCTGGTCCCATACCTACTATAATTGGCCTACTATGCAATTTTTCATTTCCAAATTCAATTTCTGCATTATATTTTTTCTTTTCTATTTTAACATCGCTACTATTAGCCTTTAATACAATTTTCTCCATATTGTCACAGGTGATTTCAACGCAGTAATTAAATTTGATAGAATTCTTCTTACGTGCATCTATAGATTCTTTAGAAATTCTAAAATCTTTTATTTGATTTTCTTTTATTCTTAATTTTTTAGCTGCTTTTGTTTTTAATAGATTAATATCCTCTTCTATATCTAGGATTAGGTTATTCACTCGAATCCACATTATCGTTACTTACCTCCGTAGTTTTCTTAATGTTCACTTTTACAGTTTGTATATTTTGTGATACTTTTGTTAAGTTCTCTGGAATACCAGAGATAACTATTGGAACATCATGATCTCCTTCATTTAAATTTTTTAAATCTAAAGTTGCAATAATAGCTTCTGGAGTCACCTTATTTAAGTCTTCCTCATAACCAGATAACACTAATTCTAAAGTATCTTTATCTAGAGTTACCGTTGATTTTTCTGGAACATTAAGCTGTTTTATGCCTATATTAAAGCTTTTCTCTGATTTTTTCTTCAAATTTAAAGTGAACTTAACTTTTACCGTAATATTTGATATTTTAACACCCTCAGGTACTTCCAGATTTACATCTAGAGTGGTATCAGCATTTATAGTGCTTAAATCTATAGGCTCTGTTGATAAACTGGCTATATTATTTACCGCGTCGCTAACACCTGTTATCTCAACATTTTTTGGATTGACATCCATAGTTTCAATTGTTACTCCATTTGGTGCTTCCCCAGTAGTGTTAATTCGTATTGGCACAGATTTACCTTTTTTTATTGATATTCTTATTGTTGCAGTAGAAGCTGATAATGTAACATTATTTACTGCTTTTCCTTCGCCATCAATTGGTATTAATTCAACAACTTTTTCTATATCTCTATCCATATTAGTAACATCTACTTTTCCTAATACGCCTTGTACCATATCTACATACTTAGATGGTCCATTTACTTTTACAACTGATGGAGAAATAACTGGTTCCTCTCTATATGCTCCTGGAGTTAAATCTCCTTGTATATCAGGTATAACTGCTACCTCTTTTTCCTTTAAAGTATCAATTTGTACATCTATCCATAAATTTTCACTCACTATGCTTACAGTACTCGGACTTTCATTTATCTCTATAGGTATAGTATTTTTTCCTGCTTTTAGAGCATATTTACTTAAATCTACTACAATTTTAAAATCTTTATTTTTATCTATATGGTAAACAGCTGATGCTGGTCCTTTTACATTTAAATTAACTTTAAAACTTTGGTCAGGTAGCAACACTAAATTATTTTGAGCTAAAGCTTCTGTATTTAAAACTTGTACTGGTATATTTTTTATTGAATGACTTGTAATAGGATTTTCTGTACCTCTTATATAAAACCATAATGCAAATGAGGCTATGATACAACAAATTTTAATTAAGATATCTTGTCTTTTCTCTTTATCCATACTCTAACCCTCTCTTTAAATGTTACTTCCGTTTTATGTCTACTCTTCATTATCTTAACAAGAATACTCTTTAACTTATCTTTATCATAGTGTCTTAGCAATCGTCCGTTTACAGCTAAAGATACAACACCTGTTTCTTCAGAAACTATAATTGTAAGTGCATCTGTTATCTCAGTAACACCTATAGCTGCTCTATGCCTTGTACCTAACTGCTTATTCAATTTGTCATTATTAGTAAGTGGAAGGAAACATCCTGCTGATACAATTCTATCATTTCTAATGATTGTAGCTCCATCATGTAGAGGAGTATTTACAACAAATATATTTTGAAGTAGTGCAGAAGAAACCACTGCATCTATTTGAGTACCAGTATTTATAATATCTCCAAGTCCTGTCTTTTGTTCAATTACAATTAGTGCCCCTGTTTTTTCTTTAGCCAACTCTTCTACAGCATCAACAATTTCGTTAACAACATTATTCATAATTTCTTCATCTTCATAAATTATCTTATCCATAAAAGAAGTTCTTCCTATGTGCTCTAATGCTTTTCTCACTTCAGGTTGAAAAATAATAACAACGGAAATTAATCCAATTGTGATTGTATTGCTTAAAATATAATTAAGCATTGTTAAATTGAAAAACTCGCTTATAGGGATTAATAAAAATATAAGTAATACACCTTTTAAGAGTTGTACAGCTCTTGTTTCTTTTATAAGTGTGTATCCTTTATAAAATATTACAGAAACTGCCAAAATATCTATAAGTGAAAATATATCAAATCCTTTTAAGCTATTTATTATAAAATTTAAACCCTCCATTGCTGCCTCACCTCTTACTATAATTCCTAATTATAATTATACACTAATAATTTTATTTATAATACATTGTAAGTTTATTTTTATTTAGTAAAATAATGAATTTATAATTTATGAATATTTTCCCTCACTCCTTAATATAACAATATAAAAAAGTAATAGCTCTATTCTCAAGTGATTATAGTTATAGTAAATAAAAAAAAGTATTTTTTACTCTTAGAATAATGACCTATGTTGTAAGTATAAGCATATTTAAAAATAATAATTCTAATGTTTACAAACTATGTACTCTATAACTTTGTAATCTAATTTTTTATGCAATATAAAATATCGTAAAAATTTTTAACTAATTATTTTCAGATGTCTAAATTCAAAACATACTTTTAGAAATTAATAAACTTTTAAAATTAGGAGGATGATTTCATGAATATAGAAATCAAGGATAAAAAGCAAGTATTTTTAAACTATTTGATGATTGTTGTTGCAGCCATATCATTATTCTGCTTTAGCTATAATTTTTTTAAAGGAAGAATTATAGATTCACAAGTAAATTATATTGATAGTACTTTAAAAGAAATCAATACGATAAATAATAGATGTAATGATTTTATAGTAAAGGATAGTATCAATGTAAATAAATCTTTAAAAATAATTCCTGAAATGATTAATGAATTAAATAAAATAAAGGATGATATCAATATTCAGGAATATGATCCTGAAAAATTAGATAGCTTAAGAAATGGAGTGGAAAATAATATACTTATGTATATACAAATGGAGGCTATGTTAAAAAATCCAGCGGGAAATGATATAGAGAAAGCAGCTAAAAATTTAAAAACTTATTATACTATTTCTTCAAATTATTATTCTATCTTTAGTGAAAATGCTATATCTATATTAAAGTCAAGTTTTTTTGCCATTGATAATATTACTAATTATTGCTTATCAGCTTTTAATTCCACTAGAGAAAAAGAAGTTAACGATGATCAAAATACACTATTTATAAACGCTATGGATAACATTAGTAGTTATTATGATAATTTAAAAGTAGATTTTTCGCCTCTATCCTTAAAGGCTAGAAATAATATTGTAACTTATGAATTAGCTATTTCTGATATTGATAATCAAATTACTTCTCTAAAAACTTTAAAAGACAGCTTAAAAGATATTTCAGTACCTAATAATGGATTAAAATCTTATGAAGAATTAGATGCCTCTATGGAGGAATATTATAATTATCTTCAAAATTTTAAGTACTCATTATCTATGGAAAAAGTCCATGCTAAAAATGAAAAAACTGATAGCGATTTTTACGAATCTCTATATATAACACCAAAAAAACATCTAAGTAGTGCAGAAACTCACTATAGCAAATTTAAAAGCTTTTATAAAAAACTTAAAAGTGTACCTACTTTAATCTAAATATAGAGTTTTACAATCAAAATTTAATTCATACATGATTTTAATTTCCATAACCAAAATTCTTATTTATGAATGCAAATTAAGGATGAAAGATGAAAAATTATGGTTAAAACTCCTGAGGTAAAGCCTTTGGAGTTTTTTAGAATAAATTTTATTTTAAGAAATTCACTTAAGGTGAATTTCTTCCTCAATTCTTCATTCTTAACTATTAATTCTTAATTTTAAAGGCATTAAGCTATTTTTTTTAAAAATTTATCACCGAAATTATCTCTTAAATTTTCCTATGAACTATATATACTTTCACTTTTTTTATAAAATCTATGCATGATTTTTAACATTAAGGTAAAAATACCATATAAAGAGGTGATGAGTTTAATGAAAAATAATTTAGTAATTGGATTGGTTTTACTAACATTAATTATATTGCCTTCAAAAAATGTAAGCTCATTAGAACAAGATACTATGATAAAATTTGATGTTAAATCTATAGAAGTGTTTAAAAGTACAACAAATTCTTTGTATGAACTCTAGCTTAAAAAGGTAGTAATATTATCTACCTTTATTTTCTTATATATTTTTACAAATTCTGAATTCTATTTTACAATTGACGTCTAAAAAGAATTTTATTTACGTATAAAATAAGCGTGACCCTAAGTCACGCTCTTTTTATACATGTTTTTCAACTATAGCTCTTAATTCCTCTTTTTGTTTAAATCCAACTGATGTTTCCACAACAGCACCATTTTTAAATATTTTAATTGTTGGTATACTCATTACTCTATGCTCTCTAGCTAATGCAGAATTATCTTCAACATTAACTTTAGCAAATATTGCTTCTGGCATTTCTTGAGATAGTTCTTCAATAACAGGTCTTAACATTTCACATGGTCCACACCAAGAAGCCCAAAAATCAACAACAACTGGTTTATCTGCATTAGCTAATTCTAATTTAAAATTATCTTCTCTTAATTCTAACATTAAAATACTCCTCCAATTCAAATTAATATTTTATATTAATAACTATGTTATTATTATCTTCTAATTATAAACTATAAATTCTTTTATTTTAGGTATCTGAAAGAAAATAATAAACTAAAGATGTTAGTATATTTTATATCAGACAAGGCGTCAGGTTCCGCTCATAGTGGCGCTATGGAAGGGTTCTGACAACGCAGTATGATGGAAAATAGGCTAACATACTGGTCTATTATTTTTTTGAAGATGCCTTAATGATTTTTAGAATTTATATTAAGTTTAAATTACTATAAATTTTAATACAAATTTATATATTTATCAATAGTAATTTGCAATTAATAATAATTATTATTGATAATCCTATAAAATTTTATAAAATTATCAATTAATTATTTTATATGCCTGAATCTATTTTAAAATGTTTTCTATTTTAGAATTATTAAATTGAGAATAAGGGAATTTATTTATTATTTCATTGGCATACTTTTTAGATTGTTCAATATTGGTATGTTCGTTTAAAACTGCTAAATTATAAACTACATTTTCTATATAATCTCCATCTTTAAATTTATTAGCATAAATTTCATAATACTTTATAGAAGTAGTTATATTACTTTCTTTTTCATAACTTAATGCTAACATATATATTATATGCTCATATAAATAATTTCCTTCGCTAAATTCATATATTTTTTCTAATTCTCTTATAGAATTTTTATAATCACCCTTATTTCTAAATTCTTCTGCTTTATCATAATAAACTTTTATAGCTTCTTTATTTATGAAGTTAGAAGCTTTTATATACATTTGTTTTTCATTATTATTAAGCACACTATTTTTATAATCTTTTAGAATTTTTATTATATCATCATATTTACTATTGTCTATATGTACTTTTAGTTCTTCAAAAGGAAATTTATTCTCCTCTTTTTTATTTTCTTCTACTTTATTTTTTTCTTCCTCTTTTTCTTCTTTTACATTTAATTCTTGTTTCTGCTCATTATTTTGCTTATTATTATCTTCTACTATTAAGTTATTTTTATTATAGCTTACTTTAATAAAAGTATATATAGATAAAGAAATTAATAAAATTAAAGCAATAGATGATCCTACTAAAATTTTATTAGAATATTTTTTCTTATATTTAATTACACCTAAATCATTCATTAATTTCATAGTTTCTGTTGCTATTTTATTATTTTTATCTGTTTTTAATACTTCATTAATATGTTTCTCCGCATTATTATATTGACCCAATTTTATATAACATTGAGCTAAATAATTATTTAAATTTATAAAATTAAAATGAGATTTTTCACAGTTCTTAAAAAGTTCTAGTGATTCTTTTATTTTCAACTGTGTAAAGGCAGCTTTTCCTTCATTAAATAGTTTAAGATTTTCTTTATCTCTATTGCTATCCTCTAAATACTTTCTAGCTACATCATCATTATTTAATCTATAATTAATTTTCCATTGATTCCTTGCCTCTTCTAAATCACCTTTTAAATAGTGCAAAAGTCCTTTTAAATTTAATGCTGCTGAATTTCCCCTTCCTAACTCTAAACTTTTTTCACAATAAATTAATGCTTTTTCAAAATTCCCTTCATAGTAATAGTTCATTGCTTTCATATAATTTTTCTTAGATTTTTCCATGATTTCACCGCACTTCTTACCTAGTTATAAGTCAATTATACCATAATTTTACTAACTACATTTAATTTTAAAATTACCCTGTATAAGTAAAATAATTATTGTAAATTAAAATTTAATAAAACATATCTTTTTTGTATAATTAATCTTTATAACTATATCATCGTGATAAAAAATAAAGAGTTAAGATACTTTATAATGAATGAAAATGAAAAATTATATTTAAAACTCCACTATCAATAGCTTTAGGGCTTTTAGAATAAATTTCACCTTTGATTTCTATAGGTAAACTATTCTAAAAATTAATATATAGCTAAACTTTAATTAATTGAGAATGGACAATTTACAATTTAAGAATAAAATAATAAAAAAAGGAAGCTAAAATATTAACTTCCATAAATTATTTATTCTATTGTTATTAAATCTCCTGGAGTATACTTCTCTATTATTTTCTCTTTATCTTCATATTTATTTAATGTGTCATCAATATAATGTATTGACTTTATTTTTAAATTATTTCCTTCAGAGCTGATTGATATTAATCTTTCTCTAGGATTTTGAGCTTCATACATTGAAATATAGCTGTTATTTTTTACATTTAATAAAATAGCTTTATCTCCTGTTTCTAATCTCCCGTATCCTAAACCAGTAATAACAATTAAATTTTCATTATCATACCATTGTATATATAACGGACTTTGCTGTGCAGTTTCATTAGCTAATTTAAATTCATACATCTTACTATTAACTAGATCTTTTACAAATATAGTTCCTACGCCTTCTTCTTTACCATATGTGCCTCTTCCTTCAATAGCTGCTTCAAATTTACCATCAACTGTTGTTTTCCATGGTGTAGAAAATTCTAACTTTTTATTTAAATCTACTTCGTTCATATTAAATAAAGATATATTTTCTAATACTTTAAAAGACTTATCCTTTGATTCCTTATTCCCTATATTAGAATCTTCTGTTATAGAATTATCTTGAAAAGAAGAATATTCTTCCGCAGCACTCTTAGTCATAATCTCTGGCTTTTTAGAGTTTCCTTTGAAAACCATAGGTATCATAAAAATTCCTATTAGTAATACTGCTGCAGCACCTATATATTTTTTGCTGTGTTTTTTAAAACTATAATGAAGTTTATTATTTATAGTATTCTTATATTTATTTTTATCTATAGAATTCATAATTGTTTCTTTTGAGCTTTTAAACTCAATTCCATCAATACTGAAAACATCTGTAAAAGCGTCTTCTAAGGCTAGTTCTTCTTCGTATAAACTTCTACAGCTTTCGCAGTTTGAAATGTGATCTTCCATTTCTCTATCATCATCTTCTGATAAAGTACCATGAATATACTCTAATATTTTGTTTTTAAATAAATCACAATTCATCATTTATACTTCACCTCTTTTTCACTAACATAAGTTTTGTAGTTTTCTCTTATTCTATAGTACCTCCGCTTTACTGTTGACTCTGTCATTTTTAGTAGTTCTGATATATCACTAAAAGTGAGTTTTTCAGAATATCTTAAAATTAGTATTTGTTTATCATCTTCATTTAAGCTATCAATATATTCTTTTATATCTTCTTTTGTTTCTTTATATTCTGCTATTTGTTCTGGTGACATCTCTTTTGATGATAAATCATAAGCTTCATCTATATTAGTTTCATAAGTTTTATTATATTTTCTTATATAATCTATAGTTTTATTTCTTGCAATTTGAAGTATCCAATTTGAGAATTTAAACTTTTTATCATACATGTAAAGTTTGTTATATATAGTAATAAAGACTTCTTGGGTTATATCCTCTGATGCTTCCTTTTGTTTTAACATATTATAAACAAATTTTAGCACCATAAGTTCATACTTACTAACAATTGTATTGAAGCTATCCACATCCCCCTTCAACACATTGTTGACTAAGTTAATATCTTCAAAGGCATCAACTCTTGCCATCATTTTACCTCGCTTTATATAATTAATACGAACTTACTTCTATTAAAGTTAGGCATCTGAAAGAAAATAATAGATCAAAGATGTTAATATATTTTAGGCATATGAAATAAAATAGCTAGTTAAAGATGCGAAATATATTTTGCATCAGACAAGGAGACAGATTTTCATGATAGTGTAGCTATCATGAAGTTCTGACGACGCAGTATGATACAAAATAGATGAGCATACTGACTAGTTATTTTTTTGAATATGCCTCATATCAGACAAGGCGTCAGGTTCTGCTCATGGTGTGCTATGGGTAGGTTCTGACAACGTAGTATGATGGAAAATAGGATAACATACTGGTCTATTATTTTTTTGAAGATGCCTCACCGTTTTTTTAAAACTTCTTTTAAAGTACAATTGCCTATTGTCACTCTTCAATACTCAATTCTTTAAAATATTCTTCTGTTAAATAAAAAAACACTGTGATTGCTAGTAGATCAGCACATCCCCCTGGACTTATTCTAAGACTTATAAATTCTTTTTCCATAGATAAAATTCTTTCTCTTCCCTTTAGTGTTCTCATACCACCTAGTTCTATTATTTCTTTAGCTTGTCTATTTACATTCTTTAGCATTTCTAAAGAATGTCTATGAAGTATATTAGAATCATCTACTCTTCCCATTAAAGCTATTAATGTATGAATTAGCCTATCATTAAAACTTAATTCATAGGTTTCCTTGAATATTTTTAATCCATAATCAAAAACCAAAGGCAATCCCTTTTCAACTTGTCCTCTTATTCCTTCAATCCCATACTCAATATAAAGTTTTTCTCCATAGGTTAGCTTTTTGCTTTTATCTATATTTTTTAATTCCTTTTCAACTATTCCGCCAGTCATTTCCTTTATTATATTTCTTATGTCATTAAAAGTTTTCTTATCATGTATTGCTTTTGTAGTAGCAGCAACAGCTATTCCTAAAAGAAAAATCATTCCTTTATGAGTATTAATTCCTTTAGTTTTTTCAAACATTGAGTTTTCAGCTTTTATTCCGACTTCTCTTATGCTTTGAAAAATTTCTTTAGCTGTATTTTTCGAGTATCCTTTTTCTGCAAATAAAATCATATACTTTATAAGTTCAGAGGTACTTTGTATAAAAGTATAATAATCCATATCATTGTGAGCTCCACTAGATATAGGTGATACAAGTCCTGGAGAAGGAAAGCAGCTTATTTCGTAAAGCATAGACTCTACTGCAAAACTGCTTATTTTAAAAGATATATTATTTATACTATAAGTTTTACACATCATTGTTCTCCATATAATCTCTAACACTTATTCTTATGTGATCTTTTATTTCTTCTATATGGTGATTCTTATTTCTAACGCATACATGTGCATCTTCATCACATATGAAACATTTTCTTCTATAATAACCTAAGTGTTCTCTACTTAAACTATTCTTTTCTTCATCATAAACATCAATATCTAAAAATCTACCTAGTGAATGAGAATGCTCTATTTCTACAGTAGTTTTTTTAATTTCTATCGCATCCCCTTCCACTACCAAAATGATTACATATCCTTCAGCAGTGGTCATTTTAGTTTTAAACATTGTTTTATCCTCTAGCTTTTCTATAAGTACTTTATCCGCTATTTCCATAAGGCTTTCTGTAATTTCATTAACTTTATTAAGTCCTGGATAGTTACTTCTAGCACAAACTACAGGAGCGTTATATTCATTTATAAGTTTTTCAATAAATGAAACTCTTTCCTCTCTTGCTTCTAATAATTCTTCTACTTTTAACATTTCTTCTTTATTCATAATTTAATGAGGAGAATTAGACAATTTAATTTTCTCCCTTATTTCAACTCCTTCTTTCGCATTTAAAAAATCGTAGGTTACCTTTGGAACAATTTCTTTAATTTTATCCATATTTTCTTCCTTAATTAATTCTCTAACTGCTGAGGCACTTATAGAGATGTCTTCATAGTCTTTACGTGGAATTTCTATAACTTCTACATTAAATTGTGGCAGTATTTCTTTTAAGCTTTTATTATATTGATTTGTAACTTCACAATAAGGTTCTTCACCTAAAAATCTTTTATTTATGTTAAATTTATTACAAAAGTATTTTCCAAAAATTTTTCCATCTAGTGATGTATAAGCACTCAGTATATCATCTTTTTTCCTTAAAAAATAAGACGGAAAAGTGGCAGAAGATATAATATATTCTCCCCCAGGTAAAACTTTAACATTCTTTAAATGTTCAGTTCCACTCTTTACTAAGTTATATCTTACCTCAAAAGGAAATAATGACTTATTCTCCTCTACTATAAATACTAAAACTTCTTCACTAACTTTAGATGCCTCTTCAATTAAATACAAATGACCTAAAGTAAAAGGATTACAATTCATAACTAATGAACTTCTTTCTTTTTTCTCCTCTAAATTATACTTCTTAGATATTTTATGTAAATAAGACTCTATATTATATATTCCATTTTCAAGTAGTGCTACTTTTTCTACTCTTTCTATAAGTTTATATCCTAATCCTAAAAAAATTTCTATATTCTCTGGTTTGGTAAATATAAAACTATGATACATGTTTTCGTCAAACAATTTATCATTAAGTGTATTTAAAAGGATAGCAGAAACACCTTCTCCTCTTAATTCCTCTGATACTGCAAAACACTTAAAAACACTTTTTGCTTTAGAACAAGTAGCTTTAATTTCACCATTTTGTCTAATAACTACAGTATAATCTACATCTTTATCTAAATCTAAATTAAACTCTTTTAAAAAATTTTTAACTTCCAAAACATCTCTATCTTTATTTAAATTTATTTTTTCTAAGTCTAAGTTATACATAATCTACCTCACTTTGTTAGTTTTTAGACATTTAATTTTAAAATATTATTTATTTTACAAAGATAGCTAAAAGCTATTTTTGTAAATATCCTTTTAAAAAACTATAATTTATTATACCTTATTTAATGAAAATATTGTAATTTTCATAAATTGTTGATGCATAAAAATTTATTTTGCAATATAAGAAAATAGGACTTTAGAGGATTACAATTATAATCTCTAAAGCCATATTATAGCATCTATATACATATATATATGTACCACTTTTAAACTTAATCTATCGCTGAGAAATCTAAAATTGATACTGTAGTAGCGAACAGTGTTCGCCATAATCACTAGCAATTTTATATTGCTAGTCAAAAATATGTTTAAAGAAATTATTTTGTCTAAAAATAATTTCATCCTTAATTGTGCATTGTGAACTGTGAATTGTGCATTGATTTAGGTAGTATCTTATTTTATTTCAGGCACCTTATAAAATTTACAATTTTCTCTTAAACATTCACTATTTATTTTACTGTAATTACAGTATGTATTTTTATTTTTTTCTAATTCTATATTTAAATTTTCTTTAATAAAATCAATAGATGTTTCAATAGCTAAAAATGAGTCCCTTTTACAGCATCTTGGGCCACCAAAGGAACTTATAGCCTCTAAGCTTTTTGATGTCATAAGATTACATAGTCCCCATTTTTCCTTTGATAAAGGTGTTGCTCCTAAAATTAAACTCATAAAAATACCAGTTCCTACAGCTGCACCACAACATCCATAAAATCCGCAAAATCCACCTAAAACATTTTTAGATCTTTTTTCACACTCTTGAAGTAATTTTGACAGTTTTTCTCTTTCAGAAGTTTTATTTAAATAAGCTGTTAGTAATACTGATGGAACTAAGAAATGATGCTCTGGGCCATGCATTTTTACAGATGGATGTTTCATTAAATCCATTGCAATTTCTACAGGATTAACACTTGTGCTTGATATACAATAATTCTTAATTACTTCAAAGGCATCTAAACTATGACAGTCATCGCAAACATAATGCCCATGTTTACAACTAGCATTAGAGTGAATCTTTTTCTTACAATAATAGCATTCCATTTCCTTACTTTCATTTAAATATGTCAATTCTTCTCCACAAATCATACAATTAAATTTTTTACCCATAACACTTACCCCCTTACTAATTATTTTATCATAGTTAAGGGACGGTTCATTATTTTTATTAATATTTAAGATACTTATTCAAAGGATTCCTTTAATTATGCAAATTATAATGAACCGTCCCCTTTTTCCTTTAGTGGTATAAATATAAATTTTCATATATAATACTTGTATAGAAAAATAGACAAAACATATGATAATAAGATACACAAAGGAGGCATTGTATGAAAAAAATTAAAGTACTCCTATATTTTTTATTAGGACTAAGTCTTTCGCTATTCATACTAACTACTTCTATTCATATAAAAAGCTTTGATATGAATTACTATATGAATTCTTTTAAAGAAAATAATATTGAGGCTGTTACAAATATGGATGAAGAAAATCTTCGTCATGTAGCTAAAGATTTAATTAAATATTTAAAAGATGATAGAGCAAAATTGGATACTACAGCAGTAATAAAAGGTGAACTAAGGCCGGTTTATGGAGAACGTGAAATTTTACATATGATAGATGTAAAAGCCCTTTTTAAACTTAGTCAATGGATAAAAATGGTATCTGCCATTGTAGCAATTGTAACTTTATTAATTTTATTTAGAATGAAAGCTTTAAATCCATTTTATCTTGGTAAAACACTGATGATTACTGTGGGTATAAATTTATCTTTACTATTAATTTTGGTAATTTTAATACAAAGTGATTTTACCCAGTACTTTACTTATTTCCATGAAATATTTTTTACCAATGATTTATGGCTATTGGATCCAGAAACAGAGGTTTTAATTCAAATGCTACCAGAAATTTTCTTCATTAAAGCTGCCATTGGTATTGGAGTATACTATGGTACAGCACTATTGTTAATGATGGTAATAGGTTTTCTTTTATATAAAAGAAAAAGAGGAAGATATAGCATATAATTGACATTAAATAAGACTAATCAGTAGTTGATTAGGCTTATTTAATTATAAAAATTAATTTTTATAATTAATTTTTATAAAATTCAGAGTAAAAAGGATATTACAAGAGAAGATATTTTAAATATTATAAATTGTCGTGGTGAAGAGGAAGATGAATTAGTTTTTGCTAAAAATAGTGGAATATTAGCTCATGCTGTCATTTAAGCCTATACTAAAAACATAAGTCAGATTGGCGGGGTATTTACTCTTCCAGAAGTTAGAGGCAATGGGTATGCTAAAGCTATGGTTTCTAAAATTTGTGACAACATAATAGCTAGAGAAAAGATTCCTACTTTAATGGTTAGCAATGCTAATGTACCAGCAGTAAAGGCTTATAAATCTCTTGGATTTGATTTTTATGATGATTATTTAATGGTTGAATTTTAGAGCTAAAAATATCAGTACAAATAAAAGTCCTAAAGAATCTTAATTCTCTAGGATTTTTATTATTTAATCACTATCATTCAAAAGTTTTTATAAGTTTAAATTTATCCTTATTACATAAGTACAATTTTTCCATATCATCAGTAAAAATATTTTCTACATTATTTTCATACGAAAAGCTAACTCCAATTCCACAATTTGAACTCAATTGTCTAGGTACAGGTAATGTTTCATTTGATATATTATTTTTTAATAGAAATCTATTAAATTTTATAGCTCCTGAATGAGTGTAAAACGTAGCTATATAATCCATATTATTTTTTAGCAGTTAGTAAGAAATCTTCTCCTACATTTTCAATTGAAACATTATAACCTGCATTCTTCATAAATCTCTCTACATTTCCACAAGCTGTATTGTTATCTACCAATACA
Source organism: Clostridium sp. UBA2485 (assembly GCF_002341865.1). Lineage (GTDB taxonomy): Bacteria > Bacillota > Clostridia > Clostridiales > Clostridiaceae > Clostridium_J. The sequence continues at coordinate 37,896 of NZ_DDOV01000031.1, read as the reverse complement.
CTAGCTCCATTTTTATTTTCTTCTAGTGCCTTTTTAGTCATTAACACTGGCTCAGGGCATGACATTCCTCTAGCATCAATTTTGACCAACACTTACATCTCCTTTCTTCTTTAAGTTAAAGCTTTTATCTATACTCAAATAAGAAATAGCTAATAAAACTATCATAAATAGTATAGTTGCTATTTGACCATTTACAGTAGCTCCTTTAGCACTTGAAGCAAGTTTAAAATTGTGACTAAAAGCTGCTCCAACAAGCATACCTAATATTGTTATAACTGAATCAATATTTCCTTCTCCTGCTAATATGAGCTGTCTCATAGGACATCCCCCTAGAAGTACTGATCCCCATCCAGCTACTACCATGCCCATAAAGTTCCATAATCCATCAGTATGTGCTATTGGTTGATCTACAAAACCAAGATTAAAATTTCCTAGCATTATATTTCCTATTAGCGCTGCAACAAATATAGCTATAAAACCCCATATTAGATAAGAATCTTTAAATAAAACTAAATCTCTTATTCCTCCAACCATACATATTCTTGTTCTCTGACATATTACACCTACTATTAAACCTATAACTAGTGCTAATAATATTGGAGTATGCATAGAGCCAGGACCTTCTTTTGAAAATATTAAAAGTCCTGAATAAGTTGCAACTAAAGCAAATAATCCAATATTAATTATTGGGAATACAAATCCCTCTATTTTAGTTTGTTTGTAGTTCCTCTTTAAGCTAAATCCTCTATTTAAGAAGAATATTCCTATTAATATCCCTACAGTAAATCCTGCTATTCCGAAAATAGCATTTAAATCTCCACCTGCTAATCTTAAAACCATTCTAGTAGGACAACCTAAAAATACTAATGCTCCTACCATCACCATAAATCCTAAGATAAACCTTATAAATGGTGAAGAGCCTCCTCTAGAACTAAATTCTTTAGTAAAAAAGGAAATTAAAAACGCCCCTAATATCATGCCCATTATTTCAGGTCTTGCATACTGTACAATACCAGTGTTATGTAATCCAAGTGCTCCAGCAGTATCCCTTATAAAGCAAGCAATACAAATTCCCATATTCTTTGGATTACCAAAGTAAACTGATATAACTGCTAGTAAACCAATGATAGCTCCTCCAAGGATTATACCTTTTTTTCCTTTCATAATTTACTCCTCCCCCTAATTTTGTTATTATTAATTATGACGATTCCTTAAGTAAATTTTAACAAATAAGTATAACCCAGTAAAATTATATTATTATATAGACATTCATGTATCTATTTCTAATACTAATAATTGTTAAGGAGGATTATATGAAAACATTTTATATGGACAATGCAGCTACTTCCTTTCCTAAAGCTCCAGGAGTGGCTGAAAGCATGAGCAACTATATTTTAAATATAGGTTGTAACATAAATAGAGGAGTTTATTCTAAATCATTAGAGGCGGAAAACATAGCTTTTGAAACTAGAGAACTCCTATGTTCATTGTTTAATTTTGATAAGCCAGAAAATGTTATATTTACTTCTAACATTACCACTAGTTTGAACATGCTTTTAAAAGGATTGTTAAAAAATGGAGATCATGTTATAGTTTCATCATTGGAGCACAATGCTGTTATGAGGCCACTTTCTTCTTTAGTTAATATTGGAGTAGAATTTTCTAAATGTCCTTGTGATAGTGATGGTAATCTTTACTTAGATAAATTAAGTTCTCTTATAAAAACAAATACTAAAGCTATAATTATGACTCATGCTTCTAATGTATGTGGAACAATTTTGCCATTAAAAAGTATAGGTGAAATTTGTAAGAAACATAACTTATTTTTTATAATTGATGGAGCTCAATCTGCTGGATTCTTAGATATAGATTTTTATGAGCTAAATGCCAGTGCAATAGCCTTTACTGGTCATAAAGGATTACTAGGTCCTCAAGGAATTGGAGGTTTTTTGATAAGTTCTGAGCTGGCTCATAATGCTTCTCCTATAATTGAAGGTGGTACAGGTAGTCTTTCAGAACTAGAAACTCAACCTGAATATATGCCAGATAAATTTGAATCTGGAACACCAAATATTCCTGGAATATATGGCTTAAATACTTCTTTAAAGTACATATTAAAAGAGGGTATATCTTCAATAAGAGAAAAGGAACTACAAATTACTAGTAAATTTTTAAAAGAGATACATAATCTAAGTGAAATAAAAATTATAGGTATAAAAGATAATAAAAATAGAACTGCAGTGGTATCTTTAGATTTTTTAAATAGAGATAATGGTATAGTTTCTCATTATTTAAACAAAAATTATGGAATTTCTACTAGAAGTGGATTACACTGTGCTCCTTCTGCCCATAAAACATTAGGAACTTTCCCTAATGGAACTGTAAGATTTAGCTTTTCTCACTTCACCACCATAGAGGATATAAGTTACTCTATTAATGCAATAAATAAGACTATTAAAATCATTGATAAATACTAATTTTAAAGAGTTTTTTAAATTTAACTTTTAAAGAATGCTATATTTTTTTAGTTTTATATAACTCATATCTTCATATAATAAAAAAGACATAGAATAATATTGATTATTCTATGCCTTCTATTTAAATATTTTGTTTAAAATGAGTTATAGTGGTTTTTTTACTACATCTATAACTGAACCATCTCTATATTCTACTACTGCAACTACTTTATCAGATAACTCTATTGATTTAGGTGTTCCAGTCATTTTTTCTGCTATAGCCTTTAATTCTTCTATTGTCATAACAGGAAGATTAGTACTTTTTAATTTTTCAATTAAGTCTGTTCTTCTTGGATTAACAGCTATTCCTCTTTCTGTTACTATAACATCTATACTTTCCCCAGGAGTTGTTACTGTTGTAACACTATCTTTTATAATTGGAAGTCTAGCTTTTGTAAGCTTAGTAACTATTATAGTTAATTTTGCTCCTGCAGCTGTATCACTATGTCCACCTGAACCTCCCATGATAATTCCATCAGAAGCTGTTGTTACGTTTGTATTAAAGTTTGTATCTATCTCTGTTGCACCTAAGATAACTATATCTAAGTTATTTACAACAGCACCTTTGTTATCTGGATTTCCATACATAGATGCTGACATTCTCATATGCTCATGAGTTGAGGAATAAGATTCAACAGCTTTTAAGTCAAAGCATTGAACATCAAATAGATTTTTAAATAATCCTTCTCTATACATGTCTACTATATATCCAGTTATACCACCAGATGCAAAGCTTCCTTTTATATCTTCTTTTTTCATAAATTCTCTAAGTTCTGCTGCAACAGCTAAAGATATTCCACCAGCTCCAGTTTGGAAGCTCATTCCGTCTTTAACAAGACCTGATGCTATCATTGTATCTAGTGCCATTTTAGCTATTTTAAGTCCAACCGGATCTTTAGTTATTTGAGTTGTACCTGAAACTATTCCTGCTGGATCTCCTATAGACTCTACTTTCACTACATAGTCAACATAAATCTGACTTATTTCTATTGGACAGTTTGGATATGGCACTAAGTTATCTGTAATTGCTACAACTTTATCGGCACCTTCTGCATCTGCTACTGCATATCCAAGTGCTCCACAAGCTGACTTTCCATATAATCCATTAATATTTCCATAGCTATCACAAGCGGGTGCAGCTACAAAAGCAACATCTATATGCAAATCTCCACTTTCAATCGCTCTTGCTCTTCCGCCATGACTATGCATTACTGCTGGATACTTTAATTTTCCTTCTGATATAGCTTTTGCTACTGGACCTGATATATAGTTTGCAGCAATTCTTGTAACTACTCCACTTTCCATATATTTTACAAGTGGCGCATGTATTGGGAATATTGAACTTGCTGCTATCCCTAAATCCTTAATTCCTCTTTTAGCAATAGCTTCTACTACTGTATTTAAAACATAATCACCATTTCTTAAATGATGGTGAAAAGATATTGTCATTCCATCTTTTATATTAATTTTATCTAAAACTTCTTCTATACTATCTACAAGCTTTTCATCCATTGGAGTTACAGATTTTATATTTACTGTAGCCTTTTTCTTTTCTCCAGCTTTTTTAAAGGCACCTTCAAAAGGTATAACCTCACCATATCCTTCTATAAAGCTTGGAAGTTCACGTCCTAATACGTTCTTCATTTTATCACCTCAATATTTAACCTTTATTAAATAAGTCCTAAAACTTTTGCTAATTCTACTGTAGTCTTAGCTCTATTGATGATTGGAGCATCTACCATTTTTCCATCTAATGAGAATACTCCCTTACCTTCTTTTTCTGCTTCTTCCATAGCCTCTAAAACTCTTTCTGCATGTCTTATTTCTGCTGCAGTAGGTGCAAATACTGAATGAATTCCATCTATTTGTCTTGGATTTATAGATGCTTTACCTGTCATTCCAAGAGATTTAGCCTTGGTTGTGTCTGCTAGTAATCCTTCACTATCATTAGTATCTGTAAATGGAGTATCTATAGAGTCCACTCTCATTGCCCTGCAAGCTATAGCAACTCTATTTCTTGCGTAGAAGATCTCTTCTCCAACTTTAGTTCTCTTAATACCCATATCTGAAGTATAATCTTCTCCTCCAAGTAAAACTCCTACAACTCTATCTGAAGCCTTTATTATAGTATAAACATTTTCTACACCATAAGCTGATTCTACTATTGGTAATAATTTTATAGATTTAGCTTCAAAACCTTCTTCATTTTCTATTTTAGTAAGTCTTCTATCTATTTCTTCAAGTTCCTCTTCTGTAGCTTTAGGCACCATCAATGCGTCTGGTTTAACTCTTGCAATTACATCTATATCTTCATTAGCATATTCTGTTGAAAGAGGGTTAATCCTTACCACAACTTCAACATTGCTATAATCTACATTTTTTATAGCTTCTCTAACAAGTATTCTTGCACTATCCTTTTCTGTAAGGCTAACAGCATCTTCTAAATCTAATATAATAGAATCAGCTCCAAGAATCCCTGCATTTTGAAGCATTCCTGGATTATTACCAGGCATAAAAAGCATAGTTCTTCTTAATTTTTTCATAGTATTCACCTCTATTACTGTGCTCTTTTAACAGCAGTTTCTACTCTAGCTTTTATAGTATAATCTAATGCTCCTTTATCTTGAGCCTTAACTATAGCTTTTTCTACACCTAAATCATTTAGTGTATCTAGTATAGCTTTTCTTATTTCATCACCAAATTGTTTTATAACTATACTTTCAAGGTCTAATTCTATCCCACCTTCATCATTTGGCATAACCATTATATAAATGTCATTAGATTCTAGTGTTCCTGCTTTTGCAATTTTCTTGATTTCCATACTATCACCTCAAACTATTTAAATATGCCTCTTTACCTATTTCGTAAAGGTTATTTCCTTCGCTATCAATAACAACTACTAACGGTAGGTCCTCTACTTCAAGTTTTCTTATAGCTTCTGCACCTAAATCTTCATAAGTAATAATTTCTGCAGATTTTACACATTTAGCTATAAGTGCTGCTGCACCACCAATAGCAGCAAAGTAAACAGCACCATTTTTAATCATTGAATCTATAACTTCTTGAGAACGTAAGCCTTTCCCTACCATTCCTCTTAAGCCCTTTTCTAAAAGCTGTGGAGTATATGCATCCATTCTATAGCTTGTAGTAGGACCTGCTGAACCTATTGCCATCCCTGGTTTCGCTGGTGTTGGTCCAACATAATATATGACACTATCCTTAACATCTATAGGTAGTTCTTCACCTTTATCTATTAAATCAACTAATCTTTTATGTGCAGCATCTCTTGCTGTATATATTGTTCCAGAAAGTAAAACGCTATCACCTGCTTTTAAGTCTTTAACTTTTTCTTCAGTTAATGGCATGGTAACTCTTTTTTCCATTATAAATCCCCCCTTAAATTAAAGCTCTACTTCAGCATGTCTTGTAGCATGACAATTTATATTAACTGCTACAGGAAGCCCTGCAATATGTGTTGGGTAACTTTCTATATTTACCGCAAGTGCAGTACTTCTTCCTCCAAAGCCTTGTGGTCCTATTCCTAAATTATTAATTAGCTCCAATAATTCTTTTTCGAGCTCTTCATAGAAAGGATTTGAATTTCTTATTTCTACTGGTCTTATTAATGCTTTCTTAGCTAGGTTTGCTGCTTTATCAAAAGTTCCTCCAACTCCTACTCCAACAATTATTGGTGGGCATGGATTTGGACCTGCTTCTTTAACAACTTTTAATACAAAATCTTTAACACCTTGTAATCCATCAGATGGTTTTAACATCTTTAATTGACTCATATTTTCTGAACCAAAACCTTTTGGTGCTACAGTTATTTTTAATTTATCACCAGTCACAACATTATAATATATTACTCCCGGAGTATTATCTTTTGTGTTAACTCTATCTAATGGATCTTTAACTACTGATTTTCTTAAGAATCCATCGCCATAACCACGTCTTATACCTTCATTTATAGCTTCTTCTAAGTTTCCGCCTACTATATGAACATCTTGACCTAACTCTACAAATACACAAGCCATTCCTGTGTCTTGACACATTGGCATATCTTCATTTTCAGCAATTTTAGCATTAGCTATTATTTTATCTAATATCCCCTGAGCTATAGCCCAATCCTCTTTATCTCTAGCATTAATTAAAGCATTTTTAACGTCATCACCTAAGTAGTAGTTAGCATCTATGCACAGCTTTCTAACTGCTTTAATTATCTCTGAAACATTTATTTCTTTCATAAAAATTCCTCCATGCCTAATATTTTTTCACTTATATATTCAATTATAGTGTAAAAGGCAGTTTGTATAAACCGCCTTTCACTTGTTACATATATTATTTGTTTCTTCTATTAATTAATGCAATTACTCTGTTCATTTCATTGTTTACTATCATGTAACCTTCGTCAACACCCATACCTGGTTTTGCTAAACATTGGTCTGCTCCACAAGCTATAGCAATATTAGTACAGATTTCCGCTGATCTATTTGTTTCGTTACATGTTCCACCACAATAAGCTCCTACACCTTTTTCTTTACAGTATAGTATAGCTTCAATAATATTATTTACTCCACCAAGGTCTGGAGTTTTTATTTGAAGCATATGTCCTGATTTATTATCAGCGAAGAACTTAACATCATGAAAAGTATTGCACCATTCATCAGCAACAAGTTCAACATTTATTCCTCTGTTATCAAGCTCAGTTGTTAAATCTCTTAAAGCTTCCATTTGTCTTTCTCTGTGCTCAACATCCATAGGTCCTTCTATTCTTAATTTGAATGGTTTAGCAGCTTCTTCTAATGTAGCTAAATAATCAGCCATAGCTTTTATATCATAATCAAAGGCTACTCCAATTGTTCCATAAACGTCAATGTGGAATATTGGACTATAGTCTTCGTTTGTTCTTAATTTTAATACTCTTTCGCTTAACCATTTAACATATGCATGTAATTTCTCACCTTTAGTTCCTAGCTTGTCCTCTACATGGTTAATTAATGCGTGAGGCATTACATCTGCACCTTTTATTATCATTTTGTCAGCATTTGAGTATCTGTCATCTCCTGATTGAGTGAATATTGGAATTCTCTTTATATCTACTCCTGTGTTGTATTCTTCTTTTACAACTTCAGCCATAGTTACCTTTTTAGCTTTAGCAACTCCATCAAGTATTGCTTGAGTTACACCATATCTTATAGCAGTATGCAATCTCTTTCCATCAACTGTCATATGATCAAACTCTTCTGCTAATGCTTTAAAACTTTCAAGCTCTCTTCCAATTAGCTTTGGTGCTATTTCTTTTTCTATAACAGGTATAAAATCCTTAGCTAAAAATAGCGGATCTCTTCCACCAGCTCCGGAATATTGTACTGCAGCACAATCTCCAGTGGCTACTTGACCATCTTCAAGGATTAACATTACAGATATAGATTCACCTGCTTGTCTTACTGATGTAAATCCATCTGTTACAGGCTCTCCAACATATGTGAATCCATCATGTCCCGCTCCTTTTTTTATTGCTCTTTGGTCGTCAAAATAGAATCCTGTTCTTCCTGCTGAACATACTACGTCAACAATTTTCATTTTAAAACACCTTGCCTTCTTAAATTTTGTTATTAGCTTTTTAAATTGTTTTTATAATTATTCAGGTCTTCCTACTAGTCTTCCTTTTCCAACTGCAAATATATCATCAACTGTCATTTGGAATCCAACTTCTCTACCTTCGAACTTTCCTCTTTCTTCTAACTTCTTCATGTTATAAGCTTTTAGTTCTTCAGTAAATGGAACGTTACCAAATTTCAAGTATCTTACTGCTCCATTGTTGTCTCTTGCAGGCATCATCTTACCAGCATTATACTTACTTGGTGCAAATGGAATATCAATTACTCCCATTTCAATTCCTTTAACAGCTCCTATTGCTAAGTCACCATTTCCAACTTCATATAATTTATCTATCATACATTTAGTTTCTGCTTTTATAATTTCTATTTCAGTTCTTAACTCTTCACACATCGGTAATCTTTGACCTCTTAATAAGTTAAGAGTCATTTTAGTAGCTTTTATACCTTGAGCATTTGCTTCTTTTGTTGGTATACCTATAGCTTCATGAGTTGTTTTAACTATAACTTTTGTAGCTCCTGATAATGCTGCTGCTGCTGCACCAGTAGAAATAACTCCATAAGCTTTAGCCTCATCAGCTGGGAATCCACCCATCCATTGATGGAATACTGTAGTTAAATATACATCATTGTATCCATTAGCTTTTAAGTATTCATTACATTGCTCTTCTAATGCTCTTATAGCAGCAACATCTTGTACTAAATTTCCGCATTGTCCATATCCAACTGTTATATTCTTAACACCTTGCTCTGCTGCAAGTAATGCTTCTACTATAGCTACTGCATTTGAAGTACTTGGTGGAACTAATGTACCAGTTAATGGTCCATATGGTTCTCTGTTTATAGATACTCCATGCTCTTCATAATATCCAACTAATCTATCGCAATACTGCCAATCTAATATTGTTTTTTCTAATGTAACATTTTTAGCATATGGTATGTTATAAGAAATACCACCGCCCTCATTTGAAGTCCATCCTGATGCATGTGTAATTTCAGCAAGTAATCTTCCATCTGGAGTACCGTGCCTTGATTCTAATGGTAAGTTAACAGCCTCGAAAACTTCTCTACAACCTTTAAGTCCATGGTTAACTCCTGGGAAACCATTTAATAAAGATCTGCCTTCTTTTATACTTTCTTTAATACCAATTTCGCATTCTTCATATCTATTTTGTCTTGTATAGCTATCTATTGTAGAAGGTAAAAGGTCTGCTCCACCTTCATTTTGAAGAAAGTTTAATAACTCTATATGCTTATCTATTAATGCAACCCCTGCTCTAGGTTGTGCTAATGTTATACCTTCCTCTTTTGCTTTTATAAGCTTTTTAGCAAAGTTTTTATGGTCTGGAATTCTTTTATTATATTCGATTGCTTCTTGTAAATCTATTTCCTTACCTGTTGGCCATTGAGCTAAGACTTCTTCTCTTACCTTAAAAAACTCTTCTTCAGTCCATTTTTTATTTTTTAATTCCACTTTAAATTACCTCCTGATAATTACACTCTGACTAAATATTTTTTCATGATTCTAACAGCTTTATCCGGATAATCTTGAGCTAACAATCCCATAGCTGATAATATATATGTTTTATCTAATAAATATTTTGCATCTTGCGGTCTTAGTGAAATTGGATTTTCACTACTAAAAGTGCCTGCACTTAAAATTTCTCCTGGATTTCTACTATGAACTAATACTCCTCCAGTTCCTATCATATACTTAACTTCCATTAAATCTTTTCCTGTTTGGTTATAAACTACACCCATAGGAGTGTATACATTTTCTATCACTCCTGAATGTCTTTCCATTGATAGTTCTGTAGCAATTTTTGCCATAGCTTCATCAAATTTTATCTCATCCTCATTTTCAGGAACCATCTTTATATTCTTATTTCTGTATGTACAGCACTCCTCTATATTAATTTCTCTTTTATCATCTTTTAAATATTTCCTAAGTTTTCTACTCCCTGCTGCTTCCCATAGAGAAATTGCAGAATATCTCATTCCAAGATCACCCTCTACTGTTCTTTTAGCAAAAGGTTCCTCAAGTCCTCTCATATTTACTCCTGCTTTTGTAGGTTCGCCATCTGCAATAGAATGTATATCTGTAGTGGCACCACCAATATCAACAATTACTAAATCACCAATACCTTCTTCTTCATCGCTACCTTCACTTAAAACTCTTGCTGCTTTAAGTACAGCTGCTGGCGTTGGCATCAATATGCCATTTACAAAATTCTCAGCATTGGAAAGTCCTTTTGCATCTGTTATTTTCTCCATGAAAACTTTTCTTATTTCTTCACGAGCTGGCTCAACATTTAATGAATTTAGTTGTGGCATAACATTTTCTGTTATACTAAAATATAAATTGGCTTTTGTAAACATTCTCTTTATTTCATCATTAGCACTTTTGTTACCAGCTACTACTATAGGAACATTTAGTTTAGAATTAACGATCATTTCTGCATTATGCAAAATACACTGTTTATTTCCACCATTTGTTCCTCCAGCAAGTAATATTATATCTACATCAGAATTTTCAATTTCATTAATTTCATCTTCTGTTAATTCATAACTATAAACTTTCAGTACTCTTGCTCCTGCGCCTAATGCAGCTCTTTTAGCTGCTTCTGCTGTAAGTTCAGGTACAAGTCCAATAGCAACCATCTTTAATCCACCAGCTGCTGATGAACAAGCTAATTTTTTTACAAAGTTCACATCTTTTCCTTCTAATAGCTTTTGAATCTTTTTATAAGACTTATTAAATCCTACCATTATATCATCTTCTATTGTCGTAATATCTTTTGCTGTAGCTATTATTTCTTCAGTTTCTATATCTACAGCTGTCAACTTCGTATAGGTGCTTCCAAAGTCTAAAAGTAAATATGCATCCACCTAAATCACTCCACCTTTATTATAGTAAACCTAAGTCTTCTTTTAAATCATGAATTGTTGTTTCAAGAGTAGTTCCTGGTGGGTAAACTCTATCGAATCCCATTGATTTAAACCTAACTTGTACCTCTTCCCAGTTCTGCTTTCCTACAACTATATTTCCACCTACATAAAGTAATATTTCTTTAAGTCCTGCTTCATCACATTTTTCTCTTAAGCCTCTACAGTCGATTTCACCATGTCCATATAATGAAGATACTATTATTGCATCAGCATTTGTTTCTACTGCCGCATTTATAAAATCCTCTTGTGGTGATAAAACTCCTATGTTTTCTACATTAAATCCTGCTTCTGTTAAAGCATAGTCTAATATTTTATTACCAACTGCATGACAATCTGCTCCTATAACTCCAAGAACCAAAGTCTTCTTTTCCATTTTTAAAAGCCTCCTAAAAATTAATTGTGATTTTGCTTATATTTTATTTCTATAATTTTAGATTTAAGCGCTTTTACAGAGCCATTATCTAAACTATAGGAAAACTCAATTATTTCTTTATTCTGTAAATTCAGCCTAGAAACATCCTTATATCTACCAGGTGTAACTATAAGCACATCAAACTCTTCAATTATTTGCTTTACCTTTTCTTCATCTAGATCATTGAAATAATCTACTTTCAAATCTCCTAGTCCTGCACCTTCCAGTGCGGATTTTATTTTAAATATAAATTCCTCAGATAAGCATATAAAACCAAACTTACTATCTGCTGGGTGCCTAGCTATTTTAACAATAGATTCCAGATTTGGATTAATGGCAACCCCTAGTACTTCCTTGTCCATATGTTTAATGGAATTCTTAACTTCATTAACATGATTGAAGGTTGCTATTATTACTTGACATTGTTCAATAATATTAGCTGTTTCTTCTGTCATTTTATCTAAATCTCCAACTGTTAATGGCACCACATTCATATTGCTATTTTTTGTAAGCTGTCTGCTAAACATTCTAGCTTGTTCAATATTACATTCTACAAAGACTGCAGTTATTCTTTCCATTAATTCTTTTTTCTCTTTTACTCTTTGGACTACTATCTCTAAAAAGTCTTCTGCTTCCACACCAATTTCTAAGGCCTCTTCAAGTGCCAAGTCTACAAATTTGACAATCTTATTTTTTACCTCTTGGTCTTTCCAAGATATAGCCTCTTCAGCAACAAAAGTGCCTTTTCCTTGAATGGATCTTAATACTCCACTGCTTTCAAGTTGATTGTAAGCTGTACTTATTGTATTTCTGCTTACATTTAGCTCTTGAGAAAGCTCTCTTTCTGTTGGCATTTTACTTCCAACCTTGAGAGTACCTTCTTTAATCAAGTCCATAATTTGCTTTTTAACTTGAATATACAGCGGTATCCCACATTTTTTATCTACCACAATATTCATAAAATACCTCCCAAAGTTGTTAATGGATTAATGGACTAATCCATTCCCACCGTTATAATATCATATGGACCTATTTAATTCAACGCCAATTTTATAAAAATTAAGAAAAAAGTCAACCTTCAAATTGAAGATAGACTTTTTTCTTGCTTTTTTCTGACTATTCACTTTAGTATGATATAAGTGTGCTATATTAAACTGCAGCTCTATTAAATTTTATAACATAAATTAATAATTTTTTTCGTTTTTTGTTATTCCAATTAAATTTTTCATTAACAAATGGACTTTTTTTAGCTTTTCTTTAGTCCAATTGGACTCAATTGGACTTTTCAAAATATTCTCTTATTGATTTATAAAGTGACTCTGCAACTTTTTTTTGATAACTTTCATCCTTTAAAAGTTCTAAATCTTGCTTATTAGATAAAAAACCACATTCAACTATAACACCTGGCATGGTATCATTGCATCTTAATACCTTATACATATCCTTAGCTGGCTTTGCTAATCTAGTATTATTCTCATCTAAATCCATCCTTAAATTGTTTTGCATTATTTTAGCAACAACCTCACTTTCAGGATTATTAGAATACCATACTTGTGCCCCCTTACAACTAGGTTGTTTAAACTTATTTAAATGTATACTCACAAACATGTTACAATCTGTTTCTTTTTTAAGATCACATCTTTTGTTTAAATCTTGTCTTTTTTTCTCTTTAACAGTACCACTATCTGTATATAATCCTATATCCTCATCTCTGGTCAATATAGCTTTATATCCTGATTCCATAAGTAATTTTTGTAAATGCAATGATATGTTTAAATTGATATGCTTTTCTACTGTACCATCGCTAGCACTAGCCCCTCCATCCATTCCTCCATGACCAGGGTCTATTAATATAACTTTAGTCCCCATCATTTTATCCACTTCCATACTTGTTGTAGTCTTAGCTGATTTTATATTTATAGCTAATATTCCTACTAATGAAATTGATATAACTAATAATGATACAATTAAATTCTTATTTTTATATCTCATAAAACCACCTTTAATATATTACTCTGTAACTATATTTATTCAGCTAGTCCATAGTTTATTATTACATTCTTATAATATAGGAATAAGTTTTTATGGATGACTAGAATTTCAAATCTTAGTTGAACTAGTACTAAAAGTTAACAATGAAAAAATATTAACTCCCTTAAAATTGATTTCTTATTCAATTCTTTATTTTAACTTCTTCTTCCTCTTCAATTAGAATTTATCTATGACTATTCCTATTGATGAAGCTTTTATATGTGGGTTTCCTATGAGCTTTTTAAGCTCTTCTTTAGTTCCAATTATAGTAGTACCTAACATATAAGTATTTTCTAATTGTAATTTGTTCTTTTCCTTCAATTCCTCATAAATTTTTCTATGTTCATAATATTTACTATTCTGTAGATTTTCTAAAAACTTATTATAGCTATCATCTAATGTTACATCTCCAGTATCACTCCATACAGATATGCCAACAGCATTTTCCTCATTAATATAACAAGCTTTGAAATCATAATTATCTACTTCATCTTTAAATTTTTCAATATCCTCATCTAAAAAAGTATCTATCCAATACCAAGTTTTATTAATTTCAGCCTTATCCAATTATATCTATCTATAATTGGATAAGGCTTATCAAAGGAAATCCCAATTTCTATCAACTTGTCATCAGGAATTTTATCTAGTTCTGCTAAATCATTTTTATATTCCTTATAATCTACATTAGTGTGAAAAAACATCATCTTTCTATAACCATTTTCTCAATACCTACTTGGTCATTGTCCTGAAGTATGACTGCTACCTCTTCCTCCTCGCTATTTGAGCTGGAATCAATCCAAAAGCCATTCTGTTTGCTTCTAATATGACTGACTTATTTCGTAAATTTTTACTAATCTATAATCTCCAATTCCACTCAAAATGCTAAAATCATATTTAGCTTTACTTATATATCCATTTGAAGCCATAAGCCTACATATGCCTCTTCTCTTTTTGCAGCTTCAATACAAATTCTAGATGTTAAAAATAAATTTCCTATATAATTAACTATTAAAATTATTAATACTATCAAAGTAATCTTTATTATTGTTTCCTTTTCCCTTTTAAACAGCTCTATTTAACTTCTCGTCATCATATATGTCCTCTAACTTATTTTCTATTCATTATAATCCCCCAAAGTCTTTTAAATTGATTTCTAGCCCTATATAGATAGGTTCTGACAGTATTTTCATTCATATTTAAAAGCTTTCCTATTTCTAAATAGCTAAGCCCATTTCATACTTTAATATTAGTAAACCCTTATATCCATCTTTCATTTTATTTAGTGTATTTCTTACTTTCTTATTATTCTCTTTGAAAATGAGTTTATCTGTAAAATCTTCATCTAAAACAAATTTATTATAAAACTCTTCTTCATCTATACTAATTTATTTTCTTGACTTTTTCCTTCTAACTAATAGTATTTCTACAATTATTAAGTCCAACTTTAAAAATCCATGATGATAATTTACTAATGTCTACCCCATCCATATGCCCAATAGCTTTAATAAAACTATCCTTAATTATATCTTCTGCCTCTCACTGCTACAGCCATTACTCAAAAGGTATCCATATATAATTCTTACTTGAGTTTTATAAAGTCTTAATAATATATCCTTATCCATTTAATCCTCTCTTGCTTTCCCTTTAAACATCTGAATGAAAATAATAAACCAAAGATGTTAGTATATTTTATATCTGACAACATAGTCTGATGGAAAATAGGCTGACATAGTGGTCTATTATTTTTTTGAAGACACCTTATACTAATTAGACACATTAAACTCTAAAAAGTATACAATATTTCAGTTTAAGAAATTAATTCATTAAGAATTAATTCCAACTATAATTCTTAATCTTTCATTCTTAATTTTTCATTCATAACATTATATTACTGATATATTAACTTACATTTGAATATCTCTTCACTCTCCTGCTTTTTTATGAACTACCTTCAAAATCTTTTATTAGTTTCTTATTTTATATAACTAATAAAATCCCTTGTAATTTTATTACAAGGAATTTTAAAATGTACAATTATAATATATATTCAAAAAAATAACTAGTCAGTATACTTATTTGTTTTTTCGCATACTTACTAGTTTATTTTATATATTTTAATTTAATTTATATGGTGTTTCTGAAACTATTTCAGCTACATTTACAGCATGGTCACCTATTCTCTCAAAATTACTTATAACATCTAAGAATATAGCACCTACTGTAGCATTACATATTCCTGTATTAAGTCTTCTAATATGTGATGCTCTTAACTCTTTTTCTAAGCTATCTATTCTATCTTCTACTCCTCTTACTGTGCGAGCTTTTTCTTTATTATAATGTTTAAAGCAATCTATACTCATTTCCAATGCACTTACTGTGTAATTGAACATTGATAAAAGTTCTTTACTTGCCTCTTCTGAAAATACTATATGTTTTGCCATTTTTTCACTAGCTAAATCTGCAATATTTTCAGCGTGATCTCCTATACGCTCAATATCATTTACCACATGAAACATTGCTGCCACAATATTTTTTTGCTCTTCACCAATTTCTGTATTTGAAAGTTTAACTAAAAATCTAGTTATATCATCCTCTAAAATATTTATCAATTTTTCATTCCCATAAACTTTATTAAGAGATTCTTCATTATTATTGTTAAAGGCATCCATAGCTAATTCTAAATTGTCTTTTGCCTTGTTTGCCATTCTTACTAATTCATTTGTAGTTTGTCCTAAGGCAATAACCGGAGTTTCTAGTAATCTTTCATCTATGTATTGTACTCCCATTGCTTCTTTTTCATCTTCTCCTGGGATTATTCTGTTTACTATATATACTAATAATTTAATACATGGCATTAATATTAAAGTATTAATTATATTAAATATACTATGTGCGTTTGCTATTTGTCTTTTAACAGCTTCTGCTCCCATACCTGGTGTTATACCTTGAACTATGCCGGTTAACTGACCAATTAATGGTATGAATATTAATGTTCCTATAACGTTAAATAATAAGTGAATTAGTGCTGCTTTCTTAGCTGTTTTAGACGTTCCTATACTTGAAATCAGTGCTGTAACACAAGTTCCTATATTATTACCAAATAGTATAGGTACTGCAACATTAAGTGGCAATGCACCAGTTGACGCTAATGCAACTAATATTCCTGTTGATGCAGAAGAGCTCTGTATTACTGCTGTCATTACTACTCCTAATAAAACTCCTAATATTGTCTTACCTTGAAGTTTTATTATTAGCTCAGAAAAAAATGGTGAGTCTGCTAATGGAGACATTGAATTCTTCATCAATTCTAATCCTAAAAATAATATACCAAATCCTAATATAATATTACCAATTTGTTTAGTATTTTTTCTTTTAGTAAATAATACTATCATTGCACCTATGGCTAAAAATATTGGTGCAAGTGCATCAAATTGAAAACTTATAAGTTGTGCAGTAATTGTTGTACCTATATTGGCACCCATTATAACTGCAGTTGCTTGATATAAGTTCATAAGTCCTGCATTAACAAATCCTACAATCATAACTGTAGTAGCACTACTACTTTGTATAATTGCTGTAACTATTGCTCCTGTTAATACTCCTTTTACTGGGTTTGATGTTATCCTATCAAATATTCCTTTTAGTTTATCTCCGGCAGCATTTTCAAGCCCATCACCCATCATTTTCATTCCGTAGAGAAATAAACCAAGTCCTCCAAATAAATTAATCACTGTAATAAATACTTCCATACATTACCTCCAAAAAAATTTGCTCAGTAAAATTCCATTTAAATGATACAATATATCTTCGGTACTGTTAATACGTAATTTGCAAATTTAACATAAACATAACATAATCTTTAGCTTTCGTGAAATTTTAAAATATAATTAAATATGGGGATAATCTATTATATTAATAATAAGCTTCATTAATTATATAATTTATTCTATCCACTACTAGAAAATTTACACAAAAAAATGCATATACTCTACTGAGTATATGCATCTCACATATGTATTCCAAAGATTAACACTTGAATAACCTTGGTATAAATACGTAAATAAATCCGAAATACTATCTTTTTGAGAACTGAGAAGCTCTTCTTGCTTTTTTAAGACCGTATTTCTTTCTTTCTTTCATTCTTGGATCTCTTGTTAAGAAACCAGCTTTCTTTAATTCTGGTCTTAAATTTTCATCAGCTTTTAATAGTGCTCTTGATACTCCGTGTCTTATAGCACCAGCTTGACCTGTATATCCACCACCGTGTACGTTAACTAAAACGTCGAATTTTTCTTTTGTTCCAGTTAATGCTAATGGTTGATTAACTATAAATCTTAATGTTTCTAATCCAAAATAATTTTCTATATCTCTTTTATTTATGATAACTTTACCTTCTCCTGGTACAAGTCTAACTCTAGCAACTGATTTCTTTCTTCTTCCTGTTCCAAAATATTGAACTTTTGCCATTTTTCTTCCTCCCTCCAACTACTAGCTTATTTGTATCTTAACTCTAATACTTCTGGGTTTTGAGCATGATTCTTATGCTCTGGTCCTCTGTATACAGTTAATTTTTTAAGCATTTTTCTTCCTAATACTCCATTTGGAAGCATTCTTCTTACAGCTTCTTCAAATACAAACTCTGGCTTTTTAGCTAAAGCTTCTCTGTATGGAGTTTCTTTTAGTCCACCTGGATATAATGAGTGGTGTCTTAACATTTTTTGATCTAATTTTTTTCCAGTTAAAACGATTTTATCCGCATTTACAACTATTACATAGTCTCCAGTATCAACATGTGGTGTAAATTGTGGTTTATTTTTTCCTCTTAATATAGAAGCTATTTGGCTAGCAGCTCTTCCTAATGGCATTCCTGCAACATCAACTACATACCATTTTTTTTGAACTTCATTTGGTTTTGCTAAGTATGATTTCATTTCTTTTCCCTCCCTGAATTTTTAACAGTCCGAATTCTATGCTAAAGATCCGGGGCTAGTGGATCTTATACACAATTTTACTATACAAACATAGATATTATAATACAATTTGCCACGCGTGTCAATTATTTAAAATATTATTACATAATAAAAACATATATTTTTTATGTTAAAATATAACTAATTAATAATAGACTTCTTCTAGGCATAAACCTTGTGGTGGTGCAGTTTTTCCTGCTTCTGACCTGTCTTTAGAATTTATAATATCTATAATAGTTTCTGGCTTTATTTTATTAGTACCTACATCAACTAATGTACCTACTATTATTCTTACCATATTATATAAAAATCCATCTGCTGAAGCATATATTTTTATATAATTTCCTAGTTTTTCTACTTTAAGCTCTGTTATATTTCTAGTAGATGTTTTCACAGAACTTCCATTATTCCTAAAAGCTGAAAAATCATGAGTACCTATAAAATGTTTAGTAGCTTCCTGCATTTTTGCTACATCTAGATCATATTTACATTGATATGTAAAATTTCTATCAATAGTTGCTTTAACAGATCTTTCAAGTATAGTATAGCTATACTTTTTCCCTATACAGTCATATCTTGCATGAAAGTTTAGTGGTACTTCTGAAGATTCTAATATGGCTATATCACAAGGAAGCTTTATGTTTAAAGCCTCTCTAAACTTATGGCTTGGTATAGTACTATTAGTGTGAAAATTACATACATATTTTCTTGAATGAACCTTACTGTCTGTCCTGCTACAACCTATAATTTCAATTTTCTCCTTAGTTAATTCACTAAGGATTTCTTCTAAAGTACCTTGTACCGTAATATTATTATTTTGTTTTTGCCATCCAGAATAATTGGTACCATCATACTCTACTATCAATTTTATATTTTTCATAGTCTAACACCTTTATAAATAAATTCTAAGTAATAAAATTAATGATGTATATACACCAAAGCCTATAAATGCTACAGTATCCTTATTTGTTAGCTTTAATACCTTCATTCTAGTTCTTCCTTCGCCACCTCTATAACATCTTGCCTCCATTGCCATAGCTAATTCTTCTGCCCTTCTAAAAGAGCTTATAAACAGTGGAACTAGCAACGGGATTAGATTCTTTGCTCGGCTTAATAGATTACCACTTTCAAAATCTGCACCTCTAGCCATTTGTGCTTTCATAATTTTATCTGTCTCATCCATAAGCGTAGGTATAAATCTAAGTGCTATTGTCATCATCATAGCTAATTCGTGGGCTGGAACCCCTATTTTTCTAAAAGGATTAAGTAACTTTTCTATACCATCAGTAAGTTCTATTGGTGAAGTAGTTAAAGTTAATAAAGATGTACCTGCAATCAAGAAAGTTAATCTTAATATCATAAATATGGCTAATATAATACCTTCCTTATATATCTTTATAAAACCCCACTCCCATAACGGAACTTCTCCTCTAGTAAAGAATAAATTGAATACTGCTGTAATTAACATCAATATAAATATTGGCTTTAACCCTTTATAAATATATCTAAAAGGAACTTTAGATATAAAAATAATTAATATTAGAAATAGAAATACCACTAAATACCCTATAAAGCTATTAACTAAAAATAAATCTATTATAAAGAATAGTGATATTAATATTTTAACTCTAGGATCAAGCTTATGTATAAAAGAGTCACCAGGAACATACTGTCCTATTGTAATATCTTTAATCATATTAACTCCTCCAATGGGTAAAAGAAAATTACACTTTTACACAATATATTATGAACTCTTTAGAACTCTTAGTATTTCAGTAGTAGCTTGTTTTAAGGTAAATATGTCTTCTGATATATCAAAGCCTTTTTTCCTAAGTTCTCTGATTAAATAAGTAACTTGTGGTACTGCAAGGCCAACTCTCTCTAAAGTTTCTACTTCTCTAAATATTAAATCTGGAGGACCGTCTAAAATACATTTTCCATCTTCCATAACTAATATTCTATTTGCTACTTTTGCTACATCTTCCATACTATGAGAAACTAAAATTATAGTCATATTATATTCTCTATGTAATAATTCTATCTTACCAAGTATCTCATCTCTTCCCTTCGGATCTAACCCAGCGGTAGGCTCATCTAATATAAGAACCTTAGGTTCCATAGCTACAACTCCTGCTATAGCTACTCTCCTTTTTTGACCTCCACTTAACTCAAAAGGTGATTTATCTTTATAAGTTTCATAGTCTAATCCAACTATATTCATTGCTCTCTTTACTCTAGAAGTAATTTCCTCTTCATTTAATCCTAAGTTACGAGGTCCAAAAGCAATATCCTTTTCTATAGTTTCTTCAAATAATTGATACTCAGCATATTGAAACACTAACCCTACTCTTTTTCTTATATCACTAAGCTTTACTCCATGAGCAGTAATATCTATATCATCTACTATTATCTTTCCTGAAGAAGGCTTTAATAATCCATTAATATGTTGAATCAAAGTCGATTTTCCTGAACCTGTATGACCTATTAGAGCCACAAACTCACCATCTTTTATCTCGACAGACACATTGTCTAGCGCTGTTTTTTCAAAAGGTGACTTCGGCATATATATATGAGTTAAATTTTCTATTTTAATTGACATAATGCATTCACCATCTCATCTATAGTTAATATATCTTCACTTATATCAACACCATTTTTCTTAAGCTCATAAGCAAGTTCTGTCATTTGAGGTACATCTAAACCAAGTTTTTTCATTGTTTCTACTTCTTTAAATACCTCTCTAGGAGTTCCTTCAATAACAATTTTTCCAGAATCCATAACATATATTTTGTCTGCTTCTACTGCTTCTTCCATATAGTGTGTTATAAGTACTATAGTTATCCCATATTCTTTATTTAAATCTCTAACGGTCTTTATAACTTCTTTTCTACCAGAAGGATCTAACATTGCTGTAGGTTCATCAAGAACTATACATTCTGGCATCATTGCCAAAATACCCGCTATAGCCACTCTTTGTTTTTGTCCACCAGATAGTAGATGTGGTCCATGTTTTTTATACTCATACATATTAACTCTTTTTAAAGAATCATCAACTCTTCTTCTTATTTCTTCAGGTTCAACTCCTAAATTCTCTGGTCCAAAAGCTACATCTTCTTCCACTATAGTTGCAACTATTTGATTATCTGGATTTTGGAATACCATACCTGCTTTATTTCTTATATTCCATACATTTTCCTCTACTGTCGTATCCAATCCACCTACATATAACTTACCTTCTGTAGGTATAAGTAATGCATTTATATGCTTAGCAAAAGTAGATTTTCCTGAACCATTATGACCTAAAATAACAACAAAATCTCCTTTGTTGATGTCAATATTAACAGAATCAATAGCTACTTTTACGTCATTACTTCCATTATTATCATATTTAAAAACTAAATTTTCACTGTGTATTTCGATTTTTTTATCATCAATTTTATCTAAAGCTTGAGGGTTCTCTGCCACGAAATTTTTATTTTTTTCCATTTCTCATCCCTCCATGTAATATCAAAAATACTCAATATCTATAATAAAATGGGGACTAAGCTAGGCATACTTAATCCCCTGGAATATATTATACTAATTCTAATATAACAACTTCTGCTCCGTCGCCTCTTCTTGGACCTACTTTCATTATTCTAGTATATCCACCATTTCTTTCAGCATACTTTGGAGCTACATTATCAAATAAATTTTTAACAACTTCTTCTTCAGTCACAAATGCAAGAACTTGTCTTCTAGCATGTAAGTCTCCTCTTTTAGCAAGAGTGATCATTTTTTCAGCTAGTCTCTTAGTTTCTTTAGCTCTAGTTTCAGTAGTTTCAATCTTTCCGTACTTTAAGAAACTAGTCACAAGATTTCTAAGCATTGCCATTCTTTGATCAGTTGGACGTCCTAACTTACGTTGTTGTGCCATGTCTATACCTCCTTACTCTTCGCTTGGTTTAAATGATAAATCCAAGGCTTCAAGTTTTTGTTCAACCTCTTCGAGAGATTTCTTTCCTAAGTTTCTAACTTTCATCATGTCATCCATAGATCTCTCTGTTAATTCTTGAACAGTATTTATACCTGCTCTTTTTAAGCAGTTGAAGCTTCTAACAGATAAATCAAGCTCTTCTATTGTCATTTCTAATACTTTTTCTTTTTTATCTTCTTCTTTTTCAACCATTATTTCAACATTATCCGCATGATCCGTTAATGTCATAAATAGCTTAAAGTGCTCGATAAGAATTTTAGCTGATAATCCTATTGCTTCATCAGGTCTAATTGTTCCATTAGTCCAAATTTCAATAGTCAACTTATCATAATCAGTAATTTGGCCTACTCTTGTGTTTTCAACTGTATAGTTAACTCTCTTAACAGGAGTATATATTGAGTCTACAGGTATAGTAGCTATAGGTTTATCTTCAGTTTTGTTTTTATTTTGAGAAACATAACCTCTTCCCTTGCTAACATTGATTTCCATAAATAACTTAGCATTTTCATCTAAAGTAGCAATATGAATATCCTTGTTAATAACTTCTACATCTCCATCAGTTCTAATATCAGCGCCTGTTACCTCACCTGGTCCTTCAGCGTCAATGTATACTGTTCTAGAACCTTCCCCTGTCATTTTTAAAGCTAATCCTTTTATGTTTAGAATTAACTCTGACACATCTTCTTTTACTCCATTTATTGTTGAAAATTCATGAAGTACACCTTCTATTTTAATTGAATTTGCAGCAACTCCAGGTAATGAAGAAAGAAGAATTCTTCTTAAAGCATTACCTAAAGTTATTCCATAACCTCTTTCTAATGGTTCAATGACAAACTTTCCATATGTACCATTTTCAGCGGTTTCTACACATTCTATTTTTGGCTTTTCTATTTCTAACATATATATAACCCTCCTTCTTTATTAAATGGGTGTTCTATTTTGAGGGCAACTGATTTAAATTATTGACTATTTGCTGTATAACTCGACGATTAATGTTTCGTTAACAGGAACATCTATATCTTCTCTAGCTGGTAAAGATAGAACCTTTCCTTCGAAAGCAGCTTGGTTAGCCTCTAACCAGTTAGGTAAAGTTTTTGGATTCTCATTGAACACTTTGAATTTCTCAGTAGCTCTGCTCTTTTCAGATACTGATATTACATCGTTTAATGAAACACTGTATGATGCGATGTCAACTTTTTTTCCATTCACTAAAAAGTGTCCATGATTAACTAATTGTCTCGCTTCAGCTCTTGAATTTCCGTATCCTAATCTATATACTACATTATCAAGTCTTAACTCAAGGTATCTTAATAGATTTTCACCTGTTATACCTCTTTGTTTTTCAGCTTTATCATAATATAGTCTAAATTGTTTTTCAAGAACTCCATATAATCTTTTCGCTTTTTGCTTTTCTCTTAATTGTAATCCGTAGTTTGATATTTTTTTTCTGCTTTGTCCGTGTTGTCCTGGTGCATAGCTTCTTCTAGCGAAAGCACATTTCTCTGTGAAGCATCTGTCACCTTTAAGGTTAAGTTTTAAACCTTCTCTTCTGCACAGTTTGCAAGTAGCTCCAGTATATCTTGCCATTAATTACACCTCCTGTTTACTAAACTCTTCTTCTTTTTGGTGGTCTACATCCGTTATGTGGAATTGGAGTTACGTCTTTTATTAAAGTAACCTCTAATCCAGCAGCTTGTAAAGATCTTATAGCCGCTTCTCTTCCTGCTCCTGGTCCTTTAACGTAAACTTCAACACTTTTTAATCCATGTTCCATTGCTGCTTTAGCTGCAGTTTCAGCTGCCATTTGAGCTGCGAATGGTGTGCTCTTTCTTGATCCTCTAAATCCTAATCCACCTGCACTAGCCCATGACAATGCGTTTCCAGCTGCATCAGTAAGCGTAACGATGGAATTGTTGAAAGTAGATTTAATATGTGCTGCACCATGCTCAACATTTTTTCTTTCTTTTCTTCTTCTACTTCTTTTAACTTTTTGAGCCATTATATTCCCTCCTTACTATTTCTTTTTGCCCGCTATTGTCTTTTTAGGACCTTTTCTTGTTCTAGCGTTTGTTTTTGTCTTTTGTCCTCTTACTGGAAGTCCTCTTCTATGTCTTATTCCTCTGTAAGATCCGATTTCCATTAATCTTTTTATATCAAGAGCAACTCTTCTTCTTAAGTCACCTTCAACTAATATATTCTTGTTTATATACTCTCTTAAAGCATTAACTTCTTCCTCAGTTAAATCTTTAACTCTTGTGTCTGGATTAACTGACGTAGCTTCAAGTATTTCGTGTGATTTTGGTAATCCTATACCAAATATATAAGTTAGACCTATCTCAACTCTTTTTTCTCTTGGTAGGTCAACACCTGCTATTCTTGCCATCTACAACTTGCACCTCCTAAGTACATTAAATACTCTAACTAGCTATTTACTAGCCTTGTTTTTGTTTATGTTTAGGATTTTCACAGATAACCATTACTCTTCCTTTTCTTTTTATAACTTTACATTTTTCACATATAGGTTTAACTGATGGTCTTACTTTCATAGCTAACCCTCCTTATTACTTATCTCTCCAAGTTATTCTCCCACGTGTCNNAAAGCTCTATTGTAACCTTATCGCCTGGTAATATCCTAATAAAGTTCATTCTTAACTTTCCTGATATATGTGCTAATATTTTATGCCCACTCTCAAGTTCAACTTGAAACATTGCATTGGGTAGTGCTTCTAAAACTACACCTTGCATTTCAATTATATCATCTTTTGACATAAGGTAATCAAACCTCCTCAACCTGCAAAAACTTTCTTATCTTAGAATTACTAATCTTCTTACCTTGTAAGATTAGTTCACTGATCTCATCTGCTGTTATATCTGTGAAAATTAAATGTTTAATTTTCTTTTTCTTAGGTTTCTCAATCTTTCTTAAGTCTCCATCTGAAATATAGACATAATCAGCATTTAGTATACCTACTATTATAAAGTATCTATTACGATCTCTTCCTGATTTAGAATGTACCACCTTACCTAAAAGGTTATTATCATCCAATCCATTCACCTCATTAGCTTAAAGTTAATATTTCAGGACCACTGTTTAATATAGCCACAGTGTTTTCGTAGTGTGCGGATAAGCTTCCGTCACTTGTAACAACCGTCCATCCATTAGGTTTTACCTTAACATTAAACTTACCAATGTTTATCATAGGTTCAATTGCAAGAACCATTCCATGAGATAGCTTTGGCCCTCTACCAGCAGTGCCGTAATTAGGAACCTGAGGATCTTCATGCATGGACTTACCAATACCGTGTCCTACAAAATCCCTAACCACAGAATACCCAAAGCTTTCAGCATAAATTTGAATTGCTGCTGATATATCTGTAAGCCTATTATTCACCTTTGCCTTTTCAACACCCTTGAAAAAACATTCTTTAGTAACTCTAATAAGCTCCTCAGCTTCTTTAGATATTTTACCTACTGGAAAAGTTCTAGCTGCATCACCATGAAACCCATTTAGAACTGCTCCACAATCTACACTTATGATATCTCCTTCTTGTAAAACCCTGTTATCAGGGATTCCATGAATAACTTCATCATTCACTGATGCACATATGGAAGCCGGAAATCCACCGTATCCTTTAAAAGATGGTTTTGCACCCTGTTCTAATATGAACTCTTCCGCTAATTTATTGATTTCTGCAGTTGTTATTCCAGGCTTTATTACCGCCTCTATGGTTGCAAGTGTATCAGCAACTACTTTACCTGCATTTCTCATATATTCAATTTCCATATCACTTTTAATTATTATCACTATTTATCGCTCCTAAGATACCACAAATATTCTTAAAAACATCATTAATAGCTTGGGTTCCATCAACTTCGGATAGAAGGTCTTGCTCCTTATAGTAATCTATAAGTGGTTGTGTTTGAGCATCATATATTTCAAGACGTTCATTTACTGTTTCTTCACAGTCATCATCTCTTTGTATTACAACGCTACCACAAATGTCACATTTGCCTTCTACTTTAGTAGGATTAAACTTAACATGATAGCTTGCTCCACAGCTTAAACAAACTCTTCTGCCCGTCATTCTATCAATTATATACTCTTTTGGAACCTTTATTAATAGAGCTGTATCAAGTTTCTTTCCTTTTTCCTGTAAAAAGTTTTTTAGGGCTTCTGCTTGATTTACAGTTCTTGGATAGCCATCAAGTAAAAAACCACTTTTACAGTCTTCTTGCTCTAATCTATCCTGTACGATATCTATGGTTAGTTTGTCAGGCACTAAATGGCCTTTATCTATATAACTCTTAGCTTCGATTCCTAGAGGAGTTTTTTCAGAAATGTTTTTTCTAAAAATGTCTCCTGTTGATATATGCGGTATGGAGTATTTATTACTAATCGATTTAGCTTGTGTTCCTTTTCCGGCTCCCGGAGGACCTAATAAAATGATTTTCACTAGCATCAACTCCAAAATATTTATTTAAGGAAACCTTGGTAATGTCTCATTACTAATTGTGATTCAAGCTGCTTCATTGTTTCAAGAGCAACTCCAACAATAATTAATATGCTAGTTCCTCCAAAGGCTATCCCTTTAAATTTAGTATAAGATTCCATTATAATTGGGAATACAGCTATTATTCCTGCAAAAGTTCCTCCTATTATGGATACTTTAGTTAAAACTTTTTCTAAGAAAATTGCTGTTTTCTCTCCTGGTCTTATACCTGGTATAAACCCTGATGATTTATGCATATTTTCAGCCATCTCATCCGGTTTTAATGTAACTATGGTATAGAACCATGAGAAAAATAATATTAATACGAAATACACTACTACATATTTTAAAGACCCTCTTTGGAATATACTCCAAGGACTTTCCAATACAAACGTTGCAAAAGAAGATTTTGGCCAAATTCTAGCTATTGTTTCAGGTAATTGCATCACTGACATAGAAAAAATTATCGCCATAACTCCAGATGAATTTAAGCTAAAAGGAATGTGCGTTGATTGTCCTTTGAACACCTTATTTCCTACTGCTTTTCCTGCATATTGTACAGGCACTCTTCTTTCTGCTAAATTTACTACAATAACTGATAATAATAAAGCCAAAGCTACTAGTATAAATATTATAACCTCTACTATGCTTACTGAACCGGCCTTTTGAAGTCCGCCAATTTGGTAAGCCATGGTTGGAATGGTAGAAATAATATTTACGAAAATTATTACTGAAACTCCATTTCCAATTCCATATACTTGTATCTGTTCGCCTAACCATACTAATAATGTCGAACCAGCAGTGGTTGTAAGAATTACTAAAAACAACCCAAATTTTCCATCCATTTGAAGTGCTCCAGCACTATTTATCATAGCATATACAGCAATACCTTGAACTACTGAAAAAACTATTGCTGCAATTCTTGTGTAGTTTTGAATTTTTTGTCTTCCGTCTTGGCCTTCTTTAGAAAGTTGCTCTAAATATGGAACTGCTATTGTTAATAGTTGCAATACGATTGATGCATTTATGTATGGTCCTACACCCATGGCAAATATACTAAACTTGCTTAGAGCACCACCGGAAAGCATATCATAGAAGGTGAACAATGTTCCTGAGCTTGTTAAGTTAGCTAGCTTACTAGCATCTACCCCAGGAACAGGAATAAATATCCCTAGTCTAAATATCACCACTATAAATAACGTAAATAGCATCCTTTTTCTAAGCTCTGGAACTTTCCAAGCATTTCGTAGGGTTGATAACATCTATATCACCTCAACTTTGCCTCCAGCGGCTTCGATCTTTTCAGCAGCAGCTTTAGAGATTTTGTTAACTTTAACAGTTAAATTTCTCTCTAAGTTACCATTTCCTAATATTTTAACACCATCATAAACTTTTTTAATTACTCCTCTTTCGATTAGTAATTCTGGTGTTACTTCTGTACCATTTTCAAATATATTTAATCTATCAACATTTATGCAAGCATATTCTTTAGCGAATATGTTAGTGAATCCTCTTTTAGGTAATCTTCTGTATAAAGGCATTTGACCTCCCTCAAATCCAGGTCTTACACCACCGCCTGATCTTGAGTTCTGTCCATTTTGGCCTCTTCCTGCAGTTTTACCCCAGCCTGAACCAGTACCTCTACCAACTCTTTTAGCGGCTCTTTTTGATCCTTCTGCAGGTCTTAACTCATGAAGTTTCATAGTCTACACCTCCTTGTATTATGCTTCTTCTACTTTCAGTAGGTAATTAACTTTGTTTACCATACCTCTGATTTGAGGAGTTTCCTCGTGCTCTACAGTCTTACCTATTTTCTTTAATCCTAATGCATTAACTGTAGCTATATGGTCTTTTTTTCTACCGATTAAGCTTTTTGTTAATGTTATTTTAAGTTTAGCCAAGGTCATTCCCCTCCTATCCTAAAATTTCTTCAACAGTTTTGCCTCTTAATTTAGCAACTTGTTCTGCTGTTCTTAAGTTTGCTAATCCATTGATTGTAGCATTTACCATGTTTCTTGGATTGTTAGAACCTAAAGATTTAGCTCTAACGTCTTTTAATCCTGCAAGCTCAAGCACCGCTCTTGCTGGACCTCCAGCGATAACTCCTGTACCTTCTGCTGCTGGCATTATATGCACTCTTCCAGTACCAAATTTTCCATCTATAGTATGAGGAACTGTAGTTCCATCTAATTCAACTTTTACAAGGTTCTTCTTAGCATCTTCAATACCTTTTCTTATAGCTTCAGGTATTTCAATAGATTTACCCATTCCAACGCCAACGTGTCCGTTTTCATCTCCAACAACTACTAGTGCGCTGAATCTGAAGTTTCTTCCACCTTTAACAACCTTAGCAACTCTATTAATAAAAACAACTTTTTCTTTAAGATCTAGTGTGCTAGGATCTATTTTCATGAATTTCCCTCCTTTTTTTAGAATTGAAGTCCTGCTTCTCTTGCGCCTTCTGCAAGCATTTGTACTCTTCCGTGGTAAACGTATCCGCCTCTGTCAAATACCACTTCTTTTATTCCGTTTTCTAACGCTTTTTTAGCTATTAACTCTCCAACAGCTTTAGCAGCTTCTTTGTTGCTTCCAGCCTTTAATTCAAGGTTTTTATCTAAACTTGAAGCAGCAACTAAAGTTCTTCCAGCTACGTCATCTATAATTTGAGCATATATGTTCTTTTCACTTCTATAAACAGCTAATCTTGGTCTATCAGCTGTTCCAGATATCTTTTTACGTACTCTTAAGTGACGAGTTTCTCTTGATAGTTTTCTATCAGCCTTTTTGAACATTACCTTCACTCCTTCCCACTATTTATTATTTACCTGTTTTACCTTCTTTACGTCTTATAACTTCATCAGAATATTTAATTCCTTTTCCTTTATAAGGCTCAGGTTTTCTCCACGCTCTAATATCGGCAGCAATATCTCCAACTAGTTCTTTATCTATGCCTTTAACGTGTATTGTATTAGCATCAGGAGTTTCAAATGTGATTCCTGGAACTGCTTCTACTTCAACTGGATGTGAGAATCCAAGGTTTAATGTTAATTTATTTCCTTTTAGTGTTGCTCTGTATCCAACACCAACTAATTGAAGTATTTTAGTATAACCGTTAGTTACTCCGATTACCATGTTATTTATTAATGCTCTTGTTAATCCATGAAGAGCTCTATGTTCTTTTGCATCGCTTGGTCTTGTAACAACCACTGAATTATCTTCTATAGCTATATTTATAACCTTTGCCATTGCTTTAGTTAATTCACCTTTAGGTCCTTTAACTGTAACAACGTTCTCTGGTGATACTGTAACTGTTACACCGCTTGGTATAGCTATTGGAAGTCTTCCTACTCTTGACATAATTGCACCTCCTGTTCATCAAACTACCAGATATAGCAGATTACTTCTCCACCTAATCCTAATTTTCTAGCTTCTCTATCAGTTACGATTCCTTTTGAAGTAGATATTACTGCTACTCCTAAGCCATTTAATACTTTTGGAACATCCTCATTCTTTGTGTATACTCTTAAGCCTGGTTTAGATATTCTCTTAAGTCCTGTTATTACTCTCTCTTTGTTTTGACCATACTTCATAGTAAGTCTTAACATTGCTACAGAACCATCTTGATATTCTTCTATATTTTTAAGGTATCCTTCTTGAAGCATTATGTTTGCGATTGCCTTCTTTATGTTTGAAGAAGGAACTTCTAATATTTCGTGTCTAACAACATTTGCATTTCTTATACGAGTTAGCAAATCTGCGATAGGGTCAGTCATAACCATTTATTGTGCCTCCTTTCATATAATGAATTTATTACCAACTTGCCTTCTTACATCCAGGAATTTGTCCTTTATAAGCAAGTTCTCTGAAACAAATACGGCAAATACCAAATTTCTTTAATACAGAATGTGGTCTTCCACATAGTCTGCATCTTGTATAAGCTCTAGTTGAATATTTAGGCTCTTTTTTCCATTTTTCTATTAAAGCTTTACGTGCCACGTTATTCCCTCCTTATTATTGAGCAAATGGCATTCCAAGGAATCTTAATAGTTCTCTTGCTTCCTCGTCTGTCTTTGCAGTAGTAACGAATATTACATCCATACCTCTTACTTTGTCAATCTTATCATATTCTACTTCAGGGAATATTAATTGCTCTTTTATTCCTAATGCGTAGTTACCTCTTCCATCAAAGGATTTTGAAGGAACTCCTCTGAAGTCTCTAATTCTAGGTATAGCAATGTTGATTAGCTTATCTGCAAATTCAAACATTTTTTGCTTTCTTAATGTAACTTTACATCCTATTGGCATGTTATCTCTTATTTTAAAGTTTGCTACAGAGTTCTTAGCTCTTGTTAAGATTGCCTTTTGTCCTGTTATTAGTTGCATGTCAGCAACAGCAGCCTCAAGAACCTTAGAATTATCTTTAGCTTCTCCAACTCCCATATTTACTACTATTTTTTCAAGCTTAGGTACTTCCATTATGTTTTTATATCCGAACTTCTCCATCATAGCTTGAACTACTTCATTATTGTATTTTTCTTGTAGTCTTGCAACCATTGGTTAAACCTCCTTTCGCGAATTAAAATGTTTCTCCGCACTTCTTGCACACTCTTACTTTAGTGCCATCATCTAATATTTTATTACTTATTCTAGTAACAGATTTACACTTATTGCAGTATAACATAACTTTTGAACTGTTTATAGCTCCTTCAAAGTGTACTATTCCACCTTGCATGTTTTGCTTATTAGGTTTTTGGTGTTTAGTAACAACACTAACGTCCTTAACTACAACTTTTCCTTTTTTAGGATAAACAGCTAGAACTTCACCAATTTTTCCTTTATCTTTACCAGAAATAACCATTACTGTGTCTTTCTTTCTAACATGAACTTTCATTATAGCTACCTCCTATCTTATAGAACTTCAGGTGCTAATGATAATATCTTATTAAATTCTTTATCTCTTAGCTCCCTAGCAACAGGTCCGAAGATACGAGTTCCTCTTGGATTTTTATCTTCTTTTATTACAACAGCTGCATTTTCATCAAATTTAATGTATGAACCATCTGCTCTTCTTAAACCTTTTACTGATCTAACAATAACTGCTTTTATAACGTCACCTTTTTTAACAACTCCACCTGGTGTTGCACTTTTAACGCTAGCAACGATTATATCTCCGATGTTTCCCCATTTTCTTTTGGAACCACCTAGTACTCTAATACACATTATTTCCTTAGCACCAGAGTTATCTGCTACCTTTAATAATGTTTGTTGTTGTATCATGTAAAATACCCTCCTTTCAGTTAACTATTTAGCTTTCTCAGTGATTTCAACAAGTCTCCATCTTTTATCTTTTGATAATGGTCTTGTCTCCATAATTAATACTCTATCATTAATTCTAGCTTCATTATTTTCATCATGAGCTTTGAATTTTGTAGTTCTGTTAACTGTTTTTCCGTACAGTGGATGTCTAACCTTTGTTTCAACTGCAACAACGATTGTTTTATCCATCTTATCAGAAACAACTCTTCCTATTCTTGTCTTTCTATTTCCTCTTTCCACAAGACGAACCTCCTTTCAGTATTACTGCTCAAAAGCCCTTAATTCTTCTTCTCTAAGGATGGTTTTAATTTGGGCTATAGATTTTTTAACTTGTTTAATTCTCATTGGGTTTTCTAACTGTCCTGTAGCTAACTGAAATCTAAGGTTAAATAATTCTGATTTTAAATCAGTTAATTTTACTTGTAAATCTTGAGGAGTACTTTGTCT
The DNA here is from genome assembly GCF_002341865.1 of Clostridium sp. UBA2485. Lineage (GTDB taxonomy): Bacteria > Bacillota > Clostridia > Clostridiales > Clostridiaceae > Clostridium_J. The sequence goes on along the minus strand of NZ_DDOV01000031.1, from coordinate 5,170 downwards.
CAACTCTTTTAATTCATTAGCCTTCATTGATTTCACCACCCATTTCCTCAAAATCTTTTCTTGTCACAAACTTAGTTTTAATTGGTAGTTTGTGAGATGCTAGTCTCATAGCTTCTCTAGCAGCTTCTTCTGAAACTCCAGAGATTTCAAATAACACTCTGCCTGGTTTAACTACTGCTACCCAGTACTCTGGTGAACCTTTACCAGATCCCATACGTGTTTCAGCTGGCTTCTCAGTAACTGGCTTATCAGGGAAGATTTTTATCCAAACCTTTCCTCCTCTTCTTACGTATCTATTTATAGCTATTCTGGCAGACTCAATTTGGTTGCTTGTTATCCAACCACATTCAGTTGCTTGTAAAGCGTAATCTCCGTAAGCGATGAAGTTACCTCTAGTAGCTTTACCTTTCATTCTTCCACGATGAACCTTACGATGTTTAACTCTTTTAGGCATTAACATGTCATATTCCTCCTTCCTTACACGTTATTAAGCGTTAGCTTCTTCCTTTTCAACTTTCTTTGTTGGAAGAACTTCGCCTCTATATACCCAAACTTTAACTCCAATTTTTCCATAAATTGTATTCGCTTCTGCAAATCCATAATCTATGTCAGCTCTTAAAGTTTGTAGCGGAATTGTTCCTTCATGGTAAAATTCTGCTCTAGCAATCTCTGCTCCGCCTAGTCTTCCTGAACAAGCTGTTTTAACTCCTTTAACACCTGTTCTCATAGCTCTTTGAATTGTTTGTTTCATAGCTCTTCTAAAAGATATTCTCTTTTCTAATTGAGCTGCTATGCTTTCAGCCATTAATTGAGCGTTGTTTTCTGGGTTTCTAACTTCTACGATATTAATAAGAACATTACTAGCTTTAACAATGTTCTTTAATCCTTTTTTAAGTTCTTCTATACCTTGACCGCCTTTTCCTATAACCATTCCTGGTTTAGCAGTATGTATATTAAGTTTCATTCTTTTTGCTGCTCTTTCAATTTCTATTCTAGAAATTCCTGCAACGTATAACTTCTTTTTAAGGTATTCTCTTACATGATTGTCTTCAACTAAATTGTCTGCAAAATTAGTTCCTTCTGCGTACCATTTAGCATCCCAATCTTTGATTACACCAACTCTTAAGCCGTGTGGATGTACTTTTTGTCCCACTATATATCCCTCCTTCTTATGCTCTTTCTTTAATTACTAAAGTTATATGGCTAGTTTTCTTTCTTATTCTGAAAGCTCTTCCTTGCGCATGTGGTCTAAATCTTTTTAATGTTGGACCTTGACCAGTATGTGCACTTGCAACATATAATCTATTTTTATCTAAACTTAAATTATTTTCTGCATTTGCAACTGCTGACTTTAGTACTTTGTTTACAACTTCAGCTGCATCTTTTGGAGTATATTGTAATATAGCAAAAGCTTCATTTACATCTTTACCTCTTATTAAATCAAGAACGATACCAACTTTCATTGGAGACATTCTTACATATCTTGCTATAGCTTTAGCTTCCATCGTGTATTTCCTCCTTCCCGGACTATCTTACTTTGCTTGATTTTGACTTATCGATGTGACCTTTGAAAGTTCTAGTTAATGCGAATTCACCTAACTTATGTCCTACCATATCTTCTTGGATATATACAGGAACGTGTTTTCTTCCGTCATGAACTGCGATAGTATGACCTATCATTTGTGGGAAAATAGTAGAACTTCTTGACCAAGTTTTTACAACTTTCTTCTCACCATTTTTGTTCATCTCATTGATTTTATTTAAAAGCGACTCTTTAACAAAAGGTCCTTTTTTTATAGATCTACCCATGTGTTAGCGGCCTCCCTTCATACAATGTATGCGTAGTTCAGAAGAGAATAAAATATTCCCTTCTTATTATTTCTTATTTCTTCTCTTAACAATAAATTTATCAGAGTATTTTTTAGTTTTTCTAGTTTTGTATCCAAGAGCTGGTTTACCCCATGGAGTAAGTGGACTTGCGTGTCCGATAGGAGATTTTCCCTCTCCACCTCCGTGTGGATGGTCATTAGGGTTCATAACAGAACCTCTTACTGTAGGTCTGAAACCCAAATGCCTTTTTCTTCCTGCTTTACCTATTTTAACAATTTCATGAGTTAAGTTAGAAACTGTTCCTATAGTAGCTCTACAGTTAATTCTTACATATCTTACTTCTCCACTTGGAAGTCTTACTTGAGCATATTCTCCTTCTTTAGCCATAAGTTGAGCTGAAGAACCTGCTGATCTAACAAGTTGAGCACCTTTTCCAACTTGTAACTCTATGTTATGAATTACACTACCAACTGGTATGTTAGCTATTGGAAGAGTGTTTCCTACTTTTATATCTGCATCTGGACCAGATACTATTACATCTCCAACTTTTAATCCTACTGGAGCTATTATGTATCTCTTTTCACCATCTGCGTATACAACTAGAGCAATGTATGCTGATCTATTTGGATCATACTCAATAGTTGCAACCTTTGCTGGAATACCATCTTTTCTTCTCTTAAAGTCAATTATTCTATATTTTTGTTTCGCTCCACCACCGCGGTGACGAACAGTAATTTTACCATGGGCATTTCTACCACCTGATTTTGTCTTACTTACAAGAAGTGACTTTTCTGGTACATCAGTAGTTATTTCTTCAAATGTAGCCATTGTCATATTTCTTCTTGAAGGTGTGGTAGGTCTAAACTTCTTAACTGCCATTAGGTTTCCCTCCTTCTTTTCGCTTATCTGGTTCTAAACCAATAAATGCTTATTCGCTAACTACATTCCTTCAAAGAACTCTATAGTTTTACTATCTGCAGTTAATGTAACTATTGCTTTTTTGAAGTTTGCTCTTTTACCAACATGAACTCCAACTCTCTTAGTTTTTCCTAAGCTTCTAATTGTAGCTACATTTTCTACTTCTACTCCAAAAACTTCTTCTACTGCTTTCTTTATTTGGAATTTATTAGCGTGTATGTCAACTATGAAAGTGTATTTTTTATCAGCCATTGCTGCCATACTTTTTTCAGTTATAACAGGTTTTCTTATTATATCATGGCTTGTCATTTTCATTATGCATACACCTCCTCAATTTTAGATACAGCTTCTTTAGTTACCACAAACTTCTCGTATTTTAATATGTCATATACGTTTAAGTTGTTTACTGGTAACACAGCTACTCCTGGTATATTTCTAGCTGATTTATAAACATTCTCGTTTGACTCAGCTACTACTATTAAAGTTTTCTTAGCTTCAAAAGCACTTAAAACTTTTATCATTTCTTTAGTCTTAGGAGCTTCAAAATTTAAACTTTCTAATACTATCATTTCATTGTCAACAACTTTTGAAGTTAAAGCTGACTTCATAGCTGTTCTTCTCATGCTTTTTGGAATTGAAACTCTATAGTCTCTTGGCTTTGGTGCAAATACGATACCACCATGAATCCATTGTGGTGCTCTTATTGAACCTTGTCTTGCTCTACCAGTTCCTTTTTGTCTCCATGGTTTTATACCACCGCCGCGAACTTCAGCTCTAGTTTTAGCGCTTTGAGTTCCTTGTCTTTTATTAGCTAATTGAGCTAATACTACTTGATGCATAGCATCTCTGCTTACTTCAACATCAAATATATTTTCATTTAATTGGATATCTCCAACTTCTTTTCCTTCTTTATTAAACACTTTTAATGTAGGCATTCTGTATCCTCCTTTCCCTAAGCTTTAACAGCGTCTCTAATTACTACAAGACCTTTATTTGGTCCTGGTATTCCACCTTTTATAAGGATTATGTTTTTCTCAGGTATTACTCTTACGATTTCTAAACTTAATACTGTTGTATTAACATTTCCCATATGTCCAGGCATTCTCTTGTTTTTGAAAGTTCTAGCAGCATCTGTAGCTCCCATAGAACCTACTGCTCTGTGGAACTTAGATCCGTGAGTCATCGGTCCTCTGTGGAAGTTCCATCTTTTAATTACGCCTTGGAATCCCTTACCTTTAGATACTCCAGAAACGTCTACTTTATCTCCTGCTGCAAATACTTCAGCTTTTATTTCTGAACCAACTTCTAAGCCGCTCATGTCCTCTAATTTAAACTCTTTTATATGTCTCTTAACACCAACTCCAGCCTTTTCGAATTGACCTTTCATTGGCTTATTAACTAATTTTTCTCTTATATCTCCGAAAGCAACCTTAACTGATTCATATCCGTCAGTTTCAACAGTTTTCTTTTGGATAACTACGCATGGACCAGCTTCTACAACTGTTACTGGAACTACTTTTCTATTTTCATCAAATATTTGAGTCATTCCTAGTTTTTTACCCATTATAGCTTTTTTCATTCAAATACACCTCCTACTTATTAGCGGACCACCTCAGTGGTCATAATAGTTAGTAATAGTTATCTATTACTCGTACTCTTATGTACGTCTATAGTTTTATTTCTATATCTACGCCTGCTGGCAAGTCTAATCTCATTAACGCATCAACAGTTTTTGGTGATGGGCTTAATATATCGATTAGTCTCTTGTGAGTTCTTATTTCGAACTGCTCTCTTGAATCTTTGTATTTATGTGGAGCTCTTAAAACTGTTACTACATCTTTTTCAGTAGGTAGTGGTACTGGACCTGCTACTTTAGCTCCTGTAGATTTAGCTGTTTCTACAATTCTTTCAGCTGATTGATCTAATATATTGTGATCAAAAGCTTTTAATCTGATTCTGATTTTTTGTTTTGACATTGTATTCCCTCCTTTTCATCGCACGCTATACTTCTTACGTGCAACAGCGGATGTTCTGTAAACTGTTCCGGGTGTTGCATTAAATTAACGCAACACAGAGCAAACACAGACCCCGTCGCCCAATTCAAGATTAGGACATGCTCGGTGAAGAATTCCCCGGAAGTCCGGCAACCTCTTACCTCATCGCTGTTACCACTTTACAACTTCTATATTATACCGTACTCTATATACTTTGACAAGTATTTTTTAATTAATTTATACATTAATTTATAAATTAATTAATACGTTATAGTATTGGTAAATTTGTACTTTTTATGCAATATTATTAATTAAGGAGAAGGGCGTCCCCTTCTCCTTAAAGCCTAGGCATATTCTCATGTATACACTAAATTATCTAAATTACTAAGTTAAATAATTATATTACTTAATTATAGAAGTAACAACTC
>NZ_DDOV01000078.1 GCF_002341865.1 Clostridium sp. UBA2485 | reverse complement strand
ATTAAAACTCCTGTAGCTTTTTCATGATCTAAACTATTAAATTCACTATAAACTAAATCAGCATTCACTTGATCTTGTATAATATCAAAAGCCTCTCTAGGTGATAACCTAACTTTAAAATTACAGCTTCCCATAGCCACTCCTTTTTTCTATATAAAATTTAATATTTTGTTAAAATATTTTATATATATTTTTATTTTAAAATTGCCTCTTGCTATTTTATTATTAAAAATTACTACTAAAAATACTTGATTATACATTAATTTTTGTTACAACATAATTTAAATTTTAACTATTTTCTCTCCTTCTATTAAAATAGATAAATAAATTATAGCTTGAACATTTACATAAAAATAACAAAGATAATATGATTTTTCTAATAAATTATTCTTAATGAATATTATAAATTATATATACATATATAATTCTAAAATCATTGTATATAATTTTACAATTTAATTTTCTAGGAAATAATTTAAATTAATTATTTAAACATAATCTTATTATGAATTGATCATAAAGTTTGTATAATTCTTCTCTTGAAATATTTCCATCATAAGAAAGTCTAATTAATTCTTTTCTTTTTTTAGTTAACTCTAAAGCCTCTTTATCTTCATGATTAAGCACATCTATAAGCGGCTTTATTTCTTTAGCAAAGCTGTTTCCTATAATCATATTAATCCCTTCATAGTATTGCATTAATGTATCTTTTCTTTCTTTTAAAGAACCAAATTCTTTATCATAGCCATCTATTTTCTCTTGGGATATTTTTTTATACATTTCAATTGCCGCCTTAGCCTCATCAGTTGCATCTTCTAAAAGAATGATTTTCTCTTCACTCTTTTCTTTGTTATTACTTTTTTCCCCTCTAATCCTTTCTACTCTCTCCATTAAAGCCATAAAAGTAGTATTAGGGTATGAATAGCTTTTATTATCATAATGAAGATAAATATTTTCTGGATTTCTATATATTATGAGAGTGCAATTTTGTGAATCTTTTTCATAAAGCTCAAGTGAAATTCCTTCTTTACCTTCTACAAAGTCTTTACTTATTTCTTCTAAGGTTATGATAATCTTATTAGATTTTTCTATTATCTCTATTCCTTTTTCTCCCCAAATAAGTTTTATTCCATCTTTAAAATTTATTATATAATTATCACTACTTATATTTTTATTATTCTTAAATATACTCTTAAAAAATCCCATTATAACACTCTCCTTAGGTATTCACTTTAATAAACCATCTTCGAAAAAATAATTAGTAAGTATTCTAACTATCTCTATAATTAAAACTATTGAATTCATAATGCAAAATCATAATTGTGGACATTTTTCAACAGAAGCTGAGAAATTTAGAATTGATTTGTTTTTGAAGTGATGTAGTCACTTTTCGTGCAGTGTAATTTAGTTGCATTGCTCATCTTCATTATTTTAGTTAAATAAATAGGTCTTGTTCCTAAGCATACTGCACCTCAGGGGAACCCTAAAGGGCTTCACTACTGTTCCCCAGAGGTGGAAAGCTAACAATTGTATTGCTAGTAAAAAATCAGTTAAAGAAATTAATTTGTAAAATTAATTTCAACCTTAATTGTGAATTTTGAATTTTGAATTGTGAATTATTCTAAGTTGTTAACTAAAATATTTGATGACATAATTATTAGTTATAAATTAACTTTTTAGATGATTTATCTATATAACCCTATTTCTTTCTTCTCTTGATCTTTTCCATTCTTTTCATTCTATTTTTTCTTTTTCTTATATTTATTAATACACGAATAACTAATATAATAATAATTAATATAAATATATATATTAATAGATTTGCTTTAATTATGCTCCATAATGTTATGGTAGTAGTTATTTCTGAGGATTTTGAAGCATCCCTTGTTTTTAATGTAACTGTTCCAAAACTCTCTTCAGACTTTCTCTTAAATATATCTCCTGTAATATCAAACTCTATTTTTGCTTCTTTATTATTTGGTTCATTATTATAATAAGTTAAGTCTTTAGAAATTATTATTGGTGCTTCTATAGTTTTTTTAGGACCAAAATATTTAAATAATTTGTATTCTACAGGCAAAGTTTCAATTACATTTCCTGTCTTTAACTCAACTTCTTTATTTGAATTATTTTTGTACTTATATACTGTAGGTAGTACATCATAGCTATAATCTATTATTTTTTTCATATCCTCAAAAACTACAGTATCGGCATCATTTAACTTAGAATTTAAAACTACTCCTATAATTTTTCTTCCGTCTCTTTCAAAAACAGTAAGAAGGCATCTTCCTGCCTTATCTGTATATCCAGTTTTTCCTCCTATACAGCTTTTATCATAAAATTCACTATCTTCTCTTACAAATTTATTAGTATTCTTTATGTTAAAAGGTGCTCTTTCCCCTATAGCTAATTCTGTACTAGATGTTTTTACTACTTCTAAAAACTTTTCAATAGTAAAAGCTTTTCTAGCAAGTCTTGTAAGATCATAAGCTGTACTTTTATGCTTATCAGTATAATCATCTAAACCATTAGGAGTTACAAAATTAGTATTATTCATTTCTAATTCTTTTGCTCTTTTATTCATCATTTCCACAAAAGCTTTTCCACCATCATCTTTATTAGGTATATTAGTAGCTAATGCGGTAGTCATATCATTTGCTGAAACTATCATCATACTTTTTAAAATATCAGATGCTAATATCTCTGCACCAACGTTTATATATGTATAAACTCCATTAATAGCTGTAGGTTCTTCTTCACTTGCTTCTTGAGTAAAAATCAATTTTTCATCCATATTCACATTTTCACAAAGAAGCAGCGAGCTCATAATCTTCGTAATAGAAGCTGGAAAGGTTGTATTATCCCCTTCTTTATAATAAATAATTTCTCCACTATCAAAATCTACAGCAATGGCATATTGACCAACAATTTCTGGCTTTTCCAATGCAAAAACATTATAAGTGCTACTAAATATAATGATAATGGTCATTAGTAAAGTTATAAATTTCTTTCTCATATATACACCTTCCTTTAAGACATATAAAAAATTTAATCGTTCAAAGATTTTACTTATGTTTTATGTAGTATAAGAACATAGATTTTTCATTTATATCATTGAGGCTTAATAAAATAATATAACGTAAATTATACTTCCATACTGACTGGTTATCTTTTAAATATGTCTTATATTATACTAAATTTACTTTTAGCGAAGAAACTTCACAAAGAAAATTTTACTTTATTTAATCATAACATTAGTTACAATTTAGTAAATTACTTTTATAGAAAATTATAATAATAAAAACTAGAGAACTTCTCTAGTTTTTATTATTATAATCAATGATCTTATATTAAGATTATAAAGCACACTATTTTTCTAATGAAAAAATATTTTTTTAATTATTAAATAGCTATTTTATTTTCTATATATAAAAAACAAGTCTGCTACAAAAGCCCCTTTACTATTTGATTATTTTATTATAAATATAAAACAATTAAAATAATTTATATTTATTTGTGAACTTTTAAATCTTCTTATATCTAAAATATTTAAAGTATTTCATATGCAATGATTAAAGGTTACAATAATGCCAAGGTATAAATTATGCACATTTGCGCTGGCACATAGGTTAACCATACCCAAACTGATTGATTTTTAGGTCCTTTTTCTTTTATCTCTGATAAACCTATTAAAAAGTCTGAAAGAATAAAGAGTAGTGCACCTATAGTAGTCATCCACCATGCTCCACTTACAATTAGAGATATATTTATTGCTAGGCTTGCCATAGTACAAATAACTAATGCATATACTAATGCCACCATATTCAGCGTTAAACTCTTGGTAGAATTAAATACAAACACTCTCCAAAGAATTATGCAAAATATATACATTCCAATTAAGATAAAAACTAGATAATTCAAATTTTCCTTATAGGCAGCTATAGCTTTAAGATATGCTAAAATATAAAAAATATGGGCAAGCGAAAAAAATGACATTCCTCCAATTAACCTATTTTTTAATTTTATTATACTGGCCATAATCATATCTCCTATAGCGGAGAAAAACATTCCTAGTAAAATTAGCAATGAATAGTTTCTTAATATTTCAAAATTGTTTCTCCATAATAAAAATGCCACAACTATCATAGAAAAGCTAAAACACATTTTTATTATCAAATTAAGTTCTCCATCTTCTTTTCCTATTTTATTCATTTTCCTTAACACATAAATTCCATTTAAGATTATCATAAGTAGCTGTAAAATTGAAATAATAATTAAAAAAACTCTCACTTTTACCCTCCATACCATATTTATAGAAATTTACAGTGCTATATTAAGTTAAAAATTTATTTAAAGTAGAATTTAAATAGTGAAAATAAAGAGCTATAAGAGTTTTGTAGCAAAACTTAAAATAATGCACAACTTAAAATAATGCACAATTCACAATGCACAGTTCACAATTGTGGTTGAAATTATTTTTAACTAGCTACAGAATCAATTTTAAATTTCTCAGCTTCTGCTGANNTGTGAATTGTGAATTAAAATATCATAGAAATATACATTAAGTTTTAAGGTAGTTTATCTATACATAGCTTAATTTTAAAAGTGGTGCATCTATATATTATTATATCAAATTAAAGTAAAAAAATGGTAACAAATTCATTAAGTTACCATCTTTTAAAAAACTTTTTATCTAATTTATATATTATTTTCTGCATTATTAGTTACACATACCATTTCATTGGATTTTTTATTAAACACTTTTATAAATCTTTTTTTCGCTCTTCTAACATGTTCTCTAGCATATTCTTCTGCTTTCTTATCATCACCAACTTCTATGGCTTTAATAATAGTCTTATATTCTTCTACTGCTTCTTTTTGAAGTTCTTCATCATATAATGTAAGCAATCTAAATCTTCTAAGGTGGTCATGTAATTCCTTCATATCTTGAGTAAGAATTTTATTTTGACTTTGAATCATCAGCATATCATTCCACTGATTATTCATTTCGAATAATTCTTCACGCCTATGAATTCCAATACATTCTTCCATATTACTAATAATTTCTTTTAAGGTATTTATATTTTTTCTTGAAATATTATTACAGGTAAGCCTTGCTGCCAATCCTTCTAAAACTTCTCTAATATCATACATCTCAAGGGCATCTTCCATAGATATACCGTTTACAACAGTTCCTTTTCTAGGAACATTCGTTGCCAATCCTTCAAGCTCCAGCTGTCTTAACGCCTCTCTAACTGGGGTTCTACTTATCCCCATAGCCTCTGCAATTGTAGTTTCTACTAATCTATCTCCAGGTTTTAATTTATTGTTAAATATAGCTTTTCTTAAATTATCTAAAACTATCTCTCTTATAGGTCTTTCATCTTTTCCATCTATCTTATCTAAGAATTCTTCCAAAGTTATCACCTCCATATGCAATTATATATTATAAAAAGCGAGAAGAAAACCATCTCCCCGCTTATTTATTAATAATAAACTATCTTTTTACTTTCCTTATTACATCCATTACTGTTCCATCTCTATACTCTATTACACCTACAACTTCATCTTCAAAGTCTATTTTATCTGGTTTTCCTGTAAAACTTTCAGCAAGTAATTTTAGCTCTTCAATAGACATTAAAGGTAGTTTTGTATCTTTGAGTGCTTCTATTAAATCACTTCTCTTTGGATTAACAGCTATCCCTCTTTCAGTTACAACTACATCTATATTTTCACCTGGTGTAACTACAGTAGTAACATCATCTACAATTATAGGAATTCTCTTTCTAATAAGTGGTGCTACTGCAACGGTCAATTTAGCTCCTGCTGCTGTATCAGGATGTCCTCCCTGTGCTCCCATTATTATTCCTGTGGAACCAGTCATAACATTCACATTAAATTTTGTATCTATTTCTGTTGCTGATAACATCATTATATCAAGTTGATGAGCAACACATCCTTTATTGTGAGGATTTGCATACATAGAAGCAGACATTTCAATATGATTTGGATTTTTCTTCATTGAAGCTGCTGCTGCTGCATCAAAGGTTTGCGTATCAAGCAATGCCTTAAATAAGCCCTCTTCTAATAATTCTACAAGTGTTGAAGTTATTCCACCTGAAGCGAAAGAACCCACTATATTATTTTCTAACATATACTCTCTTAAATTTCTAGCAACTGCAAGAGATGCCCCACCACTTCCAGCTTGGAATGAAAAACCTTCTTTAACTAATCCTGAAGCTATTAAAACTTCTGCTGCATACTCAGCTATTAAAAGTTCCGTAGGACTTTTTGTAACTCTAGTTGCACCAGTAGCAATTTTTGAAGGATCGCCTATCTCATCTACTACCACTACATAATCTACTAATGTTTGATCTATGCTAGCAGGATATAATGGATAATCCACTAAGTTGTCAGTAATAGCAACAACTTTATCTGCATATTTAGCATCTACCATTGGGTATCCCATAGAACCAAAAGCAGATTTCCCATCTCTTCCATTCATATTTCCCATAGGATCACAAGCAGGAGCTGCTATGAAGGCTACATCAATTTTAACCTCTCCTGATTCAATAGCTCTAGCTCTTCCTCCATGAGTTCTAAATATTACTGGCTTTCCTAATATATTATTTAATGAAACTTCTTGACCTAACTTTCCTCTGAGTCCACTAGTTTGAAGTCCTGTAACTACTCCATTGTTTATATGATCAAGTAATGGCTCATGTGCTCCTGTTAATGAAGAAGCACATATAGTTATATCTTTTATTCCAAGGTTAGCAATTTCATCCATAACCATATTTAATATATAATCACCATTTCTTAAATGATGATGAAAAGATATAACCATACCATCTTTAACTCCAGCTTTAACTATTGCTTCCTTTATGCTTGGAAGTATTTTTTCTACTCCTGGAGTAGAAAGTGATTTCATAGGTGCATACTTTCTTCCTTCTACTCCCATTTCAAAGGTTCCTCTATAAGGTTTTACTTCTCCATATCCTTCTATATATTTAGGTAATTGTCTTCCAACAGCGTTAACTACTTGTTCCATTGTTCTCCCCCCTTATATAATTCCTGCGCCTTTTGCTAATGAAACTACTCTTTCCGCCTTTTGAATTACAGGAACATCAATCATCTTTCCATCTACAGTAATTACTCCAATTCCCTTTTCTTCAGCTTCTTTAGCTGCATTAATAATAATCATTGCTTTTTCAACTTCTTCTTTAGTTGGCGTAAAGATTTTATGCACTTGTTTTACCTGTGATGGATGTATGCAAGATTTTCCTGAAAATCCTAAGCCTTTCGCATCTTTAGCTTCTTCTATAAACCCTTCCATATCACCTAAATTTGCATAAACTGTATCAATAGAATCTACACCTGCAACGCTAGCAGCTAAAACTATTTGACATCTTGCAAAGAAAAGCTCTCTAGCTGCTTTAGTTCTGTCAACACCTAAAGTTCTTGTAAAGTCCTCCGCTCCAATAGATATAGCTACAACTCTCTTACTAGCCTGTGCTATTTCAAGAGCATTTAATACTCCTTTTGGAGTTTCAATAGCAGCTTGTATCTTTATTGATCCCTTCTCTAAATTATTTTCATCTTCTAATTTAGTAAGTAATTCATCGAGCTCTATGATATTCTCTTTGCATTCACTCATAGGAAGTCTTATATTTTTTAATCCAGCCTTAACCAGTTCTTCAACATCTTTTTTACCGAATTCAGTATATAATGGATTTACTCTAGCAAAAACCTCACTTTTACTATAATCTATAGTTTTTAAAGCTTCACATAATAAATCTCTTGCACTATCCTTTTCGTTATAAGCTACTGCATCTTCCAAATCAAATACTATACAATCAGCGCCATATATAGGGGCATTCATTAACATTTTAGGATCACTTGCAGGGCAAAATAACATACTTCTTCTTAATTTTTTATTCATTTTTATTCCCCCTAGCTCTTTTAATTGCTGTTTTTACTCTTGCTTTTATAACAAAATCCAATGCTCCAAAGTCTTCAATTTCAACCTTAGCATTTTCCACATTTAACTCACTTAATGCTTCTCTCACAGCAATCTCCATATGTCTTCCAAAAATCTTTTTAATTTTGCTTTTTATATCAATAGTTATTCCTTCTACTTCATCTAATTGAACTTTTACCAAAACGTCATCTGATTTTTCATTTCCAGCTATACCCATCATAATAAAACTTACCATCCTTTCCCTCTACTATAATTTATATAGGGTTCCAAAATAAAAATTTAACTTATACATAATTTCCATAATAAAAATTCTTTTCTATGGATTAAAAATTAAGAATGAAAAATGANNTTTAAGCTATTTTTATAAAAAACTTACTTTCCAGAGTATATTTTAAAATTTCACATTGTATCCCTATATTATGATTAAAGATTAAAGGTATAAGAGATTACTTATACCTTTAAAATGCTTTATCTATGCAAATAAGCCAAATACTACGCTTGCAATAACAAGCATTATTCCTCCACCAATTCTTGATGAAATTTGAGCAAAAGATATAAGTTCCATTCTCTTAGCAGCACCTAGAACTGCTAAGTCTCCTGAACCACCTCTATTAGCCATACATAAACCTGCTGTTATAGCTGTTTCTATTGGGTAGAATCCTACTAATACTCCAAGTAAAGCTGAACCTACAACTGCTCCTATAACTATAAATCCGGCAATTATTAAATTTGAAAAAGTTAGTGCTGCAATTATTTCTCCAAGGTCAGTATACGCTACTCCAACACCTATCATAATAACCCATAAGAATTTTGATGCAAAGAAACTTTGAAGGGTTTTAGCACCTTGTTTTAATTCTTCAGGTATCAAATTAAATATGTTAAATATTGAAACGAATAAAACCATATAGGCAAATGTATGAATCTGAACTCCACCAATAGATGGAAGTATTTTTTTAGACATCAATGTTCCTAGTATATAAAAACCTGTTGAAAGAACTAGTCCTGCTGCAATTTCTTTATGTGTAATCTTAAGGTCTGATTTTTGTTCTTCCGCAGAAAAATTCTTAGTTTTTATTAAATTACCATTTCCAGTTAATGCTGGCTTTTTATCTCCTAATTTACTTAAAAGAGCCCCCATAAATATTGAGATAATATTTGCAATTGTTAGTATTGGAAAAGCAAAAGATAAAAATTCTTTTGGATCTCCTCCTGTAACAGATTTATATATTTCTGACATAGGTATTGCACCTGCACCAGTTCCACCACCCATTATAGGTAAAACATACTTCATTGCAACCTCTATTGGTGAAACTCCTGTTATAAGTCCTCCTATAGCTCCAAATATAAATGCTCCTAATATACCTGCTAATATTGCTGGTATATAACCTGTAAGAGCTTTAACTAATAATTTTCTATTAACAGCAAGTATACTTCCTGTTATTAATACTGATATAAATAAGTTCAAGAAATCTGCATCATCCATAAAGAATTTGATGCTTTCAATAGTTGATTCTGGCATAATTCCTTTATAAACTAAGTAAGCTGAACCTAAAAAAGCAAGTATTGCTCCTCCACCAACATACTCCTTCCATATAGGAATTCTATCTCCAACTTCACCAAATATTATTCCTAAAATAAACATTACTGCAAAAGCTCCTGTTATCTCTTTAGGAATAATATCGTACATTGATGCCGCAATTACTATTATTGCAAATATTGCAAATAAATATAGAGGCATTCCAAATACTTTAAAATGTTGTTTTCCATTAATAGTATTACTGATTTTTTCCTCACTTTTCATAGTTTAACCCCCTATAAAATAATATCCTAACCTTTTTGTATACATTTTCACTATATTGTATACAATTCTTATGTATACAATATATCACTTCTGTATACAATTTGACAATAGCTTTATATGAATTTTTTCATAATTTTCTATTTTTCATTAAATGATTTATTTTTTATTAGATATTTTATTTAATAGGAAAAATAAGATTAAATCATAATTTGATATTGAATTTTAACTTATAAATAGTTTTTTTATATTTTAAATTTAAATAAAATTTTATTATAATTTTTAAGCTAATTTAAAGGTTATATTAATTTCTTCTAAATATATTTCCCTGAAAAATAAAAATTATTTAATAAATAAGTGCTGTTTTCTAGAGGTGGTAAATTAGCAATACATTGCTAGTAAAAGATCTAAAAATAAAAAGCCAGTAATAAAATTACTGACTTTTTTATATTAACAAAAGTATTTTCTCCTTAATGATTTACTACTAAATCTGTTCATTATTTAAAATACTCCATAGAGTATTACCCCTAAAATTCCAGCTACAACAATTACAAGTATAGGATGCAATTTTGATTTTAAACTAATAATTAATATTATTGCTCCAATTATTATGGATTTAATATCTAAATAAGATTGTTTGGCTAGAGATAAAAATGCACTTATAATAAGACCAATTAATGCTGGTCTCATCCCCATTAATGCTGACTTCATAACCAATGAATTTTTAAATTTTAACACGCAATGAGTTGCTATTGAAACTAGTATAAATGGGAAGGCTACTACACCAAGAGTTGCAAAGAAACTTCCCCAAAAACCACTAATTGTATATCCAACAAAAGTAGCTGAATTAATTGATATAGGTCCAGGTGTCATCTGTGAAATTCCTATTATATCTAAAAACTGAGAAGAACTTAACCAATGATTTGTTGTTACTATTTCTCTTTCAATTAAAGGTAGCATGGCATAACCACCGCCATAACCAAAAACACCTATCTTAAAAAAACTTAAAAATAATTTTATAAGCATATCCATATTAAGCCACCTGCTCTCTTAAAAAAATTATTCCATAAATAGCAGAAATGAAAATCATTATAACTGGGTGAACATTAAAAATTGTAATTGCTAATACACAGGTCACTGTTATAAGAATATTAATTGTACTCTTTTTTACAGACTTGGATAAACTTTTTACAGCAAGTAATACTAGCACAGGTACTGCTCCTGTAATACCTTTAAATACATTATCTACTATAGGATTTTCTCTAAATTGCATAAAAAAAACAGCTATAGTGAGTATTATTAAAAATGAAGGCAATATTACTCCTAATAGGGCAAGAATTGCACCTAAAACGCCCCCTAATTTATATCCTATAAATAAAGATGAATTTACTGGCAATGCTCCAGGAAAACTTTGAGCTATTACAAGTATATCTGTAAACTCTTCTTTAGAAATCCATTTTTTTGATTCAACTACCTCTCTTTCAATTAAAGGAATCATGGCATATCCTCCACCAAAGGTAAAAGCGCCAATCTTAAAAAAACTTAAAAACATTATAATTAACTCTTTCATAAAA
This sequence comes from Clostridium sp. UBA2485, assembly GCF_002341865.1. Lineage (GTDB taxonomy): Bacteria > Bacillota > Clostridia > Clostridiales > Clostridiaceae > Clostridium_J. The sequence continues at coordinate 2,508 of NZ_DDOV01000078.1, read as the reverse complement.
AATCCTCCACTTTCTTCTTAAACATAAGCAATATAATAAAGAAAGAATATAAAATTTCATTATTTCTTAATTTTAATTTATAAGTTAAATACATAAAACATTTAGTTATTTAATTAATCTCATGACAAAAGTTTATAAAGTCATTTATAAACTCCATTTCCTTTTCATCAATATATATAAAGTTAAATTCTCTAAGCATGCTAAAATTGTTTATTGGAACAACTACAATGGTTTCTTGTTCCAACTCCTTTTGTATTGCTTCTCTTGATATGATTGTATATCCTGCATTATATTCTACTAAAGATACCAAAGAAGTAATGCTTCCAACTTCCATATGGGCATTGATAGTATCAGGACTATATCCTCTCCTAATTAATTCACTTTCAAATATTTCTCTAGTACCTGACCCTTGTTCTCTTAATAATAGATTTCCTTCTAAAACTTCTTCAAGTTCAACGGATTTTCTATTGGCAAAATCATGATTGGGCGAAGCAGCCAAAATAAGCTCGTCATCTTTAAATTTCCTAAATTTAAATTTCTTTTTATCAAAAGGTCCTTCTACTATAGCCAATTCAATTTCTCTGTCTATAAGCTTCTTTAAAATAATATTTGTGTTATCCACATGTAAAGTTATATTTACATTGTTGTTAGCATTTTTATACTTACCTAAAATATGTGGCAATACATAACCACCAATGGTCATAGTAGCTCCAATACGATGTCTTCTTATAATAGATGAAGAATCCTTTAGCTTCTCTTCCATATTCTGTGATATTGCATACATTTCTTTAGCGTATTCTAGAAGAATTTTTCCTTCTTCCGTAAGCTTTAAATGTCTTCCTTCTTTTTTTATAAATTTCACTCCATAATGTGACTCTAAATATTGTACTTGCTGATACACAGCAGGTTGAGTTAAATTTAAAATTTCAGCTGCCCTAGTAAAGTTATTAGTTTTAGCCACAGTTATAAAAGTAATAAGTCTTGGATCAATCATTTTTATATCACCTTAAAATAGATTTTTATTCTATTCCCAAACCTTTCTTATTGATATTTAACGATTCATTAATGTTTTATTTATTATAAAATTCTTTCTAGAAAAAATTTCACCCTTTTAACTTTTTAAATAATATATATAGATAAACTACTCTAAATTTTAATGTATATTTGAATATAATTTACAGTTTGATATATTAATTCATAACCTTAAAAAATGGACAATTGACAATTAANNATTCTCAATTATATAAATATAAACTAAAACAATTTGTTAATACGATTTTATAAGTTCATACATTAAATTTGGAATTGGTATGTCTATATACTTTGCATATTAATATTTTAATTATTCAAATATATCTTTCTCTCTTAATAAAATTGTAGCACATGTTTACTATAATCAAAACTTATAATAATTTATAAAACTATAAATTTTACTTATAGTAAATTCATAAAATATTTGTATTTACGAGCTATCCATTAATGTTGTCGGAATCTATGTAAGAGCTTAAAGCATTAGCATCAATAAAATATATTTTATTGCAAAAAATAAATAAACAACGAAGAAAAAATTTTCTAACGTTGTCCAATATCTATCTACTAGAACTGAATACTAAATCCATTAAATTTATGTATTCCACTTCCGTGTCTTACGAGATTCTTTTCTCTAAGTTCTTTAACAGCTTTACTTACCTCATCAAGTATATTTATATCTAAACCTAATTGATTATGTGCTCCATAAATTTTCTTTACATTTAAAATTTCTGTTATCTTCTCTAAAGAATTAATTAAATCTTCTGGATCTGTAGTTGGATAATGAGCATATATTGTTCCTTCATATAATAAATCTCCAGTATATAAGTAACCTTTTTTATTATCAAAAATTGAAATGTGACCTGGTGAATGCCCTGGTGTATGATAAATGACTAATTCTCTATTCCCAATATTTATATTATCTCCATCATGTAATAAAGCTTTTGGGAGCCCTTGGAATGGTTTATATGTCTCTGGATTAAAAGTATTAGGTATAGGTTTTGTAATATCACGTGCTACGTCTTTTCTTATTTGCTCAATTGAAAGCTTTTTTATTCCATTTATAAGCCACTCTTCTTCTGCTTCATGTACAAATATGTCTTCATATTGGTTGTGACCTCCAATATGATCCCAATGAACATGAGTTGTAAAAACTACTATTGGTAGTGATGTAAGCTGATCAGTTATTCTTTTGATGTTATCTATTCCTAATCCAGTATCGATTAACGCTGCTTTCTCCTCTCCCAATAGTAAATAAGAATGAACTTTTTCCCAGTGTCCATATTCACTTATAGCAAATGTCTCACTGTCAATCTCCTCAACTGTAAACCAAGAATCCATGATTTCTATCACTCTAAAATACCCCCTCTTTTTACTATGTTACTAATTAAATTATATTTAACTTTTATATAATAAAAAAAGTTTATGGCTTAAGAATTAAGACATAAACCTTTATACAATTGATTAAGTTCCCCTGAG
>NZ_DDOV01000111.1:10117-10281 GCF_002341865.1 Clostridium sp. UBA2485 | reverse complement strand
CTTTATTTCTATTGTTACTACCCTTTCGCTTTCTTGATAAGTCTTTTTGTAACTTAATTAATCTTCTTTCTGATTTTTTAAGATACTTTGGATTAGGCTCTCTATATTCATCTGAGCATATTGCAAATTCTTTGAGTCCCATATCTACACCTATTTTTTTATCA
>NZ_DDOV01000111.1:0-9967 GCF_002341865.1 Clostridium sp. UBA2485 | reverse complement strand
GCTAAACTATCAACTTCTTTTAACCAAAAAAATTCAGTCTTATATTGTGCAGGTGTAGGATACTTAATTTGTTTAATATCTAAGTCTTTGTTTTCTTCGTAGGATTTAATTCTATCCGCTAACATTTTATTATAGATAAATCTACTACAGCCAAATGTTTTAGCTAAATATAATTTTTGTTTTTCATTTGGATAAATTCTATATTTATAAGCCTTTAATATATCCTCACCTCATTTCATCCCTTGATTTTCTATATATTTTTTAACTATATCTATGGTCACGCTCCCGACTGTTATAAGCATTTATGAATTTTGATAACTCACTATTAGAATGTGCTTTGAATAATATCTGAACATGATTTCTATAATATTCCCATTCTACAGTTGTTATATTATAATTTTTACTTATATTATCAAATATATCTTTCAATCTTATACTTACATCATTGATAACTTCTCTTCTATAGTATATTACCAATAATAGGTGGTAATATACTGAGAATACTTAATAATTGTTACTATCTAAATCCATTAGTATCACTACTTTCTGTAATTTAATATAGTATAAGCATGTTGTTTTTACGCATTCATCCCCACCTTACTTCGTTGAAGATGAGGACTTCTGCTAGTTACGTTAAAAATTAATAAGATTACTTAAAGTAAAAAGTAAAATTGTGAATGATTGCCACGTTTTTTAACTATTAATATTTAAAATAAATTGAAAACTTCTCCTTTAAAGGAGAAGTCACAACAATCGTCAATTATCAATTGTAAAAACTCTATATCTCATAATTTATTACTTTAAAAAATTATTTTACTTATAAGAGTAGTAATAAAACAAATCACTATTGCAACAGCAGTAGGCATCAAAAATGATACTAGTGCCCATTTATTACTGCCGGTTTCTTTTTTAATAGTCCAAATAGTTGTACCACAAGGAAAATGTAATAAAGAAAATAACATGGTATTTAATAGTGTTAGATATGTCCAGCCATTGTTAACTAGTATATTCTTAAGCTGTTCTATGCTGTCATGCTCAATCATAACACCATTTGATAAATATCCCATTAAAAGTATAGGAAGTACTATTTCATTTGCAGGAAGTCCTAATAAAAAAGCCATTAATATATATCCATCAAGACCTATTAGTTTTCCAAAAGGTTGTAAAAAATTAGCAATATGTGCTACTATACTCATATCTCCAATCATTACATTACTTAATATATAGGTTATAAGCCCTGCTGGAGCTGCTACTACCATTGCTCTAAATAGTACAAATATAGTCCTATCAATTATTGAAGTATATATAACTCTACCTATTTGAGGTTTTCTATATGGTGGAAGTTCTAAAGTAAAGGAAGAAGGAATTCCTTTTAGTATAGTTTTAGATAAAATAAAAGAACTTATTAATGTGATTACTACTCCTAGAACTACTAAAGCCACTACCATCAATGCCGCTACTATAGAATTAACCCTATCAGATGTAAAGGTGCCTCCTACAAAAATTATAGAGAGAGCTATTAAAGTTGGAAATCTTCCATTACAAGGAACAAAACTATTAGTTAATATAGCTATTAACCTTTCTCTAGGTGAATCAATAATTCTACAAGCAATAACTCCTGCTGCATTACAACCAAAGCCCATGCACATAGTTAAAACTTGTTTACCATGACAACAAGCTTTTTTAAATGCTTTATCTAGATTAAAACAAACTCTAGGTAGATATCCACTATCCTCCAATATGGTGAATAGAGGGAAAAATATAGCCATAGGTGGAAGCATAACTGAAACTACCCAAGCTAAAGTTTTATATACTCCTAAAACTAGAATTTCACAAAACCATATAGGCAATTTTATTGTAATAAGTAAATTCATAAGTTTATCTTCAAAAGAAAATAGCATCTTAGCTAAAAGTTCCGAGGGTACATTAGCTCCTTCAATAGTTATCCATAAGATTAAGGTTAACATCAAAAGCATTATAGGAATACCTACTGCTTTAGAAGTCAATATATTATCTATTTTTTGTTGTTGTAATATTTTATTTCTACTTTTATTAACAGAATCTTCTACTATTTCTTCACATTGCTTATATATGTCAGATACAATTGTATCCCTCACTTTATTATTTTGTTTTTCTCTAATTTTTTTAATTTCCTCTTCAATTTCTTTATCATCTACAATAAAATCTTCATTTACATATTTTCTTATAGATTGTTTTATACTTTCATCTCCATCTAACAATCTAAGTGCAGTCCATCTATAATTTATTCCACTATATTTTTTTTCAAGTAATGAAGATACTTTATCTATTTCATTATTAATGTCTTCACTATAATTTATTTTTAAAGTTTCTTCCCATTTTTCTTTAAATACATTTTCATATATAGCTTCTTTTAAATCTTCTATGCCTATTCCACTTCTTGCAGAGGTAGGTATTATAGGTACTTTTAATTTTTTGCTTAATTCATCTATGTCTATTTTTATATTTTTCTTTTTTGCTTCATCCATAAGATTTAAGCAAACTAACACTTTAGGAGTAATTTCTAATATTTGAAGTAACAAGTTTAAATTCCTCTCAATACAAGTGGCGTCTAAAACTACCACAATTAAATCTGCATTTCCAAAGCAAATATAATCTCTAGCAACCTCTTCTTCTGATGAACTAGCTAAAAGAGAATAAGTTCCTGGTAAGTCTACTAAAATAAATTCTTTCTCTTTATAATTAAAGCTACCTTGAAAATTAACTACTGTTTTTCCAGGCCAATTACCTGTATGTTGTCGAAGTCCTGTTAGAGCATTAAAAACTGTACTTTTTCCTGTGTTGGGATTGCCTGCTAATGCAATAACACTTTGGTTATTCTTTTTCTTATTAACTATTTGAATATCCTCTAAATTTTTCTTTTTAGTAGAATCAAAGGTTAATCCCATAATATACCTCCTAAACCTTTTCTTCACATACTAATATATTATCTGCCTCTTCTCTTCTTAAAGCTATACAGGTATCTCTTATAAAATAAGCAGTTGGTTCACCTAAAGGTGCTTCTCTTAATACATATAATTCTGTATTAGGAACAAAACCTAAGTCTAATAATCTTTGTTTTGACAGACCCTTTGATAAAATTTCTGAAATTACTACTACAGTTCCAACCTTAACTTCGCTTAATTTTTTAAAATATTTTTCCATTTATTCACCTTCTTTAAATTTAATCTCTATTTTATAATATGTAAAATAATGTATATGGCTACAATTACATATTTTATTGATTTCAAATATAAATTTATAAGAATAAATGCTTTTTTAAATACACACACTATGATTATGAACATAACAATATTTGAATTTAGAAAGAGGGTGTAATTATGAAAAATGATAGTATTATGTGTATAGTTAGTGAATGTAAATATCACTATAAAGAAGATGATTATTGTACATTAAACAAAATAGAAGTTGTAAAACATGAAAATGATGCAAAAACTATACAATGTACAGATTGCGGAAGCTTTGAAAAAGAACAATAATTAACAAAACTATTAGTAATTAAATTTTAAATATGATAAAGGAGATATTCTTATGGATATGAATTCAAGTATAGGATGTACAGTAAGTGAGTGTAAATATCATTATAAAGAAGATAACTATTGCACGTTAAATAGAATCCACATTGTTAAACACGAACCTGAAGCTAAAGTAGTTGAATGTACTGACTGTGGAAGCTTTGAAAAAGATCATTAATAAATAAAAAATAGCATGATAAGTGCTATTTTTTATTTTCTTTTAGATACCTTAATTTATAAAATTCTACTTTATATGATATAATTACCAATATAATGTTAATATCTTTAATAACGTTAAGTTATTAATTTTAAATTTATGTAAAAATTTGATGATTTATCTTAAATATTTATATTGAAAATTTAGGATATAAATTCTAAAAAATGCATATGTCTTTAAGAGAATACATTTATATAAAACTTTATAAAATATTAAAATGATTTTTATATAAAGTTGGTAATTTTGGTGGTTGTAACTAATTTGTAAACCATAATAATTAAGATTTATTTATACTAAATGTTGATTGAGACCTATGAAATAAAATAATTAGTTAAAAATAAAGTGAATATTTTATTATATCAGATAATTAAGTAGGTTTTCTTAACTTAGTTATTGAAGAAAATTTATTAGCATACTGGTGAATTTTTTTTTGAATATTCTTAAATATGTACAAACTATAATTAAAAGGAGAGTTGTTATGTTAGAAGTATCATCACGTAGAACATCTAGACAAAGAAAATCTTCTAAGCGTAGAAGAATAATTGTAGCTATTTTATGTGCTATTGTATTGTTATTATTTCCATTTACTAATTCTAAAATAAAAAAATATAATGAAGAAAACGATAAGTTAAAAACGGAAATAGAAAAACTGGAAAAAGAAGCTACTGATTTAAAATCTAAAAATAGTAAATTAAATCAATCTAAAACTGAATTAGAAAATAAAATGAATTCTCTTCCAAAGAATTCAAATTAAATATTAAGGAGGATGCGGTATGGGGAAAAAGAGTACAGGCTTTAATATAAAAAAAATATTGCTATTATCTTTCATATTATTAACCTTATCTGTTACTGTTTTTAGTCAAGTAAGAGTTATAATGGCTGTATCTCAAAATAAAAGATTACATAATAAAATTGAAGAAATAAAAGTTTCTAAAGAAACTTTAACAAAAGAAAATGAAAATTTACAAATTGAAGTGCAAAATAAACAGAAAAGCTATGAACAAGCACTTTCAAAAGTTAAAATTGCTTATTTAACTTTTGATGATGGTCCGTCTAAGCATACTAGAAATATTTTAAACACCTTAGATAAGTATAACATTAAGGCTACATTTTTTGTAAATCATAAAGATGGTATGGATGATTTATATAAAGAGATTGTTAATCGTGGACATGTTTTAGCAAATCATACTTCTTCTCATAATTACAGCAAAGTTTATCGTACAAAAGAAAGTTTTGTAGAAGACGTACAAAAACTCGATAATGAACTCAAAACAATTACGGGAAAAGAACCTTCTAAAATTTTAAGATTTCCGGGTGGTTCAAATAATACAATAAGTTTAAACTATAATAATGGTGCAAATTTCATGAAGGAATTAGCACAACACATGACTGATTTAGGCTACACCTTCTATGATTGGAATGTAGATTCAATGGATGCAGCAACTTTTAGACAAGACAAAAATGTAATTGTTAATAGAGTATTAGAAGATGCTAAATATGTTAAGCATGCCAATATATTAATGCATGATTTAGATCCAAAAGACACTACGCCAGAAGCACTTCCTGAAATAATTGAAGGATTGAAAGCTCAAGGCTTTATATTTGAATCGCTAAATCATGAATCACCTAAAGCACAATTTACAGAAGTTGTTGAAAAAAAATAATTTAAGCCCCAGCATTGGGGCTTTTTAGTTTTGATACTTTTAATTGTTTAATATATTTTTTAATTCATTTATATCTGTTATAGGAGTTTTACAATTATAATTTTCACATACATAAATAGTAGTTTTATTATTTATCATCTCTTTTGAATCTAAAGTCATATTGCTTTCTTTTCCTCTTAAAGTTACCAAAGTAAAAGGATTATATTTATTATTTATCTCCTTTAAAATACTATCAATTTCTTCTTTCTTATCTCCTACAATAGTTATTTCTCTTATGCTATATTCTCTATACATATAAGCTATTACTGAAAATAAATAATACATAGGATCTTCCCTTATTTTTCCTCCAAAAGCTTTAAAGTTTTTATCTACTATATCTATATATCTATCCTTCCCTGTAATATAATAAAGCTTTAAAAAAGCCAATGAGGCTACTCCATTTCCAGAAGGTATAGCTCCATCATAAATTTCCTTAGGTCTTACAATTAGTTCCTCATCATCACTACCATATAAGAAGAATCCTCCATTTTCTTCATCCCAAAATAGCTCTATCATTTCATTACTTAATTTTATTGCACTTTCTAAATATTCTATTTTAAAAGTACTTTCATAACATTCTATAATAGCCCAAATTAAGAAAGAATAATCATCAATGATACCTTGGTGTGCTCTATGTTTATCTCTATATCTAGTATATAAGCGTCCTTTTTCATCTATTAAATTATTAAAAATAAAGTTCAATGCTTTTTCACTACACTTTATATACTCTTCATTATCTAGTAGTCTTCCACCTAAAGCTAATGAAGTTATCATTAGTCCATTCCAAGAAGTCAATATTTTATCATCCTTATGTGGATGAATTCTTTCTTCTCTATAATTAAAAAGCTTTTTTCTTATAGTTTCTAATTGTTCTTTGTATGGACTTAATTCTTTTAAATCTGTATCTATAAGATTTGGTATATTAGCTCCTTCAAAGTTTCCATCAGTTGTTATACCATAAAACCTAGTGTATAAGCTAACTTCTTTTTCATCTAATATATTTTCTATCTCCTCTAAACTCCATAAATAGAATTTACCTTCTACCCCTTCAGAATCAGCATCTTCCGCAGAGTAAAATCCACCTTCTGAAGAAACCATATCCCTTAAAACATAAGTAAATATATTATCTGCCACTTTCTTATAAAGTTCCTTTCCAGTTAGTTTATAAGCTTCTGTATAGGCCATGGCTAAAAGAGCATTGTCATATAACATCTTTTCAAAGTGAGGTACTAACCATCTTATATCTGTGGCATATCTGGCAAAGCCAAATCCCACATGATCAAAAATACCGCCTTTATACATTCCCTCTAAAGTTTTATCTATAATTCTTAGTACTTCCTGATCCTTATTATTTTTATAATATCTTAATAAAAATAATATATAATGAGTGGTTGGAAATTTAGGTTCTTTTCCAAATCCACCATACTCTTCTTCAAAATGTTCTTTCAATTCTTCTACGGCTTTATCTATAATCTCTGTACTTAGATTTCCTTCCTCTATATTACTAGAGTGATTTCTCATATAATTCAATAGGTTTTCGCTAGATTGTAATACTCTTTTATTATCTTCTGTCCACAATTGATTTATGGAATTTAAAATTTCAATAATTCCTTTTATACCAAACCTGCTTTTTTTAGGAAAATATGTACCTGCAAAAAAAGGTTTTCTATCTGGAGTTGTGACTATATTAAGTGGCCATCCACCACTACCAGTATAAGCCTGACAAAAATTCATATATATACTGTCTATATCCGGTCTTTCTTCTCTATCAACCTTTATAGCAACATAACTATCATTCAATACCTTTGCTACTTCCTCATCCTCAAAAGATTCCCCTTCCATAATATGACACCAATGGCAAGTAGAATAACCTATACTCAAAAAAATAGGCTTATTTTCCCTCTTAGCTTTTTCAAAAGCTTCTTCACTCCATGGATACCAGTCTACAGGGTTATGTGCATGCTGTAATAGGTATGGTGATTTTTCATTTATCAATCTATTTGCCTTTCTTACTTCTGTTTGTTCTTTTTCAGATAATGTCATTATATACCCCTCCATTTTTTCATATTTTGTTTTAGTATTCCAACGTTTCAATCCGAGTATTCAGCAACATAAAAATATCACATTATTCAAACTTCAATTACTTTAAACTTCTTGTAGATAACACTAAATATAGATAAACTACCTTAGAAATTAATATATAGCTAAATATAGCTATACCCTTGAGTATTTCAATTCATAATTCACAATTAAGGTGGAAATTATTTTTAATCAAAATAATTTCTTTAATGGATTTTTTAACTAGCAATGCAAATAACTTGATTACCCCCCATACAATGTTATGCTTATATTTGACATCATATATAACCTTTGATAAACACATATCTTTTGTTCGACTCCAATGAAAATTTTATAGAACACTTTACCAAGGAATAATATACAAAATTTCTAATTCCAAACATAAAAATGAACCTTTTATTATGTCGCGACAATATATATATGAAAGCATATTTAGAAAGGAGAGTTTAATTATACTGAAAGGAGGATTTACGTGAACATTGCAGATTTAAATGATCTTATTGAATTGCATGGTAAAGCCATCTATAGCTTTTGTCTCAATCTTACGAAAAACCAGTCTGATACAGATGACCTATATCAAGAAACATTTCTGAAAGCGATGGAGTTGTGCCATAAAATTGATAAAGATAATAATCCTAAAGGATTTCTCATTTCCATTGCAATAGGGCTATGGAAAAACAATCGCCGTAAATATGCCCGGCGACAAAAAATAGCTCCAATAGAGAAACTTAGTGAAGATATAAACAATGGTTACGTATTCAAGGATACACTAACCCCTGAAAATATAGTTATATCCAATGAACTATGCATTATGATACGGACTGCAGCAGATAAGCTGGATAATAAATTAAAAATCCCTTTGTATATGTACTATACTGCTGAAATGTCAAACGAAGAAATAGCATCAGCACTGAAGATTCCGCTTGGCACCGTAAAAAGCAGGCTTCATAAGGCTCGAAGAGTCCTAAAAAACAATTTAATGGAGGTTAGTAAATATGAAGAACTCTGATAAATTAGATCAACTGTTGAAGCAAGCTCTTTCTCCAACAGTTGAACCCAGTGAAGATTTAAACCAAAAAATTATAAATCAATTAAAGGAGAGTAATATTATGAAACCAGTTTATAAAAAAAGGATATCTGTTGCACTAATCGCTACTGTACTTACCCTTGCAATGTCTATAACAGCATTTGCTGCCTTACATCTTCTCAACTCAAAACAAGTTGCTGAGCATCTTGGAGATCAAAAGCTTGCTCATGCATTTGACAGTAAAAATGCAATTAAAATAAATGAATCAATTGTTTCAGGTGGATATAATTTTAATTTGCTTGGAATCGTATCAGGTAAAGGCTTAAGTGACTTTGAAAGTTATGCAGAGGATATAATACGTCCAGATAGAACCTACGCCGTAGTGTCAATAGCAAAGCAGGATGGTAGTAAAATGCCCAATACCCAAGATGAAGAGTATGGCAAAGTTCCATTTTTTATCTCTTCTCTAATAAAAGGCCAAAAGCCATGGCTAGTTAACATAGCTTCCATGAATGGTGGATATAGCGAATTTGTAATTGATGGAGTTATGTACAGATTAATTGAATGTGACGATGTTGAAATGTTTGCCGACAGAGGGCTTTATCTTTGTATAAGCACCAGCAGTTTCTATGATGTAAATGCTTTTAACTATAATGAAGAAACTGGCGAAATCACCCCTAATGCTGATTATAATGGTGCTAATGCTCTATTCAACTTACCTCTTGATGTAACAAAAGTTGATCATGAAAAAGCTGAAAAATATCTACAAGAATTATTAAAATAAACAGAAATAAATTTTAAAACTAGTGAAAAAGTAATAGTCAATCGAGAAAAATTTGCAAATACTATTATAATAATCGTATCTATAAAATATATAAATCAGAAATCCCTTCTTATTCAATTATCAAGAGATGCTAATGAATCAATTATTAGTAGGATATTAAAATTGTATTAACTTGTAGTTATCCACAGGTGATGATATTCATCACCTGTGATTTACTTTAATATATTCTTGAATCTAATATACTACATCCCCAATTATAAAACATGTATTATCATTGGCTATCACATGCATATCTCATCAGCATATTTACCTCATTTCATGAACATTACTCCTATTTTCTCAGCTAATCTATTAACTCTATAAATTCTTATTATATTAAAATCACAATTAAATTAAATAATATAGATTCCCCACTTGTGATTATTTAATAATTTTTTATGATAAAATGTCGAAAAATATTTGCTTAATGCAATTATTAATGCTAAAATGAGTGTGTAAAATCGAATAATTATGAAATAGGTTTAATAGATTTTTAATATCTATTGATTAAAAGGGAAGTGGGTTAAAATCCCACGCGGTCTCGCCACTGTAATAGATGAGTTC
>NZ_DDOV01000121.1 GCF_002341865.1 Clostridium sp. UBA2485 | reverse complement strand
ATTTCATTATTTTCATTATTATTTTTACTTTTATTATGAGAATTAATAAATTCATTAAAGCTACTATATCTTAATAAGTCTTTTGATTTTAATTCTACTGGATTTTCTTGCAGTAGCTCTAATCCTAGTTGAGTAATCTTTATCATTCCTCTTTTAGGAGCTTCTGCTAATCCTGCTTTTTTCATATAAGTCTTAGCCCAATTTACTCTATCATAAAATACTAACTTTTTTCCGCTAGGTAAAAGTTCTCTTAATTCTTGTTCTGTAATATTTAACTTCTCAGCTAATATGTCTATACATTCCTTGTTATTATAAGTCCTTCCATCCTCTAAGCACTTTAATAAAGGAAGCATTACTTGTTCATATGTAGGTATCGCCATATTTATTCTCCTTCTAACGATTTATCTTATTATAATTTAATTTTATCTTATTAGCATAATTATAACATTTCAACTTATATTGCAATATCTAAATTCAATGTGCTTATTCCAACGTCTCTTAACGTAAAAGAAGAAGGAGTATCTGTAAAAGGTACTCCTTCTTCCTTTCTTAAATATTCAACCAAGCTATTATTTATTCTTAACTTTATTGAATCTATTTCTCTTAATCCATTTGCTGTTATTTTTTCTAATAAGCTCTCTTTATATAACTGGAATTTCTTTATTTTAATTACTTATTAATTCTTTGATTAGATAATGGAGCTTGTTTTAACGTAAGCCCCTCTTTTATAAAATTCCTAGAATTAAATCTATTTATATTTTAATAATAAAGGTAGTTATCTCTGGAATGTTTCCTAATCTAGGACGCAACTTGGTATTTCCTAGTCCTGTATTGACATATAGTTTTGTTTCTCTTTCATTATTTAATTGATAAAAACCTTTATTATACTTCTCAGATAATACGTTGTTAATTATTGGTCCATAGAAAGGTATATATACTTGTCCACCATGACTGTGACCTGCAAGAGCTAAGTCTATAGGATAATCTTTAAAATCATCTATTAAATCTGGTTCATGAAGAATTAGTAAATTAATATCACTTTCATTAATACCATTCATGGTTTCTTCTGCATTATAGCCTCCCATAAGTTTCTCGTCAGCTCCAAATATTCTTATATTAGCATCTTCTAATTTTATATATTCACTTGAATTTTTTAATACTTTAAATCCTGATTGTTCCATAATTGAGTCATAATATCTAACTGCCCCTCCTCCATAGTCATGATTACCGTATACTGCGTACTTTCCTATTTTATAATTTATTTTGCTTAACACATCAGCTATCTTAGATATCTCTTCATATTGTGATGCATTATCTATCAAATCCCCAGCAAAAATAACTATGTCAGGCTCTGTACTATTAATCTTTTCTACCACTTTTTCTAATTGTTCCAGTGAAAAAAACTCTCCTAACTGCGTATCTGAAAACTGAACAATTTTTAATTCTCTTCTTTCACCTTTATCAATAATAGTCCCATAATCTTTAACTCTCATTAACTTAGGTTCTATGTACATTGAATATACTCCGATAATAGCTACAATTATTATTAGATATATTATTATCTTCTTTAATATTTTCATTTATCTACTCCTTATATTTATAGATTTAAACCTTTATTCAACAATTATTTTATATGCCTTAATAGGAAGTTAGATATATCTTTTCATACTATATCTATATTATATAAAAATAAGAAGCCTATTTTTTTAATAAGCTTCTTAAATATATAAAATTTTATCATATTATCATAGATTTTAAAACTAAGATTTAATTTATTATTTTTTCTTATTTATCTTCGTAGTTATACTTTTTTAAATAATTGGCAACTGCTTTCTGATTTTCGTGCCACCATAATATTTCACAATCTTTTACTTTGGTAAATCCTAGTTTTGCAGCTAATTGATTTGAAGGTTCATTTCCATAATCAGCGTCCCACAATGGAATAAGTTTTTTGTTTAGACTAGTATTTATAAATATTTGGCATGCTTTAGTTGCAAAGCCCTTTCTTCTAAACTCTTCTCTTGTATCAATACTTACTTCCGAATAACCTCCGCCTATATAAAATGTAGTGCAAACACTAACTATTTCTTTATCCCTCATAATACAATGCCCAATTCCATTTGAGCAAAAATTTCTTGGGGTTCCCCAATGTACTTTGAAAGTACTATCCATTTCATCTGCATATTTGTGAAAAAGTACCTCATCCATCTTTTTCATTTCATAGTCACTACTTAAATCTATGTTATCTATATTTTTACCTTCATAAATATAAATTGAACGTTTTAACCTTACTACACTTCCTCTTAGCATTTCCTCTAATATATCAATCCACTTATTTGATGATGCATATAAATCATAAAATATATGATGATTTTCTGCTTTCTTTAAAAAATCTATAATATCTTTATTGAAAGCTTCATTTGTTTCCTTTCCTAATACTAGATATTTACCTGAAATACTTGTTATTAAACAGCTTTCAGGGTTATCAATACAATTTACATAGACCTCTCCTGGAATATTATTATCAATTACAGAAAGTGCAAATTTGCATTCTTCTCCTGAGCTATTTAATAACTCAGTAACCTTATAATATTGATTCTTTTCTAATTTTTCCATCCTAAATGCCCCATTAACCCATATAAATATTCTTGTTTTAATCATTGTTTTTCTTGTAATAACTATTTACAGATAAGCTACTAAAAAGTTAATCTACAACAAATAACTGCACTATTAAATGTTTTAATTCATAACCTAAAATAATTAGCAATTTAATGAAAACTATTAAAAAGTATAATTTCACGCAAATTACAGAGGTTCTGTCATTAAGTTCTTTTGTAATAAAACAGCTTATACTTTCATTTAATACTTCAAATCAATTAATTTTGTATTTTTCTGCTTTCTGAACAGTTATCTTTTTTCATTGAAATTATTATAGTAGTAAATAATCCTCCCCAAAGTACTGTCGCACCTATACTGAAGAATATTATTGCACTTAATGTCATTTTTATCACCATACCTTTATTCATTTTTTAAATTAATATTATCTCTCCAAGGTTGTTTACTTATTAAAATTGCTCCGATAATTCCTATTAAAATAACTCCCCATCCATAAACAAGCAATGCCAATAAATTGTATCCACCATAAGGTGTACGCATTTCTGTAATAAAACTTTGAACTAGAATGAAAGTTAAAACACTTGGGTTTATATATTTAGTAATTATATCCCACCATTTTCCTATTCTATAATAAGATATTGAATTTGTGTGATCACGAATAGTTTTAGGTTTTACAATCCATCCTATTAAGATAGTTTCTAATAATCCAACTACAACTACTCCATAATTATTAATAAAGTTATCCATAATATCTAATAGGTATAATCCTGCTTTAGTTGCAAAGGAGAGACTTATAATAAATCCAATTAACAAAATTCCTGTTACTACTTTTTTACGTTGCCATCCTGTTTTATCTATTATGGCTGAGGATATTGCTTCAACTAAGGATACTGCTGATGTCAATCCTGCAAATATTAGGCAAGTAAAGAACAATACAGATAGTATATTTCCCCATGTGCCCATCACTGAAAATACTTTAGGAAATGCTATAAATGCAAGACCTATACCATCAGATGCAACTTTATCAATAGATACTCCTTGATTGGTCGCCATGAAGCCAAGTATTGCAAAAACCCCTATGGCAGATAAAAATTCAAATCCACAATTAGCAAAAGCTGTCATGAATGCACTGTTATTTATATCTGTTTTTTCAGGAAGATAACTGGAATAAGTCATCATAATTCCTGTAGCTATGCTTAATGAAAAGAATACTTGTCCATATGCTGCAATCCAAACTTTAGGATCTTTAACTTTTTGCCAATCAGGTGTAAACAGTGTGTTTAAGCCTAAAGAAGCACCTTCTAAAGCTACCCCCTTTATTACTATAATTATCATTATTATTAATAGAGCTGGTAATAGTATTTTACTTAATTTTTCAATTCCAGCTTTTATTCCTTTATAACATATAAACCAGTTAATTAGCCAAACTAAAGTTATTCCTATTAGTATTGGAACGATTATACCTCCAAAATCGAAAGGCGATGATGATAATTTTAATACTTCATTATAAAAGTAACTATTAGTGTCATTTCCCCATACTTTATTAAAGCTTAATGTTAAGTACTTTATAGCCAAACTCAAAATCATTGAATAATAACATAAAATTATAACTGCGCTAATTATAGGCCACCAACCAAGCCATTCCCATTTTTTATTTGCTCTTGCTATTGCTAGTGGTGTTGAACCTCTAAATTTATGCCCCATTCCATATTCAAGAATTAATAGTGGTATTCCTGCTGTGAATATAGCGAAGAAATATGGTATTAAGAAAGCTCCACCTCCATTTGAATAAGCTATGTAAGGAAATCTCCATATATTACCTAGTCCTACAGCAGAACCAATAGCTGCAAGTAAGAACCCTGCTTTTGTCCCCCATTGTTCTCTGGATTTTTTCATTTCTATTCCTCCTAAACTATTTGTCTGAATCTTCCAAATATTGATATTTATAAATAAAAAAGCCCCACAGTTTATACTATGAGACTTTTTTACCTAGGATATCATAAAAGTCCCATAGTCTATCTATGGGACTCCATTTATTTCAATACAAATAATTAGCCACCATAGATGCAAAACGCCTGTTCTGGCGATTGCACCTATAGTAGTATGTAACGTATCTATTATGCAACCGCTATCTTAAGTTAGCTAATAAGAGTAGATTATTCAATTTTGAAACAGATATATTTATTTTGATATTCATAATAATCCTCCTCTTGGTAATTTTATGTTATGATATCATGCTATTTTAATAATGTCAATATAATTTAAAAAATAATATAAAAATAATGAATCATTAGAAATTATTTCTTTCTTTTGACACCATAAGAAAATCTTTCTCAACTATATAATTAATTTCCAGATATTTAAAAACTTTAACACATTTATTTTAACTAAAACAAACTTTTTCATAAGTAAAAACGCCGCTAAATTATCTTTAGCGGCGTTTTTATTTTATATGTTATGCTTAATTGAGGCATCTTCAAAAAAATAACTAGTCAGTATACTAGTCTATTTTCCATCATACTGCGTCAACAGAACTCACTCATAGCTTAAACTATGAGCGAAACCTGTTTCCTTGTCTGACATAAAATAGGCGTCGCATCTTTGACTAGTTATTTTATTTCAGATTCCTAGAATCTATTTTGCGGCTTCTTTAGATGCTGGAAGAATTACTTCTACTTCACTATGTGGTCTTGGAATTACGTGAACTGATACTAATTCTCCAACACGTTGTGCAGCAGCAGCACCAGCGTCTGTAGCAGCTTTAATAGCTCCAACGTCACCTCTAACCATAACAGTTACAAGTCCGCCTCCAATATATTCTTTACCTATTAAATATACATTTGCAGCTTTAACCATAGCATCTGCAGCTTCTATTGCTCCTATTAATCCTTTTGTTTCTATCATTCCTAATGCATCGTGTTTCATATTAAAATCCTCCTAATCGGTGTTTTTTATTATGTTATGCTTCAATTAAAAATCTTATTTTGTAGCTTCTTTAGATGCTGGAAGAATTACTTCAACTTCGCTATGTGGTCTTGGAATTACATGAACTGATATTAATTCTCCAACACGTTGTGCAGCAGCAGCACCAGCGTCTGTAGCAGCTTTAACAGCTCCAACGTCACCTCTAACCATAACAGTTACAAGTCCGCCTCCAACATATTCTTTACCTATTAAATATACATTTGCAGCTTTAACCATAGCATCTGCAGCTTCTATTGCTCCTATTAAGCCTTTTGTTTCTATCATTCCTAATGCATCGTATTTCATATTAAAATCCTCCTAAATATTTTTTATTTATATATTTTAATTTTTATTTATAACCTTTATTTAACTATTGTTATTTTTGATTTTGAATTAATGCCCATTGCATTAGCTTCTTCAATATCAAGATGACACTCAAGTTGTGAAGAATTATTAGCTCTAATAGCCACGTTGCTATATACTCCGCCTCTTAAATCTTCAAATTTTATTGATACTATTTCTCCGTCATGTACTCCTAGATTTCTAGCATCTTCAAGTGTCATATGAATGTGTCTTTGTGCAACCATTAATCCTTCTTCAATTTGAACAGAACCTTTTGGTCCAATTACTGTGATTCCAGGTGTTCCATTTAAATCTCCAGATAATTTTACATGTGATGCTACTCCAAGTTTAACGCAATCTCCAGCTAAAACTTCAATTTGAGTCTTACTTCTTACAGGACCAAGTATTCTAACTTTTTCAATTGCACCTTTTGGTCCACAAATTGTTACAACTTCCTTACAAGCATATTGTCCAGGTTGAGATAGGTCTTTAAGCTTAGTAAGCTGATAATCTTTACCGAAAAGACTCTCTAAATCCTTTTGTGAAAGATGCACATGTCTATTTGAAATTCCTACTGGAATCTCAGATGAATTTTTCTGAATTCCATTATTTGCTTCATTGCTTTTAATGGCTTCTAGTAAAACTCTTAATATTTCTTCGCAATTTTCCATTAGTTTGCCCCCTTCATAGCAGCAACTATTTGGTTAACTAAGTCTAAAAGTTCTTCATTTTTTGTGCTTTCACTATTGCATTCAGTACAATTGTTAGTGCTTTTAGCAGAATCATTAACTTTATTTAAAACTTCTGCAGCTGCTGCAATTTGAGCTGGGCTCATATTCATAAATTGATTTTGTACTGCATGGCAATTTTCAGCAGTTTTTATACGATTGAAAGTTGGATCATTAGATGCTAATGTTGCACAGTCTTTTAAACCATAAGCAACTCTTTTTATGTTTATAAGGTGTTCAGGAGTAACGTTCTCAGATACTGAACTTCCTCCCCATGTACCACAACCTAAAGTAAATGAAGGGTTAAGACCTGTGCTTGCACCTGTTCCACCTTGAGATCCACCAGTATTAACAAGAATACGAGAAGCTGGTTTTTTAGCAAACTTCATAACCATATCTCTATCTTCTGTATGGATGCTCATTGTATGACCAATTCCATTTTGAAGTAATTCAATACTTAATTCACATGCTTCATGCCAATCTTTTACTGTATAGAATGCAAGAACTGTTGTAAGTTTTTCAAAAGATAGTGGATTACCTTCACCTACTCCATTTTGCTTTCCTATAAGTACTTTAATGTCTGATGGAACTGTGAATCCTGCAGCATTTGCAATAACTTGTGGACTTCTTCCAACAAATTTAGCATTCATAGCATGTCCATTCTTAAATAACAGCTTACAAACTTTATTAGTTTCTTCTTCTGTCATAAAATATCCGCCTTGCTTTTTGAACTCTTGAACAACTGCATCATAATTGCATTCTTCACAAATTATTGATTGTTCTGAAGCACAAATTGTACCATAATCAAAAGTCTTACTTGCAATAATGTTTCTAACAGCCTTTTCTACATTAGCAGTTCTTTCAATGTATGCTGGAGAGTTTCCTGCTCCAACTCCAAGAGCTGGTTTTCCTGAGCTGTAAGCAGCTTTAACCATTCCTGGACCACCTGTAGCTATTATTATAGCAACTTCTTTGCTTTTCATTAAATCGTTTGTAGCTGCAATTGTTGGTATAGTTACAGAGCTTATGATATTCTCTGGTGCACCAGCTTCAATAGCTGCATCTCTCATTAATTCAACTGCTTTAATTGTACATTTTGCAGCAGATGGATGTGGTGAGAACACTATAGCATTACGAGATTTAATTGCAATTATAGATTTAAAAATCGCAGTAGAAGTCGGGTTTGTTGAAGGTACTATACCCATAACTAAACCAACTGGCTCAGCAATCTCTATAGTCTTATTTACCTCATCTTCTCTAATTACACCTATAGTTTTCATGTCTTTGATTGAATCATATAATATAGTAGATGCTAAATGGTTTTTGAAAGTTTTATCTTCAGCTTTACCAAAGCCTGTCTCTTCAACTGCCATTTGTGCTAAGCAAGCTTCATTTTCTTCTGCTACTCTAACCATATTACGTAAAATTTTATCAATTTGCTCCTCAGTATAATCAGCAATTTTATCAGCTGCTATTTTTCCAAGTCTAGCAAGATTTCTTGCTTCTTGTATTGAACGCAAATCTTTATCAAAGTTTTCCATTATTCATTACTTCCTTTCATAAACCTTAAATAGCTAATTTTTCTCGTAATATAATTTAAATTTAGTAATTAGTGTATTCTTACCTGCCTTTGAGGTGGCTCTACCTGTAATTCCAAAATCTTTATATTCACGAGCTAAATTTCTAAGCTTAATAACTTTTAGCTTATCTAGTATTAAAAGGGTTTGTTCTATACCATTTTTATTTACTAGATTGTCTACATCATCTTTATGCAAATTCTCTAAGTCTAACTTATGTAGTTTATCTAAATCCATTTTCAAAGCATCTTGATCTTCTTTAATCTCATCTTCAGCTTCTACTACATATACTTCTTCTTTCTGTTCTATATCTTCTATTTCTTTCACTTCTTCAATTTGTTCTGCTTCTTCTACATCTTCTGTTTCTTCTAATTTTTCAGTTTGTACTTCTACTTCTACTTCTACTTCTTCTGTTTTTTGTATTTCTTTGGCTTGTTCTACTTCTTTTAATTCTTCATTAAATGATGGAACTTCTAAAACCTCTGGTGGAGTATTAGGTCCAATTATGCTTTCCACTTCCTCATGAGGACGTGGAATTACATGATTCGAAACTAAAAATTCTTCATCAAGTTCTTTAACAGCTGCTACTCCAGCTTCTATAGATGCTTGTACTGCACCTACATCACCTGTAACTAAAATTGTAACAAGACCTCCACCTACATAAGTTTTTTCAATAATACTTACATCTGCAGATTTCACCATTGTATCAGCTGCTTCAACAGCTGCAAGTAATCCTTTTGTTTCTATTAAACCAAGTGCTTTCATAGGCTAATCCTCCTAATCTTCTATAAAAGATCCGCCCAGTTTGCCGGATATGTTGTGTAAAATACCCTAGCTTTATCTGGTGAACCCCAAACCACTTTAGAACCTGATGGCACAAATAGTACATCTCCAGGATAAGCTGTATATGTCTTTCCATTGATTTCAACTGTTAAGGTTCCCTCAATAACATAATCAATCTCTTCGTAAGTTAATTCCCAATCAAACTTTGAATTTTCGATAACTAAAAACCCAGCACTCATTTTTGATTCTTTTTTACTTACTAATTCTTGAAAATAAGCTTTTGCATTTGGATTACCAGTATCAAATACATCCATTTTTACCGTATTTCCTCTAACAACTTTAAGTCCATTAGGGTCACACTCTGCTTCAAATGGAAGATTCTTTTGCTTTAAACATTGAAGCATTTCTTCTAAAAGGCCCTTATCCATCATTTTTCTAAAGAAATTAAGCAACATTTCGCTGTCAATATTATCTATGCTTGGAGTTTTGTTAACTCCTAAATCCTGTACTTTAGGTGCAGGAGCTGCTGCAGTAAACACTATTCCATTATTTTTTGCAAGATCTTGAGCTGATGGTGTAATTATTTCACTGCCATCTACATAAAGTGTTTTTTCGCCCTTTAATATTAATGCTTCAACATCTTTTGCACAGATTAATTTTTTCATGTTTTCACATCCTTTCAATATAGTATTTGATATCTATAAAAACCATAAAATACTATGATTTTTTCGAATGTGGTCTAATCAAAATTACAATCATGATCAATTATTCCAATAACAACTGCATCTACAGGAATATTATCATCTCCTAACATTCTGCGAGCAGATGATCCGGTACTAACGACAACTTTATCACCAATACCTGCACCTATAATGTCAACAACAATAAATCTGCGTCCGTCATTTATTCCGCCAATTTCCTCAGCAAGCATAAATTTAAGTCCGCTAAGGGATTCTGCTTTTCTAGTGGCCCATATATTATCAACAAGTCTTGCTGCTATCATATTGTTTTTCCTCTTTCATTTTCAATTTAATCTCGTTTAATGCAGCTTCAACTGATGCTGTGTCACCTAAAATCCCAATTAAAACCATGTGCTGGGGACATAATCCCCTAATATCTTCAACAGTAACCCCAACAGCCTTTTCAGCAATATCTGCCGCATAAATCATATCGATAAATTTACCTTGAACGAGTCCTATTGCATCAGCGTTTTCTAAATCCGTTTTACAACTTCCACCCATTCGTCTTTTAAGAATTTCTTTAGTGCTATCAGAAGGTGATTTTATAATTCTAAAATCCACTTTTAAACACTCTCCTTATTGAGCACATTCAAATAAATGACAATCAATTTATTTGAATGTGACTTATTCTATGATATCTTGTGTACAACTTAATGCTATTCCAAGTGGTGTAACAAACATAGGATTTTTAGGTTTATGAGTATATATCCCTGTACTTTTTTCTATAATTCCTTCAATTCCTGTTAAGCAGCAAGTACCACCTACTAAAGAAATTTCATCTACACTATAATTCCTAATATTATTAGTAATTATTGATGCTATCTTTTCAACTACTGGTTTTAGTATCGGTAAAATCTCTTTATGGTTTTTATTATCTCTTTTGAACTTATCTGCTTTTGAAAAATCAATTTTATATGCACCTGATATAACAAGTGAACAGTGAGTGCCCCCTGTAGCTTCATCAACAACATGAACAACTTTTCCATCTTTTAAAATTGATATCCCAGTTGTTCCACCACCAATGTCTACAACAGCGCCGTTTTCAATCTTAAGTACAGCATTTGCAGCGGTAGGTTCATCTAAAAGACAGGTCAATTCAAATCCAGCTGCTTGAACCACATTTTTAATTGCTCCAGAATCTAAAGTATCTGTTCCAGGTGGAATTGCTGCTGCTGCATAAATAAGCTCAGTATTTAATTTCCCCTCTATTTCCTCTTTAAGTTCTCTAACAAGTCTTACTGCACCAATATAATCAACAACCATACCATCACGAACTACATCAGCATATCTGTATGCACCAGCAACAGGTTTATAGTTTTCATCTAAAACTGCTAAAACTACACATGCAGTACCTAAGTCTACACCGGTATAATAGACAGAAGATTTTTTTGTAATTGGTTTTTTTATAACTTCTTCGAATTTTTTAATTAAATCATCACAATATTCAAAGTTTATTCTTTGATTTGACATTTTGCCCTTTGACATTCTTTTCCTCCTAC
>NZ_DDOV01000032.1:605-3142 GCF_002341865.1 Clostridium sp. UBA2485 | reverse complement strand
ATATTAAGTTTTCACATTGTATTCCTATACCTTAAATATGTACTCTAACATATGATTAAATTTTATTTAACCACATTATTTCTACCTCTTTTTTTAGCTTCATATAAATTACGGTCTGCTAAAGCAATTATTTCTTCACTAGTCAATTGCTCTTTAAACATAGTGAATATACCAAAGGATGCAAAGATTTCTATTTTCTTATCTTCAATTTGAATTATCTTTTCCTCAATTTTCACTCTCATTCTTTCTGCAATACTATAGGCAGAATTATTACTTGTATTATTAAGGCATATTAAAAATTCATCTCCACCGTATCTTGCAATCCAGTCTATATCGCCTCTAATACAACCTAATAAGATATTAGCAATTTCTTTTATTACAAAATCACCAACAATATGTCCAAAAGTATCGTTAATTTCTTTAAACTTATCAATATCGGCTATTAATACTGACAAAGGTTTTCTTTCAATAACACTTTTTATAATATCTGCTGGTAATCTTTCGCTGATATATCTTCTGTTAAAGATATTAGTTAAGTCATCTTTAACAACCATATTATTCATATCAACTAAAGAGTTTTTTAAGCTACGTCCACTTTCATATTCTCCACTACCTACCATCATAGTGTTTGTAACATCTTTAAATAACTCTAAAACAATTTTATGCTGCTGAATTTCTGTGGGTATAGCTGTAACCATAAAAAGCTTTTCAGCTGTATTTTCTAGTTTCATAAAGGTATCATTTTCTATATAAGCTCTCATTGCAATACAATTATCACAAATCTTCTGACTACTCCAATATTTATAGCAAATTTGGTTAGTTTCTTTAATATTGCTTTCCTTATAGTCCATTACGCTTTTCTTTACAGGATCAATAATTCTTATACTATCATATATAGTTCTAAAAAAATCTAACTTTTCCTTTAATACTTCAATTGTTATAGGTTCTTTCATTAAAACTAAGCATCCCTTCTAAAATTAGTTTATGCTTCACAAAATCTATAAATTTAACTTACGTAAAAATGTAACTACTTATACGCTTAATCTTTTGTATTAATACAATATTTTATATTCCATCATAATCTATGGACTAATTTTAACATCTTATAAAAATTTTAGTCAACAAGCAATCTATATTAATTTTTATATAAAGTGCGTATCTCTTATTGAATATCTTAATCTATATACTTATATAATGAATAGTTAAAAATTACAATATTCATCCTCTTCATGAGATCACTTTATTTTATAAAAAAATCCACCATTTTTAACGGTGGATTCTTATGTTAACTTATTAAATAATTAATTTCTTCTGAAAATGTTAATTCTTTAGGTCTCCAAATTCTCTTTAAACTTTCTAGTTCTTTATAGGGTAAATTTAATGCTTTAATAAATTTATAAAAGTCATTATCTAGCCATGGTGGTGTCCATCCTCCTGAACGACATATATGAATTACATCAATATTATTTTTTCCATTAAATTTAGAAAAATCTAAGTAATCTATCTCATAATTATTATTTAATTCCTCAAAATCTTCTGGTTTTTCTAAGGTGTAGGGACTATAAAATATATTAGCTTTTTTAATAATATTATTTTTAAATAATTTTCCTAACCAATTAGCACAGTTAAGTTCAAAACGTAAAGAAGCTAAGCCACCATATCCTAAATCACTATGAGCATCAAATAAAAAAACTTCATCACAATCATAATATTTTGATATGTCATAAGAATACTTATGAGAGTCAGAAACAAAAACCTTTATATCCTCTGAAAAATTAAACTTATTTCTTATCTCATCCCAAAAATTCAAAGCATCTTTACTTACCTTTATTTTCTCTTCTAAATTAATTCCTTTTATACCTTCTTCTATATATCTTCTATACCAAGCGGAAAGAAGTCCTCTTTGGTTCTCAATATAGGAGCCACACCACTGAGGTATAATTTTTACAAAATAGTCCCAATCAACACTTAAAATAGCCCTATTCATAAAATCAACTCCTTTTTCTATATGCTAATTCTTAAAATAATGTATATACATACTTTAATTCTAGCCCACCTATATATTCTTTACAAATCCTTACAGCCACTTCTACATAGGTTTTCCTATGATAAAGTGTCTTCCACTAAGAATGAATAAACAATTCATTCTTTATCTAACCTTATCCCTCTATTACTCCATTTTTCTCCACAGTTCATTAAATATCATAAAAATATTTTAAATAAAATAACCTATCTAAATAATTTTTTACTTAGATAGGTTGAAATCCTTTTATAATTATGTAGTTTTTTAAATATACGATATTGAAATTTATTATAGCTATGTTGGTGACATCTTATGTTAAGGTTCAATATAGACAAATTGAAAGAACAATACAAAGCTGTACCATTTAAATACATCCTATGTTATGGTTCAATCACATAATTTATGTTTGTTTCTTTAATATTTTGGTTATTTAAATACATCCTATGTTATGGTTCAATTCATTTAGCCATTCTTCATGCTCTATTCCCTTTGACATTTAAATACATCCTATGTT
>NZ_DDOV01000032.1:0-526 GCF_002341865.1 Clostridium sp. UBA2485 | reverse complement strand
ATTACTTGTACATAGAATTACACTATCACTTATACCATTTAAATACATCCTATGTTAAGGTTCAATTCTTTTATACAGTTTTTCTACATTGCTCTTTGATACATTTAAATACATCCTATGTTAAGGTTCAATCGGATTGTGCCTTAACCATTCTAGTCAGTTGATTAATATTTAAATACATCCTATGTTAAGGTTCAATAAAATTCGTTCTTCTTTAGTAAAACATTTTTTGAAATTTAAATACATCCTATGTTAAGGTTCAATTGATTTGTTCAATAGTATTAATGGTGTGTTTTGGAAATTTAAATACATCCTATGTTAAGGTTCAATTTTTAGGTTTTTAACTGCATCTTTATAAGTAATTGATTTAAATACATCCTATGTTAAGGTTCAATTCTATATTCATTCTTGCTATTAATATTGATACGTTCATTTAAATACATCCTATGTTAAGGTTCAATCTTTTTGTCGTTATAAATTCAAACAAGCTATGTGAAATTTAAATACATCCTATGTTAAGGTTCAA
>NZ_DDOV01000096.1 GCF_002341865.1 Clostridium sp. UBA2485 | reverse complement strand
GTTTTCGCATTGTATCCCTATATAAAATTTCTTAGTCAAAATTTAACTTAATATAACATAATATTTTAGTAAAAAACTTATGATAATGGCTGTATAAGATCTTTGATACAATTATGAAAAAGGATACATCTTAGTTTAAGATATATCCTCTAAATTATTAAATATAATTAGTACTTTTTCTTTTTTACTTATGTATATGTTGAAAATACTATATGTAAAAAGTATTAAGGTTTACTTATCAAAGCCTATGACGATACCTGAAATTTTTTAATGATTATCCACTACGAAAAAGAAAGTAACTATTGTGCCTTCTTTTTTAAATTAGCAAATATAATTTTTAATTTCCAAGTTATTTTCTAATAATTTCTTTATTTTTTGCTTCAGATAACCAGCTTGGAAACTCCTTTAACAGGCGATCATACAACTCACTATCTGAAACCTTATTAAAGTCATCTAGAGCAAAGAAACTAGCATTATCTACAACTCTACCTTTAATTGTATCTAAATGCTTTAATATTCCATACCCAAAACCACTGACTCCAACAAACTGCCAAAATATAGGATATTGTGATGATTCCACCACCAAACTCTCAATTTCTCTTTTAGCTCCTACTCCGCCATCAGTAATAAATATAATATAGGCCGGTATAGAACTGTTACGGTATTCTTCAATAATTTCTCTCATAACAGCAGGTTCATAATTCCCACCTCCAAGAGCTCTCATTAAAGGTTTATAATCTACTGGAACCGCATTACAATAGTTGAACATAGTAACGTTGTCCATCCTCTTTGGAGTAGTTCCATAATACCAAAAATCCAATTCTTCATTATCATCAAATTGTATGGCTAAAGGCAATATTTTATTAACAATTGATTGAACCGTTCTATTTTTATATATCCTAGTCATTGATCCAGATATATCAAGTATAAGTGCTACTTTGGCAACTATATCCGGAACTTTATTTTTTTCCAAAGCCAATTTTAGTGGTTTAGCTAAATTTACAAGTTGTGGAGCATTCTTTTCTAACTTTTTCTCTAATGAAATTTTTGAAGTTTGGATAACTGGCACTGGTTGTGATACTATAGGCTCTGTAGACTCATCATCTTCCTCCTCTACTCCACCATATTCTTCTAATAGTTGAGAAAGACCACCATTAAAACCATTTGCCACAGCATTCATTCTCCATTCATTTTTATTATATATTTCAATGGCAATAATTGCTTTTTGATCTTTAAAATTACTACCTGTCAAATTTAACTCCAAATCTTCCTGATGAAGTTGTGATAGCTTAATATTAGCTTGATGAATCATACCCATAGTTCCATCACCATCAATACTAATTGTAAAGACAAGCTTAACAACCTCAGAAGGTAATTTAGCTAAATTTACATTAAATGTAGTTCCATTCATGCAAATTGCATCATCTGGTGACTTTAATTGATTATAAAAAATCATGTACATATCATCATATAGCTGGTCATTTTTATCCACGGCGAAACAACTAATATCATATTCTGATGGTCCAGTGATATTGAAATCAACCTTGATAGGTATGTGAATATCTCCTAATTTTGTACGATAACCTCTTTGTATAAACATTGTAATCAAATCCTTTCACTCTCGTTAGTTTTACTTATATATCTTTTCTTATTAATAATATTAGTTAATGTATAAGCAATACAGATAGCACCATCATTTATATGATAAATTCTTTCATCCTCTTGATTCATAACTTCATCATTGGAAAAGTGATTGTATTTTTCATCTAAATTTTTAATAATATCATCAGATTTTTTTTGGGCTTTCTTTAGCCACTTTTTAGCTACTCTTTTATCTATATTATCTGTACTTTTAAGAAAACTCAAAAAATAATCCATCATTTTTTTATGGCCATCATTATGAATAAATATCCATTTGTTATTTAATTCCTCTTCTTTCAATTTGTCACTTTCTTCTTGATGTATAACCTCTAGTCTCCTACATTGTTCAATTATAAAGTTCTTATTCAAGGTATCACCGTCTTTTCCATTAAATTTACCCTAGCTCTTTGTATTATTAAATAACTGAAGGAAATAATCCATATCATTCTCTAATTCTACTTGCAATTGCTCATAATACATAAAGACATTCTTATCATATTCTTATAAAATAATATAATTATGAACCGTTCTTTATGATACATTTCTATATATCCTTTATATTTCCTTTTAAATTTTGACAAAATAAAGCATCAGATACTAATATCCCTAGTGTCTTATTGTATTTATAAACTCATACAATTAAATGCCCTTTGAAGTCCATCTAATTCTTATATATATAGAGCATATGTTTCCATCATGGATTCTAAAAAATTCCAAAGAGATTCGTTATCCAATTTTAATTTTTCCTTAACTCTTTTAGTAAAAAACTGATAATCTCAATCTTTATCATAAGGTGACTTATTATTTAAAGCTTCAAAACACAAAAGACCATGAAATTCATCTATTTAAATGCTATTCATGGTCTTTTTCTATTGTAATTATGCTCTTTATTATAAACAAACTAACTTAAAATTTTATCTAATTCTTTAAAATTAGCATATCCTTGTGAGATTACTCTTCCTTTGTCTCCTTCTACTGCAATAACTGTTGGAAAACTTGCTACGCCCATTTCGGAAACCATATTAAAGTATTTAAATGTTTCCTCTGCCAAATCTTCAGATAGAAATTCTTTTTCAAATTCCTCTTTAGAAATTCCAAAGCTCTCAGCTATTTCAGTATATGTCTCTAAATTATTAGTATCCTTCCCTTCTATAAAAAGTGCTTCCTGGATCTTTTTAAGGAAGTTAAAAGCTATATCCTTTTTTAATCTTTGGATTAAAACCACTGCTTTAGCTCCTGGAAAACTGTCTAAAACTATATTATTATTTTCTAATATGTTTTTATTAAATTCTTCTCCAAATTTTCTACCAGTTAATTGTTCTATTCTTCTATTATGACCTTTTATATAATCACCTAGGCTATGATTCATAGTTTTAACATTATCATCTATCCACATTCCTCCAGGTAAAATGTTAAAATCATAAGCTTCTTTGTACTTTTCATGTATCTTAGTTATAACATCGCTAAAACCATAGCACCATCCACACATAGTATCCATAACGTAATATATTTTTGTTTTCATATTTTATTCCTCACAATTAAATTAATATCCTACTGTAAATCTTTTACGAGAGAACTTAGGCTCTTCAACTTCGTCCAGCATAGCAAAAGCAAAATCCTCAAATGAAATACGACTAACACCTTTTTCATCTACCACTAAGTAATCTTCACTAGTACGATAAGCTCCTGTTCTTTTTCCTGGTTCTATAAATGCAGCAGGACTTAAATTTGTCCAATTAAGATTCTTTTCTTGTTTGTACTGTTCTAATGCCTCACCATGAGCTAATGCAATTGGCTTCCAGTCTGAAGGAAAATCTTTTGTTTCAACCAGCTTAATGCCCCCTTCTACAAGAAGACTTCCAGCTCCACCCATTGATAAAAGACGAGGTACACCTGCTTTCTTTACTGCATTTATTAAACTCTTAGTAGCATCTACTAAACTTTTTTCTTCTCCATGTTTTGGTCCAAAAGCACTAATAACTATATCATTTCCTTCGATAGCCTTTGATAATCTTTCTTCATCAAATATATCTCCTTCAATAAACTTTAAGTTATCCTGTGTACTTTCGACTTTTGATATATTATGAACTATTCCTGTAACTTGATGTCCTCTTAATAATGCTTCTTTTAAAATAACTTTTCCCACATTCCCGTTTGCTCCAATTAATGCTATTTTCATAAATAATCATCCTTTCAATATAATTTTATTATTCTTTTGTTGTAACCGTAATAGTTACAACTAGCATAAAAAAATAGTAGTATATTCGATGTAACTATAGTAGTTACATCGATGTTAAAAATCTTTAGCTGAATTCTACTTAATCTTTTCTAACAACCCTTCAACAATATCTTTCATTGTAACGTTTCTTAATACATCTTCCATTGCCCCTTGAGCTTTAAGTAATATAATTTCTAGCACAAGTTGAATATTAGCACCTATAGGGCATTTTGGATTGGGATTTTCATGTATTTGAAAAAGCTGCCCTTCCTCAACTACCTCTACTGCCTTATATATATCGAGCAAAGTAATGCTTTCTATAGGTATTAAAAGATATGCTCCTCCGCTACCTGGATTTACGTTAACAATACCAGCTTTTTTTAACATTCCAGTAACCCTTCTAATAATTACTGGATTTGTATTTACACTGCCAGCAATCCATTCTGAGGTACATAAATTATCTTTTTCCATAGATAACATAGATAGTATATGGACTGCTACAGAGAATCTACTACTAATTTTCATGCTTAACTCCTCCTGTTGTAACCATTATAGTTACAACTAAAAGAGTTGTCAATAGAATATCAAAAAAATTTTTTTAAAATCTGTTTTTAATATTCTATCTCTTATTTAAAGCAAATATACAAAATAATATATTTATTTAAGCCCTCAATATCTTATTTTGTAAAAGATCTAATCTGCCCTTTTTTCTGTATCTACAATATACTAATGCAATACTTAATATTTATAATTCCATAGGTGCAACTTAATATAAGAGAAATTATATCTTAATAATATTCTTTATTAATTCCAATTTAGAGTTTACTTTTAAAAATGGTATATCTTCTTTAAAGATTATTCCATACAATTATTAATAAAATAGCTAGTCAAAATTAGTGCTTCTAACTTCGACTAGCCATAACTATCATTTATAAAAACTCTTATCAAGTATATATCTAAGCTCAATTTCATCAATTAAACTTATATTTATTGTTTTTCTTAGCCTAAAAATTTACTATGCCGGTTAGTTTATTCGCTTGCTACTTCATCCATTGGTGTACTTTTCTCAAAATTCCAAGAGTTTTTTATTAAATATCTATTTCCAAAAGGAGTGAATATTGATAGAATCGCAAACACAGCCAATATCATACAATACCATATATAAGGCACTATTTGAACAGGGCTTATCAATCCATTAGTAAAGCTTGCTGCTATCAATAATTGAGCGCCATAAGGTATTAAGCCTTGCATTATGCACGAAAAAGTATCTAAAAGAGATGCTGTTTTTCTTGGGTCTACTTCATATTCTTTAGATATTTCCTTTGCTAATTGGCCATTAACAATTATAGAAACTGTATTATTGGCTGTAGCTATATCTGTAAGAGCCACTAACGCACTTATACCTAATTGAGCGGATTTTTTGCCCTTTATTTTTCTTTTTACTTTATATAATAACCAATCAAGTCCTCCAGCATTTGATACCATATTAGCTAAGCCACCAGTTAATAAAGATAATAAGAAAATATCAAACATTCCTGTAAAACCTGAGTATATCTCTTGAGATAATCCCAGTAATGTAAAGCTTCCATAATAGATTCCAATTAATCCTGATAGTACAATTCCACCAGTTAGTACTACTAATACATTCATTCCTGTTAAAGCTGTAACCAATACAAATGCATATGGAACTATTTTAATTATGTTGAAAGAGTATTCTTGAATTTCTGGGGTGCTAACTGGTTTTCCAAATATCAACAAAACCACTATCGTAACTAAAGCTGCTGGCAATGCAAAGCCCATGTTAGCTTTAAATTTATCCTTCATAGATATCCCTTGAGTTTTAGTTGCAGCTATAGTTGTATCGGATATTATAGATAAGTTATCCCCAAATATAGCTCCTCCTACTAATGCACCTAATGCTAGAGGTAAACTTAATCCTGCCTTTTCCACTAACTCAACAGCTATAGGAGCTACAGCTACAACAGTACCAACAGAAGTCCCAGTTGAAATGGAAATAAATGCAGATACTATAAATATTCCTACAGTAATAAAATTAGCTGGTATTAAAGTAAGTCCTAGATTTACTGTAGATTCAACACCACCCATGGTGCTAGAAACTGTAGAAAAAGCTCCTGCTAATAAGTATATAATACACATGGTAATTATATTTTCATCACCACATCCTTTGATGAATATGTTAAATTTATCATCTAAAGAGCCTTTTGTTAAAATAAAAGCAAATATTATTCCTATAAGTGCTGCTATTGGAGCCGGAAATTGATAAAATGCCATTTCAACTCCTTGAGATTGTAATATAATGCCCGAAGATAAATATACAAATATAAAAATACCAAAAGGTAATAAAGCTAATCCATTACCTTTTTTTTCATTGAGATCATTCATTTTAATATCCTCCTTGTTTTTTATTAATCTTTCATCAATAAATCCAAATCTATTGGATATTTACCATATGTTTTAGCTGCTTCCATGAACATTTCAATTCTTTCAATTGGAGTATTCATAGGAATTTGACAGCCTGTACTTAAAATATAACCTTTCTTAGAATCATATCCCTTTTTAATACACTCTTTTACTGATTTAAAAATATCTTCTCTAGTCCCTTTATGAATTACATCAACCGGTGGAACATTCCCAGTAATTATGACCCTATCCCCCATTGTTTCCTTAGCTTCTTCTAAATCCTCTATATTATCTATGCTAAAATTAGAAATACCTGTACTAACAACGTCTTCCCAGATCTCTTTACTTCTTCCACATATATGTATACTAGGGGCACTACCAGTCTTCTGCTTTATCTTATTTGCATTTTTTTGAAGATAAGGTAAGGAGAACTCCCTAAATTGTTTTGGACTTATAAGACTATTAGATGAAACTGGATCAGCAAAACCAATGGATAAACCTAATTTAGCTACTTCTTCTATATATCTGTTGTTAGATTCTGATACTATTTCCATTAAAGTATGAACTTTTTCAGGACATCTGATCATCCATTTTA
>NZ_DDOV01000094.1 GCF_002341865.1 Clostridium sp. UBA2485 | reverse complement strand
TCATGAAGAACATAATCATGAACATGAGGACTGCGGATGTGGTTGCGGAGAACATGAAGTATTAACAGTTGAATTAGAAGATGAAAATGGAAATACGGTTCTATGTGAAATAGTAGATGGATTTATGTACAATGAAAATGAATATGCCTTAGTTCAAAATCCAGAAGATGGAGCTATATATTTATTTAAAGTTGTAGGAGATGACGAAGTAGGAGAATTAGTTGTTCCAGAAGATGAAGAATATGAAGCAGCTAAAGCTTATTACGAAGAGTTAATTACACAAGAAGATTAATAAATTAAAAAGTCGCTATGTATAAGCGACTTTTTGCTTTTTTGGTGTATAATTATATTACTAGTAATATGTAGAAATATTTACTCAATTTGCTACTTTGTTTAATTGTAGGTAAAAAACGAAGAATGTCAATTATAGATATTTCTTATTACATAAAAATAAAATAAATTCAATTGTATTATTTATTTTTATTATTAATCTTTAATTCAATTTATAATTTCTGGTTAAGAGTAATAATTATAAATTGAATTAAAAGTTATTATGCAAAATTTTTGGTATAATTTATGAGATTGTCATATAATAGATAGGTGATAAAATATATTTTTCAAGGTAGGAGAGAAAGAATGGAAAGACTAGCTATATTTGATATTGACTATACTCTTACAAAAAGAGAAACGTTATTTGAATTATATATGTTTATGTTAAGGAAAAAACCAAAACTAATAAGGTATGCACCACGTAATATATTATCTACCATATTGTATATATTAAAATTAAGAGACGCATCAAAGGCTAAAGAGACCTTTATAAGATTTATTGATGGTATAAAGGAAGATGAAATGCAGCAGATAGTAAAGGATTTTTATGAAGAAAGACTATCTAAAATTCTTTATGATGATGCTATTAATATGATGAGAAAATTAAAAGAAGATGGATGTAAAATATATTTAATTTCCGCTTCAGCAGAGTTTTATTTAAAAGAACTATACAATATAAAAGAAGTAGATAAGATTATTGGCACAAGATTTAAAGTGGAAAATAGTATGCATAGGCCGATAATTGAAGGGAAAAACTGCAAAGGCGAAGAAAAAGTAATTAGGCTTATGGAAGAAATCAAAAAAGATAATATAGAGGTTGATTTTAAAAATTCTTATATGTTTTCCGATTCACTATCGGATTTGCCACTTTTCAATTTAGTAGGAAATGCTTATTTAATCAATTATAAAAAATACCATGATACTATTGAAATGTTAAAATGGAAGTAAAGGAGAAGATAGATGTGAGTGAAGTTATCAATAAATATTTTATATATAATGGAGAAATAAAAGAAGCAGATCAATATGAAAATATAAAACCAACTGGAAGCAAACTATTATATGAGGTAATAAGAATAATAGATGGGAAACCACTATTTTTAAAAGAACATATAGAAAGACTAGAAAATTCCATAGGATTAACTGAGCAAGAAATCACTATTAATAAGGAAGGACTTTCTAAAGATATATTAGAATTAGTAAAAGTAAACAAAGTTTACGAAGGAAATATAAAACTTATATTAGATAAAGAGAATATATATATATTCTTTATTAAGCACAGTTATCCAAGTGAAGAAATGTATAAGGAAGGAGTAAAAACTATACTATACTTTGGGGAAAGAGAAAACCCTAATGCTAAGGTTATTAATAATCAATTTAGAGAAAAGGTAAATAGTGAAATAAAATCTAATAATGCCTATGAAGCAATTTTAGTTGATAGAAATGGTTATATAACAGAGGGAAGTAGATCAAATATTTTCATGATAAAAGATGAAGTAGTTTTAACAGCGCCTCTTAAAGATGTATTGCCAGGAATCACTAGAATGAAAATAATTGAAGCATGTAATGCTTTAATTTTGAAAGTTGAAGAAAAGCCTATAAGCTATAATGAAATAAATACTTTAAAGGGATTATTTATTTCTGGAACTTCACCAAAAGTATTACCTATAAATTCTGTGGGAGATATAGTCATTAAATCACAAGAAGATAAAATAACTAAGAAAATTATGGATAAATTTAATGAAATAATTGCTGAGGATATAATTAAGTTTAAAATTCTTTAAAAAATATAAAGTAGGTAAGAAAAATGACGATAATTAAAATAAAATGTCATTAATTCATTTACCTAAGTGTGTTAAAGGGTAGGAGGATATTTATGGCAAATTTAAATAGCAGCTTAATTAATAAGCAAGGAATGGGACTTATAAAAATTGAAAATGGAAAAGTCGTTGTTATTAATCCTATAGATGGAAATAAACCGGCAAAAATCTTACCTTGTGATGAAGTACAAATAATTGTAGATAGTAGAGAAGTTATTTCTCCTATCGAAGTTTTTGAAGAGAATAATATTGAGATAAGAATTAGAGAAACAGAGGCTAAAAGAGAATTAAATTTATCAGTATCAGAAGATAAAATGGAAGCAAGAATTTCATTAAGGTATGTTCCTAAAGAAGAGTACAAGCTAAAAGATACAGAATTATTAACAGAACTAATACCAGGTATACAATATGTTGGTGTCACTATGCCACCTAAGTATACTGAGCTTCAAATATTAAGTGAACTATCTAATTTAGGAATAATTTATGGAATAGATAATGAAGCGATAAAAAAATGTTGTGAAGAAGAGAACGTTGGAAATTTAATTATTTCTAGAGGTAAGGAACCTACACAACCTGTAGATGACGAAATAGAAATACTTTTTCAATCAGAATTTGATAAAAAATTAGAA
Organism: Clostridium sp. UBA2485; assembly: GCF_002341865.1. Classification (GTDB taxonomy): domain Bacteria; phylum Bacillota; class Clostridia; order Clostridiales; family Clostridiaceae; genus Clostridium_J. The sequence continues at coordinate 13,761 of NZ_DDOV01000094.1, read as the reverse complement.
GTTGATGAAAAAGGAACTGTAGATTTTAAATCTATTGGAGCTGTAGAAGTAGTTCACAGAGGAGATGTAATAGCAACATTAAAAGAAGGACAAGAAGGAGCTATAGGATTTAATGTTTATAGTCAATTGCAAAGACCTAAGAAACGTAAGGAAAAGAAAATTTTTGCAAGTAATGGATGTAGACTTGAAAATAATTCAATTATAGCTACTATTGATGGAAAGCCACATGTAAAAGGAAATATGTTTTCCGTAGAAAAGGTACATCAAATCAATAAAGATGTAGATATTTCTACAGGTAACATTAAATTCATAGGAGATGTAATAATTTATGGTGATGTTAAAGAAGGAATGACTGTAGAAGCAGGTCATGAGTTAACGGTTAATTCAAACGTGCTTCGTGCTGAGTTAAAAGCAGGAGGAAATATTACAGTTAAGGGTAATATAATATCATCATCCATTATAGTAGGCAGTGAAAGTTTGGATTATTCACTATATATAAATGAACTTGAAAACTTTCAAAATTTACTAGGTAGACTTTATGATACTTTACTTAGAGTAAATCATAAAAAAATGATAACAAATAATATTTCTGATAGAGAGTTAGTAAAGTTTATTGTAGAAAGTAGATTTAAAAATTTCAGAAATGATGTTAAAAAAGTACTAAATGTAATGGAAACACAAGGAGAGGTCTATGATAGTTTGTATGCTATAGTAAAAAATAAGCTGGATAACAGTTATTTTTCTAATATAGTAACTATACATGAAATAAAGCAAATTCAACAAATGGTTACACAAAAGCTAAATAGTGTTAAAGTAGGTGCTATGCACCAATCTAATTTAACTGCTAACTATATACAGGATTCTAAAGTTAGCTCCACAGGTTCCGTTTATATCAATGGAAAAGGAGTTTACAAATCAGAAATAAATGCATTGGATAGTGTTTATTTTGTTGCTGATAGGAGCACTACAAGAGGTGGTATTATAAATGCAGCCGATGAAATAAAATGCAAGATTGTAGGAACTATTGCAGGAGTTTCTACTATTTTAAAGGTAAAGAAAAGTGGACATATCCATGCTGATATTGCTTATTATAATACAAAGTTTATTATAGGTGAGAAGGAATTTTTATTAGAAGAACCTAGTAGGAACATCCATGTTTATTTAGATAATGATAAAGAGTTAGTGGTTGATAAATTTAAATTGTAGAAGGTGAAATTATGAGTAGGGAAATTAAAATGTTAGTTTTTTCTATCGGTGACCAGTTTTATTCCGGAGATATTATGGAGGTAGAAAGAATTTTGACTTATGAAGACCCAACAAAGCTTCCGGATTCTCCAGAGTTTTTAAAAGGAGTTATAAATTACGAAGGAAATATACTTCCAGTTATATCTCTTTCTGATAGATTTCATAAAATATCTAGTGACTCAGAGGAACATTTAAAAATTATTGTCACAAGACAAGATGATAAAAAAATAGGTATCATTGTAGATTCAGTTTCAGAAGTAAAGCCAATAATGGAAGAGCAAATTGAAGATGCCCCAGATATTGCTTCTCAAGTTTCTAAAAGGTATATTAAAGGATTAATAAAAGAAGATGAGAGAATAATTGTGTTCTTAACTCTTGGAAGTATACTATCTGAAGAAGAAAAGCAATTAGTATATTAATGCGGGGTAACTATGGAGTATAAAGAGATAAAAATTGGAATTGGCGATTGCAATATAGCAAAACCACCAGATAGACTAATTACTATAGGCCTTGGTTCATGCATTGGTATAGCCCTATTTGATAAATATTCAAAAGTTGGGGGACTAGCTCATATAATGCTACCNNAATAACTAATGAACTTAAATTTGCAGATTTAGCAATACCTACATTGATAAGCCAAATGAAAAATGCAGGTGCTAAAGAAAAATTTTTAAGAGCAAAAATTGCTGGAGGGGCTTCTATGTTCAATTTCTCTGATAAGAGTATGAATATGGATATAGGAGATAGAAATGCTAAAACAGTAAAAGAAATATTACAAAAGCTAAGTATACCGATAGATAGCGAAGATACTGGGGGCAATAAAGGAAGAACTGTAATTTTCGATACAGTTACAGGAATATTGTATGTGAAAACTATAGGGGAAGGCATAAAAGAGATTTAACTTCACATATCGAGGTGATTTAATGGATAGAAAAATAAGAGTTATGGTGGTAGATGATTCGGCACTTATGCGTAGAATTATTTCTGATATGATAAATGCAGAACCGGATATGGAAGTAATTGATATTGCAAGAAATGGAGAAAATCTATTAAGCAAAATAAATACAACCGTTCCAGATGTAATTACATTAGATGTTGAAATGCCGGTAATGGACGGCATAACCACCTTAAAAAAATTAAAGGAATTAGGAGTATCATCGAAGGTTATAATGTTAAGCAGTTTAACTAAAGCTGGTGCAGAAACTACAATGGAGTGTCTACAAAACGGTGCTTTTGATTTTATTGCTAAGCCATCAGGTTCCATTTCCTTAGATATAAATAAGGTGAGAGAAGATTTAATAGAGAAAATTAGGTCTATTAAAATAAGTAAAGCTACAGTAGAAACTAACAATAAAAAATCTACTTCTTTTATCTCAAGAACAAGGCTTAGAAGTTCAGAAAAAATTAATAAAAAAATAAACTGTGTAGTTATTGGTGCTTCCACAGGAGGACCAAAGGCACTTTATAGTGTAATAACAGCCTTACCTAGTGACTTAGGAGTGCCAGTATTGGTAGTGCAGCATATGCCTATAGGATTTACTAAAGCATTTGCTGAAAGGCTGAATAGGTCAAGTAGTTTAAAAGTGGTAGAGGCAGAGGAAAAAATGCCTATAGAAAAAAATGTAGTATATATAGCAAAGGCTGGCTATCATATGGAAGTTGAGAATAATAGGATTGTACTAAATGAAACTCCAGCAATTTGGGGAGTAAGACCAGCAGTAGATAAATTATTTATTTCTGCATCAAAGGTTTACGGCAATGGTCTATTAAGTGTTGTATTAACAGGAATGGGCAAAGACGGTGCTAATGGCACTGTAGAAGTAAAGAAAAACGGAGGATATACTTTCTCGGAAGACGAATCTACCTGTGTAATTTATGGAATGCCAAAAGCTACCTTTGAAACAAATATGGTTGATGAGGTATTACCACTGCACCATGTATCAAGCAGAATTGTTAGAGCTATTAGAGGAGTTGAAAGAGATTAATGGATTTTAGACCATTAGAGCAATGGGTGCTCAGAGAATTAGGAATTGATTTAACAGCCTATAAGTCAAATCAACTTCAAAGAAGAATATCAAGTCTAATGTCTAGAGTAGGTGTAAATACAATAGAAGAATATATAAGAGTTTTAAAAACAGATTTAACTCAAAGACAAAAATTCATTGATTATTTAACAATAAATGTAACAGAATTTTTCAGAAATCCGGAAATTTTTGATGAATTTGAAAAAGTGATAAAAAAATATTTAGATTATAAAAACCCATTAAAAATATGGAGTGCAGCTTGTTCAATAGGGGCAGAACCGTATTCTTTAGCTATGATGTTAAATGAATCAACACCTAATGTAAATCATAAGATTATAGCAACGGATATAGATAACACCATACTTGATAAGGCAAAAAAAGGAGAATATTCTGAGCAGGAAGTTAAGACTATACCAAAGACATTAATGAATAAATATTTCCAGAAGGAAGGCAATAATTATTTAATAAATAACAATATTAAAAGAATGGTAAGTTTTAAAAGACATGATCTTATATTAGATAACTATGACAGTAATTTTGATGTTATAGTATGTAGAAATGTAGTAATCTACTTTAACCAAGATGTTAAAGATAAAATATATGATAAGTTTAGTAAATCCTTAAAAAAAGGAGGGATACTTTTTGTAGGTGCTACAGAAAGTATATATAACTACAAAGCTTTCGATTTTGAAAAAGTATCTACTTTTATTTATAGGAAGCTTTAAGGAGGAATAGTATGGATACGTCACAATATCTTTCAATGTTTCTAGAAGAATCTATGGACAACCTTCAAACCTTAAATGAAAGTCTTCTTATCCTGGAACAGGAGCCAAATGATAAGGAAAAACTAAATGAAATATTTAGAGTGGCTCATACTATAAAAGGTATGGCAGCAACTATGGGATATAATACCATAGCTGAACTTACTCATAAGATGGAGGATGTACTTTCAAACTTTAGAGAAGGTAAGTTAAATGTTACACCAAAGGTTGTAACAGTATTGTTTAAATGTTTAGATACCTTAGAAAACATGGTTGATAATATTGCAGAGGATAATGAAGAAGAGGTTGATATAGAAGAAATAGTGGAAGCTCTAGAAGGAATTTCTAAAGAGCATGAAACAGTGGAAGAACCACAAATTGCTTCAGTACCTGCTACGGTGGAAGTAGTAAGCACTTTAGAAGAAATCGAACTGAATGAATATGATATTGACGTAATTAAGCAAGCGAAGGATAGGGGATTTAATGCTTATAATATACATGTATCCCTTGATAAAGGAACAGTTTTAAAGTCTGCTAGGGCATTTATAATAATGCAAAATCTGGAGGCTCATGGAGAAATAATTAAATCTGTGCCAGTATTAGAAGATTTAGAAGCAGAAAACTTTGACTCTGATATACAGCTAGTTTATTTAACTAAAAAGTCAATGGAAGAAGTAAATGAAATACTAGGTGGTATTTCAGAAATAAGTAGCGTCAGTATTTATAATGCAGAAGTAGAACATATTAAAAATAATGAAGTGAAAAGTGAAGAAGATCATATTGAGTTTAATGAATATGACATTAGTGTGATTAAACAAGCGAAAGATAGTGGATTTAATGCTTATAATATACATTTAGTATTAGATGAAGGTACAATATTAAAATCTGCTAGAGCTTTTATAATAATTCAAAATTTAGAGGAGCATGGGGAAATAATTAAAGCTATTCCTGTACTAGAAGATTTAGAAACAGAAAACTTTGACCTAGATATACAATTAGCTTATTTAACTAAAAAATCAAAAGAGGAAATAAGGGATGTATTAAATAGCATCTCGGAAATAAGTGAGATTAGAATTTTTAGCATAGAATCAGAAAATATAAAAAACAGTGAGGTTAAATTAGGCTTTAACTCCATAGAAAATAAGGGTATAAAAACTGAAGCTAATTCTAAAAAAATTGCAACTGAATCAAAGGAAATTATAAAGAATAACAAACCTAAGAAAAAAGAAGAGGGGAAAAAACAACCAGTTAAAAGTGGTGAAAAATCTTCTCATGAAAAATCTAATAAAAATAGAACCGTTGGACAATCTGTAAGAGTTGATCTTGAAAGATTAGATAAGTTTATGAACATGGTTTCAGAATTGGTTATTCATAGAACTAGGTTAGAGCAAATAAGTTTAAGCCATAAGATTCCAGATTTAAATGAAACACTGGAACAGGTAGCAAGAAGCACTTCAGATTTGCAAGACTTAGTTATGAAAATTAGAATGCTTCCACTAGATGTGGTATTTAATAGATTTCCAAGGATGATAAGAGATTTGGCACTGGAATTAAACAAAGAAATTGAATTAGAAATACTAGGCCAAGACACTGAACTTGATAGAACAGTTATAGAGGAAATTGGAGAACCACTGATACATCTACTTAGAAATGCAGCAGACCATGGAGTTGAAAGTCCTGAGGAAAGAATAAGTTCAGGTAAAAATCCTCAAGGTAAGATTAAACTTATAGCTTATTCAGAAGGAACAAAGGCTGTAATTAAAGTTGAGGATGATGGAAAAGGTCTTGATGTAGATAAAATTAAGGCAAAGGCTGAAAGAGTAGGAATTAATACTGAAGGTATGAGTGATTTAGATATTAAAAATCTAATCTTTAGTCAGGGCTTTAGTACTAACGAACAGGTTACAGATATATCTGGAAGAGGTGTGGGAATGGATGTTGTTAAAACTAAAATTTCTACTCTAGGTGGAACTGTAGATGCTATCAGCGAACTGGGAAAAGGTACAAGCTTTGTTATAAGATTGCCACTGACACTTCAAATAATTCAAGCACTACTTGTTAAAGTAGGAAGTGAAACAATAGCTATATCCTTAGGATATATAGATAGAGTTATAGAATATAGAGAATCTCTAATTAAAAAGACTAATAATAAAGAGGTCATTATTTATAACGATAATGTAATAAATCTAATAAGGGTAAATGAAAAATTAGGTTTAGAAGAACAAAGTTATGGTAAAAAATATATAGTTATGGTTAAGGTAGGAGAAAAGCAAGTAGGATTACTTGTAGATTCACTACTAGGACAGCAAGAAATAGTAATAAAACCATTTGGGAAGACATTAAAAAGCATGAAAGAGTATATAGGTGCTACAATTTTAGGAGATGGATTAGTAACCTTAATATTAGATGTTGCATCATTAACATAAGGAGGTGCGGTTACTATTGGACTATACAGTATTTAATGAAATTCAATTAGATGCCTTAAGAGAGATTGGTAACATTGGAATAGGTAATGCTGCAACAGCAATGTCACAATTGCTAAACAAAAAAATAGATATTACCTTTCCTACGGTTAATTTAATTCAATATGAGGATATTTTTGAAAAATCTAATGCAGAACAATTTGTTTATGCTGTTATTATTAGAGTTCTCGGGGATGCACCAGGAAACATGCTTTTTATAATTGAAAAGCAGTCACTTTCAAATATCGTAAACACTTTATGCAGTAATTGCGGTGATGAAATAAATGAAATGGGCATTTCAATACTTGGAGAACTTGGAAATATAATTTTTACAACCTATATGAATGCTATTGCAAAAATGACAAATTTATTGCTGGTACCATCTGTACCAGCAGTAACTTCAGACATGATGGGTGCCATATTATCTACAAGCTTTATGGAGTCAGGTCAATATGGTGACTATATATTAGACATTGAAACACAATTTGTACAAGAAAATGAAAAACTTAACGGGCATTTTTATTATATTCCAATGCCTGGTTCACTAGAGAAAATTTTAAAATCGTTAGGTTTAATGGAGGGAAATTTAAATGGCTAGAGTATTAATTGTTGATGACGCCACTTTTATGAGAATGATGATTAAGGATATACTAGAGAAAAATGGATATGAAGTTGTAGGAGAAGCTGGGAATGGGATAAAAGCTGTTGAGCTATATAAAGCTGAAAAACCAGATGTAGTAACAATGGATATAACAATGCCGGACATGGATGGGATAGAAGCAGTAAAAGCTATAAAGGCATTTGATCCAGCAGCAAAAATAGTTATGTGCAGTGCTATGGGACAACAAACCATGGTTATGGATGCAATAAGAGCAGGAGCGAGAGATTTTATAGTTAAGCCTTTCCAAGCGGATAGAGTTTTAGAAGCTATCAATAAGGTAGTTGGATAGGGAGGATTTATAATGCAAGTTGTTATATTTAGGATTGGTGAGGAACAGTTTGCAGTTGAAACCAATAAAGTACAGAGCATTTCTGACATGATGGAGATTACTAAAGTACCAAAATCTCCACAGTATATAAAAGGGTTAATAAATTTAAGAGGAATTATAATAACAGTTTTAGATGTTAATCTTATTTTAGAAATGAAAGAAAGTAATTGTAAGGACCAAAATATTATAATTTTAGATTTGAAAGAAGAAGCAGTAGGAATTACTGTAGATGCTGTAGATGAAGTTTTAGACATTGAAGATAGTCATATAGAAAAAGTTTATAATGAAAAAGAAAAAGTTTATATTAAAGGAGTAATAAATCTAAAAGATAGAATTATTACATTAATCGATTTAGATAAATTAATATTATAAATTTTTTATAATATTTAAGGAATGAGGTAGGGTAATGTCAGAAGTATTATCTCAAAACGAAATAGATGCTCTTTTGAATGCTTTATCTTCTGGAGATTTAGAGCATGATTTTTTAGAGGAAAAAGAAGAAAAAGTTAAGGCTAAACCTTATGATTTTAAAAGACCTCAAAAATTTTCTAAGGATCATATTAGAACCTTAGAGCTTGTTCATGATAACTATAGCAGAATAATTTCAAACTATTTAACTGCACAGCTTAGAAGTAATATTAAGGTAAAAGTGGAAAGTGTTCAACAAATAACCTATGAGGAATTTATACATTCTATTCCAAACCCTACGGTGTTAACACTTTTTAGAATGCCACCTTTTAGCGGACAAATACTACTTGAAACTAATGCAGAATTTGTATTGAGAATTTATGATGTTTTAGCTGGAGGTTCAGGAAGCAAGAAACCTATGCTAAAAGAACTTACAGAAATTGAGAAAAATTTGATAAAGACGTTAAATTCAGGATTAATCTCTAACTTAAGATTAGCTTGGGAAGACGTTTTAGAGGTTGAGCCAGAAATTGAAAATATAGAAACAAATCCAGCTCTGAATCAAACACTAGCACCAAATGAGCCAGTGGCTCTTATTACTTTCACAATTGAAATGTTTAATACCAATGTTTTTATGAATATTTGTATTCCATTTTTAAGTTTGGAAAAGGTGCTTGATAAACTAGTAATTCAATACTGGTTTAGAGAAGATGATGAAACATTAGTTAAAGAGTCAAGAGAAAAATTACAAAAAAGATTAAAGGTAGTTGATGTTGACCTAAAAGCAGTATTAGGTAAAGCGGAAATTACAGTTAAAGATTTCTTAGAATTAAATGTTGGAGATGTTATAACCTTAAATAGTAATATCGAAGAACCTATTGGGGTTTATGTAGAAGAACAGTTAACCTATAGTGGTAAGCCAGGATTATATGGTAAAAATAGGGCAGTTCAGATATTAGACTTTACAGATAAGGATGTGGAAGAAGATGAATAACGGATTTCTGTCCCAGGAAGAAATAGACTCACTATTAAATGGTGGAGAAACTCCAAAAACAACCAGTGACAAAAATGTTTTTAGCGATATTGAAAAAGACTTACTTGGAGAAGTGGGAAATATATCAATGGGATCTGCAGCTACAGCACTTTCCACCATTATTGGAAAAAAAGTAAATATTACCACTCCAACTATAAAGGTAAGTACTTTAAATGAAATAAAAAAGGGCTTTGAAACTCCTAATGTAATTTTAGATGTTAAGTTTACCAGTGGAATAGCTGGCGGAAACCTGTTAATAATGAAGGTAAACGATGCAGCAGTAATTGCAAACCTAATGATGGGTGGAGATGGAAAGGTAGAAAAAGCCTTGGAACTTTCAGAAATAGAAATAAGTGCTGTTTCAGAAGCGATGAATCAAATGATAGGTTCTGCTGCTACTTCAATGGCAACTATGTTTAGAAGAGAAGTTAATATTTCTCCTCCAGTTTCAAGTGTTTGCGATGAAAATACAACACCTATTGCTGAAGATATAGGCGATGAAGAAAATGTAGCATTTATATCTTTTAGAATGACAATAGAAGACTTAATAGATAGTAACATAATGCAAGTATTACCACTTGTTACAGCACAAAAAATAGTTAGCATAATGATGGGAACCGATGAAGAACCAGCTACAGCTGATTCACAACCAACAATGAGCTCTGGAGCAGGAGCACCAGCTCAAAATTATGAATCATCAATGGGGGAAAGCAAAGACATGGGTTACAATGAAAACTATAATGTTCAATACGATCATAAGCCTATTGAAAGCTATAAAGAGCCAGTTCAAGTAAGAGAGGCAACTTTTACTCAGTTACCAGAAAATCAAAATCATATTATGCCTAAAAATATTGATTTAATTCTGGATGTACCTCTTGAAGTATCAGTAGTTCTTGGTAGAACGAAAAAGAATGTTAGAGACATATTAAATTTGGGAACAGGGTCTTTAATTGAANNAATAATGAAGAATGAAGAATTACGGTGAAAAAAGCTATGCTTTTTAATTGATTTTTAATAAAAACCAAAGGTTTTTATTAGATTTTAAAAGTAAGGAGTTACTTTTAAATAAATCAATTTTAAACTTCTCAGTTAATGCTGAGAAGTTTCCTAAAATTCTTCATTCTTCATTTTTCATTTTTCATAACTTATAATTAGTATTTATATATGCAAATTATGTAAGTTATTTTTTAAAAGATATATTAATAAAGCAAAATGGTGAAAAATGGCGATAAAATCAAGAGATTACTGTAAAAAAGAATTTAATTAAATATAAACTTTTTATACATAATGACGATATAAAACATATAAGCAATTACTTTTATTATTAAGGTAGGAGTGTAGAAATGAAAATAAATAATACATCAAATATTATAGCTATTAGTTCATACAAAGCTAATAAAGCAAAGCAAGAGAAGATACAAGAGATGAAGCATAAAGATAGTTGTGAGATATCTACTTTAGGTAAAACTTTAAATAGCTTTTCCAATGAAGAATTTTCTGGAGTTTCTACAGAAAAAATAGAAAATATTAGAGAAAGAATATCACAGGGAACTTATAAAGTAGATAGTAAACTAGTAGCTGAAAAACTTATAGAGCATATGAAAGGAAGAGAATATTAGCTATGGTTCAAAGGCTAAAGGAAACTTTATTAAATCAAATAGATAGTATTAAAAATTTACTACAATTATTAGAAGAACAACATGAATATATTATTGCTAATGATGTATTCCAGTTGGAAGGAATAATTCCTAAGTTAAAAGAAGCCAATAGGAATATTGCTGTAGTTGAAAGTGAGAGAAGACAATTAGTAGGAAATAAACCTATGAATGTAATCATTAATGAATCAAGTGATAGAGAACTTGAAAAATGTTATAACAAATGCATCATGACTTTAGAATCAGCAAGAACACAAAAAGAAAGTAATGAGATGCTTATAAAGCAATATTTAGGCTTTACAAATTCAATGTTAAGCATGATAAAGCCTAGAGAAAACATTAACGTATACAATTCCTATGGAAAAATTAGAAAATAATGAGGTGAAAAAATGTCAGGACTATTTGGAACTTTAAATACATCGAAGGGAGCTATGTTTGCACAACAAACTTCCATAAATGTAACAAGCCATAACATCGCCAATGCTGGTACTGCTGGTTTTTCAAGACAACAAGCAAGATTGGTTACATCAAGGCCAATAACCTTAACTGGTCCAGGACAAATTGGAACAGGGGTAACTGTTGCAGCTATAGAAAGAACTAGAGATAGTTTTTTAGATTTTCAAATAAGAAGAGCAACTAGTAATAAAAGCATGGAAGAAATGAGAGGAAAATATTTATCAGAAATTGAAAATATATACAATGAGCCAGGAGATACAGGGATATCAAAGTTATTATCCGAATTTTTTGATGCTTGGCAAACTCTATCTAAACATCCTAGAAATTCAGAAGCTAGAACAGTAGTAGCACAGAAGGCAAAGATGTTAGCTGAGGAGTTAAATCATGTTCATAAGCAGCTTAATGATGTTAAGACTAATACTCAAAAGGAAATACAACATTCTGTATTTGAAGTAAACAGTTTAATTGATCAACTTAATGCAGTAAATAAACAAATTATAACCATTACTGTATCAGGAAATAATCCCAATGACCTTTTAGACACTAGAGATTTACTGTTAGATCAACTTAGTACTAAATTTGGAATATCTACTAGTAATAAAAAATTAAATGGAATGACCTTAAAGCCAGAAGGCTATGATGTGGATTTATTAAGGAACATAGACTCAGAAGAAATTCATAAGTTTGCATATGTAAGTGATATAAAAGAAACTGCAGCTTCTGGTGAATACACTGTAACTTATTACAAAAATGGAGACACAACAAATCCTGATAATGCAGTAACAGTCACAATGAAATTGTCAGAAGAAGAGTACAAATCTCTAAATGAAGGCAGAGTACTGATAACTAATGAAGATGGAAATTTAGTGGGTAATGATGGAAATGAAGTAAATTTAACAGGAACAATAGAATACAAAGATATTAGTAATTTAGTTTTTAAACCAAAAACAGGTGGAATTAGTGGATTTCAAGGTATTCAACAGGATACAGAGGACTATATAGCTCAACTAGATACTCTAGCTAAAACTATAGCATTATCTATAAATGCCATTCATGGAGATATGGATGATGTTGATAAACAAATAAATTTCTTTTGTATAAAGAATATTGATGGAACTATTACTGATAAGAAGGCTATAGATGGTTCAGGAAAAGGAATAACTGCTGGAAACATTGCTATAAATGATGACATATTAAATAATGTAATGCTTATAAATACAGGAATTGATAGCAAAGCAGGTGCTGATGATAATAAAAGAGCACTTATTATAGCAGGGCTTAGAGATATGGCGTTTCAAATTCAAAAGGTAAACGCTAATACAACTTTGGCAGATTTTAAAAAAGATAATAAATTTGGAGATGCTGAAGTTGACGGAGTACTTACATTTATAAATGATCCTTCGGGAATGAAAATAGAAGGATATTTTATTAATAGTACAAATAAGCTTGGAGTTCAAAATCAAGATGCAAAGAGAAAAGTTGCAAATGAAAATGTATTATTATCAGGTTTGATTGCTTCTAGAAATTCTGTATCTGGAGTAAATAGAGATGAAGAGATGATAAACTTAATTCAATTCCAACATTCCTTCCAAGCTAATGCTAAAATGATATCCACTGTAGACCAATTATTAGATGTGGTTATAAATGGATTGAAGAGATAATGAGGTGAAGTAATGAGAATAACTGATAGAATGTTATCTGATAGTTTTTTAAATGATATGTACGTAAATCTTAATAATATGAAAAAGATTCAAGAACAAAGAACTTCGGGAAAGGCATTTAGAAGACCTTCCGACGATCCTTTTGGTGTATCACGTTCCATGCAAATGTATGGACAGATTTATGCTAATAAACAATATAATTCTAACATTAAAGATACAATAAATTGGTTAGATACTACAGACACAGCACTAAATCAAGCAACTAAAGCTCTTGATAGAGTAAGAGAACTTATGGTTGCTGCTGGAGATGCTGCCTATGGAAGTGGAGAACTCAGAGCAATAAAAGATGAAATAAATGAAAAAATATCTGAGCTTTCTCAAATAATGAATACTTCCTTTGATGGAAAATATATCTTTGGAGGTACTAGAGGGGATAAAAAGCCTATAGAATCAGAAGTTGATGCTAATGGAAATACACAATTAAAATTAACCAATAAGGATGATAATGAACTTAAGCAAATTGGTGAAAAACTTAAAGTGGAGATATCTCAAGGAGTAATTATAGAATACAATGTAAGTGCTACGGAAATTTTTAACTTTAAGCATAATTATACTGATGATGCAGGAGATGAACAGGTTGAAGCATCAGATTTAAAAAAATTTTTTGATGATATTACAAAGCATTTGGATAGTAAAGATGATTTAAGTAAAGTTTTTAATGAAGATTTAGCTAAAATGGATAGTGCTATAAGTAATTTCATAACAGTACGTTCTAAAGTCGGAACTCTACAAAATCGTATGGAAAGTGCTCAAGATTTAAATAAGGAGCAAAATATGAATTTAACTGAAATATTATCTCATAATGAAGATGTTGATGTTGTAGAAAAGTCTATAGAATATGCTACAATGCTTACTGTATATATGTCAGCACTGCAAACCAGTGCACAAATATTACAACCATCACTTATTGATTATTTAAGATAGTTAGACAATGGACGATGGAGAATTGTGGATGAAATTAATTCTAGCGAATTAATTTCCTTTAATAGATTTTTAACTAGCAATTT
>NZ_DDOV01000113.1 GCF_002341865.1 Clostridium sp. UBA2485 | reverse complement strand
AAGCTAATACAATTTTCATTATTAACCCCCCCATATATTTTTAACACTATTTTATCCGACGCACATATTCAGAATATTAAGATATTTATAACTTCATAGTAAATTTTTTTCACTTTCATGTCAATAATTACAAATTATCACATTATACAGAGGCGCTACAAAAAAATGCATAACAGCCTAAAATATTATGCATTTTTACTTTATTTGATGCAAATTTAATACACTGTTTGAATATTTATTCTTAACTAATGAATAAACTTTTTTTATAGACTAATTACGACAATTATTTTATAATTCTACTGCCTGGCTTAATGTAAGGAACCTGCTCTTTACACAGCGGACACTCATCAACATCAAAGACTTCTATATTTAATTTTATGGCACTATATAGAGGTAATTTTAATTTACAATCCTCATTTCGTCTATCAACTATTGAACAAACTCCTACGATTTCCGCTCCTAACTTATTTAACACTTCAATAACTTCCATAGTTGATTTTCCTGTAGTTACAACATCTTCAGATATAATGACTTTTGTTCCTTTTGCAATTTCAAATCTTGATAAAGTCATAACCCCATCTCTTCTCTCAGTAAATATTGCTGTCTTGCCTAGTTGTCTAGCAACTTCATAAGCAACAATCACCCCTCCCATAGCTGGACCTACAACTACATCAAAATCTATATCCTTTATCTTTTCTACTACTAATTTTAAAATCTTTTCTGCTTTATCTGGGTATTGTAATAATCGTGCACATTGACAATATCTATCACTATGTTTTCCTGAGGACAGTAAAAAATGTCCTTCTAATAATGCTCCTGATTCTAATAATGTATCTATAACCATTTTATCCCTATTCTCCATTATTAACCTCCAATATATATTTGTATTTTTAGTAAATTTTTTTTAATTTAAAGATGAAGATTCAACAACATTTTTAACTATATTAAGAAAGTTACTATTAATGTTTAATTTATTCTATATTTCATCATTATTCATCTTTAGCCCTTTAAATTATCCCTCTTATTTCGTTTATATCTTTAATTCCCTCAGATTCTAAATATTTTTCTATACCATTTATTATATCTAAAGCTATATCAGGCTTTATAAAATTTGCAGTGCCTACTTGGACTGCCTGTGCTCCTGCCATTATAAATTCTATAGCATCTTGCCATGTTCTTATTCCACCTAAACCGATAACTGGAATATCTACTATTTGGCAAACTTCATGAACCATTCTAAGTGCTATAGGTTTTATTGCTGGTCCAGATAATCCTGCATATATATTATCAAATACAGGCTTTTTCTTATATATATCAATGGCCATTGCCTTAAAAGTATTCACGAGAGATAATGCATCTGCACCTGCCTCACAGCATCTATATGCCATATCTCTTATGTCTTCTGCGTTAGGCGATAATTTTACTATTAACGGCTTCTTACATAATCCTTTAACTTGTCTTACAGCATCATAAGCAATATGAGATTTTATACCCAATGCCATTCCACCTTCTCTAACATTAGGACAAGATATGTTAAGTTCAATCATATCTACATTACTATCATTTAATTTTTCTATACCCTCTAAATACTCCTCAATTGTAGAGCCTCCTAAATTAGCTATTATTACAGTATTCATTTTTTCCATTTTTTTAATTTCATCATTTAGAAAATGGTGTACTCCAGGATTTTGAAGCCCTACACTATTAATCATTCCTGATGAAGTTTCTATCATTCTAACTCCACAATTTCCTTCTTTAGAATTAATGGTAAGTCCTTTTGTGCTTATTCCTCCAAGCCTTGATACATCAAAGAACTCCTTATACTCTTCACCAAATCCAAATGTACCTGAAGCTGCTATTATGGGATTTTTAAAATCTACTCCACATATATTAACACCTAACACTTTAGTCAACTCCTTTACAATAAATTAAAGTTCTATATCCTCTCCTAAAAACACAGGCCCGTCTACACAGGTTCTCTTATTACCATGCTTAGTTTTACATGTGCATACTAAACAGGCTCCTATCCCACAAGCCATCTTCTTTTCTTCTGAAATATAAACTCTAGTATTTTTTTCTCTACACATTTCTATAACTTTATGCATCATTATTTCTGGCCCACAACATAGTACTAAATCATAATTTTCAGGTTTAAATATTTCTGTTATATATCCTTTATAACCATAACTTCCATCTTCTGTTGATATATTCACTGAGTTTACCTGGTCTTTTATTTCTTCTAGCCCATATACATCATGTTTAAACCCTGCAAGCACATCTATTTGGGATTTTTTTATTTTCTTTGAAAGATAGTGTATAGGAGCTACACCTATTCCCCCTGTTACTAAGGCTATTTTTTTACCACTAGCTTCTTCTATATCAAATCCATTTCCTAGTGGACCTACAACACTTATTTGATCTTCACCTTTAAGTCTGCTTAAAAGTTCAGTTCCTTGTCCTACTACTGCATATAAAAACTCTATATTTTTCCCCTTTTCATCTATATTGTGTACGCTTATAGGTCTCCAAAGTATTGGTTCATTATCCCAGCTTCTTAACATATAAAATTGTCCAGGTTCTGCTTTAAAGTTTCCTTCTATTTTTAACTTATATATACCCTCACATACTTGAATATTTTCTATAACCGTATTTACTGTATACTTCTTATTTATATTCATTGTAACTACTCCTGCCTTATAGCCCTTAGTATTTCATCTCTCATTCTTATAACTTCTTTTCTAGCATATTTTGCAAAATTTGCTTCTCCGTCCTCATATTTTTTATAAGCAAGCATTATGCCTCTTGATGAATTTACAACTCCACCGTTTCCATTCTTTAAATATAGTGCAACATCTTCTGCCTTTCCTCCCTGTGCACCATATCCAGGTATTAAGAAGAACATTGAGTTTAGTTTTTTTCTAAGCTCTACCCCTTCTTCTACATGAGTACATCCTACAACTCCTCCTATTGAGCTATATCCACACTCTCCTATACATTCTTTTCCTAAGTTCTGAATTTTTTCCCCCACTAAATTGAATACCTTTTTTCCATCTAGTGTATCAATATATTGAACATCCTTAGCCCCTTTATTTGAAGTTCTAACTAGCAGAAATACACCTTTTTCTTTTTCCTTAATATATGGAAGATAAGGTTCGATACTATCTAATCCCATATATGGATTCAATGTTATAAAATCAGCTTCAAAATCTCCTTCAAAGTGGGCTTTAGCATACATTTCAGCTGTTTTTGATATATCCCCTCTTTTTATATCCCCAATACTTATTCCACCTTTAAACTTTATATACTCTAATGTTTTTTTATAAGCAATAAGTCCTGATATTCCTAATGCTTCATAATAGGCTATTTGTGGCTTATAGCAAGCTGCAACATCAATAGTTTCATCTATTATAGCCTTATTAAACTCGAATATTGCGTCTTCTAGTGAACTAAATTTATTTAGAAAAGTATTTGGTATATAGCTTAAATCTGTATCCAGTCCTACACATACGTGTCCTTTTTCTTCAACAGTTTTAAATAATTTATCTATTATCATTTTTATCTCCTTATCAATCTTATTTATATAGGATAGATTATCAGTTTTCAGTCATAAAATTTTTATGACTGATCTCTAATAACCTAATATTGAAAATAGTTTTTCTTATTAACTTATTTTTTAAACCGTCTAGTTATATTCATCATTAGAATAAACTTCTTTTCCGCCTTTTATAGTTTTAACTATTTTCCCATATACTTTCATTCCATTTAAGGGGGTATTTTTTCCTTTAGACCAAAATTCTTCTGAATTTATCTCGTAGCTTGCTTCTAAGTCCAATAGTACTAAGTCCCCCTCGTAGCCAATCTCAATTGTTCCCTTATTTACTCCTAACAATTCACTTGGATTTTTGCTCATTATTTCACTTAACTTATTTAAGCTTATATTCTTTTCTCTTACTAACTTTGTGTAGGTTGTTGAAAAGGCTGTCTCTAATCCTGAAATGCCTGGTGCTCCCTTTATCTTATCTTCTTCACTATGAGGAGCATGATCTGTAGCTATTGCATCTACATATCCCTCTTTTATAGCTTTTATTAAGAAATCTATATCCTCTTTATCTCTAAGAGGAGGATTTACTCTATAATTGTATTTATTAGTTAATGCCAAATGATGAGGTGCAACTTCACAGGTCACTTTCAATCCTTGCTTTTTAGCTTCAATGATATCACTCATTGCTTCTAAAGTACTTACATGTGCAATATGCAGTTTGCAATTAGTGATTTTAGAGAATTCTATATTTCTTTTAGTCATTATATTTTCAGCAATTCTCATGTCATAGTTTGAAAGATATGGATCTTCACAATGACACATTACAATCAAGTTTTCTTCTTTTGCTTTTTTCATTGCTTTTAACATCACCATGCTATCAATTACATCTTTTCCATCCTCAGAAATTATTTTTATAGAACTATCTATTTCATCTAAATGGCTAATATCTTGCCCATCAAAATTTCTAGTTATTGAAACTACTTGATGTATATCTATAAGTCCTGTTTCTTTAGCTTTGTCCTTAACATAATTTACAGTATCCATAGAACTGCACACAGGATTTGTATTCGCCATGAGGTTAACCATTGTAAATCCACCTTTAACTGCTGCTTTAGAGCCTGATTGTATATCTTCTTTATAGGTTAATCCTGGATCTCTAAAGTGAGCATGTAAATCTATAAAGGATGGCATTAAAGTTAGTCCATCTGCATCTATCGTGTTGCAGCTCTTTTTTAAATCTTTGCCTGTCTCTACTATAATCCCATCTTTGATATAGACGTCTCCTATAAATACTTTGCACCAATCAACTACTTTAGCATTCTTTATACAAAGTTCCATAAACACTCTCTCCCTTTTATAGTTATTAAATAAGCTCTCCTACTTTTCTTATATCATCACAGTATTTACATCTGTATTCTTTTGTCTTTTCATTCACTAGATAGTGAACATGCTTTAAATATGGCTCTATAGAAGTTATACATCTTGGATTTTTACACTTAATAATATCTTCTACTTCTTCCGGTAATTTTAAATTTATCTTTTTAGCTATTTTTTCATCCTTAATTATATCTATTGTCATTCCTTTATCCATAAGTCCTAGGATTGTGAAATCTATATCTAGAACATTTTCTATCTTTATAATATCTTTTCTTCCTAGCTTTTCACTTTCAACATTCATTATTAACGCAACTCTATAATCTACTTTGTCTAGCCCTAAATAATTGAATATTTTTATTCCGCCGCCTGATTTTATATGATCTATAACTATACCATTTTTAATACTATTTATTGTTAACATATTCATACTCCTCCTACATTCAATATTTAAGCTAAGCCTAACAGTTTAGCAATTAGTGCCATTCTTACAAACATTCCATATTTAGCTTGTTTGAAGTACACTGCTCTTTCATCATTATCAACATCATAAGATATCTCATTTACTCTTGGCAGTGGGTGAAGTACTATCATATCGTCTTTAGCCATATTCATTTTTTCAACATCTAAAATATAGGAATCCTTCAATCTTACATAATCTTCTTCATTAAAGAATCTTTCTCTTTGAACTCTTGTCATATATAGTATGTCTAGTTCTCCTATAACATCTTCCATTTTTTCTACTTGAACAAATTCTACGTTTTTCTCTTCTAAAAGTCTTATTATATAATCGGGAACTTTAAGCTCTTGAGGTGATATCAATACAAACTTATTGTTTTCATATCTAGATAAAGCTTTTATAAGTGAGTGTACTGTTCTACCAAATTTTAAATCCCCACAGCATCCTATGGTTAAATTTGATAAATTGCCTTTTATACTTCTTATTGTTAAAAGATCTGTTAAAGTTTGGGTAGGATGTTGATGGCCTCCATCTCCAGCATTTATAACTGGTATTTCTGAGTTAGATGCTGCAACTAATGCTGAACCCTCTTTAGGGTGTCTCATTACAGCTATATCTGTATAGCAAGCAACAGTTCTTATAGTGTCTGAAATGCTTTCTCCTTTAGCTACTGAACTTGAATTTGGTTCAGAAAATCCTATTATACTTCCTCCTAGTCTTAACATAGCCGCTTCAAAGCTAAATCTTGTTCTAGTACTTGGCTCATAAAAAAGTGTAGCTAATAATTTTCCTTCACAAAGTTTTGAATACTTCCATGGATTTTTGATGATATCATCAGCAAGTNNTATTTCCTCTAGTTCATTTAAATTAAAATCCATTGGCTCGATTAAATTTTTTCCTTTTAACATAACAACATCTCCTTTTTACCTCACTGGGTTAATTTAAAGGTATTAATGTAACCTAATAGTTTAAAATTTTATAAAATAAAAAATGCTTTCCTGAAAGGAAAGCATTTTTCTTTACTATAACCATATAGCTATAGCTATAATTATAGCTACACCTATATACCTACATAACACTACTATCTTCCCTTTCTAATCTCACAGGATCAAATTTAAAAGGATTATATTAAAGTTTTAACATATTTTTTTATCTTAAAATACATATTATATAAATCTTTAATAGTTGTCAAGATATTTTATTCAATTACAAATATTTTACTTCAATGTATATTATATTAATAATTTTATAATTAAGCATAAATTCTTATAAAGAACTAGTAATATATCGTCAGTAAAAAATCAGCTAAAAAACTCTCATTATCTGCTAAGAGCTCACCATAATTGTTCATTGCTAGTGGTTAATTATCAATTTTGCAATTATAGAATTTAAATGATTATATGAACTCATAAATCAAATTTACATTTAATATATATCATATTCACCAATACTTGCTAAAATAACATAATATGTATTATAAATTTATTAAAATAAAAATAATTTTAAATTATTATATTCAAATATATAGATATTTGAATATATATATAGTATAATATAAATATCCAACATGAAGACTTAAAATATACTGTGAAAAATAGATTTTCATTAAGTAACCCTATAAATATACTATAACAAATATCATGAGATATACAAATATACTAAATATTTTTATTAATAATCTAAATTTGATATGTAGCTAAACATTACCACTAACTAAATGATTTATATCATAAGTTTTTGGTACACTAATATTATAACCAACTACTTAAAATAAAGGAGGAAAATTTTAATGAAAATATCATTTGACGACAAAACAAAAAAAGCTCTTTTAAGCAAGCTTGAAAAAAGTGATAAGGACGCTTTCAGATTGATGATTAAAGGCTTTGGTTGAGGTGGCCCGACTTTAGGAGCTGTTCTGGATGAGCAGAAACAAAACGATATAACAGAAACAATTGAAGGAATAAAATTCGTTGTAGATAATGAGGAAGCAGAAATATTTGAAAACTGTAAAGTATTCTATTCAAAAACAATTTTTGGAGAAACTTTTAAGGTAGTATCAGGTATAGTAGCACCAAGTACTTGTTAATAAATAGAACTGTTTTAATATCATAGTTTTTACAAAAATTATTCAATACTTGTTATATAACTAAAAAAAAGCTATGAAAATTCATAGCTTTTTTTATTCCTATACAAATAATTTTGTACCTATTCTCCTGTCGTATTCGGACCATGTTCCTGGCTCAGTTATATCCTTAATTTGTTCTACCTTATTCATTGTTGCATCCACATAATCAGCATAATGAACTATAAAAGCCTCTTCAGTATTAGGCGCTTTAGGAGAGCCATATTCCACCTTTCCATGATGTTGAACTATGCACCCCTTTATTCTATGTTTAAATTCTTCTGTATAAAGTTCCGGTCGATTTTTAAAAGCATCTTCTATCATAGTTATACCTATTACTATATGCCCTTCCATTTCTCCCCTCATACTCATAGAAAATGGTCCATCATAATTATATTCATATATTTTACCTATATCATGAAGCTTTGCAGCTAAAATAGCAATTTCTTTATGTTTACAATTGTATCTATATGCAAAAACCTTAGTCAAATAAGTAACATTTAGAGTATGTTCAGCAAGTCCACCTAAATATCCATGGTGTTGACTTAGTCCTGCAATTGCTCTTTTAAATTTATTTAAAAATTCTATATCATTAAAGAAATAATCATTTAATGCTTTTACTTCACTATCTTTAAACTCTTCATCAGATATAGATTTAAGTTCATTCATTATATCTTCTATAGATCTTTTAATAGTAGGAAGAAAATCTTCTATTCTAAAATTTTCTATTTTTTCAGATTTATTTATTTTAAATTTACCATCTGAAATTGCCTCTATTTTTATAACATCGCCTATATTATATTTAGCACCTTCTGGTATAAATACCTTTAAGTCTCCACTATTATCTCCCACATAATGCATTACTCTTCCTTCAGCATCATAAAACTTCTTTTTAATCATAACAAGCATGGTAAACTTCTGGGAAGATTGTTTATCCTTAATATCAATTATACGTAATCGCTTCATATGTTCAACTCCTATACCAAAAATAATTTCTTAAATTTATAATTATTTTGTGATATATGATAGTATTTTATCCATTCTATTAAGGAATATTGTAATTTCTAATTTTCATCAGTATATTCACTAACAATTCTTCTTACAAGCTTTTTAATTGAACTAGCTTGAGCTACTAATGTCATTACAACTAAAAATACAAGAATTCTTTCATGTTCTTCTTCTTTAAAATCATGATTTTTAAAGTAATCGCTTAATTTTTCTTTATCGTTAAATTCCTCATTTATGAAAAGCCCATTAAAACTATCCTTTTGCATCTTTGAAAAAACTTCATAAGTATCTTCCCATGATAAAATATCATCTTCTCTATTGTTTATTTCATTAAATGCTAGCTTAAATACTTTTCTTATCTCTTCTGTAGTAAGTATAGGTCTCATATAACTTAACAAAACTAATTGTATTAAGTGAATTTTTGTATAGCCTCTTTTTTTACCATCTTCTGGTTTAGATATTACTTCACTTTTTATATAATTTTGAAGTATATTATTAGTAAAGTTATCATCATCAAATCTATCATTTAAGTAATCCTTTACCTGTGATAAAAACAAATCATATTGTGGTAGTTCTTCATAAGGAATCACGCTTTTTTCAGCAATATCCTTTGCCATAACGGATATTCTATCTAATATGGTAGATAGAGCCTCAGGGCTAAAGCCTTTTTTCACATTACTATTTTCTTGATTCGAATTATTTTCCATATGCTCACCTCAAATTCAATTTATTACTACATTAATCTTTAATATTTTCTTCGTATTCATATTATATGTTATATATAAACTTATTACAAATTATTTTTAACCATAAAATACATATTATTCATCTCTTGAAAGTTGTTTTCTTATTATTAATTTCGACAATATTATATTAATTGCAAATCAGGAAATAAAATATTGCAATCTTTTACTTATTAACATCATTTAATAATATCCACAGCAAGTTATACACATTTTATTATAAGTTATTCACAAAATCTGTGCATAACTTTCCCTTTATTCATGCCAATTTCCAATATTGTTGTTTATAACTGTGAATATTTGCATATAATTATCCACATTATCAACAATTGGCCTGTGTATAACTTGTTATGTTTTTGTGGAAATAATTGAATCAAATCCGTCATTTTATTGTATCTAGTGTCCTTTTGTATACTTTTATTAATTATTATGTAATTTATGGAATTTTATTTAAATGATATTATATTCTTAATTTTTCTACTATATAAATATATGTAAACCAATATTTTTAAAAATAAATATGAAAATTTTTGGAAATAAATAAAACTAACTATGTATTTTGATTTTAATAAAAGAACATATAATACGATAAATTGTTCTAAGAAGTATTTAGTTTAAAAATATATAT
Source organism: Clostridium sp. UBA2485 (assembly GCF_002341865.1). Classification (GTDB taxonomy): domain Bacteria; phylum Bacillota; class Clostridia; order Clostridiales; family Clostridiaceae; genus Clostridium_J. Next base: position 21,167 of record NZ_DDOV01000113.1, on the reverse strand, counting down.
ATTATTATACATCTAAGTTACTTTTTTAACCATAATATATAAGGTTTTCTTATAATATTCGACATTGTTTAATACTATAACCATATTGTTACATTTATTTCTTAAAATATTTTTATTAATATAATTGTTAAATTTATGAGCATAAATGCTCTATTTATCAGCGAATCGCTTGATTTCAACGTTTATCATCGGTGTTTTTTTTTGTATTTTAAATTAAAAATAATATTGACATTTGTATAATATGGTAGTATATTAACTATAGATGGAATTTAGTAGAAATTTTGTAACTTTATAAGAGTATAGGTTTAAGAAATTATGCTAAATATCTAAGAATATATAATATTAAATAATATTTTGTCGAAAAAACTTTTTTGCGTTAGGAGGAAATACATTATGAAATCAACTGGTGTTGTAAGAAGAGTAGATGAGCTTGGAAGGATTGTTATCCCAGTAGAGCTAAGAAGAACATTAAATATAGGTGAAAAGGACGCTCTAGAGATATATGTAGATGGTGAGCAAATAATATTAAAAAAATATGAACCTGCTTGCATATTCTGTGGAGATGCTAGAGATGTTATAAACTACAAATCTAAAAACGTTTGTAAAAACTGCTTAGAAGCATTAAAATCTGAATAATCACTTTTATAATAAAAGGCGTTAGCATAAATTTTGCTAACGTTTTTATTATGTTCTAAAACACTTTTAAACGTAGATAACCTTTTATATATATTAAACTATAAAGTTGTAACTAAAGCCTATTAGGCCTATTTAAACACTATATAGCTTTATTTTTTCATATTACATCCTACTATTTTATCTACTAACTATTTATTAAGTTAATGGTTGGTTAAATTTCCGTATTTTATATATTTTCTACTTTATTAAAAGTTATATAATAACTTTTTTATATTTTGTAATCTTTTTTTAACTTTCTCTATGTTCTACAATGGTACAATTAGAATAAATAATATTATAAAAAAATAAACCATCGAAGAAATCAATGGTCTATTTATATAAATTTCATTTATTTTCAATGTTTAAATTAATAATATCTAGCTCTAATGACTATTAGTGAACTATTCTTCTTCCAGTCATATAGTCACTTCTAGTCATTGGAGATACTTTAACCACTTCTCCTGTTTGTGGAGCGTGTAAGTACTGATTTCCTCCAATATAGATACCAACGTGATCTGGACTTCCATTATATCCAAAGAATACTAAATCACCAGGAACTAATTGGTCTCTTGACACATATGAACCTTGTCCAATTTGTGTATAAGTAGTTCTTGTAATATCTATACCAAAATGGTTATACACATATTGAGTTAATCCTGAGCAGTCAAATCCTGATGGATCATTTCCTCCCCATACGTAGTCTATACCTAAAAAGCTATAAGCATAATCAACAATAGCTTGTCCACTAGCACTAGGTGCTGATGTTCCGCCACCAGACGGTTCCTCATAATTACCTTCATCATAACCGCCACCTCTTGNNATTATTTGCTTCTTGTTCTGCTGCTATTCTTTGTTGCTCTGCTATTCTTTCTTGTTCTGCTATTCTTTGTTGTTCTGCTATTCTATCTTGTTCAGTATTAAATGCACTTTGTTTACCTTGTGCTGCTTTTAACTCATCTTCTGCTTTAGTTTTTTCTGCTTTAGCCACTTCAAACTCTTTATTATGGCTTTCTTTCATAACTTCTAAATCTTTTCTTTTATTGTCATTTCCTTCTTTAAGAACTACCAATTCAGCTTTTTTATCTTCTAGTTCTGATTTTTGTTTTTCTAATGCAACTTTTTTATTTGTTAATTCAGTCATAAGCTCTTTATCATAACTTATTATTTCTTTAACATTTTCAACTCTTGAAACTAAATCTGAAACTCCTTCTGAATTTAGGATAACTTCAACATAGCTATCCATTCCATTCATATACATAGCTCTCATTCTTTGATTGAATAAATCTTCTTCTTCAACCATGTTATCTTCTGTTTGTTTCACATTTTCTTTAGTACTTTCTATTTCATCTTCAGTTTTAGCTATTTTACCATTTGTTTCGTCTATTTCAATAATTATGTTTGATATTTCATTATCTAATTTTTGAATTTTTGAATTTATTTCGTCTACTTTTTCTTGAGCGCTTTTATATTCATTATTTTTTTCACTAACCTGACTATCGAACGGATTAGCATAAGCTATTACACCCATATTCGAAGTCACTATTGCCATTGCCATAGCAATTGCTACAATCTTTTTATTCACATCAATCCCTCCCAGTAAAATTTCTTTTTAATTATAACACCATTTAAAGGACAAACTCAAGGTTTTAACCAATATTTCTTTTATTTTGTTACAAAAACTTTACTTTTTCCATAAAATATGTGTTATAATGTACCATTTAAGTTCATATATATATATATTTATATATCAATGGAATACTTATAAACTTCAGATTTTGGCATTTCTCTATCTTTTGCAACCTTTTTTATGGCATCTTTTTTATTAAATCCCTCTTCTATATAAACTTTGATATGTTCTTCCACAGTTAAGTTATTCCACTTGGATCGCTCTTCTTCCTGTAATTCTTCTAAACTTTTTCCTTCTAAAACTAAAACATATTCACCTCTAGGTGAATTTTCTTTATAGTATTCTATAGCTTCACCTAAAGTCATCCTTATAATGTCCTCATACATTTTAGTAAGTTCTCTACATATTGCAATTTTTCTATTTCCTAAATTTTCATATAAGAATTCTAATGTATTTAGTATTCTATGTGGTGCTTCATAAAATATTAAAGTTTCCGTTCTGTTTACTAAATCATCAATAATAGGTTTTCTATCCTTATTTTCTCTAGGTAAAAATCCTCTAAAAATAAATTTAGTTGTATCTAATCCTGAGTAAACAAGTGCTGTAGTAATAGCCGTTGCACCTGTAAGTACTTCAAAATCTATATTTTCTTCTATACACTTTTTTACTATTACTTCACCGGGATCTGAAATTCCTGGCGTACCAGCATCACTTACAATTGCAATATTTTTGCCTTCTTTTAACATTTCAATTATATCTTCACTTTTTCCATTTTCATTATGTTTATGATAACTAATTAAGGTCTTCCTTATATTAAAATGATTTAATAGCTTTAGACTTTGACGAGTATCCTCACAAGCCACAACATCTACCATTTTTAATACTTCTAACGCCCTTAAAGTTATATCTTTTAAGTTTCCTATAGGAGTTGGTACTAGATATAATTTACCACTCATTTAAATCATCCTTTGCAATAATTATTTTAAAACTTGAGAATTATACATTTTTATTATTTCTTCACTATATCCACCATCTTCAGTGTGAACATTTAACGGTTCATCCCATTTTAAAAAGGCACCACCATCTCTTTGCCCTTCTATTAAAACTATATTAGGTGCTTTTCCTGGAGACGGATGAACCATTCTTATCCTCTTAGGTTCTATCTTATGTTTTCTCATAAGCGTTACTATATCTATAAGCCTGTCTGGTCTATGCACCATAAACATTCTCCCATTATCCTTTAATAGTATTCTACATGCTATGATAACATCCTCTAATTTACAGCATATTTCATGGCGAGCAATAGCATTTTTATCATTCACATTAATTATCCCTGAATTATAAAGTTTATATGGTGGATTAACTGTTATTACATCAGCTTTTGGAATAGTCTTTAAAAGTTTTATATCTGTTAAATCTCCATTTATAAAGCTAACTCTATCTTGAAGCTTATTATAAACTATTGAGCGATTTGCCATCTCTACAAATTCTTCTTGGATCTCTATTCCCATTATACTATTACACTCTGTCTTTCCTGATAAAATGAAGGGAATTATACCTGTTCCACTACATAAATCTATAACTCTATGACTTCTTTTAACCTTAGAAAAATTTGCTAAAAGTACTGCATCTACACCAAATCTAAAACCTTCTTTTTTTTGGATAACATGAATGCCTTTTAATTGCAGATCATCTAATGTTTCATTCTCTTTTATAAAATTCATATTTAAACCTCACTTTTAATAAAAGTAACTTTTTAACTTAGGCATATAAAACAACTATTCAAAAAACAAGTATATCTTGTGTGAGACAAGAAAACAACTTTCCTGATAGTTATCTATCCTGTTCTCCTTATCATACAGTATACAGCGAAATAGCTGAATATAATGATTAGTTATCTTTGAGTATGACTTAATATTAAATATAGAAAACATTATATAATAATAGGCTAAAAATTTCATTATGAGAATTTTATAAACTATACCCTATCCACTTAGCAATTAATTATAATTTATTTATGCCTAAAATTCGAAATCACTTATATTCCCACCAAATAAAAAAGAACCTTTCGGTTCTAAACTATCTATATTTTAAAATAAAGTATAATTTTTCTTTATAGGGGGAGAAGCAACAAACAAATTTATATAGGTGTATATTTACTAAATAAACACTATAAACTAAAACATAATATCTGAATGTTGCTTCTAGGGTTTTATATTTTGCTTAAATCTTATATTAGTATATTTGCCAAAAAAGTATTAAAATATACAATGGGAATAAATTTTTATAATTTCTTGCTTTAAATTTTTAAGTAATGTTTTAAAAAGATGTTGTTGAAACTTAAGTAGCCTACTATAAATATAGATAAACTGCTTTAAAAATTAATGTATAGCTGAATATAGCTACACCCTTGAGTGTTTCAATTCACAATGCAAAATTCACAATTATGGTGGAAATTAATTCTTTATGAATTAATTTCTTTAAAAGATTTTTCAATAAAAGTGATTGTGCTACTTTTAAAAGGAATAAGTTCAAAACTTCTCTTATAAAAGAGAAGTATCTGTAATTGTCCATTGTCAATCATCAATTCTCAATTGTATAAGTGATTGTATCACTTCAAGAATAAATAATTTTAAATTTCTCAGCTTTTACTGAGAGATATCCACAATTGTGAATTGTGAATTCAATAGTTTGAGCTATGATACTAAAAAATATCTTATTTTCACATATACATTAATTTTAGAGCTGGTATATCTATAGTTTTAAAGCAATTAAGTTTTAAATATTAAATCTCATAAACATAATATTTATTTTAAAACATAACTAACTTTAAAATTAAATAATTAGAGAAACGAGAGTGATAAAATGAAGATTTTAAAGCAACTATCTATCATACTGCTTATTACATTTCTTGGTGAAGCTATAAGTAGTCTTCTTAAATTACCTATACCAGGAAATGTATTGGGTATGCTTTTATTACTTTTAGCCTTAATGACTAAAATAATTGAACCTAAAGCTATAGAAGATGTATGTAATTATTTTTTAAGTAATTTAGCATTCTTCTTTATTCCTGCAAGTGTGGGAGTGCTTGGGTGCTTTGATATTTTAAAAGGAAACATATTTAAAATATTACTTGTATGTATAGTAACAACAATAATAGTACTATTAGTAACAGCTTATACAGTACAATTTGTATCATCTTTACAAAAGAAAAAGACTAAGAATATATATGAGGAAGTGAATATTAAATGAAGGAGTTATTATCAACACCATTATTTGCTATACTAATTTCATTATTATCTTACATATTAGCACAGTACATTAGTAAAAAAACTAAAATAGCATTATTTAATCCCTTACTATTATCTATGGTATTTATAATATCATTCTTAGTAATATTTAAAATCCCACTAGAAGACTATAATAGTGGGGGTAAGTTAATTTCTTTCTTTTTAACCCCTTCAACCATAGTTTTAGCACTTCCACTTTACAATAAAATTGATTTATTTAAAAAAAATGCATTACCTATAATCGTTGGTATAACTGTCGGTAGTTTTGTAGGTATGATTTCTATTATTATTTTGTGTAAATTGTTAAATATAGATAATACTATTGCTCTTTCACTAATACCTAAATCTATTACCACACCTATAGGTATGGAAATTTCAAAACAGCTTCAAGGTATACCTGCTATTACAGTGACCGCAATAATTATAACAGGAATAATTGGTGCTATAATATCGCCATTAGTATTTAAAATATTTAAAATAAAGGATAGTTTATCTATTGGTATAGGAATAGGGACTTCCTCTCATGCGGTAGGTACAACAAAAGCAATAGAGATAGGTGAAACAGAAGGTGCAATGAGTGGACTAGCTATAGGAATTGCTGGGCTAATCACTGTATGCTTAAGTCCAATAATATTAAAGATTTTTAACATCTTAATGTAATAACTAAAGATATACCTTAATAAACTTTAAATATACTATGTGTAAAGAAGGTATATCTTATGGAAATGATTTTATATCCCTTTAAAAGTGTTACATTTGATGAAAACACTTCAATAATGCTAGATACCTCCTTTCTTTTATCTTTAGTTTATGATGAAGATATAAAGCATTCTGAATGTATAGAAATTCTTAGAAAATTATTACTAAATAAATGTATTTTATATGTTACCTCTATAATTTCTTCTGAGGTATTAAATCAAATTATGTATAAGGTTTTTATGCTTGATATACAATTTAAATCTGGGAAGAATACCCCTTTCAATAGTCGTAATAATATACGAACTATTATATCTAGTTTTAATAAGTACGATAGAAAAGCGCTTAAAGAAAAAAGAACTGATAAGCTTGTTGATATACCTTATAAAAAGTATTTTGATAATCTTTCTAAAAATATTTTGAAGAAGGAATTATTAACCATATACTATAAAACTGCTGTTAATATGCATACTCAGCTTGAAAATACTATAAAATTCAATTATTTAGACATAAATAAAGATTGTATATTAAAAGCTAAAGAACTTATGGTAAAACATTTAATTTCTGTAAATGATGCCACTATATTAGCAACTGCTGAATGCCATTGTATTAATTATTTGCTAACTTTAGATAGTGACTTTTTATATGCAGAAAGTAGTAGTATAAATATATTAAAAATATAACCCTATAAGTCAATTATTAGACTTATAGGGTTACTATATTTTTAGGAGTAATATAACTTGTTACAAATTATTTAGCTGGTATATATATTACTTCTCCAGCTCTTATAGCATCTTCATCTTTAATTTCATTAAAAGCTTTAATTTTTTCAACTGCTTCTTTTAATGAAATTTCAGGCATTTTTTCCTTAGCTATACTATATAGATTATCGCCTGATTTAATTTCATACTTATTTCCACTTAATTTCTCTTTATTATCTTCTTTTTTTTCATCTGTGTTTTTTTCATCTACTTTTTTATCAGTTTCTTTTGAAGGCTCTTTTTTGTCATCTGCTTTTTTATCAGTTTCTTTTAAGTTCTCTTTTTTCTTATCATCTTCTGTTGAAGTTGATGTAGCTTTAGTTTCCAAAGCAACTTCATAAGGAATTATAATTTCTTGTCCTTGAATTATTTTATTAGAACTATTAAAATTATTTCTTTTCATTATAGTTTCTATAACTAAGCTAGTATCATGACTTGGCATATATGCATTAGCTATACTGTATAATGTGTCATTTTTCTGGATTACATATATCCCTTCTTTTATTCCCTCTTCTTTAGTTAAACTTGAATTAGGATTTTTATCTGAAGATTTATTTTCATCTTCCTTTTTGTCTTCTTGTGGTTTGTCATTGTTGTTATTAACTTTCTTTTCATTTTCTTTTTTTTCTTCAGGATTATCAGGATTATTAGTTTCTACTTTCTTTTCTTTATCATTATTTTCTTTATCTTTTGTCTCTTTGCTGTTAGTTTTTTTACTCTCGTTGTCTTTATTTTCATCCTGCTTTTTCTTATCCTTTTCAGTTTCTGTTACCTTTTTATCATTTCCATTATTAGTGGATAAGGCAGCATCTTTTTTTCCTATAAAGCTAACAGTTAAAAAAATTCCTACTAAAACTACAGCACAGGTTATAGCTGCAATTATTTCCTTTTTAAATTTCATAATGTAATACACCTCACTAATTTCTAATTTCTATCTAAATAATTAACAGATATTTGAATTTTATTCACTTTTCTAAAATTTATTTATAACTTTTTTTATATTAGATCTATGAAATAATATAATTTGTTAAAAATGTGACAAATGTTTCATTTTAAGCAAAATAAAAATATCATATACTCTGCTTAAATATTAAGACTATAATATAGGCCTATGCCTAAAAGCTAAAATGATAAAGGAAAAATCGCTTTAGATTTTTCCCATTTAAATTAATTTTATTATTTAAATTGATTTTCTAATTGATCTTTTACTTGTTGTGGAGTCATACCGTCAGCATTAATTATTGGAGCACTAATTGATGCATTTTGCATTCCCATCATGTTCTCTTCTTCTCCAGTTACTATTACAGCATCAAATTTATTTAAAAAACTCTCTGTGTTTTTCTTGTTTCTATCAAATTCTCTAACTGTATACCCTTCTTGATTTAAATAACTTTTTACTGGATTTAATCCCTTTTGAACAGCAACTTTTTTCATAAGTAAATCGCCTCCTTCTAATCTTATTATTAACCCTTTTCACTAAGTATATTCAAATTAAGTCATCTTAAATAAAATAGTAGTTAAAACTATAACTAAGTATCATATAAGATAGGTTGCTATGCTAACTAATTATCCTTTAACGTGCATAATAAGAGTTAAAATTTTTCTAGAAAATCTATAACAATTATTTTTTACTTTATGTTATAATCTTAGTGCATCTTTATAGATGAGGGTGGGTGAGGGATATAGAAAAAGAAGGTAGAGAGGATGAAAAAGTTTTTCAACCTTAAAGAACATCAAGTAAGCTTTAAAAGCGAATTTACTGCAGGTTTAACTTCATTTTTTGCTGCAGTGTATATCATTGTAGTAAATGCAAGTATTTTAAGTGATACAGGAATGCCCTTAGAAGGGCAGATTGTAGCTACTGTTTTAGCTTCGTTAGTTGGTTGTTTATTAATGGCATTTATAAGTAATTCGCCGTTAATATTAATGCCAGGCATGGGAGTAAATGCATTATTTACATACACTATAGTTAAATCCATAGGACTAAGTTATGAGCAGGCTTTAGCTGCAGTAGTTATGTCTGGAGTGTTATTTTCTATAGTAGCATTTACAAAATTATCTACTATAATATCAAAAGCTATTCCAGAATCATTAAAAGAGGCAATAACAGTAGGCATAGGTTTATTTATTACTTTTATAGGACTTCAAAAAAGTGGGCTTATTATAAGTGATGCCAAAAACCTTGTAGCATTAGGAAGTTTAAATTCTCCAGAGGTTTTAGCATTTTTAATAACTTTAGCAATAACCTTATTTTTATTTCTAAGAGATATTCCTGGTGCATTTTTAATTAGTATTATCGTTGGAACTTTAATTTGTTTTAGCTTTAATATTATTGACCTTACTGGAATCAATTTTGGTAGTATTGATATTTCTAGCTATAACAAATTGTTTTTTAGTATGGATTTTAGTCAAATATCTACTTTATCCTTTTGGATAGCTACATTTTCATTAACTCTAGTTTTAGTTTTTGAAAACATAGGATTGCTACATGGTCAAATAAATGGAATGCTAAAATCTGAAAATAAGTTTAGCCCTGCATTAAAAGCAACTGCATTATCAACTTTATGTTGTGGATTATTAGGTACTAGTCCTTCTGTGTCAACGGTAGAAGGTACTGCTGGTATAACTGCTGGTGGAAAAACAGGTCTTACTTCACTAATTACTGGTATACTATTCCTTGTTTCACTATTATTTATACCATTTATAAAAATAATACCTAATGCAGCAATTTCACCAATATTAATAATAATAGGGGGATTAATGATAAAAAATGTAGAAAATATTAATTTCTCAGATTTTACAGAAGGATTTCCTGCTTTCTTAACAATAGTGCTAATACCTTTAACTTACAGTATAGTTGATGGTATCGCCTTTGGTTTTATAGCTTACCCAATGATGAAGTTCTTTAAAAAAGAGCAAAAAGAATTATCAGCTTCCATGTATATTATTTCGTTATTATTCTTAGCTTACTTCATACTACATGGAATTAATATTTAAAGCGTGACTTTGTCACGCTTTTTTAAAAGATGAAAATTTAAATTTTTATTTATATATAATAAGTAAAAAAAGCGACCTAAGCCGCTTTTTACAGTACTGTATATCCTTTGTCTTCTATTGATTCAATAATATCATCAATACTAATAAAGTAGTCATCATATACAATTTCAATTTCCTTACTTTCAGTTAATATCTGACAGGCTAAAACTCCTTGATTATTTGAAATTGCACTTCTAACATTAGAAATATCTTTTGATGTCACCATATCGCACACTTTAAGTACTGATTTCATATTTTTCCTCCTAATTTTCCTTAAATAATTCTTTTATCATATCTGGATCTTCTACTTGGCCTTCCAGTTCTTTTATATCTACATCGTTAATAATATCCTCATAGCTACCAGAAATCAATGTTAAATCTTCAATTTTTACAACCTTTAATTCATCTTCTCCATCTTTGATTCGAACCTTAACTTTAACACTTTCTTTAATTACGCTATTGCTAATTACTTCACCTTCACCATAAGGCGTATCAACTATGGATCCAACCTTTGGAAGTTTTTTTCTTATTTCTTCATATATATCTTGCTCGTAATTTAAGCAACACATAAGTCTTCCACATATACCGGATATCTTTGTAGGATTTAATGATAAGTTCTGTTCCTTAGCCATCTTAATTGAAACAGGAACAAATTCACCTAAGAATGTAGAACAACATAAGGTTCTTCCACAAGGACCAAGTCCTCCTGTCATCTTAGCTTCATCTCTAACCCCTATTTGTCTTAACTCGATTCTAGTTCTAAATATAGAAGCTAAATCCTTAACTAACTCTCTAAAATCTACTCTACCATCAGCTGTAAAATAAAATATAACCTTATTATTATCAAATGTATATTCCACATCTATAAGTTTCATATCTAAGCCATGTTTTAATATTTTTTCAACACATATATCGTAGGCTTCTTTTTCTTTTTGCTTATTCTCAATATTCTTCTCTATATCCTCTGGTTCTGCTTTTCTTATAACATTTTTAAGTGGAGAAACTATTTCCTCTTCGCTAATGCTCTTGATTCCAATTACACATTCTCCAAACTCCACTCCCCTAGCAGTTTCAACTACTACAAAATCACCTTTTTTTATATCTAAACCACTTGGATTAAAGTAGTATATCTTACCAGCCTTCTTAAATCTAACACCAATTACTGTAACCATGTTACACCTCCTGCATCTTCAGTAACATAACATCAAAAGCTAACAAATTATTTACATTTCTATCAATGTTCTCTCTGGTTTCATTTATTATACTAATAATATCATTTAATTTAGTGAATGAAAACATATTTGCACATTGTTTTATTTCTTCAAGTTTATCTTTATTTATAATTAGTTCTTCACAACCAACTTCCTTATAAATAATGGTATCTCTTATAAAAGAAATAAAAACTTCCATTATATCTTCCCACATATTACTGTTCTTCGTAAAAAACTCATCTTCCCTAAATATATCTAATTCTCTCATATTTTTTAAGAGTAATATTATATTTATAGCTTTATTCCTTAATTCTCTAAAGTCTTCATTATTCATCAGAAATTCAGCTTTTCCTGGAACACCATTACTAAAAGACAGTAATAATGCTATATTGTCCTCATTTAATTTAGGATAATTAACTTGCAAATACGTACGCATGTCATCTTCACTTAATGCATTAAATTTATGTATTTGACATCTAGATTTGATAGTATCCAATATATTTTCTATATTTTCACATAAGATAAAAACAAAAACATTTTTAGGCGGTTCTTCTATTGTTTTTAGAAGCGCATTTTGTGCTTGAATAGTCATTTTATGACCTTCATGGATAATGACAACCTTTTTTTCTGATTGATAAGGCTTTTTATTAATTTCTTCTATAAGCCCTCTTACGGCATTTACTCCTATAGAAGCTTTATTTTTTTCTAATCTAAAATGAACAATATCAACATAATCTTTATATTCACTTTCTCCAATAAGCTTTATTGCTATATTCTTAGCAATAACACTCTTACCAATACCATCTTCTCCTAAGAAAATATGAGCATGAGAAAATCTATTATTATTTATTGTAATATCAAAAGTTTTAATTATTTCTTCGTGTCCTATTATATCTTTATAGCCCACAACATTCCTCCTAATATATTACAAATTTACAAGTTTATATACTATATTATATCTATAAATAATGTGCAGTAAAATACTATATTTTACTGCACATTATTAAATTCAAGTTTATATTATTATACTCTTAAAAATTTGTCTACGTCTACTACAAATATAGTAGCTCCCCCAATATCTACTTCTACAGGATAAGGTACATACACCCCTGTTGAACCTGCTACTGGTGAAGGCGATGAAACTATTTGCTTTCTAACCTTGCATATATCTTCTATTAATGCTAGAACAGTATCAACTTTATCATCTTCAACACCAATCATTAATGTAGTATTTCCTGATTTTAAAAATCCTCCTGTAGTAGCAAGTTTTGTTACTCTGAATCCATTCTCAGTTATAACGTCTATTAAATCGCCTGCATCATCATCTTGTACTATTGCAATAACTAGTTTCATAACAATCCCTCCTTAATAATTAATCTTAATATATAAATTTTATTATTTATATATTATAAATATTCTATCATATTCTTTAAATATTTTTTAATATATTTTTTATTAACCTATAAATTTTTCTACTTCTCTTACAATATCTTCATGAACCTCTTGCAAACTTCTATTGCCATCAATAACTATTATATTATCCATATTGGTTGCAATATATTGATATCCTTCATAAACTTTCTTATGAAAATTGTTACCACTATTTTCAAGTCTATCTAAATCTCTTTGATTAGATTTTCTCTTTAGCCCCTCTTCATAAGATACATTAATCATAATAGTTAAATCTGCTTTTACTCCATTAAGTGCAGCGTCATTTATATACTTAATTCTATCAATACCAAGTCCTCTACCTATACCTTGATATACAATAGATGAGTATACAAATCTATCAGAAAGCACTATGCAACCTCTTTCAAGAGCTGGCTTTAAAACCTCTTCTGCAAGTTGCGCTCTAGATGAAGCATATAACAATGCCTCACACATATCACACATTTCTGAATTTGAGTTATCTAATATAATTTGACGTATCTTTTCACTTATATCTGTTCCTCCTGGTTCTCGAGTTAACAGAACTTCATGATTCTTATTTTCTAAATAATCACAAAGCATTCTTATTTGAGTGCTTTTTCCACCACCATCTGGTCCTTCTAATGCTATTAATAACCCTTTTTTCATAGGTTCCTCCCTAATTTTAAAATATCTATTCCGCTACTACACTAATCTTATTCTCTTCTACTCCTAGTATTGTAACATGATTTTCAATGTAATAATTAATAGACTTTATAATATCTTTATTTATAATCTCGCCTGGCATTACCAATGGAATTCCTGGTGGATAAGGAACAATTGAATCTCCACAAATTCTATTTAAAGAACAATTTATATTAATTTTAGTTTTATTCTTTTCCATAACTTCATATGGAAGCAGTCTTAATTCGGGTATTTCCTGTTCTAGAGCCTCTATTCTATTCTCTCTTAACTTTTCTATATTACATCCCTCTAAAGCTCTATATAGAGCTTCAAAATCAGTTCTATCATTAAATGGTGAAAATATAGCTACTACATTTCTTGCATCACTTAACTCACATTGAATTTTCTCTTTCCTTAAATATTCTAGAAGCTTATGCCCACTATATCCACTTTTAACATTAATTATATATCTTGTTTTATCTAAGTCTATATCTGAATATAAATCTTTTTTATTTATAATATGAAAATCTTCTAATTTATTTATTTTAATTCTATACTCTTCACATAACTCTATTAACTTATCATACACATCTTTTCCATAAGTCTCTAAAAAAAATCTTCCATAATCCATAGATGCCATAAGCATATAAGAAGGACTTGTACTTAAGAATGATGAAGTATAAAAATCAATCTTTTCTATATCTATTCCATGGTTTACATGAAGAAAAGCAGTTTGAGTAAAGCTTGGCATAGTTTTATGTGAACTTTCAACTACCATGTCACATCCTAATTCTAAAGCATCTTTAGGTAGTTTTTCATTTGCTCTAAAATGAGCACCATGAGCAGAGTCCACTAGAACTTTCATATTATATTTTTTAGCTTCATTAACAATATAAGATAAATCACAGCATATTCCATAATAATTTGGATAAGTTATAATTATTCCCTTAGCATCATTATGCTCTCTTATAATACACGAAAAATGCTCCTTATCTATGGAAAAAGGAGCATCATATTTATAATCCATCTTATTTTTAATATATATTGGCTTTAATTTCCTCATAATGATTCCATTATATATAGAACGATGACAATTTCTTTCTACTATTATTTTATCACCTTCATTAAAATTTGAAAAAATCATTGCTAAATTTCCACTAGTACTCCCATTTATTAAAAAATAAGACTTCTGACTATTATAGAAATTACTTAAAAGCTCTAATGACTCCTTTATTATTCCATCAGGATTATGAAGATTATCTAATCCATCTACTTCTGTAATATCGCAACTTACAATATTATTGAGAAGCTCAATGCCCTCTTTAGTATAATTTAGTCCCCTTCCAGCCTTATGTCCAGGCATAGAAAAAGGTACATTATTTTCCTTCACATACTTCAAGAGCCCCTCTACAAGTGGTAATCTTGACATTCATTATTCACTCCTCTTAATAAGAACTGTATTAAGCTTCTCCTAATACAGATTTTATAAAATTCGTAGAAGTCTGTTTCAATATTCGAATTTATTAGTCTGTGTTCACAGCTAATACAAATACCTCTACCATATATTATTATACCATTATTTAGAGGCTTTCCGCATATTATACATTTCATTTTTATTATTAATCCCCCTTGCAATTGCTAAGCTTAATATATCCCAATTATCGCCCCTTGTACTATATTTTATTCATGAAGTATTGATTATTTATTTTGTCCACTAAAATTTTTGCTAAAATATTTCCTAATATTTCTACCTATTTTAACAATACACTACTTAATTCAATTTATAAGTGACAAAATATAATTATAATTTAAAGATATTTCTTAATGAATCATAAAATTTTTTAAGATATAAAATATACCAATAAATAAATTTTTCTTGGATATACTAACTATGATGCATTTTAATTTGAATGGAGAGATATTTAGTGAAGCAAAATATAATAAGTTTTTTATCAACTATCAAAGAAGATATCTATTCCCTATGCGAGTTTTTATATAATAATCCTGAAAAGCCTTTTTATGAAAATAAATCATCAAGATATTTAATAGATATGTTAAAAAAGTATGATTTTAATATTACAGATAACTTCTTAAGTATCCCAACTGCTTTTTATGGTCAATACGGAGAAGGTCATCCTAAAATTTGTATTATTTGCAAATATAGTGCTGATGAAAAAGATGGACATATCTATGGAAACAACGCTAATGCTTCTATTTCAATGGCTACTGCCATAGCTTCAAGAATAGCAATAGATAAACTTTCTGGTAGTATAGTCATAATAGGTTGCCCAGGACTTTACTCCAATGGTAGTGAAATCAAAATGACCCATGAGAATGTATTTGAAGATATGGATGTTATTTTAGCTCCTCATGTGGATAATTGTAGCTCTGAAAGTGGTACATCTATGGCATCTATTCCATTAAAAATAGAGTATATATTAAATACTCCATATAATAATTCCTTAGATTATTCTATTTTCAATCTTAGTAGTATAAATGAATTAGTTAAATCATCCTGTGATAAATGTTATATAGATAATTTATGTATAGATATAAATAATAGAGTTCACGGTAAAAAAGTTAAGGAAATGTTCAAATTTAATATAAAATCTCCTAATATAAAAGATGCGGAAGAAATAGAACGTAAAATTAGAAACTACCTTAAGACATTAGATACTATTTTGAATGTTAAATATGAAATAACTCTTTATGAACTTCCCTCAAAAGAACTTGTAAGTAATACTATATTGTCTAGGATATTTTCTAATAATTTAAAGGAATGTGGTATTATTAATATTTGTACCCCTAAAACTATGGAATATTCCCTTGGTATAGGAACTATTAGTCATACTACTCCCACAATATATCCTTCTATAGCAATTACTGAAAATCAGGATATTAACTGCCCTTCGCTAGAATTTAGAGAATCAACTTTATCTTCTCTATGTAAAGAAAGAATTATGAAAGCAGCAGAAGCTCTTGCAATAACTGCTGTAGATTTTATTGAAAGAAATGATTTATTAGAAGAAATAACAATTGAGCTTCATAAAAATATAAAAAATAATTATTAATTGTTATAAGTTAAAAAAGAAAAAAAGAAGGATAGCTATTAACTATCCTTTGTTACTTCTTAATATATTAAGTACATTAACTATTATAAACATTGTCCATAACATAGTGCATTTTTTTCTTTAACATTTTTTAACTTTTGAACTAGTTCATTACTAGGTTCAAAATAAAACTTAAAAACTTTACCATTCATTTTATAAACACAACAATATTTATTTAATTTAAAAATTGAGCAAATATATTTTTTAGGACTTATAATTCTAAAAAATTTACTTCCTTGAGAGCATTGACCTATATACTCTATATCTTTTATTTTTATATCTTCTAATAAAAATTGAGCATCTCCTCTTATTCTATGAATAATGAGTTGATCAGCTATTATAGAATATTTATATTTAATACTACACTTATAGGCTTCAAAAACACAACACCCTATAGTTAGAAATAAAAAGAATATATTACAAACGAATCTCATACTTCCTATCAAACTATTTATAAAATCCGACAATAGTATGAAAATAAGCATTATACCAAATAAAAATAATAGCACTGGTAATTTTTTTCTATATATAATTTCCTTATACATAGTCCCCATCACTAAATCCTCCTAATTTTTACACCTTAAAATTTTCTTGTTATCTTGTCCTAGAGTATTATACTAGGCTTTATAGAAATAATCCACTTGACCTAAAGGCTTTTAAAGCTCACTAATAGTTAAATTACCTCTTTAATAGGGTTTATTACAAACTATTATTATATAGCACCATTTATCTTGTGTTATATTGTCCATACTTTCTAATGCAAATATTCTCTAAATTAAAAATTTTAGGATTAGAAGCTAAATAATGAATTTTTTATTTTATCTTCTATATTTTTGCTAAAATTAATCATTCAGCTTACTATAACCTCATATTATAATCACTTCCTCGATTTTACCTTACAGATATATAATATTTATATCATCTAGAATTGATATCAAAAGTTTAATTAATTTTTAATTTTTTTTAGACATTTGATGACATTTGAATTAGTTATTTTATATTTTGCAATTTTCATTTGAAGATATAATGTCATCTATATAAATATTTTGCATAATTTATATATAGGACTATTTAGGAGGAATTTTATGAGATCTAGAGGAAGATGTTGCAACCGTAAAAAACGTTGCAAACGAGATTCTGACTTTCTTGAAAAGGCATTTTTAATCGTGCTTTCAGTAATAGTAGGTCTTATATTATTAAAATCAATTGCTAAAATACTTATATTTTTATTAATAATTGCAATGCCAATATTAATAGTTGTAGTTACTGTAAAAAAATATAAACGTTAATTTTTATAAAAAAGTGGGTAGTTTACTATGAAAAGATTCTTAATAATATTATTAATAGTATTAGACATATGTACTATATCATGTAATTACAATCCAAAATCTATTTCACTAAAATATGTTGATAATATAACTATAAAGTTGCTTTATTTCCCTCCTAAAATGAAAAAAATAACTAAGAAAAAGGACATGGAGGAAATTATAATTTTTTTAAATACACTTGATTATAATGCCACAAAACAAGTGAATACAACTGAACCATTACTTTCAATAGAAGTAGAGGGAGAACTAAACTGTTCTTTAATATTTGTAGATAATTTAGTAAAAATTAATGGCACATGGTATGAAGTAAATGATAATACGCTAATAGAATTAAGAAATATATATAATAATTTACAGTACGATGAAGTGCTAATTTCTTTGTTAGAATACAATAATTATAATAAAGAAATTTAAATTTTATTGCATATTTTATAATTGTATAAAAAATGTTAAAGTTAAATCCAGAGTTTTTTATTCTCTGGATTTTTTAATCTATTAATTATTTTTCTTAATCTTTTAGGGTACTTATAAAAGTTTAATCTATACTCTACTGTTAACATATTCATATATAACATTATTATATTTTGTATTTTCTACAGACTTACAAAATAAACTTTCTAACCTTTCTAAAGAACATCAAATCCTTCTAAAACTTTTACTGCATCATCGCCGCAATTTAAATAAAAATTTTTAAACTTTTCATTACCTCCATATATTTCTCAAATTTCTTCTAGAGTATTACAAAAATAATAGTTGATTTTCCTGCCCATATTAACTTGAAAAACTCCGTATATTTCTTCATAAAAGCTTTCTTAAAGCTTAATAACTTTACCAATCTCTTCTTCAGCTAAAGACTTTCTCTCATAATGAAATAACTCATTTTTTATTTATAATTACTAGTTTAATAACAACTTTATAAATATCGCATACAAATTAGTAAAATTTAGGTATAATGTTTATACAAGTAATAATTTTAATGAGGTAATGCTATGAAAAATAAAATTCCTGACATGATAGTAAAACTTTTAGATGATTATTATTCATCTATTAACAGTGTCTTTAAAGATAAAATCTTTGGAGTTTATGTTTATAATTCACTGGCATTAGGTAAATTTGATGCTAATAAAAGTGATATAGATTTTATAACTATACTTAAAAGGCCTCTATCAAAACAAGAATTGGAATCATTATCTTCAATACATAAAAAGCTTAATATAGAAAGCCCTTATGGGAGAAAAATGGAGGGAATGTACATTCAATTAAATGATTTAGGTAAAAGTAATTCACAAATTACACCTTATCCTTATTTCGCTGATGGTAAACTCACTGCTAGTGGGTATTATGATATTAATTATGTTACATGGTGGACATTAAAGCATTATGGCGTAGGAATAAACAGCCCTAAAGCTTATGATCTTAATTTTGAAGTTGAATGGAATAATGTATTAGATACAATGGATTATAATTTAAATATTTATTGGAAAGATAAACTAAATAAAAGCATAGTCTTCTTATTTGATAATTGTATAGAATTTTCTATTTTAACTTTATGCAGAATTTTATTTACTCTTGAGAATAAAAAAATAACCTCAAAAGTTGAAGGAGCTAAATTCTCAATTGAATTTTTACCTTCCAGCTGGAGATTAATAATTGAAGAAGCTATTCGCATAAGGGAAAATACTTCCAAAAATTCTCTTTATATATCAAAAGTTAAAAGAGCAAAAGAAGCTAAGAAATTTATTTATTATATAATTAATTATTGCAATAAGAATTATAAACTGAAGTCTTAATTATCTCATATTTTAAAACAATACATAATAAAAAAGGATTAAATAGTTTTTTCTAATTAATCCTTTTATCTTTATATTTCTAAAAATTTTTATTAGAAGTTATTTTATAATGAATTTTCCATTTTTATATTTCTTACTTCTTCAATAATTTTTTGCGGATTCTTCTTAAAGTTCTTCTTTATTTCATCATTGTAACCATATATAGCCCATGGAGCTTTCTGTGAAAGTAATTCTATAATCCCTATTGCCTTTTCTTCATCTTTTTTTCCGCCTACATTTAATGGAAGTTTTTCATTCTTATCGGAGTGGCACATTACCGAAAATGATGTACCTGTTCTAATTCCATTTTGATAGTGTTTAGTCCTCACATTATATACCCATACTAAACTTTCTATAGGCATAAATCTTATACTAAAAGGTGTTTTATCTATTATCCAATTATTTGTAATAGTTATTCTTCTACTAACATACTCTGGATAATTAATTTCTTGATTTATTTGGTTTTCCATATAATCTATATTTCCATATTTGCTTAATTCTTTAATAACTTTACTACTTCTATAATTTGTTACGGCAATTACTCTTTTTATGACAAGTATAATTAAATATATTAATCCAATAAATATACCTATGTAAAATATTTTTTCTAGTACTCTATCCGTTTTTGAATCTTTAAGCATAACATCTATAAATCCATTATTTACATCTTGTATAGGTACTCCAAATCCTTCTGCAATTTCTTTCTTTATTTCGCCAAGTAATTGAACCTTACTAGCATTCTCTAATCCATCAAATCTTTTAACTACAAATGAGACGTTTTCCATTTCACTTGGATTTGTTGAAGATACTTTAGCAGGTAAAGCTACTGTAACAAATTTATCCTCAATAATTGCAATATATACATTCTCTGTTACTGCTCCCTTTCCTCCATCTTTAGCAATATAATAACCTGAGTCTGCCATATACTCTATATTTAAAGTTGCATACCCCTCTCCAGTCTTATTATATTCTTCAAGTTCCTCTACAGTATTGATTTCTTCTGGGCTTCCTAAAATAGATTGAATTTTACCTTTCGACTCAAATAACACTAGCATAATAATACTAATTATTAAAATAAGCATCAGTCCACTAATAATACTTGTTTTTCTTATTGCTTTTTTAAGAAAATTATTTTCCATTTGATGCTCTTTCCCCCTTTTTTCTATAAAAGAATCAAATTAAAATTTTTTACTAATGTCTCATATTTTGTTGGGCATAAGCTTTAATATAAACATAGTAGAAACTCCTATACTCTTCAATATATCGATATATTAATTTGAAACTTAATGTTTGATATTGAAATAATAATTATCTTAGTACTTTAATCAATTACAAAAGTTTAACTTATTTATAATTATGATTTTTAAAGACAAAAAAAGCTTACAAATATATATTTGCAAGCTTTCCAATTTGGAGGCGCCACCCAGATTTGAACTGGGGATAAAGGCTTTGCAGGCCTCTGCCTTACCACTTGGCTATAGCGCCAAAACTTTGGTGGCTCGAGCAGGAATCG
>NZ_DDOV01000004.1 GCF_002341865.1 Clostridium sp. UBA2485 | reverse complement strand
AATTGAGGACATGAGAGTAAAACTTTCATGTCCTCTTTTGATAGAAAAACACAAAGGTTTTTCTCTTCTATATAGGTGACGGTGAATGAATTTATGAGAAAGATTATGGTTATACCACCTAAGCCTCCAGAACATAAAAGGCTGAAAGTCATAGCATAGGAGGAAAGCTCTATGGGATTATTAAATTGAGTATGTACTAGGTTCTATTCTGAAGCAACGAAAGGTCAAAACGAGTATTATACACTAGGGTAGGTTAAAAAATAATATTTATAATGTTTATGTTATGGTATTGAAAATACAGATTTTTGGTACTTAATAAATTGTATAATATTACGGTATTAGAATAGTTTATGATATAATAATTGCATATTTATGGTGAAATATACAATATTTACAGAAATTCGACATTTTAGATATGTAAGGGACGGTTCATAATTATATCTTAAGTAAATTTAGATTATAGAACTAAACCCACCAAGAAAGGGTTGTGAAGAATCGTTACTTTAAGCTATAGCAAAAATGTCACCGCAAAAAAATAGTCTATGTTTCCTGTGATCCAGCAACCCTTGCAAGAGATCTAAAAATTTTAAATGATCTAGATTATAAAACCATAGAAGTACAGCCGGTGGATATGTTTCCAAAGACGGCTCATGTGGAGTGCGTGGTTCTGATCCGGGGTTGTGGCTCGAAAAGCAAAAAGTAAGGTTTGACCACAACATATTGTGGTTTGAAGGTAAAAAAGAATCGAAGATCGGAAAACAAAGGAAGCTGCTAAGAAAATGAAATGAAGGATGACCATGTAATAGAACATTTGCATCAACAGGATGAGGAGGGAGAATAAGATACAAATTAGAATTTGTTGGCCAGTTTTCAACTGCAAATTATTTATATAATGAGAAGAGGCGATCATTAAAAGGAGGTAGTGATGAATTCCAAAGAGAAAAAGAATATAGTCCTACGTGAAGTTGTAAAACCTGAACTGAAACGTGCGGGATACCGTGCTAAAGGGCAGACTTATAAATCTATGAGGGACGATTGCTGTCTTGCAATACACATAAACGGCTCACGTTTTAATTCTATAGTGATGGGTTATACTTTTTGGTTTGAGATTGAAGCTTTTAAAAGAGATTTGCCAGAGGAATATTTAAAATGCTGGCAAGGTGGCATTGATTCCATGCGTGAGGATCCACTATTGCCTGATTGCGGCTATCTTCACCCATATCATCAGCCCTTAGGGTATAAAATTGATGGGTATCAAGACTATAAGCCACAGGACATGGATGTGGAGGACATCAAGAACCGCATTGGCAACGATTTGCGTCAGTATATATTGCCACAGCTTGATGAAATTAAAAATTATAAGGATTGGGAGCGGAAAAAACAGGACTGGAATGAACGATATTATTCCAAAAGGATTTGTTTGCTGCGGTATTACTATATGGCACATGGGCTCGCCGTAGTGGAGAGTAATATTCCGAATCTTATACATAATCGGCAGTGGATTGGAATATCGGCTCAGGAAATCAAAGAGAATTACCAGCTGTACCAGCAAATCAAGGCATTATCACCATGGCCAAATGAGGACAAGTGGGCATTTATTCTTGCTGCTTTGATGGCGGAGGAAACAAGTGGATAATTATAATGATTTTTTAATGGATAAAGAGAAGGAATTGACAAGCATAAATCCTATTGACATAAATGGTAATTATATTGAGGAAATTATTCGTGAATATTTGATTTATAGTTTTTCAAATGCAATAGGAACAACATTTGAAAAATTCTTTTTAGAGCGATTGTTCGATGAAAAGCTTTTAATCACTCTTTTTCAAATATTGCTTGATGAGAGTGAGAATTATTCCAATGATGCCAGATATGGTGCCGCATTTTTTATTTCAAAATTCCATGATAGGATATTGAAAAAATATAAAGACAAATTAATTTATGTGCAAAATTATGATATATATAGGTTGAGACCGTTTACTAGGGAAGATCTTCCTCATTGGTTGAATTTTGAGTAAAAAAATGAGTATTCACTCTTGTATGTGAATCAAAACAACGGTACAGGAAATTTATATTTGTTGAGTATTATAGGGGAAATTTTTATGCTATGTACGAAAATATATATAAGTGACACCAAGAAACCTATGATAATAGAAAGCACATCTGGTATTTTGGAAAGCCAACATAATGCTATATTAGATAAAATAGGTAAAGACTATATCTATTTAGAATACACTGTAGGTGATATCAGTTTATCAGTTGAGTTTAACAAGGAAAAAGCAGCATTTATTGGATGGGTTGACGAATATAATGATGACATTTCTTATTTTGACAATGGAAGTCAAAATATCTATTCCGTAGATTTATTTATTAATGCTTGCCCTCAAGAAAGAATGATGTGCTATTCATTTAAGGATATTAAAGCTATCATTGTGCATTTTTGTGAAACAGGAGAAAAGCATCCATCTTTTAGATGGATTTCAGATTCTGACATTTGATGTAAAGAGTGTAGGTATTTTTCAGTATTAAAACAACGTTGCAGGAATTTATACAATTAGGAGGAGAAGTATGCCGATCTATCAACCAGAGCAGTATAATGTAATAATAAAGAGAATAAAAGAAAAATGCACAGCTGAAGATATTTTCTTGGGAGAGCAACTATTAGAACAAGAAATCTGCTTATTTGAAAAGAAGCATGATACCATACTTCCTGAAGTTTATCGAAAGTTTCTGCTTGAAGTAGGCGATGGCTGTGATATGATTGGTGGATTCAAAATGAAATCTCTTGATATGATAGACAGATTGATATCAGAAAAATTATCAGCTGCTTTTCCCTTTGAAGATCCTTGGATTTGGGAGGATGAAGAATGTCCATCCGAATCTCGGTTATTGGAAGTTGGGAATGGAAACATTGAGCTTATTCATATTGGAGATGCACAATCCTATAATTTAATTGTCACAGGGAAATGTCGTGGGGAAATTTGGTTTTTTTGTGATGTAGGAATACAGCCCTGTTGTCAGCGTCAAGATTTCTTAGGTTGGTTTGAAAAATGGCTTGATTATGGTAATGATGTTGATTATTTTACAGAATATCAGTATGAATAAAGTGAGCATTCATTCCTGTAGGTGATTTAATAGCCATGTACAGGAAATTTATATTTTGTTCTTTCGAGTTGGATTGCCTAAACGAACAATGTCAAATTAAAATATGCTTAAAAGGAGCTTTATTATGGATATTATTAAACTGTTGAAACAGGATGAAAATTTGTCTGACCTTCTATGTTATATTTGTGATGTTGAAATTCTTTCAGAATTCAAATCTCCACAAGATGAATTTGGGCATTTAGCCTATAGTATAACTGGAAAAACCTTCGCAAAAGAAGGCACAGGAAGTGAATACATCTTATTGGAGGATGGTTCAGTTGGATTTTGGGGAAGTGAGGGTGAAAGCGGAAGAATTGCCGATAGCCTTTATGATTTTTTTGTGTTTATGGTAAACTGCCCATTTTGGCGTGATTATGTGAATGCTGCATCATATCAAAATATGGAGCATCTCCAAAGCTTCGCAAAAGAACTTATGGAAGAACATAGACAAATGGTTGAAGAAGATATGGATATGGACTTGGATGAAACCCAAAAAGAATTGGCAGAGGGTTTGAGTATTTCACTTGATAGTGATATTTCTAATGTGCTGATGAAGTTTTACCATAGTGCTACCAGAGAGCCACGTTTGATAACTACATATACGGAAAATGACGGAAGTACACATAGCAATACAGGTTCTCTGTTTGAAAGTAAAAGAATAGTTCGATTCTAGGCTAATGTGAAGAAAATGAGCATTCGCTCCTGTGGACGAATTAAAATAAAGCTACAGGAATTTTATATAATCTTACTGAACAGTAAAATAGAAATTGGGAGTGAAAAATGAGAATTATAGAATATTATTTAATGCCAGAGGCTAATTATCATGGCGAATATGATAGAAAAGAAGCTCATTATTTAGTGAAAAAAGGTTCGGTTGCAGATATGATACACGATAGTTCCATGCTATGGGGATACGATTTTAATAAGGTTATTCCTGATTTTGAACGATTAAATTCTATTTTACTTTGTGGTGGGTATGGAAGATTGGTTGAATGGGATTCATTTAAAATAACTCAAAATGAATATTTAGAAATTGTAGAACAACTTCTAAATGTTGTAATGAATAGACCATATAGAAAAGAATGATATCCATTTTACTGGTAAGAGAATGAGCAATGTGGATAGTTGCCTACCTGGACATTATTTATATTAAAAGGAATTTATTGTGAAGTTGTAAAACTGCGGATATAATATGAAAAATTTATATAATATGCAAGGAGAGTACTTGATGAAGAATATACATGAATTTATTTCCCGTATCAATGAAATAAAATGGTTCTCAAGATGTGGAACAGCTGAAAAACGGTACATTGTTGTTACTTCGATTTTTGAAGCATACGATAGTTACAACTCCAAAATGTTAGCTGTATGGGGACCTAAAATTTCTTTTTTGGAAACTCAAGCCATAGAGATTATTACAGATGAGAAAATAGACTGTATTTTTGAGACTGTTTCCAGTGATATACAAAACTCTTTATGGAATGGCTACTGCAATTTCATAAAGAGATGTAAACTTGAAAATGAAAGCGGGTTAGAGAACGAAATTATGGATTGTGTGAAAAGGGATATGTCATGGGCAGCAATCGAAATACAGCTTGAGAAAAAAGACTTTTTCAATGACCTTTTAAGCATTTACGAACAAGGTCGATGGCCGTGCTCATACGATGGAGTTTATCCACACGGGAAATTCGTTGTTATGTAGACAAATATGAGGTGTAAGAAGAGGATATCTATAGTGAAAAACAGGATTCAAAAGCTAATACAATTAGGAACTATCCCGTCGAATAAAGAAATGAGAAATATATTTGTAATCACAACATTTTGTCAAATTTCGAGATATGAAAAATAATCTCTTGTGAGTGTGAACCTTGCGGGAGATAAGTGAAATCTATATTTATTCAAAGCAAGGGATGATTTTGATGATAATAAAAAAGTATAAATAAATATGGATATACAACGAATAAGACGAATAGTGAAAATCGAAATTTGGAGATGATATGTATGAAAAAAAATCAATTTTGGAAAATAATTAAAATGTTGGATTGGAGCAACGAGGGAAATGATGATAAGGTTTTAGCGCCTGTTATTCAATATTTATCAGAGCAATCTGACGAAGAAATCTTTGATTTTGAAAATATTATGTCCAAGCTACTATATGATATTGATAGTAAGAAAATAGCCATGCAATTATATGGAACATTAGAGCTTTTTTCCAATGATTTGTTCCTTTATCAGCGGTGTGTTGCAATCGTAAATGGGCAAGGTTATTATAGCTCTATTTTGTATGGAGGAAGAACATTAGACCCAGATTTAGAGTTTGAATCAATATTATATGTACCAATGAAAGCATGGGCTAAAAAGCATCAACAGGATACATCCAACTACCCACATATTGCAAAGCCAAGTTATGAATCATGTAGTAATGAAGAGCTTTGGAAAAATTAAATTCGAATCATGCACAACATAAAGAGTAATAATATATTCCAGTATGTCGGGTTTTTCAATATTTCAAAAGACCAAAGGAGGGAAAGCCAATGCTTGACTTATCAAAAGTAAAAATTGTGAAACGAGGAATTTGCTTATATGATAATATCAAAAAATATGAAGTTATTATTATAGAAAGCAATATTCGATATGGTTCAGGAGATTATGAAGATCCTCCAGAAATAGCGGAGGATGTAGAATGTCTTTGCTATTACACATGGTTTGACAGCCTGACCCAAAAAGGTGAGTTTTGCACTGGAGGCGGCGTTTTTATGTCAATAGACGAGGCCATGAATGATGTTGAGAAAGAAAGTTACTTTGCTTACTGGACTGCTTAGATTAACATTATATCAATAAGATTATGGGCATTCACTCCTGTAGGTGAGTTGAAACAATGCTACAGGAAATTTATATTTTAGAAGAAAGACAAAGGATAGTACCATGTCTTCCTTCGGAGTATGAATCTTGACGTTTGAATAAGGCCTACGAAAAAACAGAATAGATTTTTCGCCCTTTAAATATAACATTGGAGGTTTTTACAATGAGAGCTTATTATAGTGATGGGAGAGGACGATACGGAACTGGAGAAAGCTACGACTGGTTCTATAAATACGAGGATGAAGATGTTGAAATCTTTACAAGCTCGGATAGCTTATGGACATATACTCCGATTGACGGCGGGATAGAGATTTTGCGTTATAACGGTAATAATATTAATATCGTTGTTCCGGATGTCATCGACGGGAAAAACGTCGTTTCACTTGACAGCACCTTTGATGGGTTTTATGAGTTAAAAAGAGTAGTTATTCCAGAAGGCGTAATGTCGGTAGTTGGCGCTTTTCATGGTTGCGAGAGGCTTGAAGATGTTACTCTTCCGAAAAGCCTTGTTGATATGAGTTATACATTTAACTGCTGTTATTCTCTGGAAAGTGTTGATATACCACCCAGAGTGCGGAATTTCTCATGGGCATTTGAAGGCACCAAGCTTGAAAGTTTAATTTTTCCACAAGGCACCGAAGATATTTCCCATGTTTTTTGCGGTTCTGAATACATTAAATATGCTTTTATTCCCAATAGCGTGACAAATTCATACGAGGCTTTTGCCGACTGTGAGGTGCTTACCGAAGTTGTTATTGAGGATGGTGTTACAAACATTGACGACTGGGCGTTTTTTCATTGTCCCTCGCTCCTTGAACTTACAATTCCAGCAAGTGTTACGGAATTCGGCAAAGAATCTGTTGGGTTTATGGAAATGAGAGAGTACACTAGCCCCGAAAAAATCGCTTTCAAGATAAAAGGTCAACAGGTTGTTCCAGGTTTAAAAATAAAAGGTATTCCGGGTTCAGTGGCCGAAAAGTATGCCAAGGAAAATGGGATTGAGTTTGTATCATTACTACGGTTATAAGTAAGTGAAAGACGAGGGGGGAGGTAAAGATGATGCTTAATGAGTTATTAGAGAAAATAAACCAAGAAATGTTTGATCAAATAGATTTTGATTCCATATTAGACCTGCGTGATTGCGAATGGTTTGAGTCTAACTGGATAAATCTTCATAATCAAATAGAGCAATTAAAATTGAAAAAAGAGTATTCAGAAGAATCAAAACGCTTTTCTGATGAATATAGAAAAAAAGCTTTTTTGCAAGTGTATAATTTATCTCAAAACAGTGATTTAGCTGCCTGTATATCGGATGATTTCGGACTGATTTTTGATAGTATGCAGCTTGGTGTCACAACATCTTGGTTAGACAAGTTGATACAGTCATATCAGTCATCTAAAATTCCATGTGGCAATTTGTAATTCTCACAGAATCAGGAGTTAACAAATTTCAATTTGAAGTGCAGGTTATTTGGCGAAATTATAAATATGGATTGGAGTTGTAATCATATGAGAAAAGAGTTGGAATTTCCTCAAATAGATGAAGGTAAGCTCGAAACAGTTATGAAAATAATTAATTATATTGTTGATAAAGGAAGCGGAAATTGCAGCAAGAAATTAGCTGAACTTAGTAAAATCACCGGTAAAGAGCATAATGAAATGGAGTTTGCTGAATATTGGGGATGGACTGACTTAGACAACTTAGCAATGACTGCAATGACTCCAGAACCGCCTTGTATCAAAGGTTTAGAGAGAAGTGAAATAATAATCTTAATAACGATGATAAAGGACAGCTTTGAAAGCGGCGAAGATAATAAAGTGGATTACTATATAGAATTACTTCATAAGTCTCTACCTTTAAGTAATGTCATAGACTATATAATGTCTGGAGATAGTATTGAAGAAATTGCAGATAAGATGGCTAAGGCTGTTTTAAATAGCGTTATTGCATTATGATGGATTATCTTTAATGGCAAGATTATGAGCATTCGCTTCTGTAGGCGAATTAAAACAAAACTACAGAAGTTTTGTATGATCTAGCAGAGCAATAAATAAAAATTCACTGAATGTTCATGATTGACAAGTAGGAAAGTGGGTGAATATAAATGACAAAAGCAGAAGCAAGGTTGAAAATAGCCGTTCATGCAGGGAGAAACGATAATTTCCCAGAGGGATATAGATATGATTTAAGATATGGATTTAAGAATTTACCTGAGTTGCAACAAAAATTTGATGAAATTTTTATATGTTTGAAAGAATTGAAAGAAACTTTTTACTCACCAGAAATTGAAAGAGAACTTCTTGCAGACTTAAACGAAATACTATACGAAAGCATTTTGTATATTAGCAACAAAAAATCCGCTTATTGTGTAGTTGAGATTTTTGCAGAAATTTTATCTGAAACTTTGGTTTATCTTTTAGAAAATGCTGAATATCCATTTAAAGCGTTTGATAACTACAAAGAAAACTATGATGACATATTAAATAGGGAAATAAAATAGTGAATTTCAGTTTAAATTATGATATTAAATTTAATCTATCAATGAAGTTGTTGGTGTAAAATTTATATAATTCATTTTATTAAACCGGCGGTGGTGAATTATTTGGAGTGGATACAAATGGAAATTATTTTGCTGTTCCGGCGGTTTCCATGTCTGATAAAGATAAGATTGTTTTAGGGAATACATTTTTTAAGTTTATTCAGCGTTTAGATACATATTTGGATTGATAGTTCAGAAGTAAGAATTTGTAAGAGAATTAAAAAAGGCTACAGGAAATTTATATTTGATGAAGGAGGAGAATTAAAATGGCATTACAGAAAATTTATGATTATTTCCGTAACTATGACAAAAATACATATCAGGTGGTTGCCTGTATGGGGAATGAACCATCTGAATCGGACATATCTGAATTCGAAAAAAGTATTGGAAGTATGCTACCGCAGGAGTTTAGAGAGTTTACCATGTCACCGCTAGGCGGACTCTATATGAATGTGAGAGAAGAAGTTTGGCCGCAAGCAAAGCAGTTTGATATTGGTCCGTTTTGGTCTTTTTGTCGTGGCATCATTGTTTATGGAATAGCAAAAGAAATACCAGATTTTTTAGATATCCGTGTCAAGACAAAGGAATTACATGAAGCAGGATTTACAGACTACATTCCTTTCTTATCCATTATTGGAAATGGTGACGAAATATTCTGTTTTGATAAGAAGGGTAATATTGTCATATTAGATTACTATCAGACAGGGGAAACAACTTCAATAGAGGAGAGCTTTTCTGATTGTTTGATGAAGCAAATTGAGGAATTGGAAGAACGCAAGAACAAAAAGGTCTGTGGAGAAAAGAAAGGACGGGAAAAAGATGTTCAAATTAGGAGATTTAGAATTTGATGTGAGATCTGCTGTACTTACCGGAGCATTTGCAGATGGAGCAATGAATAAGAGAATGGGGTATAAGAAAGTTCCTTCATTTTTATGGCACATAGAAGTAGAAACGTCAGAGGGAAAACTTATATTCACAGACGAGGACAGCGGTGAGGAGGATTATGAAATGATTGCTCCGAATCTTTATCATAATAATGGATTTTCACTTGATGTAAGGTCGTGGAAATCTATAGATGGGTTAACAAAAAAATGGGATGCTTCTCAGAACGAGAAGGGCGAAGAAGCAGGGACACTATATGTATTCGGGCATGCGGAAGTGACCAGTGGGAAAATTGAATTTATAAAAAGAATGGGCAATATCTTTTATATGAGATGGAGTGGAACCGCCAATGTGTTTTGGGATGCAATCTATGGAGAGGATGTCCCTTTTACATTTGAGGGCGAAGTTACATTCAGTGGAATTAGTGCTCACTGTGATGAAATATGCTGTTTGGAGGAATTAGAACCTGCTATAAATGAATTTGTTGATTTAAGCGAATATGATTTTGTATCAGAGAAAAGCCATGAAATCTCGACGGGAATATCCTTCTGTTGGTATTTTTCACCCAAAAGCTAAAAATTACGGTTTGTTAGTGGGCGCATGAATATTCGTTCCTGTAGGCGAATTAAAATAAAGCTCCAGGAAATTTATATAATCTGACAATGCGACAAATCAGAATTGGAGGAAATCTGAAATGGATGAATTATCTGAAAAAATCGAAAATAAGATAGAGGAACTTGCTGAAATTGGTAATGGTTTTTATGATAGCAAACAATATGATGAAGCTTTAAAAGTTTGGAAAGAAGCATTAAGTCTTATTCCCCACCCGCAACAATTTTATAGTGAAACTGTATGGTTTTTGGCTTCCATAGGCGATATATATTTTATTCAGAATAACTTTGATAAGGCATATCAATGTTTTGATGCTGCAAGAGGAAATCTTTCTGGTGAAGGCTATGGTAATCCATTTGTCATGCTTAGACTTGGTGAAAGCTGCTTGGAGATAGGTGATGAAAAAAACGCCTTGGAATATATGTTAAGAGCATATATGTTTGAAGGCAAAGAAATTTTTGATGAAGATAACCCTAAGTATTTTGAATTTTTAAGTACTCATATAGATTTAAGACAAGACCGCACAAAAGAATAATTATTTATATAATCAGAGATCGCAAAAAGTACAATAAGGTGTAGGAGTATATGATATTGATTCTTGGGGAATATGCATGTGTAGAAAATTACAGTTGTTGAGGTGATGAATATGTCGTATGAAGTGGAATATGTGATTCCATTTGAAATCTTATTTGATGGGAACTTTCGGGATACATGGGAGGCAAAAGATGCTACTTTCACAAATGAAATAGTAAGCTTGCTTAAATTGTTAGACATTAAAATGAATCCAAATACATTAGCGGAGGAGTATTGTCTCCTTAAGCGAGGACAAGGTGATGTACATGTATTTTTTGATTCTTCGAAGCAAAAATTTATAGTATTTGATTTATATTTGGGTCATACAGATCAACACAATATGATTTCTTTGGGAGCGCATGTTCCGGGGTATATGAAAGAACAAACGAAAGAGGCCATGTTTACTATATATAACGATGACGATGCTATTCCTAAAAGTGACTTCATAGAATATTACAATAATAAGTTACTTGCAGATAGTGATAAATCGAATTACCCTAAGAAAAGTGAATTTAATTACCAAGAAATTATTTACCATTATTAAATTCAGCAGACATGCTGGTAAAAAGGAATTTATCAAGTAGTTCTGAACCC
This sequence comes from Clostridium sp. UBA2485, assembly GCF_002341865.1. Lineage (GTDB taxonomy): Bacteria > Bacillota > Clostridia > Clostridiales > Clostridiaceae > Clostridium_J. Next base: position 10,815 of record NZ_DDOV01000004.1, on the reverse strand, counting down.
AGTCTATAAGGAATTTAGGAGGTTGAACATGCGAGAAGTTGAACAGAAAAATTACACATATAGTAATGACGAATATGTTTCTATTTTTGTTGGTAACTGCAAATCACAAGAATTACTCAATGAATATATGAAAAAGGATTACGAGTTGTTAGAAGTTGATTGTATTGGTTCTGAATTTGGAGTTGATTTTGGAGTAAATACTTATGACGAGGATTTTTTAGTTGCGGTTGTAAACATGCTACCGTCAAAGTCAATAGAAGAGATTTTTGCTCAAACCGACATATTTAATATTGAAAAGCTTAAAGCAAAATATCCGAATGACTTAGATGATTTCTATAATACTGCTATCGTGGTTGGAAAGCTAAAATATGAGGGTGATATTAAGAGAATTCAAAATGATGAATTTGGATGTTTCAAATTTCTCGCTACATTTCCAGAAGAATAAAATGATTGAGTAGTACGGGCTTTATGAGCATTTGTTCCTGTAGGCGAATTAAAACAAAGCTACAGGAAATTTATATAATCTCACATGAAGATAAATGGAAAGTTAGGAGGATAAAATGGGAGACAATATAAAACCTACCAAAACGGAAAGTTATATAAGTCCAGAAGAAAAGGTGCTGTTTGATGAAATCAGAACGGAGCTTTTTGATGAAGTAACTCCCGGTCTTTTCGTAAAAAAAGAAGAACCGCCAACTGTAAATCCGAATGAAGCGTGCTATAATGCCATAGCTGTTTATGTATATGGTTTTCAAGAATATGCTGAGAAGATTGACTATGTTACAGATATTAACTATACAAGACAGCAGTTTCACAAAAGTATGCTTCATGAAAGCATTTCAACAAATAACAAATTTGATATTGCTATTGACCTCATCCGACGTGGTATAGATGTGGATATTCAAGACTATAACGGTAATACAGCACTTCATTATCTTGCAGGAAATATAAACCAGCCAGGGATCTGTCAAATGTTTCGTCTTATTTTAGAGCAAAGTCTCAACGTAAACATTCTGAACAAAAGGGGGCGCTCTATCCTCTGGCTTTTGCTTCCTTGTGTTGGGACAAATTCTAAGATTGAAGAGAGATCCTTGGTTAAGCGGTTAATGGAGATGGGGGCGGATAAGAGTATCTTGCCTCAAAGGCTTCAGGAAAAGTTAGAACTGATTTTGAATATGAGCTAAAATGCAAAGTCCCAGTCTATTGGTAAGATTATGAGCATTAACTCCCGTAGGCGAATTATAGCAAGGCTACAGGAAATTTATATAATAGGAGGTAACATGGTAGAGTTGATAAGAAAAATAAATCAAATAGAAAAGTTTGTGTGTGAGAATTTTGAGGAATTAGAGATTGATGACCCTATAGGCGAAGAGTATTTTGAAGAATACCAAGAAGTAAATGGAGCGACTAAAACGCAAATACAGACGTTTGAGCAAAAATTTGATGTTACATTGCCAGCTGATTTAAAAGCTCTGTTTCAATATAAAAATGGCAGTAAGTTTTTTGATATTTTCTTTATAGATATTGGTGCCTGTGAATTTTACTTTACACTTTTATCACTTGAAGAGATAGCTGCGAAAAAAGAGTATTTTCAAAATAAAAATGCCTTGCTAAGTGACTTCCCTGAATATTTTTCAGAACAAGACATAGCGAATATGGCGGATGAAAGAATAAAACCTTATTTATTTAATGAGAAATGGATACCCTTTGCTCAAGCGGCTGGTAGCATCTACTTAATGCTTGATTTCACTCCAGGTAACAAAGGTGAGGTTGGGCAGATTATTTGCTACATTCATGACCCTGATAAAATTGTATATGTAGCAAATAGCATTACAGAAGTGATTGATAGTACACTGGATTTCTTAAGCCTATCTGATGAATAAAAGAAGCAAAACATGCATATGACAACGATGTAATAATAAGACCCATAGCTGGGAGGAATTATTATGAGCTGAAGCAAAATTTGTAGTGTGCTTTATTGGGGAGTGATGGCAAACAAAATGAGCATTATGTGTAGCCGCGAAACTCCAATTTTTCGGTAAGATTATAAGCATTCGCTCCTGTAGGCGAACTAAAAACAAAGCTACAGGAAATTTATAATTTGCTTAGTACGCCTTTGGTGGAGAAGGCGTACTAAGCAAATCTGAATAGGAGATTGTTAAATGAATGATATTGATTATGAAGAGCTGATTGAAAAATTTAGTGATTATAAAGCCGGTACATATAAAACCATATCTTTAAAAGAAAAAATGGACTTTCTCAATGGTGTACATACGGAGAAAGTGGCAATTTTTGATGAAGAGGGAGATGATATGGATACTCTTCAAGATTTTTGGGACATAGAAGATGAATTTTTGAATAACCCTCAGCTATTTTCACTTAATGATATTTTATCGTTTATAAATATGTTAGATGATTGGTGTTTTGAACTTTCGTGGATGGATCATGTTGTAGATATTATTGTAAATATAGCATGTTTTTATAAAATAAACGGAATTGTATTTTTGCTTTCAAATCTAAAGAATGTCCCGGAAAAAGGACGGCTATTCGGACAGTTTAGAGTTATGCAGAGATTATTAGCGGAAAATATATATCCGATAGTAAAAGAAGCTGTTAAGCAGGTAAATCCATCTGACAGAATGTTGGTGCTCCACATTTTGGAGGGCGAGCCTGCACCGCCTACGCCAACGAAAAAAGGAGAAAGAAAGCACTTACCAAAAGTTGTAGGAGAAAATGCTTCCGACATTCTCAAGCAAGAAAACGCTGAATTGGAATCGATTATTTTCCGTTTGTTGGGCTGATTTAATTAGCCTTATTGATAAAAGGTGAACATTATGAGCATTCGCTCTTATAGACGAATTAAAACAAGGGTACAGGAAATTTATTTTAGCTAAAGGGAGATATAAAATGTGGATATTACCTATTGATGCAAATGAACAAAAAATAAAAAATCTAATTATTGAGTGGAATGAGCTGTTAGCTGTTGAAAAATATGAGGAAGCACTTGCTATGTTTCTCACTGATAAGGAGGGAGCATGGACACCTGACTTATTAGAGCAAGCTGTATATGGATATGGTATTATTGGCCATACTCGGGAAGAAATAAAAGATATGTTTGGTTTTGCGGATTATAAAGTTACTTCGATTTTCGATAATAAAGAGAAGGATAAAATAATAAATGGCATTGAAGTAAGCACTGACTGGAACTTCAAGGATAAAAGTTTGTTAGGCATGGTGCATTATGATTATGTCCCTTTAAATGGGGAATTAAGCGATTTAACAGCCAGATTCTATATTAAGAAAATTGATGAGAATCATATAACTTTAGTTTTTTTAGATCTTCATGTCATGTAGTTTTAAAAGTATGCCCTGCGAAGATAACGAGCAGTAGTTCCTGTAAACGAAAGAAAACAAGGCCACAGAAAATTTTTATTGAGTGGTAATATGGAAGTTTTATATTTTCGGGAGGTGGGTATCAATGAATAACCATTGGGCTCTTTGAAATTTGATTTTTGCTTTTCATTGATTCTTGCTTTTGTGGAATGTGCAGTCATTACTGCGCTCATGTATGCTGGCTTTAATGGTTTTGGCGGAGTGACTATGGAATATACAAAAAACGGGGCGGCTGCCGTTACTGCGATGCTAACGATATTTTCGTTGTTGCTATTAATAGTTCTATCTTACCCGGAGAAGATTTTCCAGATTAGACAGGAGGAAGTAATGGATAATTTAAATCATTTAGATTTGTCTGATGGCATTATCAAAAGTATAAAAATATTTAGGAATGAAGCTGAAATTGTAATAGAAAAGTGGAATGCAAAAGTATTGAAGTTAATTTTTGAGGAATGCTGGCGACTAAAAGACAGACAGTCAACCAATCAAGAAATAGGTGATATTAGGATTTTAAATAAGTCAGATTTATTAGACGAATTAATTGCAGATATATTAGAAGGCGGAGGAACCAAAGAAGAAGTGGCGGAAGCCGTTCAAGTAACTTTTTATGAGCCATCAGATAATAGAATTATTTTAGAAATTGTAGCAAATTCTGTTAAAATTCAAGAAATAGAATTGTAGTTATTAATATTTGCGAGACCGTTTCAAAGTCTGTGTAAACGCAAAAAACTGATATAAAATTTTAATAGTTACTAGATATGGACATTTACTGTAATGAAGAGTATGATGAGGAACAGAATATGAAAAGGAATGGAATGCCAGTAATGGTGTGCCCTAATTGTGATGCAGATTTTTATTATGCAGGTGAGAAAAAAGAGGAAGAATACTCATATCTTGCAGGAGATGATGAGTGTATTCCTTTTTAAGTATAGTCCTCGCAAGGGGATTCTTTTATTATCAATAAAGATTTTTGGAACAGACATTAAATATATTTTTGATTCAAATAAAGAATTAGTTAATTTGGGAAAATATGAATTTTTTAATAATGTAATTTTTAAAAACAAGAATTTAAGAATTTAGCTTTTAATGGTTCTTCTGAAGGAGTAACATATGTTGCAAACGCACTGACATTGTTCTTGCTTAACAGGTATTTTATGAATTTTGCAGAAGAAAGTGGGTTGCTGCATTTACAATAATTAATTATATTGGAAATTTTGTTATACTGATTATGTTTGGAATATCCGATGGAATCAGTCCAATTATAAGCAGTAATTATGGTGTAGGTAAAATGGAAGGAGAATCTTTCATATCTACACCTTTTAGATTGACAAACAGAAAAATCAAATAAGCACCACTAGACCCAGATGTTGTGAAAACATATCTGGTTTTTTTCTATACCAAGGTAATCTCAATATGTTCTAATGTGCACAAAAGTGAACTTGGGGTTTGGTTTCCTTTCCATTAAATTTAAGAAACTTTTTTAAATTGAGATATGACTAGCATATGGAATTCACATTTTAGTGGTATTTCTCTAAATATTTCTTGACAAAAACATTAGATGACTTTAAACTTAAGATAACTTAAATATTAAGGACGGTGAAATGTTGATTTCGAAGATGGATAATGATAGGGAAAATGAATTATTCAATTTGGTTACAGAAATTAATGAGATGACTTATTCCATGAATGCTCCTTTGATAAAAGAGTATTGGTCTTTACTTAATGAAGATCTTTCAAGCAAAGAAATTATATTAATGGATTTGTGAAAAAAGAATCCATATTATCAATAAGTCAATTGGCTGAATTGATGAATGTTACTTCAAGTGCTGTAAGTCAGATTGTATCTAAATTAGAAAAAGAGAAATATCTATTAAGGACAATTAATCCTAGCAATAGGAGAGAAATAATTGTACAGTTGGATGAGCGAGGACACAATTACTATTCAAAAGAAGAGGAGATTAACAAGGAAATTGTAAATCATTTTTATTCTCGTCTGAAAACGGAAGAAGTGATACAATTACGAAACATTTTAGTAGAACTTAATCATGTAGTTGAAGAGGAATTGTCAAAAGAAGAAATGAAAGGAGAATAAAATGACTGATAGGAGAGTGATATTAAAAAGATTTTTTGATGAATTTGAATCTAAAAAATTAATTAATGGAACTGTCTTGATAGCTAAAGATGGTGAAATATTATATAAAGGAGCTTTTGGTGAGGCTGAGCTGAATTCTAAACGAAAACTAAGAATAAATTCGATATTTAATCTTGCATCCCTTTCAAAACCGATGACTGCTTTGAGGATAATGTTGTTGGTACAAGCTAACAAACTTTCCCTTGATGACCACATAGAAAAATGGTTACCTGATATTCCATATAAAGGTATTAAAGTAAGTCAATTGTTGAAGATGGAGTGATTCATTCCACAGTTGAAGATATTTATCTACTTGACCGAGCATTGAAAAATGGGACACTTATTGATGAAACCTTATTGAAGGAAGCCTATTCTCCAGCTTCTCCAAGACTTGAAACTCCTTTTAAATATGGGCTTGGATGGATTTTAGAGAATGAAAAGAAAAAGGGAAAGATTGTGTGGCATAGCGGTGGTTGGCCAGGTTATGCTACATACTTTAAAAGATACATTGATAATGATCTAGTGATTATTTTTCTAATAAACAAAGAACAGGACTTTGAATTTCAACAATCTATTATAAAATTGATTGAAAATATACTTTTTGATGAGCCATATGAGACTCCCAAAGCAATAGAATTCCAAAAAGCAAAAATACTACGTCCTGAGATTTTAAACAGATATGTTGGCGAGTATCGATTAGAAGAGTATAATTCACAAAAAATAAATATTTCGAATAAATATATATAATTTGATAGTATTAAATAGATAAAGGAGTATGTTATATGAAAAAATTAATATGTATGATTGTTTTAATAGGCATATTATCTACTTTTTTAATGGGATGTGTTCCAAATAAGATAGATAATAGTTTCAAAAAAGAAGTTAAAGAAATTGCAGATATTTTAGTTTCCGATTATGATGTTATGAGTTTACAATATGGAATAATGGATAATGGAAAAATTGTATTATCTGATAATAGTGGTATATATGGTAAATTTACTCATAATGAAATAGATCAAAATACAATGTATGGAACTGCATCTTTGAGTAAAATATATGTTTCAGCTGCAATAATGATTCTTGTAGATCAAGGAAAAATTGATATAGACAGTCCAGTAACAAAATATTTGCCAAATTTTAAAATGGATGATATTAGATATAAGGATATAACAGTAAGGATGCTTCTTAATCATTCTTCTGGATTATATGGTTCCCATTATTATAATGGTACTACATTAGGAGTTAATGATAGGTTTGTTCAAGATAATTTACTTAAAAATATGCAAAATGAAAAATTACATTCTAATCCTGGAGAATTTTCTGTATACTGTAATGATGGATTTCAGCTTTTAGAGCTAATAGTGGAATCAGTTAGTGGTACCAGTTATACTGAATTTCTAGAAGAAAAAATAAATAAACCTTTGGGATTAAAAAATACAAAAACTCCATTTAGTGATTTTAATAGAGATAGATTAGCTAAAATATATGACACTTCAATAGATAAGGAATTACCTACAGTAAATATAAATTTACTAGGAACTGGTGGAATATATTCTACAGCAGAGGATATACTAAGATTTTCAGAAGTTCTAATGGGAAATAAAGAAGAAATATTATCAAAAAAATCTGCTTTGAGAATGCAAGAAGATGAGTATAAAAATGGTATATGGGTTGAAGATGATAATAATAACACTGGATATGGTCTAGGATGGGATTCTACTAATCTGTGGCCATTTAGTAAATATGGTATAAAAGCAATTATAAAGGGAGGAGATGGGTCATATCATTCTAGTTTAATAGTTTTACCAGAGTATAATATATCTATGGCTGTAGTATCTTCAGATGGGTTGTCTATCTATAATCAAGCATTTGCATCAACTGTATTGATTAAATATTTAAAGGAAAAAAATATAGTAAAAGATGTAGATTTTGAAGAAAAATTTGAAGAACCAAAGGCAGTAGAAATTCTAAATAATTTATTTAAATATGAAGGAATATATGGAAATGGGACTGTTAGTGGAGTAACATATGAAATAAAATTTGATAAAAATAGTTTTATAATGCCTGAGAGATTAGATGGGTTATTACCATCTCAAAAGTTTGTATATGTTGGCAATGAAGAGTTTAAAACTGAAGATGGGACAATGATTTTAAAATTTATAGAGGCAAAAAATAATAAGATATATATGCAAACAAAAGGATATTTGAATCTACCAGGAGTGGGACAATTTCTAAATACAGAGTTTGAGAGCGTGAAATTGGATAAAAATATTGTTTCTGAAACAGTCATGAGAAAATGGAAAGATAGAGAAAATAAAAGATACTTTGCCATAGGAGAACATAAATATTCAGATATGTATTTAAATTATGCTATGTTGGTTAAGAAAATGTATTTGGATGAAGAATCTGGATATATTTTAAATAATAAGGTTATTGATGAAAATAATGGAGTAAATAGTATAGAAATTCCTGTGGCAAATGGGCGAGATTTAACAGATTTAAATTTTTATGAAAAAGATGGAGTAGAATATTTAAAAACAATAGATATGACTTTTATCAAAGAAGATTTCATAGAGCCTATAGGAAATGGTATAGATTTAGTGAAAATAGGAGAAAATGGATATGCAAAATGGTTTAAGGTAGACGAAAAAAGTAAAAATAAAATGATTGAGGTTGAATTACCAAAGGGTGGAAATTTTGCAGTGTATGATGAAAATGGACAATGTATAACATTAAATTCTGTGATGGGAGAAAATAAAAGTAAATTACCAGAGAATGGTTTTATAGTATTTGTTGGTAATAAAGAAGATGTATTTAAAATAAAAATAAGATAATAAAATGCCATAACTTTTCAATCGCATTGGAAGGTTATGGCATTATTGTATGAGCATAAAAGTTGCCTCAAAGTCTATCTCATAAGTTATAAGCTTAATAAGAGCATTAAAAAATGATAAATTATTTTTAGTTGAAAAATCAATGACTTCGTCTAAATGATTGATCATTTGTTTTATTTTTAAGTATTCTAAATTTTTTATTTCCTATTTGACTTTTGTTTACTTTCAAATTATTTTCCTCCATAATCAACTTTAATTTATGAAGATATTCTAATTTATCTATTTTTATTTTAGAATGAATATCTACTTGTATAATCATAATTATTTCCAATTTTAATATATATAAATCTAATTAGTACATTCTTAAATGATCATTTTCTTACATTTTTATAGTATCATTTATACGGGGTTACAGAAACTTGTGCAGATGATGATGTCGTGTTGCAGAAGCTTCTATATAGTCATAGCTTCTTAATGACTTACTGAATAGTGGGTGATATAATATTATAAAAATTGTAATCGCTTGGGTGAATTGCTGACCAACAGCATAGGGGAAAACTATTTTGCTATTGGGAGAGATGCAGAGAATACAGCATTTAATTCACAAGATAACAATGGAAAGTTTAGTATTATGGAAGTTAAAAGCCAAAATGTGCTGAATAGTCCGCTTGACAATATGGAGAGTAACTTTTATTATATTGACTTTTTAAAAGTAGCTGATAATGAAAATTGGCAAGGGATTTTGAAGGGGCAACAAAAAATTACAACGCTAAATGTAGGAATATCGGGGTGGCAAAAGTTCTTGAAGTCCTTTTATACAACTATCATTGTTCCAAATGACACATTTAACGGAATGATTGTTTTCAAAAAAAACTCTCCTACAACTCTTATTAAATAAATTATATTGACTAAAGTAATTGATAATTATCGCGTAAATAAAACGTCGTTCTGTGGAAATGAACACCATAGCGTTGGACAATGTTTACACTCTGATGATTAACTTTGAAAAAATGTATGATAGAATCAGTGATGAAGAGTTAAAAGCTCTTGTATCTTCTTTAATTAAAGAAGATACATACTCGTGAAGAAGCAGAAGTGCCACTAAAGTCCATTGCCTTTAACTTTTCACTCTTTAAGGATGTGAGAGAGGTGCAGGAACTTTTGTGGGATAAAGGTAATACGGTGGAGTGTGTAGTTATGTTGCATAAGAAAAACAGTTGAATTTTTTAAGATAAAACTATAAGAATAATCTAAAATTGAGGACATGAGAGTAAAAACTTTCATGTCCTTTTTTGATAGAAAAACATAAAGGTTTTTCTCTTCTATATANNCCTTGATTGGCAAATCAAATCTTATACAAAGATGATATCAGAGCAGCCGGATCGGATTTTTGCCAGTGTATTTTATGATCCTGTCATAGCTAACGCTATCTTAGATAGTATTTTACATCATGCCCATGTAATCCCTATCAACGGAAAATCATATCGTTTAAAAGATCATCTTAAAAAAGATGATGAGTAAAAAGTTATATTCTAATATTGACATTTATACCTATTTTCGTCAGAAAAAATTTGAGCAAGAATTATCAAGAATTAATTTATGACTGAGTATATAATATATGATATATTCTTGGAAAGGAGAATGCATATGGATTATCACTCAAAAGTGCGTGATTCACTTGAGTATATTGAAAAAAATCTGGATAATAAGATTAAACTTAACGATCTTGCTCAAAAAACTTATCTGTCAAAATATCATTATCATAGACTTTTTCACAAAATAACAGGTGAATCCGTCACCAGATATATTACTAAGAGGCGGATGGAGAAGGCTGCAGAAGAGCTTGTTCAAACAGAACAGTCGATTATTGATATCGCACTGAAGTATCAATATGCTTCTCAGGAATCCTTTTCTAGAGCCTTTATGAGGATTTATGATTTGACGCCTGGAAAATATCGGAGAGTATATAGAAGTGGTAAATTCAATAATGTTATCGAATTCAGTTCCGACTTCAACAGAATCACGAATATGGCTGCATAAGCGGCGCATGGAGGTTAATATGAGTAATCTTATACCAATGGTAATTGAACAGACATCTCGAGGAGAACGCTCTTACGATATTTTTTCGAGGTTGTTAAACGATAGGATTATCATGCTTAACGGCATGGTAACGAATGAGTCTGCGAGCTTAATCATTGCGCAAATGCTCTTCTTGGAATCCGCCGACTGTGACAAGGACATTCATTTCTACATTAACAGCCCAGGTGGTTCCGTAACGGACGGCTTCGCTATTATGGATACAATGAATTATATCAAATGCGATGTTTCTACCATCAGTGTGGGCCAATCAGGGAGCGCAGCTTCATTACTTCTGGCGTCGGGGAAGAAAGGTAAACGTTTTGCCCTGAAAAACAGTGAAGTGCTGGTTCATCAGCCGTCAATATCCGGCGGACTTCA
>NZ_DDOV01000089.1:270-5110 GCF_002341865.1 Clostridium sp. UBA2485 | reverse complement strand
TAATTTTCAAAGACCAAGTTTTGCTGTCGTTTTTCGACTGCTTAATTATCTTATCATCTACTTAAGACTTTGTCAACAACTTTTTTTCACATTTTTTTCTTAGTTATTAACACTTTATCTGTCGCTTTCGACAAAAAATATAATATCATCATATTTTCACATAGTCAACAGTTTTTTCAATAATATTTAATTATTTATTAAAATATTTGCTATTTAGTAAAACTTTATACATTAATTATCATTTTTATATGAAAAAGTATTACGATAACATAACCTTTATTTCATTACATCAGTATATATTTTTTCAAAATTAATTTTAAAAATTTTATTCTAATTAAATTTGCCATATGGTTACATTGTGACTTTTATTACGTTAATGAATAAATATTCCATATTTCGGTTAAATTAAAGCATATTATAAAAATATTAATTGATTTATGGTGGTTTTAAATGAAAATAAGAAACAAAATTTCCAAAGATAAACTAATTAGTATACTTTTCACTTATGTTATAGTATTTTGCTGTATATGCACCTATACCTTAATATATTTATCTAATAATAATGAGCAGTTTCATAAAGATAATTCTCTAAAAGAAGATTCTTTTAGCAATTTAACTACTTTAAATAATTATGAAATATCATACAATCTAAAAGCCAAATATACCTTTAATAATCAAACCAATAATGAAGTACTGGCTTTTTCTAACAATGATATATACTATATTACAACACTTGATCTTACTAATGAAAGACAAAAACATCTTTCAAAAATGTATAAAGAAATTGCAAGAGAATCAAAAAATGCTCATCTTCATGATAGTTTTAAATATAGAGAAATAGATAGGGCTAGTTTAAAAAAATATCTATCTACTAGAAATTCAATCTTAATGGAAGAGCCCTACTTTTCTACTATAATAAATATCTCAGAAGAGTTTAATTTAAATCCATTGCTACTCTTTGCAATAGCTGGCCAAGAACAAAGCTTTGTTCCTAAAAATCATTACAATGCTGAGCAAATAGCTAATAATCCCTTTAATGTATTTAATAGTTGGCAGAAATATAATACAGACATTGAAGACTCAACTAAAATAGCTTCAAGAACTGTAGTCAATTTGTCTAAGGATAGACCTCCGAATGTAGATCCCTTTATATGGGTAAATAGAAAATATTCAGAAGATAAGAACTGGTCTCAAGGTGTTAAAAATATATACTATCATCTGGAACAGTTAGTACCATATGTGAATTAAAAATTATGACTTGTAAATATTTGATTACATAAATTTCTTAATATAGTTTATTTCATAAGTACCTAACATATTTTATATTTATTTTGGACTTTAAATTTTTATTTAAAGTCTTTTTATTATCTTTTAATTGTGATAAAGTAATTAAATTAAGCATATTATTTATTTAATAATTTTAGTTAGGAGGTTTTATTTATGAAATTAGACTTAGGAATAAGTAAATCGGAACTTATTAAATTCTGCATTATGATAGTGTTAGGCAGTTTTATATGTGCTGTTGGTATAAACCTATTTATTATACCTTCTAACCTATTGAGTGGTGGACTTTCTGGTATAGCTTTAATACTTCAGTACATAGCTAAAATCCCTATGGGGTACACTATATTGATATTAAATATTCCACTATTTATTTTAAGTTCTCGTAAAATAAATAAAAAGTTTACTGTTTTAACAGCCTTTGGTACTTTATCTCTTTCTTTAGGGTTAATAATATCTCAGCCTTTAAATACTGTATTATTACCTGTATCGGAATCAAATCTATTATTATATTGTATTTATGGTGGAGTTTTAAACGGCCTTGGTCTTGGAATAGTATTTACTAATCATGGTTCAACTGGTGGATTAGATATAATAGGCGTATATATGAAAAAGAAATTTGGTATAAACTTAGGTTCTGTAAGTTTTGGCATAAACCTTATAATAGTATCAATTGGAAGTTTATTATTTGGTTTTAATGTTGGATTATATACTCTTATCTCTATGTATACAACTGCTTTTATTATGGAGAAAGTTATTAAAGGCTTTAATAGTCAAAAAATGATTTTTATAATTACTCAAAAGCAAAAAGAAGTTACAAAAGCTATCATGGAGGAATTAGGTAGGGGGGTTACTGTATTGTATGGTGAAGGCGCTTATACTCATGATAAGAGAAATGTACTTTATTGTATAGTCTCCTTAGGACAGCTTCCTAAAACTAAACATATTATAAAATCAGTTGATAGCTCTGCATTTGTATCAATTATAGATACTGCTGAAGTTCAAGGAAAGGGTTTTTCTAATCCTTTATCATAGTAAAATTATATATATTTATTTAAAATTAAAAGTAATAATTTATCTATAATTCATATGTAATATACAATATTAAATAAAAACTTTTATAATTAAAAAAGTAAAACCCCAATATTAGGGTTTTACTTTTTTAATTAAATTTAACTGCTGTACCATAACAAATAACTTCAGAAGTTCCATTCATTATTGAACTTGTAGCATACCTTATATTAATAATTCCATCAGCTCCTAAGCTTTCAGCTTCTTCCACCATTCTCTTTGTTGCTATTGCTCTAGCTTCGTTCATCATTTCAGAATAGGCTACTATCTCTCCACCTACTAAAGTTTTAAGTCCGCTTAATATGTCTTTTCCTACGTTCTTAGACCATACAACTGATCCTTTTACCATAGATATTGTCTCTATTTCTTTTCCACTAATATAATCAGTATTTACTAATATCATCTTCATCACCTCGTTTAATTTCCTTAATTCTCTCAATCATATTATATACAAGTGCTAAAACTAGAATTATACCAAATATTAGCATAAAAATCATAGCAACTTTTGATATTAAATCGCCAGGAAATCCACCCATTATAATAAATTCTTCAATTGATGAGTAAATAAATGCCCCACCTAAACATAGAAAAATTAGTGTTATAATTATGGTTGTTAATACTTTTTTCATAAACTCACCTTATTTTATAATATTTAACTGTACTCAAATGGTATTTGCTACACCACTAATAAATTATATTATTCTTGAGAATTTTCAATATATATACTTCTTGTAGGAAAAGCTATTGAAACTTTTTCTTCCTCCAGTATCTCCATTATTTTAAAATTAATCTCTTCTTTAATAGTTAAATAATCCTTAAGTCCTGCCTTACTAGTGTAATAACAAATAGATATATCTAAACTATTTATGTTAAAATTATCAAAAGTAACTAAGATACCGTCATTATCAACACTTTCATGTAATTCTAACATCTTCTTTATTTTATCAATACAGGTTTGTATTTTTTCTCTAGGAGTATTATAGGTTACTCCTAAAGTAAATTTAATTCTTCTTTTATCTCTTCTATTAAAATTAAATATTGAATCATTGGCTAAAATTGAATTAGGTACTGTAATTAATGCCTCATCAACAGTTCTAATCTTAGTACTTCTAAATGAAATATCTTCAATAGAACCTTCTAGTCCTTTACACTGAATCCAGTCTCCAATTGAAAAAGGTTTGTCTAATATTATTATAATTCCTGCAATAATATTAGAAGCAGCATCTTTTGAGGCTAAAGCAAATGCTAATCCCCCTAATCCTAATCCTGTAATAAATGCTTTTAGATTATATTCCCATTTTTCGGCAATCATATATATTGCTAAAGCTATAACTATAAGTTTTAATGTTTTTGATATAAAAGGATATAATATTTTATCTACTTTAACATCATAATTTTCCATTTTATCAAATATTAATGATGAATCATCTGTTAAATTCATTAATCCTTGAGCTATCAATATAATAACTGAGCTATCAAATATTCTTTGTATTATTTTAGGACTTAAATAAAGCATATCCTTAAAAGCCATAGCTACTATATAAAAACCTAATATTAAAAAGAAGTTTCTTAATGGTCTTTCAAAAGCTTTTACTATTTTTAAGGCACCTTTAATTCCAGCTTTAGATAAAACTTTCATTAATGCTTTCATCACATACTTAGCAAATATATTTCTTAAAAATAGTATTAATACAAATACTCCAACAGCAATAGCAATCTTTCTCCATGTAACATATAACGGATTTTTAACTATAGCTTGTATAAAATCATTATTAAATACATCACTTAAAACTAATGCTAACATAAAATCTCCCTTCTTATTATCCTATTAAATAGTATATATTAAATTTTCCATATTTATATTCTATAGCAATTATATACATGTATGCGTTGTATTCGCCACATATTGAGATATTATGATAAAATATCTACTTTAATAAAATATAAATCTTTTTATCAAATTTTGCAGAAAATTTTTAATACTATTTTAAAGCATTATACATAAAAATACATATAGTCTCTAAATTTTATTATAAATAAAAGTAATCTACATAAATATAATTTATAAACTTGTATTTATATATGTTAATAATTATTATTATAAATATATCTTTATAGATTTAAAAGGCATTTCGACAAATTATGATGTAAAATTACAAACTTTAATTATTTCATATTTCATTTTATTTACTTTAAAGCATAAACTTCGAAATATGGAAATTTGCGACTAATTATCAGGGTTTTTTACTAATTTAAAAGTTGAGAATGAAAGGTTATTGATGTCTATCTCTCAAATTTACTTATCTTAGCAATCTGAAATTTGAGTTAAACGAAGATATGTACTTCATATATAGTAATACTATATATAAATTTCAGTAATTTAGTATGATATAAAATATATCAAAAGGAACTCTTAATTCTTATTTTTTCATAAAACTAAAAAAAGCTTAGTACTTTGTACTAAGCTTTGGTGGCTCACCGGGGGATC
>NZ_DDOV01000089.1:0-181 GCF_002341865.1 Clostridium sp. UBA2485 | reverse complement strand
CTTAGGACCATCATCACCAGATCTAAATTTGCTATAAACATCGTACTACTTCGTCAACTTCATTCGCTCTGGTGCTCATTTATCGTAGTAAACTCCGCTCCTCACTCATTTGTTTCCTTGTATTACTCGTTTCTATCAAATTTTAAAATTTTATATAAGCTTCAAAGAAATTATTCTCTGA
>NZ_DDOV01000090.1 GCF_002341865.1 Clostridium sp. UBA2485 | reverse complement strand
TGGGGGTATAGCTCAGTTGGGAGAGCACCTGCCTTGCACGCAGGGGGTCAAGAGTTCGAATCTCTTTATCTCCACCATAAAAGCAATCCAAAAGGATTGCTTTTTTTATATGAATTTTTAATAATTTAGTTAAAATTATTTTTTCTAAAGATAAAATCTACATGAATTAGAAATGTGTTTTCTTCAGTTTTTAAAAGTTATTTCTATAGTTTTATCTTGATATTTCATATAAGTTGTAAGCTTTACTTATTTATTTTTTATCCTCGTATATATAATTTTGGAATTCATTCTATTGAATACAGTTATTATAAGACTTTAGTTTTATGAATGGAATGACCACTCATGTTTTTATGACAAAATTAGCACATTTTTAAACCTTTATCTCTCACATTAACCTATCTCATAAATTGTCTTCATATTTTAATAAAAAAATTCAAATACATATAAAAATCTTTGAAATTTGCGTGATCAACTAAAAGTAACATCTAATATATAAACTTTGAATTAAGGCAATAGAATATCATATTTAGTCAAATATATTGACATATATCCTTAAATATGCTATATATAGTATAGCACATATGATTACATATTGAAAAAAAAGTGAAAAAGTATAACACATAAATGAATTAATAAATATAATAGTATTATAGATTTTTAAAAAGTATGATATAATTTAAGTTTATATTTTATAGGGGGACTAAATAATGACTGTAAAAGTTGCTATGAATGGTTTTGGAAGAATAGGAAGAGCTGTTTTAAGAATTGCTCAAGAAAATCTAATGGATGGCGTTGAATTAGTTGCTATAAATGCTAAAGCGGAAAGTGAGACACTAGCACATTTATTTAAGTATGATTCTTGTTATGGTAAGTTCAATGGAACTATTGAAGTTGATGGTGAAGATAAAATAGTAGTTAACGGAAAAGAAATTAAGATACTTAGAGAATGTGATCCAGCTAAATTACCATGGAAAGAGCTTGGAGTAGATATAGTTATTGAATCTACAGGTATATTTAATAGTAGAGAAGGTGCTATAAAGCATATAGAAGCAGGAGCTAAGAAGGTTATAATAACAGCACCAGGTAAAAACGAAGATGCAACCATTGTTATGGGAGTTAATGAAAATGATTATAATGCAGAAAAGCATCATATAATCTCAAATGCATCTTGTACAACTAATTGTTTAGCACCATTTGCTAAAGTATTAAATGATAAGTTTGGAATAGTTAAGGGACTAATGACTACAATACATTCTTATACAAATGACCAAAGAATATTAGATAAAACACATAAAGATTTAAGAAGAGCAAGAGCAGCAGGAGAATCTATAATTCCAACAACTACAGGAGCAGCTAAGGCAGTTGCTAAAGTTCTTCCAGAATTAAATGGAAAACTAAATGGTTTTGCAGTAAGGATACCTACGCCTAATGTATCCTTAACAGATTTAGTATGTGAATTAAAAACAAAAGTTACTGCAGAAGAAGTAAATGCAGCACTTAAAGAAGCTTCAGAAGGTAGTATGAAAGGAATATTAGGATATTCTGAGGAGCCATTAGTATCAGTAGATTATAAACAAGACCCAAGATCATCAATAATTGATGGATTATCTACTATGATTATAGAAGACAATATGGTTAAAGTTGTTTCTTGGTATGATAATGAATGGGGATATTCTTGTAGAACAGTAGATTTAGTGAACTATGTTGCAAAGTCTATTTAAGACATTGTTACTATGAAGATAAATAATAAAATTTTATATTATTAAATATTAATTACTTTATTTCAATTCAAATTCATAAATTAACTATTTTGCAGTGTCCTAAAAGGCAATCTAACAATTGCTTTTTAGGACACTTTTCTATTAGAAATTTTATCTTCTATATTTTTAATGTTAAAAAGAAAATATATAGGTTAAAATTAATGATATGATAAATAATGATGTGATAAGTAATCATAGTATAAGGTAAAACATAGAGTTTAGGAGGATTTATATATGAGAATATTGCTAACAAACGATGATGGAATATTTGCAAAAGGAATACAAACATTAGCTAGAGAACTTGAGAAATATCATGAGGTAATAATTGTAGCACCTAATATGCAAAGAAGCGCTAGTAGTCACTCTATTACAATAACAGCCCCGCTTATAATTAAAGAGGAAAAATTAGATGGAATAAAGTCTAAGGCTTTCAGTGTAAGTGGTACTCCAGCGGATTGCACAAGAGTAGGACTTATGAAGTTAGTTGAAAATAAAGTAGATTTGGTAATTTCAGGAGCTAATGAAGGATATAATTTAGGAACAGATGTAATTTATTCTGGGACCGTATCTGCAGCTGTTGAAGCAGCAATATTAAAAGTACCTTCAGTTGCATTTTCTTGTGATGGAAAAGATGAAAGTTATGATTTAGCGGCTAAAATAGCATTAGATATAGTAGCAAAAGCTAAAGAATGTAAATTTAAAAATGATATAGTACTAAATATAAATATACCACCTATAGATAAAAATATTAAAAATGAAATAAAAGTATGTAGAATAGGAAAAAGAAATTATAAAAACATTTTTATAGAGAATTTAAATGAGGATGGTACAAGGAGTTTAGAAATAAAAGGTATATTAGAAGATAATGATACTGAGGAAACAGATGTTTATAATATTAAAAAAGGGTATATAACCCTAACTCCTCTTCACTACGATTTAACTAATTTTAATATATTAGAAGATGTAAGAGAAATGTTTTAAATATATTAAGGTATATTCTTTTATTCACCTAAAGAGCTTAACAGCTCTTTTTCTATTTATAAGTAAATTAAGATATGTAATAAAATAAAGAAAAATAATTTAACACTATGTTATGGAAGGGTTATAATTATAAATATAGAATGTTTTATAAAAAATCATGTTAAAAGGGTGACGTATTATGATTAATTTCATTAAAAGTAATATTAATATTAGAGATAATGTAAAAAAAGAAGAAAATCATATTTTTGATGAGGTAGTAAATAAAGTTAAAAATACAGGAGATTTTATTAAAGCCTCTGCTTCATCAGTCTTTATAATACATAAAGATAAGATAGTTACAGAAAAGTATTTTGGTCAGCATTCCCACAAAGAATTTGCTAGAAAGATAGATTGCAAATCTAGATTTAATGTTGCATCTGCAAGAAAAAGCTATATAGGATTTGCAGTTGCTTATGCCTTATTAAATAAACATATACATAGCATTGATGATTATGTAATTGATTATTTACCAAATTTAGATAAGGGTGTAATAGATAAAACCACTATTAGACATTTATTAACTCATACCCATGGTTTAAATAGTGATGAAAATAGAAACTTAATTAGAGACTTTCCTTGTGATACAAATTGGGAATATGTGAATGAGGGAATAAAACTATTAACAGATATAGTAGAAACTACTACAGAAAAAACTGTATCCCAAATATTACAAGAAACTGTTTTTAATCCTTTTAATTTGTCAGAAACAGGCTGGGAGATAGAAATAAAAGAAGATCAAGTGTTAATTATTTTCAATCCAGAAGAGGAACCAGTAAGCGGGGTTACAAAGAGTTCTACAGGGGGAGGGTATGACAAAAATTTATATGTTTCATCTAGAGAATTAGCTTATTGGGGATATATTCATCTAAAAAAAGGTACCATCAATGAAGTAGAAGTACTTCCTAAGGAAATATTTGATTTAACTACTTCTCTTCAAAGTCCATATTTGGAAGATAGAGAACTCCCGGAGAACGGATTTTTATGGTGGGTAAAAACTAGAGAGTGCAAAAAAAGTGAATTAGGAGAATTAGTACCTAAAGGATCATATCAAATTTTAGGTAATACAGGAGCATGTGTATTAGTAATTCCTAGTGAAGAATTAGTAGCAGTTAGAATGTACAATAAAAAAGGCAATCCTAAAGGGTATGATTATTTAAGAGATGTTAAAGATTTTGGTAATACTATAATGAAATGCTTATATGAAAGGTAGATAGCTATGGTAAAATTAGAATATTTGTTAGAAGAAGACTTTGATAAGATAATAAAATGGAATGAAGATACTTCCCCGGAATATTTAATGCAATGGGCAGGACCAACATATAAGCATCCTATAACAAAGGATCAAATAGCTGAGAATTTTAAAAACATATCTGATAAAGAGGAATCACAAGTATTTATATATAAAATTATCTATACAGAAAGTAATGAAATCATTGGAATTATTCAATTAATTAAAACAGATAATGCAAATAAAATAGGAAGAATAGTAAGATTTCTTATAGGTGAAGAATCTATAAGAGGTAAAGGTATTGGCACAGCGGCAATAGATGAGATATTAAATATAGGTTTTAATACCTTTTTATTAGAAGAAATTACTTTAGGGGTATTTGATTTTAATCATGGTGCGATAAGATGTTATGAAAAAGTAGGTTTTAAAAAGACAAAATTTACTGAAAATGCTAGGGTTGTAGGAAATAAATATTGGAATTTATATGAGATGAGTATAAAAAAGAATGAATGGCTTAAAATGAAGAAATAACAAAAAAGAAAAAGTCTATATTAATTGTATGTATGACTAATTTTATAAACTAGTGATTATAATTATCTTATTTTTATTTAGCATAATTAAATGCGATATAATATTAGAAGATACTATAATGATTACCTAATGCAAGAGTTATACAGAAAAGGAGTGTTAATATGAATAAACCTTATGTATTTACACCTGGTCCAACAGAGGTTAGAGAGAATGTTCGTTTAGCTAGAGCTATGGAAGCCACTAATCCAGATTTAGATATACATTTTTATGATTTTTACAAGGAGACCTGTGAAAAAATAGGGGAAATAATAGGCACTAGCAATGATGTGTATATATTAAGTGGTGAAGGAATATTAGGACTTGAGGCTGCTTGTGCGTCATTAACAGAGACAAATGATAGAGTACTTATATTAAATAATGGAGTTTTTGGAGAAGGTTTTGGCGATTTTGTTAAAATATATGGTGGAGAACCTGTATATTATAGCGTAGATAGACAGGAAGAAATAGATATAGAAGCTTTAAGAAAGTTTTTAGAGAAGGATAATAATTTTAAATATGCAACTATAGTCCATTGTGATACTCCTTCAGGACTTTTAAATGATATAAGTAAAATATGTCCATTATTAAAGGAATACGGAATAATTACAGTTGTAGATAGTGTTGCTGCTATGGTAGGAGAACCTTTAAAAGTAGATGATTGGAAAGTGGATATTGTATTAGGTGGTTCTCAAAAAGCATTTTCAGCGCCACCAGGATTAACAATACTATCAATTAGTGAAGATGCCTATAAGGCTATGGAAAACAGAAAAGCTCCAATTATAGGATTCTATTGTAATCTAACAATATGGAAAGATTATTATGAGAAAAAGTGGTTTCCTTATACAATGCCTATAAGCGACATTATGGGACTTAGGGTAGCAGTGGATAATGTAATAGAAGAGGGAATAGATAATGTTATTGAAAGACATAAAAAATATGCTAATGCTATTAGAAAATCAGTTAAAGAATTTGGATTAGAGCTGTTTATAATAAAAGGACAAGCTAATACAGTAACAGCGGTAGCACTTCCAGAAGGAATAGATGCAGATGAATTGGTATCTCATATGTTCAATAAATATAATGTATTAATGTCAGCTTCTTTTGGATTTGTAAAAGGTAAAGTTGTTAGAATAGCTCATATGGGTGAAAATGCTAGAGAAGAACGATTAGTATATGTATTAAATATTTTAGAAAAGGCACTTAGAGATTTAGGATATAATACTGATAAGTCTTTAGTACAATGCTTTAATAAATATTTATAGAATTAAATATGAGTTTTATATAGTTTGTATTTAAGCTATTGATAACTCTAACTATTTAAAACATGAAGATGTAATAAATCATAGTAAAAAAGATATAACAAATTTATTAGATTACGATGAGATAGAATAATTACTATGTTATAACAACAAAATTCTATTCTCAGAGAAAGATTATAAAATTAACGATTTTATAGAATAAAGAAATTATATGATAAAGCGCTTAAATATGAGGGGGAAATTATATGTTAAGAACAAATAAAGAAAAGATTGTTAAATGGTCAGTTCAAGGTCAAATACATCATCCACTAGGTGGAAATTATAGAATAACTCATGAGGGAGTACCTATGATACTGCCAGCTACAGGAGGGATTTCTTACAACGTGAGCATTGGAGATTCAGCCTTTGGATGGGTAGGTGATCATGTTGAGCCTGGTGTGTCAATTAGAAATGAGAATACAACAGAAAATGCAGCATTGATGACATTTGCATGTATAGGAAATGAAGCAAAGGTTGTTTCAGGAGATGGAAAAGGTGCAAAAGGTTATGTAACTGGCATGCATGGTGGAATAGAACATGTTATGATTTGTTTTGAAAAAGAGGATTTAGAAAATTTAGCTATAGACGATAAAATACTAATCAAAGCATATGGACAAGGTTTAAAATTAGAAGGATTTGAAGATGTACAACTTATGAGTATAGATCCAGATTTATTTGAAAAGCTAGGAATTACAGAAAAAGATGGTAAGTTACAAGTTCCTGTTGTTGCTAAAGTTCCACCATATCTTATGGGTTCAGGAATTGGCTCATCAAATGCATATACAGGAGATTATGATATAATGACTGCTGATACAGAAGAAATAAAAAGATTAAGCTTAGATAAATTAAAGTTTGGAGATTTGGTTTTACTTGAGGATTGTGATAATACTTATGGAAGAGGATTTTTAAAAGGAGCTGTAAGTATTGGAGTTGTTATTCATAGTGATTGTGTAAAAGCTGGGCATGGACCAGGAATTACAACAATCATTACTAGTAAAAAGCCTATTATTGAAGGTATAATTGACAAAGATGCCAATATAGGTAATTGCATGAAGAAATAAAAGGTGTCTAAGTTAAGACATTTTCAAAAAATAATAAGCTAGTATATTAGACTATTTTGTATTACACTAAGTTGCTAGATAGAAAATAGTTTAATATCTATGATTTGTTAGTTTTTTTATGTATCTAGACTAGGAATAACACATAGAACTATAGTTAAGGATAAATTAAAGCAGGGAACAGATTAGTAGGACGTGTTATATTAAAATTATGTACTTTAATATAACACGTCTTTAATTTAGTATTAAGCTAATAATTGGAACTACTGCTAATGTAGACAAATAATGAAGGTCGAGAGAAGGCTAGATTATTTGTGGAGGACTATAAATATAGCTAAAACTATGGATAGATTATTAAAAGCTTTTATATTAAAGATACTTGATTTAATATAAAACTTTTTTAATTTTAAGGCTTACTTAATAAAATAATCTATCCTATGATGTTCAATTTAAAGAAAATCTTATTATTTTAACCTAAAACATTACCAGGTGTATCAGTATAAGGAATTTAAAGATTTTTTGAGATAATTTAAGATTTTTTAGGATAATTCTTATACAAAATGCAAATAATTATATTTGGATGAATTATAACATGTTATTATGAATAAGTCGTCGGCGCTAAGGTGCATACGATGCTTAAGTTATCAAGCACACAGTTGAGTTAAAAACTTTTTAAAAAAGTTGTTGACAAAACTAAATGCAGATGATAAGATGATTAAGCGGTCTGAGGACAGACCAAAAAAATTAAAACTTGGTCTTTGAAAATTA
>NZ_DDOV01000015.1 GCF_002341865.1 Clostridium sp. UBA2485 | reverse complement strand
AACAATACTATTTAATAGAAGAAGCCACACATAAGTTTGAAAAAGGTAATTTAGTTATGGATTTTGATTTAAAGGTGGTGTAGATAGTTGGGAATGATAAATATTATAAAAAAAGCTGGAATAGATGCAGTAGGCGCGAGTAATCCAGTTAATATAATTTTTGGTGAGGTACTAAATATAGAGGATTTTAAAATAAAGATAGACCAAAAACTTATACTACCAAAGGAATTTTTTATTATCCCTGAGAGTTTAACTAGGTATGAAATAGATTTGTCCCATAATCATAATTATACTAATGGTTCAACTTCTAATACTTTAAATAAAGTTGTTATAAGAGAAGGGCTTAAACAAGGGGATAAGGTCTTATTGCTAAGAGTGCAAGGTGGACAACAATACATTATATTAGATAAGGTGGTGTAACAATTGAGTATATTGCCACAAGGAGCGGTTATATCCGATGATCTAGAATTAGAAGAAATAATTGAACCTAGTAAAACATACAGAATAGATTTTGAAAAAGGAAAAACTATAGGTTTTTGCGATGGAGTTGAAGCGTTAAAACAAGCTATATATTTAATATTAAATACAGAAAGATATGAGTATCTAATATATTCTTGGAACTATGGAAGTGAACTTAATGAACTTATAGGTAAGCAAAAGGATATAGCAGAAAGTGAGTTTAAAAGACGAATAACTGAAGCACTATTACAAGATGATAGGATTAACAATATTGATAATTTTATATTTAAATATGATAAAGACTGTGTTCAAGTTGAGTTCACAGTTTTTTCTATTTACGGAGAATTTACTGAAAGTGTGGTGAGATAGTTGTTTGAAGCATATACAGAGGAAACAATTTTAAATAGGATGTTAGAAAGAGTAAAAGGAGATTTAGACAAAAGAGAAGGTTCTATTATATACAATGCTTTAGCTCCAGCAGCAATGGAAGTTGCAAGAATGTATTCTGATATGGATAGGTTTTTAGAATATACTTTTGCCAGTCCTAATATGCCAGATGAGTTTTTAGATTTAAGGGTAGCAGAAGAAGGGCTTAAAAGAGGGGCTGCAACTTATGCAATTAAAAAAGGATACTTCTATGACCAAGATAATAATTTAATAGATATTCTTGTAGGTAGCAGATTTTCTATAGATGATTTTAATTTTATAGCTATAGAGAAAATATCCACAGGAACATATAAAATGAGGTGCGAGTCTATAGGTATAGAAGGCAATTTCATAGCAGGACAATTAATACCTATAGATTATATAGAGGGTTTATCTACTGCTAACTTAGGAGAAATTATTATTCCAGGACAGGAAATAGAAGACAATGAAAGTCTTTTTAATAGGTATATTGAGCATCTAAATGAAAAACCATTTGGCGGCAACATAGCAGATTACAAAATTAATACTAGAGCCATAGAGGGAGTTGGAGCTGTAAAAGTATTCCCTATATGGAATGGTGGAGGGACTGTAAAAATTGTATTTTTAGATAGCAGCTACAACGTTCCTACTAAAGAATTAATTGATTTAGTCCAAACTACTTTAGACCCTATTCCTAACAATGGGAAAGGTTTAGGTATAGCTCCAGTTGGCCATGTAGTAACGGTTAAGGGAGCTGAAGATATAGAAATAACTATAGATACTAAACTTGTGTTAAGAAGGGATGTTACCATAGGTCAAGTTCAGGAGGATATAGAGGAAGTTATTAAAGATTATCTCTTAAACCTTAGAAAACAATGGTCTGATGAAGAAAATACAATAGTTAGAATAAGTCAAATTGAAGCTAGAATTTTAAATGTAGAAGGTGTGGCAGATATACACACAACTAAAGTAAATGGAAAAGAAGAAAATTTAACTCTAGGATTAGATGAAGTTCCTACATTGAAAGAGGTGGTATTAAATGAATAAGTTAATAAAATTTTTACCACCAGAGATTGCTAATATAGAAGAATTTAAAGAAATAATGGAAACAGAAGATAAAGAGCTTGAATTATTAGAAAAAGGACAACAAAGAATTTTAAATGAAAATTTTATAGATACTGCAACAGAGTATGGCATCAAGAAATATGAAACCTTATTTAAAATACGGGTAGATGACTTGAATGAAGGCTTAGATTTTAGAAAGTTAAGGATTAAAAATAGAAAATTAGACAAAGTTCCATTTAGTTATAGATTCTTAAACAATAAGCTGAAAAATTTATTTGGAGAAGATAATTTTAAATTAGAATTATTAAACAATGAATATATTTTAAAAGTAGAAATAAATACTTTTGATTGGAATACGTTTAATGAAATAATAGATAACTTTAGATATATAATTCCATGCAATATGGTATTAAATTCAACATTAGTACAAAAAATTAGATCTCCTATTTATTATGCAAGTTGTGTTACTGCAGGAGAAGAAATAACTTTATATCCATATACCGCTAAAACTTTAGAAACTAAAGCAAAACTTAATATTGCATTATCTAATAATTCAGATGTGGAAGAAATAACAATACACCCAAGAAGGGAGGCAATATAATGGCAGAACAATTTTATAGTATATTAACATCTATAGGAAAAGCTAAAATAGCTAATGCCAGTGTTTTTGGTACCAAATTAAATTTAACAACTTTAGCACTAGGGGACGGAAATGGCAAGTATTATAATCCTACAGAAAATCAAGAAGCACTAGTTAATGAAGTTTGGAGAGGAAATGTAGGAGCTATAGCCACAGATAGTGAAAATTCAAATTGGATAGTTATGGAAACGATGATAGCTGGTAATGTAGGGGGATTTTTTATAAGAGAAGTAGGTGTTTTAGATGACGAAGGCAGCTTAATAGCCATAGGAAAATACCCAGAAACCTATAAACCAATTGTAAGTGATGGAGCAACTAAAGATTTAATAATAAGAATGATATTAGAAGTAGATAATGCTTCAAGTGTAACCTTAAAGATAGATCCAACTACCGTAATTGCAACTAAAAAAGATATTGAAGTGCTAGATAATAAAATTAAAAACATCAAAATACCAGTAACTAAAGTAAATAATAAACTAGGTGATGTCACACTTAAGGCAGAAGACATAAAAGCCAATAATGATAAAACAATAGAAAAAAACTTACAAGAAGTTACGTCGCAAATGGCTGAAATGACGAAGGAAATAGAAAACATAGATTTATCAGCTAATAAGGTTAAATTAAATAAAGTTTCAGGAATGAATGCAACAGAAGTTCAAACAGCGATACAAGAACTTTTTCAATTTGCCGATAATGGTAAGAAAAATATGGCTACTGTTATCGGCTCCCCATTAAGTAGTAGCGATACTTTTGATAGTATGAAAAGTAAAATACAGACCATGAAAAATACCTTTGCTAGTAATTTGACAGCAAAAGGACAAAGTAGTAGCGGAAGTGATACTTTAAATAATTTAATTAATAAGATACCTAATATTAATGTAGGAAAGAAGTGGGCTACTGGTACTGCTACTATGGGCGAGTTTGTAATTAATGTTACGGGTCTACAATTTCGACCAACAGTAATTGTGACTTTACTTGATACTTTATCAGATAATCGTTTTGGGGGTATTTATGTGGCAGAAAATATTTATGGAAACACCACAAGAATGAATATAACCTTCGAAATATGGAATGAAAAAATCAATACGAACACATTTGATGTTTCTACTAATGGGTTCTCTTTTAAAACGGTATATTATTGGTATGGAGATGCACTAAGATGGATTGCTTTTGAATAGTATGGAGGGTTAAAATGCAAATAGGAAAAAGAATTGTATACAGTAAAAATACAGGTAAGATTTTAAATTATTGTCTAGAAGAGATGGCAGGAGATTTACAAGAAGGGTTAAGACCTTTAGAGATAGATTATTTAGACTTGCCTTATGGCTATAATGATAATAATTTTAAGGATGCTATAAATTATTATATAGATACAACAAAGGATAAAAATAAAACAGAATTAAAAGACCTAATAATTATTACAGAATACATCCCTAAAAAGGAAGAGACCGAAGAAGAAAGACTTAGAAGAGAAAAAGAACAGTTGGAAAACCAACTATTATTGAAAGAAAATGAAAGTGTAGGAGGAATTTTATAATGATTAATGAGATTATTGTTAGAATTTTAGCTGAAAGAATAATAAATAAGGGGATAAATCCATTAAAGAATAGAACTTTTGAATTGGATGATGTTACAAATAAAGATTATAGAAAAGCAGTAGAGGATTATATATTGGTGCATAGTGGAGTAATAGAGGAGAATATAGATTAAAATGATAATAAGACAAGCTAGAACAATTAAAGTATTGCAATAACTATTCAAAATTTTTATTATAGTTTATATAGTTAATAGGAAGGAGGAATAAGTTTAATGGGCATGTGGGGAAAATCAGCTATTATAGGATTTTTAACAATAATATTAATGCTTATATTATCAAAATTCGATAAGCTTAAAGTATTAAAACTAAAAAGAGTACTCCTAATAATAGTAATATCACTTACAATAATGTTTGCAGGAGGTGGAATGAATGCGGTGGCAATTGCAGTTAATGGTGGAGAGATGCCTGTAAAGGAAGGTATAGAATTTGTAGATGATGATTTACACAAGAGAGCAGATGAAAATACGAAGCTAAGAATACTAATAGATAATTATGATATAGACTTTTGTGATGGTGCATTTAGCATTGGAGATATAACATTTTCACTTGGGTTATATGCTTCTATTGTGTCTTTTGGCTACTATAAATTAATCATTAAAAAATATTATGCGACATAAAATTTAATTTATGTCGCTTTTGATAATTTCTGCGACATAAATTAAATATTAGAAAATAACAGTATATCTAGAGAGGAGGCAATATAATGGCAGAACAATTTTATAGCATATTAACATCTATAGGAAAAGCTAAAATAGCTAATGCAAATGCTCTTGGAAATAAATTAAATTTAACAACATTAGTACTAGGAGATGGAAATGGAAAGTATTATAATCCCACAGAGAATCAAGAAGCCCTAGTTAATGAAGTTTGGCAAGGAAATATAAGTTCTATAACCACAGATAGTAAAAATCCAAACTGGATAGTTATAGAAACAATAATTGCTGGTAATGTAGGAGGATTTTTTATAAGAGAGGTAGGGATATTTGATGATGAAGGTAGTTTAATTGCCATAGGAAAATATCCAGAAACCTATAAACCAGTTATAAGTGATGGATCAACTAAAGATTTAATAATAAGAATGATATTAGAAGTAAGCAACTCTGCAAATGTAACATTAAAGATAGATCCAGCTATTATAATGGCAACTAAAAAGGATGTAGAGGTATTAGAAAATAAAATTAGAGNNGAAAACTTACAATGAGTTAAAAGAGCTAATTGAAAATAATAAGTTAATTCCAGGAACACAATATGTTTTAACAGATTATAGAACTAAGTATCAACAACCTACAACAAATGTTATTAAAGAAATGGATGTTGAAGAGTTAGTTTTAAAAGCTAACTCTAAAAATACTTTTGAGCCGATAGTTAGTAGCTTAAAGTATCCTGAAGATGTTGTATATTATTATTTTAATAATAACATTTGCGAAGATAATACAACCACTAGGAATGGGTTTATAACAAGACGTTATGACCCCATAAGTGGAAATGATGCTCCACAAGATTGGAGAACCATGTTATGGGCAAGATGGACACCAGATTCTAATCAATATTATAAGAATGGTACATTAACAAATTATTCAGTTTGGACTAGTGGTGTGGCACAATTAAACACTATATATAAAGCTGACGGTAGGTTATGGGTCGCATCAGTGGCTTCAACACCAACTAGTGCAACAGATGGAACCGTGTTTTATCCAATCTATGATGATTTATCCCTTGCATTATTATTAGGGGATGAAACAGTAGTTGGGAGATATATAAAACTAAAAAAAGGAACTTTAAAAGAAGTTAAAACTTTTAACTCAAGTAATTGCATTAATAATAAAATTTCCTCCCCATCAAAAGGTAGACTACACAATAATGTATTTTATTATAATTGTTATGGCAATATTCTTGGTAATGATTGCCATGCAAATACTTTTGGTACACAAAGTTATACCAATATATTAGGTAATTATTGTTATGGTAATATATTTATGACCACCTTTGTTGGGAATAAGGCGGGTAATAACTTTAACAATAACAATTTTTGTGGCCATAGTAGATACAATATATTTGGAAATAATATTTATTCCAATATATTTCATTTGGGATTTGGATATAGTCATATGGGTAATTATTGTTGGAATAATTACTTTCTTGCAAATTGTACCTATAATGTTATTGGAAATGGATGTTACTCAAATTTTTTTGGAATGTATACTACCTTAACTTTACAAGAAGTAATAAATGGTAAGGACTTTACCAATATAGAAAACATTAAAAACCAAAGAGGTGTAACCATACAAAAAACTTCTGATAATAAAGTCGTATATATTTACATTAATTCATCAAAGCAAATGGTTATTACCGAAATACCTTAATAAAAGGAGTGATTAAATGTATAAAACAAAATACTATAACATAGAAATAACAGAAGAAATTTTTAATGAAGAAACAAATGAACATGAGTATAAAAAAGAATTAAGAGAATTAGAATACAAAACTAAAGATGAGAGTTCGAGTATTGGTTAGACATCATAGAAAGGTCATATGGAGAATATGGAGAAGTTACTCATGAATATATAGAAGATGAACTAACAAAAGAAGAGTTAGAAAAGAAAGAATTAAAAGTAGAGATTAAAAGCTTAAAAGAGCAGCTATTAGAAGTACAAAACTATG
>NZ_DDOV01000080.1 GCF_002341865.1 Clostridium sp. UBA2485 | reverse complement strand
CAAAGGTATCATTTGGTTCATGAGAAATTAAAATATCTTTTGGAGAATCATCAATTACATTAACTGAAGTGCTCTCAGAATTATAAGCTCCTTTGTCATCAGTTACAGTAAGTTTAACATTATAGTTACCATCCCTTGTATATAAATGAGTAGGATTAGGATCATTACTAGTAGTTCCATCACCAAAATCCCATAGATATGAAACTATTTTACCATCTGGGTCAGTAGATCCATCACTACTGAAACTTATAGGATTATTTATAGTTCCTGTATAAGGTCCATTTATCTTAGCTATAGGAGGACTATTAAAGTCTGCGGTATTAGAAAGCATTCCTTGAAATACCACTTCAAATTCAGCATTATTTGATGAATCCACTTTGTAGTTAACAAAATAACAACTAAGAGTTCTATATCCACTCCAAGGATAACTATTTAATGTGTTTAAAAAATTATTTGCAGTACTGTTCATTAACTTCCAATCATGTAATTTACCTTTTGAAGTTCCTAAAGTATACGTTCCACGAAGAGTAAATGTATTAAAGAATGGAGATTTCTGCTTTTCAGTAGAAACGTTTTTTAATTTTGCAACAGATGTAATATCTGAAAAAATCTCTGATTCATTTTTAGCTGGATGTTTAGCTAAGTAATCATCAGAAACTAGTGGAACAGTTAATGTGTCCAAATTATCTACTAAATGCTGCATATGATTTTGATACTCAGTGTTAAGAGTATTATTACTCATTGTATTAATGTAACTATCATATTGTTTTACATTATCTGATTTTATAGAATCTGCCAATTTATTGTATAAATCTAAATTGTTATTATACAAGTAATTATGGAGTGCAAATCCATAATGATAAAAACTCCAACCACTGCTATAGCCTGAATGAACCAATTGGTCTATGGTGTATCTTTCTGAAGGATTATTAGATATTCCACCTACAATAGAGTGTCTTGGTAATATATCTTGAGTACGAGTAGATCCTGCAAAAAATTCAGCACCACCTTCTTCATACCAAGAAAGTTTATCATTTTTATAAATTTCAGTTTGTCCCCACATACCAGGTACAAGGTATCTTCCCTGAAGGTAATGAGTAAACTCATGACGGAATAATTCTTCAAGTGAATATATGCTTTGTTCTGGAGTTCTCTCATAGGTAAAGAATGTACCATCACTTTCAATATATATACCTCCATTATCAGTGCTATAGCCGTATAAAGTTGAATTCATTTTGTATTCATCTGGAGTGTTATAAACAACAACTGTTAACACATCATCTGCACTAGGTCCTTTGTCTATAGGAGTATCATCTCCAAAAATTCTATAGAACTGAGCGTTTACTTCTTTTGTAGCCCAGTAAAGTCGTTGAATTTTATCAGTGGATATTTTATCTCCTGCTTTAAATACAAATTTTCCATCATCAAATATATATGTTTTAGGTAAATAATGTTGTTTTCCTTCTTCGTTTAATTTGTTTATATCAATTATATTTCCATAATAGTCTTTACCATTAAAATTCCTATATATCTGATCAGCAGCTTTAAAATAAGATGAGCTTAAATAAGGATAAATTTTTAAAGCATCTGTGAGTACTTTATTACAATCATTTGGATTGCTTGCATATTTTGATAATTGTCCAGTATAATAAATACCACTATCTATTACCCATTCATTCTCACTATTAACATTTCCTTTTATAGCAATTTTGTTTAACTCCTCAATAAAAGAATCAATATTTCTATAATATGGAGTTTTTTCAATAGGTGTGTCATCCCAAATGTATTTGTCCATTGTATACGTAATACCCTTAAGCATATTGAATAAAGCAGAGCCCTTTGAGTATTGCTGTGTATAATCATCAAAATTTTCGTTGTACTGCTTCAAAATTGGAATAGCATAATTAATTACTTCTAAATCGGATGACGTAGCATTAATTAGTAGACCTGTAGAAGAAATTATATCATCTTGTTCTTTTGTACCCAATTTAAAGTTTGGATTTTTTTCAATTGCCAATATAGCAGGTATACATTTATCACGATTAGCTTTAGTATTAAGTGATTCAAGTTCTTTGTTGTAAAAACCTAAATAGTTTCCTGCTCTAAATACCTCAATAAGAGTAGGGAGGCCCTTTGTATCAGAGGATGTAAATTGACTTCCTCTTTCTTCAATAGCATCAAGAAGTGCTTGCGTACGATTTGTATTGCTGTAAAACTCCTGTGCATCAGTATTATATTGGAAAAGATCTGTAATATCACTCCATTGAATAGTAACAAGAAGATTAACAAGGCTAGTATAATCCATGCGGTTTAAATCAGACATAGAATATTTTTGCGTACTTGATTTTTCTGCTCCAAATGCTCTTATATTTGATTTCTCTATTGCTTGTCCACTAATTTCCCCTGGTATATCAGAAGAGCTATTTGACAAAATGGAACTTTCATCTTTAACCCTTTTTATATTATCAAGACAATTATCATGAAGAACCTCTTCATGATTAAGCTTTTGTTCCATAGTAGGATTAGGGATATCTTCAAAGTTTTGATTAGGTAATGCATAAATTAGTCCATGGGAATTTGTCACAATTAATGTAGTTATGACCAACGTACTCAATACTTTGGATAAAGTGGGTTTTTTAAAGTTTCTTTCAGTTGAATTAGATTTAAAATGTAACTTCTTTATCATACTTTTACTCCTTATGTTTATTAATTTTTTACTAAAATACAACAGGTTATTTTTAATGATTTGATACATAAATTAAATAACCATAAAGTTGTTCTAAGGATTACGGAATCCTTTTCTTCTCTGAGACGTACCCGTGACTTAAAACTCATGGTAGAGTAGAGATAAAAATTATGAAAATAAGATAAGTGCAATAAATATAATTCTACTTTTTATCTAATATAATCACCTTCCTCTACAACTTTTTTAATACATTTTTTCAAATTATATTATTTAATAATATAATTATACATAAATTCCAAAAATTTTTAAAATACTAAATAATCCTAATTTTAGAAAATAGTTTTAATTTCCTTTAATTTAAACAAATAAATGAAAAAATCCTACTATTTACATAATTTTAATAAATATAACATTTTAAACCTAATAAAAATTTATGAAGCCTTGTCCTATCATCATCAACATCCGCTAGTGCAAGATTATATTTCAAAATAATCATTTCATTATATAATTTTCTATAGATATTTTAAGACAGATTTTTTTACATATTATTACTATTTTAGAGCAATATATCCATAATGTAACTTTTTTAATTTTCATCAAAAATTAAAAGAGCTATAAATAGACTAATGATTAAAAATCCATTTCCATCAAGTAGCAGCTACTTAACAACTATATAAAAAAAGTTCCTTTAGAAAAAAGGAACTTTTTTTTATAATCTATCTATTTTATAATTTATCAAAACAAAATCTATTTAAATATATTAATACGTTCTTCTAATGGTTGGAACTCTTTTTCACCTGGTTCTTTTGTTGGCTTACCAAATGGCATTTGTGCAATTAGTTCCCAGCTTTCTGGTATATTCCATTCTTTCTTTACGTCATTTTCAATAAGTTCAGTATAATGTTGAAGTGATGCTCCAAATCCTTCAATTTCTAATGCAGTCCAAATAGCAAATTGGTGCATTCCACTTGATTGTTGAGACCAAATTGGGAAATTATCTTTATAAGCAGCAAATTGTTGTTGAAGAGATTCTACTACACCATTATCTTCAAAGAATAAAACTGTACCATATCCACTTTTAAATGAATTTATTTTTTCTTCAGTAGTGCCAAATTTATCTGCTGGTACAATCTTTCTCAATGCTTCCTTTGTAATATCCCATAATTTATCATGATGTTCTCCTAATACTAGAACTACCCTTGCACTTTGAGAATTAAATGCTGATGGTGTGTGTTTCACCGCATGTTCTATAACCTCTTTTATTCTATCATCAGAAACTATAGCTTCCTTACTAATTCCATAAAATGTGCGTCTATCTTCAATAGCAGTTAAAAATTCTTTTGACATCTAAACATACCTCCAAATATATAATTTTTTTATTTATAAATAAATTTGGTATTAGTCTTGTTTTTTCATTTCTAAAACTATAATATGAGAAGTTTCTTTTGCTCTAACTAGAATATCTTCCTCAACTATTTCCATTCCATCTCTTTCATTTAATTCAACTTCGTTAACTAATAAAATTCCTTCTATTTGAACTAAATATGCCTGTCTTCCTTCTTTCACTGGAAAACTAATCTCTTTTCCTTTTTCAAGTTCTAAGGAATAAACATTAATATCTTGATTTATTTTTATTGGGGCATCACCGTCTTTGCCTGAAGCCATATGAAGCCATTTATTTTGCCTGTCATCCCAATTAAATCTGTAATCTCCATAGTTAGGTTTGTATCCTTTTTGATCAGGGAAAATCCATATTTGTAAAAGTCTTAATGTATCTTTTCCAAAATTATGCTCACTATGATAAACTCCTGTTCCTGCACTCATGTATTGAACATGACCACGAGTTATAGTGTTTTTATTACCCATGCTATCTCTATGAGTAAGTTCACCATTGACAACATATGATATTATTTCCATATCTCTATGAGGATGAGTGTCAAACCCTGTATTAGATTGGACTAAATCATCATTTATAACTCTTAAAACTCCAAAATTTATATTATCGGGATTATAATACTCAGCAAATGAAAAGTGAAATTTACTCTTTAACCATCCAAGATTACTACTCCCCATATTTTTACTTTCTATTTTTCTTAACATCTCATATCACTCCTCTTTTATATTGTTCTTAACTCTACACTTCAATATTCATGTACGTTCAATAAAAATATTTTATCTCCTTACATATAATTATTTAGATTAAATAATTTACCTAGTTACATTTAGTAACTAACTTTAATTTTATTATTGCACTCCAATTACAATTAGTCAAGATATTTTTTTAAAATAAAAAGAATCTCTTATTAATTTTAAGAGATTCTTTTATTTATTTTAATTAATTCCATTTTTCTGCCCATTTTTGAATTTCATCCATAGCATTTTTAAGGTCATGTCCCTTTTCTGTAAGTTCATATTCTATACGTACAGGTGTTTCTGGATAAACTTTTCTAATAACAATTCCTTCGCTTTCTAATTCTTTAAATCTTTCTGTAAGCATACGAGCACTCATATTAGGAATTGCATCTGCTATATCAGAAAAGCGCTTTTGTCCTCCTAGTAATGTTCTTATAATTAATCCATTCCATCTTTTCCCTAATAATCCAAAAGCATTTTCAAACTTTGGACACATATGGTATTTTTCCATATCCAATCACCACCTGCATACATTTTACCATACATACTTAATAAAAGTAAGTAGGTTATTATATTCATGTACATAATGATATATTATTATACTATTTATTTTAATATATAGTATTATTGTGATTTAATTATTGTTGAATTTACTATTTATGTACTAAGAACACATAAGCCAATATATTTTTTACAACATCAATTTTAGATTTAAAATAAATTTATATGCTTTATTAAGTGTCCGTTGAAACACTGTCCCAATTGTCATTATATGTACCTTTTCCAATAAGCCAATTTAATCCCCAATGACGTTCAAATACTACACCTGGATCTAACCCTGCTGGTGGATTTTCTCCATGTATCCTAGCATTTACACAAGCCCAGTTATAACGATAAATTAAATCTGCTTCATCTAATATTTCTTCTATGCTTCTCAGTTTAACTGTTTTCATAAAATCATTAAAGTCTTCATAATCTGCCACTGCACGAATTGCAAAGTTACAGTCGCATATTTGTGAAGGATATTCTAGCTTATCTACAATACCTAATGACCAAATAAGTGTCCAATATGCTTCGTACTTCCATGCCATATTAATTACCTCTTGTCTATCTGGACTTCCAAAAATAATTTTCTTCTCATTATCAGTTAATTCTTCTTTTACTTTATACTTTTCTAAAAAGCCTTCAAAAAACTCTCTAGATTCTTCAATATTCTCTCCACTATTAATATCACATGCTACTTGAATAGAGATTAAACAAGCAATAGCACGTTTAGCTATTCCTTCTGCACTTCGCATCTCTATTTCATTTGCATCTTCAATAGCTGGAAGTCCTTCCATATATGGAACCTTATTAGCTTTTAATATTTCTATAGATTTTTCTTTTCTTTCTAATGGACTCATACTCTTTCCCCCTTATCTTTTAAAGTTACTTCTTCAATTTATAACCTCAACATCCTATATTGAATTATTTTATATTTTTTGCTAATACTTGTCTATAAAAATATAGATACTGCCATAGATAAATTTCCAATTATTACACTAAACATACAAGATACTATAGCATATGAATTGCTAAAATCAAATTATAGGATTTTTACTTACGCGGGTCTTATCAATGACAAAATCTTTGATTTATACTATGTTTACTCAATTGATCTATATTATAACTTTATTGATTTTATAATCTTTTTAAAACTTTCACTCCTACATATATATTCTCATATACCTCCTTATAAACTTTAGTCAATCTGTAAAAAAGCTTAATTAGTTTTATATTTTTTTATTGACTTACTATCTTAAATAGAATATACTCTTACTAAATTAAATGAAAAAACAAATATTAAATCTTATTTTTGTTTTTCTACGAGAAATATTATTAATTATGAAATAAAACTGGAGGGTAATTATGAATACTTTAATAAATAAACAAGCACGATTTAGTTTTTATAGCCAATTTATATAGGGTTTGTATCAAGTTATAAATTTTATTAAATTTTAACATGGATACAAGCCCCTTAAGACTTACTGATAATTAGGGATTGTATCTGTGTTGGCTATATTGTTTATAATGTTATTCATTATTACTACATTTATAAAGTCACGCAGATTATACTGTGTGGCTTTTCTATATTCAAAAATAAGCCACCTAGATTATGCTATGTGGCTCTTTTATATTCAAAAATAGACCGCATGGATTATACCATGTGGTTTTTTTATACAAAATAAATTTTAAAAGGAGTGCTTTTATGACAGGAATTATATCTGTAGTAATACAAAGTTTAATTTTATCAATTATGGTATTAGGTATTTATATCAACTATAAAATTTTAGATTTCCCAGACTTATCTGTTGATGGAAGTTTCTCATTAGGCGGAGCTATTATTGCTTTCTCTTTAACTAACAATATCTCTCCAATAATTGGAACCTTATTAGCTATGGTATGTGGTTTAATTTCTGGTCTTGTTACTGGTATTTTACATATTAAACTTAAAATTTCTAACTTACTTTCAGGAATCTTAGTTATGGGTATGCTTTACTCTATTAATCTAGGCATAATGGGAAAGTCAAACGTTCCATTATTTGACCTCAATCACCTATTTAATATGGACATTTCCCCACTGATATTAGTTGCAGCAATTGTATTGTTTTGCAAATTTACTTTAGATTTATTCTTAACTACTGGCCTTGGATATGCATTAAGAGCTGTTGGTGATAATCCTCAAATGGTTAAATCATTGGGAATTGATATTGGTATTATAAAAATATTAGGATTAATGCTATCTAATGCTCTTGTTGCTTTATCTGGTAGCTTGTTTGCTCAATTTCAAGGATTCTCTGATATTAATTTAGGGATTGGTACTTTAATACTTGGAATAGCATCAATTATAATTGGCACCTCCATATTTAAGAGACTTACATTTATTAAGCCAACAACATCTATATTATTAGGGACTTTAATTTACCAATTTACAATTTATTTTGCAATAGATTTAGGCATAGTATCTCCTAATAACTTAAAGTTAATGACTTCTATAGTAATAATTTTATTCTTAAGTGTTGGTAACTTAAATGTTTTTTCTAATAACAATAGTAATTATAAAAATTTAAAGAGAAGAGGTGCTTTAAATGTTACAGAT
The DNA here is from genome assembly GCF_002341865.1 of Clostridium sp. UBA2485. Taxonomy (GTDB): domain Bacteria; phylum Bacillota; class Clostridia; order Clostridiales; family Clostridiaceae; genus Clostridium_J. Next base: position 14,879 of record NZ_DDOV01000080.1, on the reverse strand, counting down.
TAAGAATATTTCAAAAGCATTTCCTAATCCATACGGAGATCCTAATATAATTTTCAAAGATCTTTCACTAAATATAAATAAGGGTGAATTTGTTAGTATCATCGGAAGTAATGGCACAGGTAAATCTACTTTACTTAATATAATTTCAGGTTTTATAAAAGAAAGCCAAGGAGATATTTTATTAGAGGGTAATAATTTAACAAAGCTAGCTGAACATAAGAAAACTCAGCTAATAAGCATGGCTTTCCAAGATCCAAGTTTAGGTACTTGTCCTTCTATGACAGTTAAAGAAAATTTATCCTTAGCTTTAAACAAAGGAAGCTTACTAAATCTAAAAAAATGTCTTCGTCATAAAACTGAAGTTATGGAAGACTTATTAGAAGGTATATCACTTGATTTAAAAAAATATTTAGATATTCAAGTAAAATATCTATCAGGTGGTCAAAGACAAGCACTTTCCCTAATTATGTCCACTATCACAAATCCAAAGGTTTTATTACTAGATGAACACACTGCTGCTTTAGATCCTAAAACTTCAGATGAAATTATAGATTTAACTAATAAAATTGTTAGAGAAAAAAATATAACCACACTAATGGTAACTCATAATCTAAAGCATGCTATTAGCTATGGTGATAGACTTATAATGCTTCATAAAGGGGAAGTCATTTTAGATATAAGTGATGAGGAAAAATCAAATATAACTATAGAAGAAATACTAGATAAATTTGAATATGCTGTTTAAAATGTAAGGTTTAATTTATAGTCTAATTAATTAATATATAGATTTAACTACATATATAAAAATAAAATTTAGGAGGATTATATTATGACAATAAAAAATAAGTTAATGAATTTAATTTTAGTAGGGACAATTGGAGTTTCTTTACTTACAGGCTGTTCTAAGGATAATAATGATAAATTATCTGATTCAAATAAGGATATCAAAACAATAGGTATTACTCAGCTAGTAGAACATCCATCTTTAGATAAAGCAAGAGATGGATTCATAAAGGCACTAGAAGATAGTGGGTATAAAGATGGAGAAAATATAAAAATTGATTATCAAAATGCCCAAAATGATATGCCTACAACTCAAATGATTGCAAATAAGTTTGTATCTGATAAAAAGGATTTAATATATGCTATATCAACGCCATCAGCTCAAGCAGCTTACAATGCAACTAAAGATATACCAATTCTAATAACTGCTGTTACTGATCCAGTTGCTGCTGGTCTAGTAAAATCTACAGATAAACCTGAAGGAAATGTATCAGGTACATCAGATTACATATCTATAGATAAAAATCTAGAATTAATTAAAATGTTTATCCCAGGTGCTAAAACTATAGGTGTTCTATATAATACTAGTGAAGTAAATTCAAAGATACAAGTTGATACTCTAAAAGAGTATGCATCTAAAAATAATTATAAAGTTGTAGAAAAAGGTGTTTCCTCTTCAATGGAAATCAGTCAAGCTATGTCTAGTTTAGTAGGTAAAATAGATGTTTTATATGTTCCAACAGATAACTTAATTGTTTCATCCATACCAATAGTTTCTAAAATTGCTACTAATAATAAAGTGCCAGTAATATCTTCCGAAGATGGTTCTGTCAAATCTGGTGCACTTGCTTGTCAAGGTATAGACTATGAAAAATTAGGTTACAAAACTGGAGAACTTGCTGTTAAAGTTTTAAATGGCGAAGAAATATCCAATATTCCTGTAACTATGTTAGATGAAACTCAAATAATAGTTAATGAAGATACTTTAAAATCTCTTTCTTTGGAAAAAATTGATGATAAAAACATAACATATATTAAAACTGAAAAAAATTAATTATTTACACATTCATTTATATAAACAATATTTAGCTACATTATATCTTAGGCTCAAAGTGAATACAAAAGTATTTTTGGTAATTGGTGTATAAAATAAGATGTATATTCTTCCAAAATAGTAATTATTAAAAAGTTAAGATTGGACCACTGAGAATCCTCCAGTGGTCTTTTCTTATATTCGAATGTTGATATGCTTTCTCATCCATATTATATTCCCACCATTCATTTGCATCGCCACTACTTAGATTAGCTTATTTCCCTGGTAATTTGGTTCATTTTTTGCTGCTACTCATAAGCTTAGTTTAAATATTATTTCAGTATATCCACTACCTATAAATTTAGTCCTTGAGGATAATAAAATAAGTTATATGGATCATATTTTTCTTTCACAGTTTTTAGCCAGGATACATTATTGCCAAAATAACTATATAAATAATCAGGTATATTAATATCACAATAGTTAAGATACCCAAAGCCTGCATATGGAAGTAAGGAATTTCTTAAACCATTTACCCACCTAATTGTATCATTAGCATACATACTATATTTAAGAATCCATTCAGCCTCAATTTGTATTAATACTTTAGCATGCCTATGAGGAAAAGCGCTAGGCAACCCTTCATTTTCTGCAATCTTTCCTCCCAATAAGAGGAATTCAATGTCTATAGGTGGCTGTATAGGTGGCGAATTATCTAAATAGTCAAACATTATTTGGCAAGGTTCTTTTCCTAATGAATTATATGCAAGTAATCCTGTATTCTTAAATCCTTTTGGTGTAGGCACAAAACCTGGACGCCCCTGTACAGATTCCTTAAAACTAATATGCTTTGTTGTATAATTTATTTTATTAGGAACTTTTAATAAATCACTTAAAGCTTGTTCCATTTCTTTTTCTGTGCTTCTTACCCCTACTCCATATAGTTCAATAGCATCTTTAGTCATAGAAACCTTAATGGTATACCTATTATCTAAATATTCCCCTACCTTTTGAAATGCTTGAATTACTTCATATCTACTCTTTCTAGGCCACCTGGCAGTCATTACTGTTACTTTATCAACTGGATATACTTTAAAAGTAAGTGACACTACTACTCCAAAATTATTGCTACCTGCTCCCCTTAATGCAGCAAATAAATCTTGATTTTGATATGAATTAGCAGTTATTATCCTACCAAAAGCATCTACTATTTGTGCTTCTACTAAACTATCGCATACTAGCCCATATTCCCTTTGTAGAAAGCTAACTCCTCCTCCTAATGTAATTCCTGTAACTCCAATAGATTGACATCCTCCTCCAACAAATGCAAATCCATATTGAGTTACCTTAGGATGAAGTTGTTCTTGCCTATATCCTGCCCCTATTCTTATATAACCTTTGCTCGTATCTATTTCAAAATCAAGCAAATTAGAAACATCTATCACAACAGCATCATTTGCCACAGAAAATGCTTCATAGTTATGACCACCACTTCTACAGCGTATATTTAATCCTTGCTTTCTTGACCAATTTACTGCATTAACTACATCTGTTATATTATTAGGATATACAATTACCTTTGGGTAGTAACTAAAATATAAATTTGCAGTTCTACGAACAATATTATAACTTTTATCTTCTTTAGTTATAACAATTCCTGTTAACCCCTCTATCATATTAATTTCCTCCAACCTTATTAACCATATAATGTTATAATATATGGTAATAACTTTGGAACCGTTCTTAACATATTTACTCTCCACTACATTATTGATTCTGGACATAATAATAGAATCATAACTTTAGGAATGTATGAAAATTACTTTATAAAAGAGATAATACCTTTAACAGATAAAACTTTTAATACTATAAAAGATAGAAAAGGAAGATATATAGAAGGGGCATCTGTTGGTGGTTATGTAGCTCTTCACAATATATTTCGACATCAGCATATGTTGAGGACATATGCCTACTTTAGAACTGAAACTTGAAGATGAAGACAAGCCATATGGGAAAAGACATTCTAAAATTCATTCTAGAATATCTCTTAACCACACAGCTTAATTATTTACATTTTCTATAATTTTTGTGTTTTAGGCAGTTTATTTGCCATTCAAAATTTTAAATAAAATATTTTTTAATATTTTATTTAACTTTGATTAGCTTGTCTTATTTTTATACTTAGTGGCTTAAATATCTAAACTCTATACTAGTTAAAAGTAATGCACCAGCATAGTCATTATTAACTGCAATACGAGCAACGCTCAACAATGCAAAATCTTCAGCTTTAATAATATCATCTAAGTCAAATTCTAAAACATAATGATTATATTGAAAATTTCCTGGTGAGTTTTGAATTGGAATATTGCCACTATTATTAACCATTATATTAGCCGCATTTACTACACCATTAGCTCTAGCGAATAATGATGAAAGTCTAATTGCAAACATATTTCCAGTTGGTGTATTTGAATTATCAGTTAATAAATGAACAAAAACTTTAGCTTTTTCACATCTATTACGAGCATCTTTTGGCACACTAAAAGTTAATGAATATTCATCTGTATCACCTTGAGGTAAAAGCCATCCTAATATTCTAATACTAGAATTAGCATTTCCAAGTGGTACAGTATCAGGTATACTCTCAGTACCGTCATTCATGGTTCCTGCATTGAATATTAATGACTTAAATTCTTGTGATTCTTCATTTAAACAACAGTAATTTGTCATATTGAGTTACCTCCTTATTCTTTTAAATTTGCTTCATTTATAATATATTATACATTTAACATTTATGTTACTAAGCCATTAGATTTTTAATATTTTTTCTAGATAGCACAGTGTAAATAAACTCCAATCTTTACTATTAATAATCGTAAGCGTAAAAGAATCTTAGAGTATAAAATTTTTAGAGCTGTTAACATTACCTTTATGAATCTTGAAGGTAACAATACTAAATACAAAAGGTAGACCAAAAATGTACTCTGACCAGCAAATAGTTGCATGTATGCTATATGGTGTTTCTCCAACTAAGTTTGTATGTTAAAAGTTTAAATTTTCCTATGTTTCATTAGTAGAGCTGTAGCCTGATTGCATCCAATGTATATTTTTATAATTAAAATAAAAAAATACGCAATCTTAAAAATTGTGAATTTTTTCTATGGTAGAATCAAAGCATAGCCTTAAAATATACTAAAAATTATTTTTTCTTTTTATTTCACGTATTAATTAAATTCAGCATATGAAAGACAAGTGCTTGTTAGAAAATGCCTTAATAAATATAAATCATTTATGAATGCTTCTACACTTTCGTTCCACAATACATTGTTCTTAATAGTAATTCCACTCTCCATTATTAATAATTCATAAATTCTAATTCCATAATACTATGAATAAAAATATACATCTTATCATATACCTAACAACCTGCTTATAGTGTTATTAAATGGAAGCTTGAGCTTCCCTTAGTTCTTATAACAATATTGCTTCGCATCACGCTCATAATACTTATAGTATATGAATTTAAAACTAACTTTCTTTATAAATTTTATGATATTCTCGCTCTAAAATGCTAAAATAAAATTGATCTACCCACTTACCTCCACATTTATATTCTTCTCTAAATACACCCTGTTTTGACATTCCTGCCTTTTGCATTACAGATGCTGACTTGAGATTATCGCAATGGCACATACCTATAACTTTATGGGCATTTAATTCATTAAATGCAAAGGATATTAAAAGATTTGCACTTTCTAAACAATATCCATTACCTTGAAACTCTGGTAAGAGAACATATCCAATTTCCCAACTTTTACGTGTAGAACTACATTGCCATATATAAGCTGCTCCCATCTGTGCACTATCTGAACTTCGTTTAATAATAAAGTCGAAAACATCACTTTCTTCAATTCTTTTAGTAAACCTTTCTCGAATACGTTCCTTATTAGTTTCAACATATTCTTCATAACACCATAATTCTGAATTACTTTCTTCATCACATATAAACTCCATATGTTCCTTTGTTACAGGAACAAGTTCAATAGCTTTACCTTTTAGTATATGATGAATTTGTTTCTTTATATATTCACTCCCCATCTTTCTCCCCACTTTCATATTATACAAACAATTTTTTGTTCACAATTTATTACATAGAAATCAATATCAATACTAATCTTAAGCATAATTCGCTATCATGTCAGTAGCAAAATATCGTCATGTAAAATTGAAGTTAGTTAGGTATTAATAAGTAAAGATTCAGCATTTTGTTGATTCTCATAAAAATTTTTAAGTTCATCTTTCTAAATTGTTCTCTTATAAATATTGAAGCTACAATATATGATTAAAGTATAAAGGAAAATATAAAGTAATAATATGTAAAGTTTAATTATAGATGTAAATACACAAAAGCAGCCAGTTTATCAACCGACTGCTTTTCTTCTATTTCTTTCTATAAATTATACTCTTGATTGTATCATAGGACAAATGATATTCAGCCATAAGCTCATCTATTGTTGAACCATTCTTCTTCTTTTTCTTGATTTCATTGTTTCTTTCAATAATTTTATTTCTACTGTTCGTAGAAGTGCCCCATGATTTTTTATCATTATCCTTTTTAGGTATATAAATTATACTACCACCGACATATTGTTGTATTTGAAGAATTAATGTTTCTGGTAAAACATCTTTTGCATTTATATACTGCACCATAATCCTGCTCCTTTTTATTATAATTCACAAGATTGCAGATTTGTCATATAAATGAAACAGCGATTATCTTTTACCCTCTATGCAACTAACCGCTGAATTATATGACTAATCCTGCATAGAGCAAAAATCTGTTTTTATTCTTCATAACTACACCCCCTAGCTAACAAAACACTCTATTTTATACATCAAAAAAATAACAGTATCTATCTTGCCTATATTTTATTATATTGATCCACAGTAAACAATTCCCTTATTTTCTATGGTTTTCTCTCAAAAGTTATTAGTAAAAAGCTCATCTGTAAATAATTTCATTAATTTTATATAGCTTATTCACTACTCAAAAAAGCAACTGCCTGTAAGTAGAGCTTCAGTGTGTTCTTTATAGACTATAACTTCTTTCTTTTCATCATAAACCTTCTTTCTTTTTAAAAATTCTTGTTAATACCATTAATTAATTACTGTATTGATTTATAATTAAAGATTTTCCCTATTAAAAAATTATTTGAATTATACACTCTTGGACAATCCATGTTTAGACACAGAAACTGCTAAGATAATGCATATTAATAGTCGGATCCGGTTGATTATAAAACTTGTTCGAGTTTAACTAAACTATAGTCTGTTATTAATAATTATATATAATAACAACTACCATTACTAATGGAATTTTAAAAAGCTGACTACTGTTTAATACAGGAATCAGCTTTTATCTACTTAACTGGCTTTTTTAATATCCTTGATATAAGAATCACTTTGAATATAGATTCTCCTTATATTAATTGTTCTTCTTTGAAAGGTTATTATTTTCTGATTTATTGTTATTCTCTTTACTATTTTCTATTTTATTAGATTTATCTTTATTCGAGTTACTAGATTTATCATTATTTGTTTCTTTAATGCTCTCTTTTATTTTTTCGCTACTATTTGCATCTTTAGTATTTTCCTTTATTTTTTCACTATTATTTCTTCCTTTAATATCCTCTTTTATTTTTTCACTGTTATTTGTTTCTTTAATACTTTCTTTTACTTTTTTATCATTATTTGTTTTTTCTTTATTAGTATTTGAATTATTGTTTTTATTTATAGAGTTCTCATTATTCTTTTTGTTCTCTTGATAAGTACTTCCTTTACCATTAGAGTTTGTAGTTTCTTTTACATCATCATTAGTTTTTGTTTTACCGTTTTCTTTCTTATTTTCCTCTTTTTCTTTAACCCTTTGATCCTTTATCTTTTTCATAATACCCTTAACTGAAGAGTTTGCATATTCATCTAAAGTTGCTTCTGGCATTACTTGTTGAAGCTTCTGAATTAAATTTGCTTTTCCAGGTGATATTCCTAATCTTTCAGCCTCTTCAAATCTTTCTTTATTAACATTTTCTTTTATTATCTCAGTATTTTTTATTTCTTCTTCCTCTAAGCCTTCTTCTGCGCCTATCTCTGCTTCGTCTAATAGTTCATCACTTGTTGAAGTAAGCATAACTGCATTTTCATCATCAACTATATAACCATTGTCCACTGCAGATTCTACTAATAATTTTATAGCTTCATTAACATTTTTATTCTTTATTTTTAATTCTTTACTTATACTCTCTCCGTCAGAATTTAATGCTTCTATCTTTATTGCTTTGCTATACCTATTAGTTGTTAGTTTTATACTAGGATTTATATCAAGTGTTAAATAATCTTTTGGAGCTGCATAAGAATATCCAAAGCTACCTATTCCAAGCAATAAAATAAGTGACATTGCAAATACTATACCTTTTTTCATAATTAATCCCTCATTTCTTTCATATTCATCACCAATTTTTAGATTCATTTTATTTTTAACCTTTTTAAATCTACCTTTATTATCAATAACAATCATATGTTTATCATTTATTTCTACCACTAAGGCTCTTTTCATATCAAACCTCCAAATTTATATATTCTCTTATATATTGGTAATCACCTAAAAGTATTATCAGTACTGATATTATATACTTTCGTGATCTTTCTATTGTTTTTCGGGGTATATTAGTATTTTTTTGAATTTTTGCTATTGGAATCTTATTATTTAAACATATTTCCTCAATGATCTCTCTATTTTTTATTATGTAATTAATTATTTCATTATATTGTTTTCTAGTAGACTTCCATTTAGGAGAAACTTTTATTAAATCCTTAAAAGTTATATTATATTGGGATAATTCACCAATTAAGCTTTCTATTTCAAGTTTTCTTAAATATGAAATGTCCTGTTTTTCATAATTTTCTATAGATTGGTTTTAAAAAAACTTGTCCTTATTTTCTTTATCTTCTTCTATAGATTTCTCATTTAATAATGTTTTATTTTTTCTATAATAATCTATCAATCTAAATTTTATAACTCGCTGAGCATGTGAAAAGAAACTTCCTTTGCTTATGTCATAGCTTTTTATAGATTCATAAAAAGCCATAAGAGCTATACTATATTCATCATCATTATTTATATCAATATATCTCTTTAGGGATTTATTACAATAAGCTATAATAAATTGTTTATATTCATTAATGAAAAGACTTACCCGCTCTTTATCATTCTTAATTATCATAACTTGTTCATTAATATTTTCTAACATAACTCACCTCCTTATAAAATAATACGTATACCTAAATAGCATTTCTAGGGTACTTAAAAAAATATATTTTTTATTTTACTTTCCTATTCATCATGATATTTTACATCTACTCCTATTTATATATACTAATGTATCTCTATCAGACTTTATTATATTTTTTCTCTTTATAACCACTTATTAAAAGAGATATAATGGTTATTATTTGCTTTAAATTTATCTAATGAAATCTTTAATTAATATAAAAAAAATACTATACTTAATAATATGTTAATTAATGACTACAGATAGAAAAGATTAGATTGAGGGGTTTATATATGAACAAAAAAGATATACTTGAGTTAAAAAAACGTTTAAAGAAAGATTATTGTACCTTCACTAAAATGTGTGGTTGCTATGTTAATAGTGAAAAAAATATTATTTTAAATTTTAGAGAAACCTTTTTAAATTTAGAAGATGATGAATACTTTAAGTACTTAGAAATTGCTAAAAAGGTCTTATCTGGAACTATTGGTAATAATATTCTGGAACTTAACTTTCCACTTAATGAAAATCTTGAAAATGAAAAACAACTTTCTCTTATTAAGCTTAAAAAAAGCCAATTAAAGGATGATGCTATGCTTCAAGATTTTTATGAATCCATTATAGATAGTTATGATTATACTGGTAATTTTTTAATACTAGTTTTTCATGATGCTTATGATGTTATTACTAAAACTACTGATAATTCCAAAATAGATGAATCTGAAGAAGTATATGAGTATATTTTATGTGCAATATGTCCTGTTTCACTTTCAGATCCTGGGCTTAGATACTTTGAAGAAGAAAAGAAAATAACGGCACGTATTAGAGATTGGGTAGTGAATGCTCCAACCATTGGTTTTGTGTTCCCTGCTTTTATTGATCGTAGTTCAGATGTTAACTCTGTTATGTACTACACTAAAAATCCAAAAGACCCACATCCTGAATTAATGGAAGAAGCTTTAGGTTGTTCTTCAAAGCAAACTGCCAACATACAAAAAGAAACCTTCCATACAATTATTAAAGATTATATTGATACTGATGAGAAAAAAGCTGAGAAAACTTTTATGGAAATACAAGAGAATCTAAATACTATGATAGATGAACATAATTCAATATATGATGATACAGATGATGAACCTATAACTTTAACACAAAAGGAGATACAAAATCTTTTAATAGAAAGTGGAGTTTCTGAAGAAGCTACTACTAAAATTGAAAAATCTTATATAGAAAACTTTGGTGAAGACCTACCTTTAGCAGAGAATTTGCTTGACTCAAAGGTACTTAAAGCAAATGCTCAGAGAAAAAAGGAAGAACAACTTAAAAAACAAGTAGAAGCACTTCAACTTAAGCTTGAAGAAGCTGAACAAGAGGCTGCTGTAAATAGTGAAAGTCATCCAGTTACAGAAATCAATGATGATAATCCAGTTTCAGAAAAAACTCAGCCAATTACAGAAATTGATGATGATAACCTTATTCCGAAAGAAATTCACAATGGAAATTCAGAGGATGCTAATACCGCTTCTCACTATGACATTATACTTCAAGTAAAACCTGAAAAAATACCTGAAATAAAATCTCAAATAATTGATGGTCAAAAATGCATAGTTATTCCAGTCAATGACAATGAACAAACTACTGTTAATGGCTTAGACCATATAATTTAACTTAAAAAAGAGTGTCTTTTTCCTTAAAGATACTCTTTTTTATTTCTATAAACATCCATAATTTATTAACTTTTAATTTTCAAATGTAAAGCTGCAATATCCTATTTCATCACATCTTTTTTTCATATCATCCCATACATCCTTTTCCTTTATAGCTTCTAAAGATGATGGATACAAAATATAATTTTCCTTAAAAATATGATCCCTTAAGTTAAAAATTATATATTTTGAAACTTCATCTGATTTGCTCTTGAATTCATCAAATTCCATTTTATCTGCATTTTCAGAAAGTCTTTTTAATTCTTTTTTTCTAGCCCTTAAGTCATCATGTTCCATTCTCATTATTCTTGTAGGTCCTGTTATTTCCCTTTTTTCCATCTCTACAAATAAAACTTTTTCTTCTCTTTGATGATGATTCTCTGCATCTAATATATTTTCTGCTAATTTATGAAGACTATAAATTTTTTCTTTAGCTTTATCATAACTTGTAGTTTTTTGAATATCTGAATTCACTTTTTCTAAATCTTCTAAGAACTTCAAAATCTTATCATGTTCATCTATTAAAGTATAAACTACATGGCCTTTGTTTATCTTTGTCTTTATTTTACTTAATTCATCCTTTAAAACTTCCATGTGTACATCACACAAATGTCTTAAATCTTGTGGTTCCATTCCTTCTTCTATAAGTTGTTGTTCTGCTATAGATAAATCTATAGGGTCAATATCTTTTACTAAATCTAGAGCCTCTTTTCTTGTTTCATCCTTAATTCCAAATTTATTTAAATTTTTTAAAACTTCCTTTAATTCCTGAATTTTTTTATTGTCCATTTAAATCATCTCAAATAATACACTGTTTTCTTTATATATATGAATAAATAAATCTTTTTCTAAACTATGAATTTTATCATAAGCCAATCTATAGCTTGTACATGCACCTTCTGGAGCTTTAAAATCTTTTGTTATTTTTTCTAATTCTTTTAATATATCTCCAGCTTTATCGTGTTCATTTTCTGTTTCTTCTATAAATTTATCTATTTCTTTTCTTAGATTTTGTTCTTTAGTCAATTCATATTCTTCTATTAATGGAAATAAATTTTCTTCTTCTTTTATCAAATGCTCTTCTAGTTCTATTTTCAAAAATCCAAATAATCTATGAACTTTTAACAATTCTTCTCCATGATGACTAAAATGAACTTTTAATATTTTTGATAGCAGGGCATCTATTTCTTTAAGCTCTCTTTTTGTATATTCATGGTGAGTATCTAATATATTTTTCATAAGATTTACTGGTTTTTCTTTTCTCCAATCTATATATTCTTCGTTAGATTCTATAAACTTTTCATATTCTTCATTAAGTTTTTGTATAAATTCATCTGAACCAATTCCTTTTTCCTTTAAAGCTTTTCCTAAAGTATCATGTCCACCACAACAATAATCTATTTTAACATCATTAAATATTCTGCTTGCTCCTGGGAATATAGAAACAACTTCACCAAGCTTTTGCTTTGCATTAATAGTATTTTTCATAATAGCTCCTCCTAACTTAAAACAACTAATTTATTTCTCATAATTATTTAGCATAATCCTTATAGTGGATTTAATAATAAATCTGCTATAAACATAGTTGCTTTCTTTATTTCTTCTTTGTCCATTTCTTCTGGAGAAAATTTAATTCTTATTGGAAATTTCACATCTGTCATTCCTGTTGATTTTATAATGTATGAAGTGCTTAAAGTCTTCATATTTGTTTCATTTAAATAATCTTGGAGAACTTCAATACCTTCTCCACTCCATCCATAAGATCCAAAGGCTGCTGATATCTTATTTTCTAAATCCATATCCTTTAAATTTCTTAAAACATCTTCTAATTTTCCAATCATATCTGCATATTTTGTGGACGTTCCAACAAATACTGCATCTGCTTCTTTCACATTTTTTAAAATGTCTTCATCTGATGCTTTATTAACATCAATTAGCTCTGCATTTATATTGTCCTTTTCAAAATATCCTTTGATTAATTCTGAAATTTTTTTAGTATTGTTTGTCATTGTAGAATATAAAATTAAAACTTTTTTATCTGCATTTGTATTTCGGCTCATTTCATCATAAAGTTTTATGAATTTTTCAGCACCCTCTCTTAATATAAACCCGTGAGATGGTGCTATAATTTCTATATCTAAATTTCTTATTTTCTTTATCATATTTTGCACATATCTTCTATGAGGATGCATTATTAAACTGTAGTAGATTTTAAAATCTTCTAATATGTCCTCTTTAGCTTTATCATTGAAATATTCATAGTTTGCTACATGAGTACTAAATATATCGCATGGGAATAATATTCTATCTTCTTTAGCAAAAGTTATCATAGTTTCTTCTGTATGAAGATAAGGTGTTTCTATAAATTCAAGGGTTTTTCCACCTATATCAAGGGTATCCCCATCTTTAACTACTAGAAAGGTTCTGTTATAAAGCTTATACATAGTTTTTAATTGGTCAACTGCTTTTTTGCTACAAACAATAATTGCATTTTTAGCATTGTAGGCCAAAGTTCCTAAAGCTCCTGAGTGATCTGGTTCTGTATGATTTATTACTATATACTGAATTTTTTCTAAGTCTATTAAAGTTTTTAGACTTTCAACGTATTCTCTTCCAAAACTTATATCTACAGTATCAATAATTGTAGGTTTTTCTGTAAGTAAAAGATAACTGTTATAGGTTGTTCCCTTCATTAAAGTTAATCTATGAAATGGTACATCTCTATCATCAATTTTTCCTACTAAATAAATTTTTTCTTTAATTTTTATATTTTTCATCATATCCATTACCCCCAATTTTTTATTAATATTTATTTTGTTTGCTTTATTTTCTTGTTTGTTATGGCTTTATTATATAAACTATTGGAATTTAAAAATATGATTCAAATCAAATTTTTAAAATAAAAAAAGTGCAAAGCACTTTTCTTTAAGATAATCTATTCTATAAATTCTTTTAAGGCATCTTCATTTTTGATTATAATTACCTTATTACCAACAAGTTTTATAATATCTAAATCTTCGAATTTAGATAATTTTCTACTTATAGTTTCTCTTGTTACCCCTACATAGTTTGCCATTTCTTCTCTATTTATAAGCAGTTTTATTTCTATATCTTGTTCTTTACTCACTCCATATTTTTCACCAAAATTTAATATCATATGGGCTATTCTAGCATCTACATCATTGGTAGCTAAATTTTGAGCTAAAGTTTCCGTTTCTGCAAGTCTCTTAGTAACTTCTTTTAGGATAAAATTTAAACAAAAATACAACTGCCTACAGACAGTATTGACGTTGTCTTTAGGCAGTTAATTTATTTATTAATAGATATATTTTTACAACCTCAAATAAAAAAGATGCTACAGAATTGAAAACATAATTATGTTACTGACGCTATAAATTTGAATTTATATTTCATAATGAATTATATATTTTCCGTTTTCTTTTGCTTCTTTAGCTAAAACAATCAAAGAGGCATATTGCTCTTTTTTATGACATGACAAAACACTAATAAGTGCTTCCATTGATTTAGGTGGTATAAGTGTAATACCATAATAGGCAAGACCTTTTTCTGCTCTTTGAGTGGTATGCCAATAACAATCTAAACTTTCCAAATCAGTTATAATTGATTCAATGAAATCATCATCAATCTCAATACAATTGTATTTTTGTGGTTCATAGGTGTCGAATCGTTCTTTAGTTGATGGTTCCTTTTGCATAATTCCAAACTCATGCTTTGCCACTACTGTTACACCTCCAAATAAATTTACTATTTATTCAGTTGTTTTACATCTTTCATAAATCCTATAATTTTACTAAAGCACAATAATTGATCATAATTAGTACTTATAATAATTATAGCATGTATATCAGTATTTGTTGTGAACTACTACCACTTACTTCATTGAAATGGTAGCTTCGTGGTCAATACTCCCAACGGAGCAAGTTTACCCACGCTCAAAAGGTCGAACCAACCTCATTGTAATACCAAAATTACATTACTAATTTCAATAGATTTTTACTAGCATTTATA
>NZ_DDOV01000093.1 GCF_002341865.1 Clostridium sp. UBA2485 | reverse complement strand
ATTTTCATTAAGGAGCCCTATATAGATATCCTAGGTGAGAGGTTAAAATATATTTTAAAAAAATAAACTTTTTATAAAAATAGTATAAATCCTTAAAGTTAAGAATAGTGGATTTTTATTATGTAAATTAAAGATATTTCTTAGACAGATAAGGAATATCTTTAATTTTATATATAAGATAATATACCATGTTTACAATTAAAAATGATAAAATAAGTATATGATTGGAAAAGGTAATTAAAGTTATTAGGATTTTAATTTAATGTGGAGGAAATATGAATTTATTTGTTATAGGCGATGTTCATGGATGTTATTTAGAGCTTAAAAAACTTATTGAAGAACATTGGAATAATAAGGATGAGTTACTTATTCAAGTTGGAGATTTAATTGATAGGGGAAGTTTTTCACCTAAAACTGTGGAATATTGTAGAGAATTAAAAGAACAGTTTCCTAGTAATGTGGTATTTTTAAAAGGAAATCATGAATTTGAAATTATATATCATTTTTTAAATGAACCTAATGAAAATTGGCTAAGGCAGTGTGGATATGAAACCCTAGAGCAATACAAAAGTGAAAATAAAAAACCAATTGAAGATGTAAATTGGTTTTTAACTTTACCTTTATATTGGGAAAATGAGAATATATTTATAAGTCATGCAGGATTATCTGAAATTGCTTTAAATTGTTTTGAGGAAACAGACCCCCATGGGGTTCTATGGAACAGAGGGAAAGTAAAAAATATAAACAAGTTACAAATAATTGGACATACTCCCTGTGAAAATAGTGAACCTATTTATAATGAGGAAGAGAATTCTTTGAATATTGATACAGGAGCGGGGTATAAAGATGGAGTTTTAACCGGCGTTAAATTAAACGAAAAGGGAGAAATATTAAAAATTATAAAGATTAATACTTAATAGTATTTAAAGAATTTTATTTTTTATTTTAGTGTATTTAAATAGCTTCAGTGAATGAATAAAAGGATTTTAGAAGAAACTATGGAACTTATTTATAACAGGAATTAAAAATATTAAATAGTAAAAGGAGAATGATTATGTATTTTGAAAAAGCAGGAAGAGAGAATACTATAAAAACAATTGAGCTTGCAGTTAAAACTGCAAAGGAAAGAGGAATTAAAAATATAGTTGTAGCTTCCAATGCAGGAGACACTGCTTTACTATTAAAAGATAGTGGATTAAATGTAGTAGTTGTTACTCATGTTAACGGTTTTAGAGAAGCTGGTATTCAAGAAATAAGTGAGGAAAGAATGGAAGAATTAAAGAGCTGTGGATTTAAGGTATATACAAGTACTCACGTATTATCTGGTGCTGAAAGAGCTCTTTCAACAAAATTTGGAGGAATTTCTCCTGTAGAGGTTATGGCTTATAGTTTACGTATGTTTGGACAAGGTGTTAAAGTGGCAGTAGAAGTAGCTACAATGGCGCTAGATGGAGGTACTATACCATATGGAGAGGATATAATTTCTATAGGTGGCTCAGGAAAAGGTGCAGATACGGCAATAATATTAACTCCAGCACATGGTTCGGCTATACTAGATACAAAAATTAAAGAAATAATTTGTAAGCCATATAATTTTTAATAAATTCCTTTATTTAATAAAATTTACAAAGTGTAATAAATGTTACAGAAATATTTGCCTAAAAGTAATAGAATTATGTTAAAATAAGAATTTTACTTTGGGGGGACTTTTATGGCTAATATTAATAATTTAACTAGACAACATATTGAAATCTTAGAGATGATTTATAATATAAAGGAGCTTATAAATAAAGATTTAGAAGTGGAATGCAGTGAAATTGCGAAAAATATAAATTTACTATCAGGAAAGCTAAGAATTCACTTAGAGAGTGAAGATAAATTCCTATATCCAAACTTATTAAAAAATGAAAATGAAAAAATTAAAAATATAGCTAAGTGTTACATTGATGAGATGGGAGATATACTTAGCATATTTAATAATTATAAAAATCAGTTCAATACTAGGAGTAAGATAATTAATAATAAAGATAAATTTATTATTAATACAAAAGAGGTTTTTGATAAAATAGAAAAAAGAATGGAAAGTGAAGATAGAGAGTTATATAAATTACTCTAAGATGTATAATACAGATTTAATTTATAAAAGCTAGATTTTATAAACTAAATAAATAAGTTGAATATACAGAAACAAGATGTTAATATTAAACTATAAAGAAAATATTTACACAGGGGAGCTAGTAAAACTGGCTGAGAGTAAAAGTGTGTACTTTTAGACCCTTAACCTGAACTGGATAATACCAGCGTAGGAAGTGTGTTTGGGATACTTAAATTTATCCTATATTTATGCTGTAAACATAAGCACAAATCCAAAACTGGATTTGTGCTTTTTTATTTTAAAATATTCAGTAAATTTGAGAATTATCTTAAATTACATCATTAGCTATGCACAATAAATTTAAAAGGGGGAATCTTTATGAAAACTAAAAAAATAGTATTATCTGCTATGTTTATTGCTATAGGCGTATTAGGGTCATCTATTTATATTCCTATGGGCGTTGCAAAGTGTTTTCCTGTACAACATGCTATAAATGTTGTATCTGCAATAGCGTTGGGACCTGTAAATGGAGTAGCTATAGCCTTTTGTATATCACTACTTAGAAATATTTTGGGCACAGGGACCTTACTTGCTTTTTCAGGCAGTATGGTAGGGGCAGCTTTAGCAGGTTCTTTTTATAAGAAGACAAAGAAAAATTTCATGGCAGTAATGGGAGAAATAATAGGAACAGGGATACTAGGATCATTGATGTCCTTTCCTATAGCTAAATTAATTATGGGGAAATCAGTAGGCGCCTTTGCCTTTATAATACCTTTTGGTATAAGTACAGTAGTAGGAAGTGTAATTGCTTATCTTTTAGTTATGATATTTGAAAAAACCAAAGTTATGAAAACTATTTAATATTTTATAAGACTAAGTAGCTACAATGATAGAGTAAGTTTAGAGTTTAAGGATATTAATTGATAATTAAAGATTTATAATTGTTAATTTTTAATAATTGTTTAGAATAAGGGGGAACAAAACTTGAGTGAGTATAAACATATAGAAGATGTACTTGAAAAGAGAGGTACTATTTTGGGGCTTATAAAAGATAAAAAGCCATTAATACACCAAATAACTAACTATGTAAGTTGCAATGATTGCGCAAATATAACTTTAGCCTTAGGAGCTTCTCCAATAATGAGTGAAGATGCAGAAGAAGTAGNNTTAACAAAAGATACACTAAAATCTATGATATTGGCAGGGAAAAAGGCTAATAGTTTAAATATACCTGTAGTATTAGATCCTGTAGGGGTAGCTGCATCCAATTTTAGAAAGAGTTCTATTGAAAAACTATTAAAGGAAATCAACTTTTCTGTAATTAAAGGAAATCTTTCAGAAATCAAAACCTTATGTGGACTTAAAACCAATTCTAAAGGGGTAGATAGTGAGGAAAATGAAGAGGGTACTGATTATATAAAAGAAGGAAAAGCTTTGGCTGAAGCTTTAAGCTATAAATTAAATTCAGTAATATGCATAACTGGAAAGATAGATATTATATGTTATAAAGATATATGTTATATAGTAGAAAATGGACATAGCATTATGAGTAAAGTTACTGCCGTGGGATGTATGATGGGAGCTGTAATTGCAACATTAGTTTCCGTAACTAAAGAGCATTTAATATCAACCCTAATAGCAGTAACATTACTAGGAGTTTGTGGTGAATTAGCTGAAAGAGAGATAAAAAAAGGAATCGAAGGTAGTGGAACTTTTAAAATAAAATTTTTAGACCAAGTATATAATTTTTCAGAGGAGAAATTATATACAAATCAAAGAGTTTATAAGGTGTAATTAACATATTTTATTTAAAAGATACTTTACTTTATAGACCTTTTGATTTTGAAGAGCTACTTAATAATGTTTAGATAAATATTAAAAGAAGGAAATTAGCATTAAAATTAACATATAATTCTGTCTGATAAGTTGTATTTGTATCGAATAATATATATTATAAAGATAGGTATAATTTAGTTTATACAGTAGTGTAAACTAGTAAAATTAGAAATTATTTTTATAATGGAGGATTTACTATGAATTTAAAAGAGACAGCATTAAAGTTTCATAAAGATTTTCAAGGGAAGATTGCACTTCACTGTAAGGTACCTGTAAATAATAAAGAAGATATGACATTAGCATACACACCAGGAGTAGCAGAGCCTTGTATGGAAATAAACAAAGATTATGATAAGGTTTATGATTATACATCAAAAGGAAATTGGGTAGCTGTAGTAACTAATGGTACTGCTGTATTAGGTCTTGGAGATATAGGGGCAGCAGCAGGACTACCAGTTATGGAAGGAAAATCAGTATTATTCAAAGCTTTTGCAGGAGTAGATGCTTTTCCTATATGTCTTGACACAAAGGATTATAAAAAGATAATAGAAACTGTTAAATTAATGGAAAGCTCATTTGGAGGAGTTAACCTAGAAGACATAAAAGCTCCAGAATGTTTTGAAATAGAGGAAGAACTTAAAAAAATATGCAATATTCCAATATTTCACGATGATCAACATGGTACAGCAGTAGTTTCATTAGCTTGTTTATTTAATGCAGTAAAATTAGCTAATAAGAAAATGGAAGACATAAAAGTAGTTATTAATGGTGCAGGTGCAGCAGGAATAGCTATAGCAAAATTACTTATAAGATTAAATGTAAAAGATGTAATACTTTGCGATACTCAAGGAGCTATATACGAAGGCCGTAAGGTAAAAATGAATAAATATAAAGAAGAGATGGCTAAAATATCTAATAAAGATAAAGAACAAGGAACTTTAGAAGAAGTTTTAAAAGGTAAAGATGTATTCTTAGGGGTATCTGTAGCTAACTGTGTTACTAGTGAAATGGTTAAATCTATGAACAAAGATGCTATAGTTATGGCAATGGCAAATCCTAATCCAGAAATATTACCTAACATTGCAAAAGAAGCAGGAGCTAAGGTTGTTTGTACTGGTAGATCAGATTTTCCAAACCAAGTTAACAATGTACTAGCTTTCCCAGGAATATTTAGAGGAGCTTTAGATGTTAGAGCTTCAGAAATAAATGACGAAATGAAAATAGCTGCTGCTAGAGCTATAGCTGAAATTATTACTGATGAAGAGTTAAATGAAGATTATGTTATTCCAGAACCATTTGATTTGAGAATAGCGCCTAAGGTAGCAGAATATGTGGCAAGAGCAGCTATAGAAACTAAAGTAAATAGAATAGATGTAAAACCAGAAGAAATCTACGAAAAAACTAAAAGAATAATAGAAAAATAAGAAAAAGGCTTCTATGAAGCCTTTTTTAGATTACTTACATACACAGCATGTAAGCAATCTAAGTAAAATTATTTTATATTAATATGAAACAAAACAGTAAACTCTAGAAAATAAATCAGTTTAAAGTTTACATGTTCTGCTGAAAGTTCCTTATAATTTACCACCGTTAATTATCAATTTTATAATAATATGAATCTATACATCAAATCTTAGAAGTAATAGGTCTATATTAACTCAATATTCTTTATAGAATTATGGAAAATTAGTATTCAATTAAAACTTCCTTTAATAAATCTGGACAGTTTGTAATAATTCCATCTACTTTCATATCTATCAGCTTCTTCATGTAGCTAACATCATCTACTGTATAAATATTAATTTCTAAATTATTTTTATGCGCTTTTTCAATTAACTCTCTCTTTAGACTTTTATAGGGTAGGTGGAGAGCATTAGGCTTAACTGGATGTAAATATTCATCTACATCTTTAATTTTTCTCTTAAATAATAATCCAGTGTGAATATTGCTATTAAGTTTTTTACATTTATTCATTGAATCATGATTAAAGCTAGACAGAATTACCTTATCCTCTATGCTTTCTTTCGTTATATGAAAAAGCAGCTTTTCTTCTATATTTCTATAGAATATTATAGAATTTTTAATCTCAAAATTAATTTTAATATTTTTATTTTTTGTAAACTCTATAAGCTCTTCTACAGAAGGAATTTTACATTTAGAAAATGCTCTATCCTTAAAACTTCCTGCATCAAGTTTTCTAAGTTCATTATAGGTATAATTTTTTACAAGTCCTATACCATTAGTAGTTCTATCTAAGTACTCATCATGTATAAGTACAAGTACACCATCTTTTGTCATTTGAACATCTGTTTCTATTCCGGTGCAGCCCATTTCTATAGCTTTTTCAAAGGCAACCATTGTATTTTCAGGATAGTACATACTAGCTCCTCTATGAGCAAAATTAATAATCATAATATCGACCTCTTAATAAATTATATTTTTTATAAAGGATATTTATTTTGCATAATTTAAACATATTTAAATTAAAATATATTAACATAATTAGTTATAAAAATACTTATTTTAATATTTCTTTAAAATAGAGACAATATATTAAATATATTATACTTTTATGGGATATAATATAGTATATGGATATTGACATTTTTAGAACAAAGTAATAAAATCAGAATTGTTAAAAGTAAATAAATTTTGCACAATGGCGTGTAAATATAAAAAAGAGTAATGGTGCTCCTTAAGATTTTCTTAAGGAGCCTTTTTTGGCTATATATGTGCTAGGAGTCTTAAAAATAACTGCTCGTGGATGAATTTAGTTATTTTATTTCAAAGTCCTATATCATATATGAATAATCTAGTTAACAACTAATTGACAATTGACAAAAGATAGTTTACAGATAAGGAAAAATTTAAAGTTTCCTTAACGATTAAAACAAATTTTAAAGTTTATTTGAAGATATAGAAAACGATATATTTTTTAATAAATAAAAATCCTAGTGTCAATTATCAATTCAAAAATAAAAAGTAGGAAGTGATAAAATGAGCAATTTTAATATGGGTCCTAAGGTTCATTTTGGAGTTGGCGAATTAAAAGAACTAAGGAATATCAATTGTAAGAGAGCTTTTATAGTAACAGATCCTTTTATGGTTACTTCAGGATTTATTAACAGAGTTACTGAACATTTAGAAGCAGCTTCAATTGCATATGAAATTTTTTCTGAAATAGTCCCAGATCCACCACTTGAGGTAGTATCAAAGGGAATAAAAGCTATGGATAAATTTAATCCAGATGCTCTAATTGCTATGGGGGGAGGTTCTGCTATTGATGCTTCTAAAGCGATAAGTTACTTTAGAGCATTAGTTAAGAAAGGAATAAGCCCTGAATTAGAAGTTAAAAAACCATTATTTATAGCTATACCTACTACAAGTGGAACAGGATCAGAAGTTACTGCATTTTCAGTAATTACAGACAAAAAGTTTAATGTAAAATATCCTTTAGTAGATGAGGATATGGTACCAGATATGGCGATATTAGATGCTGAACTAGTAAAATCTGTTCCGCAAGCAATAACAGCAGATACAGGTATAGATGTTTTAACTCATGCTATTGAGGCTTATGTATCAACAAAAAATTCAGATTTTACTGATGCACTAGCAGAAAAAGCAATAAAATTAGTATTTAAATATTTACCAAAAGCTTATAAAGATGGATCAGATTTAGAAGCAAGAGAAAAGATGCATAATGCTTCTTGTATAGCAGGAATAGCCTTTACTAACTCTTCATTAGGAGTTAATCATAGTATGGCACATATACTTGGTGGTAGATTCCATATACCACATGGTAAGGCTAATGCATTAGTATTACCTTATGTAATAGAGTATAATGCAGATATTAAATCTATAGGTAGAAATGAATACACAAAAGCAGCAGAAAGATATGCTGAAATAGCAAGATTCTTAGGTCTTACAAGCTCTAATAGTGTACGTGAAGGGGTTAAGGCATTAATCAATGGAGTAAAAAATCTAATTAGATCTTTAGGAATACCTAACAAAATTAAAGATTTAAACATTTCAAGCAGTGAATTTGATAAAAACTTAACTGATATGGCTGAGATAGCTTTAAAAGATGGATGTACCCCTACTAACCCAAGAGAGCCTAAGGTTGAAGAGCTTAAAGAACTATTTAAAAAAGTATATAATGGAATGTAAGATATATCAATATTAATAAGTTTATTATATTTTTTACAAATTAATTGACAATTAATTTAACAACATATATAATTAAAACATAAAGATTTTGAGTTAAAGTTGTTCAATGGCGTGCAACAAATTAATTAGAGCAATGAAGCTTCTTAAAAGTACTAATAGTGTATTTTTAGGAGGCTTTTTATGCTTTTGAGATTGGAGTGAGATCTTTGGAAGAAAAACAAAGAGTCATACAAGAATATGTACCAGGAAAACAGATTACACTAGCTCACCTAATCGCTCATCCTAATAAAACGGTTTATAAAAAATTAGGACTTAGTGATGAATATAACGAAGCAATTGGAATTTTAACAATAACTCCAAGCGAAGCAGCTATAATTGCAGCAGATGTGGCTACTAAATCCGCAGGAGTTGAAATCGGTTTTGTTGATAGATTTAGTGGCTCATTAGTAATAACAGGAGATGTTTCTAGCGTAGAAGCTTCATTGAATGAAGTTTGTAATATGCTAAGTAGTGTACTTTCATTCTCCATAGCAAAAATCACAAAATCTTAGGAGGTAAGTTTTGTGAAAAAAATAATGTTTATAGGTACAACAGGATCTGGAAAGACTACTTTAACACAAGCGTTAAACAACGAAAAAATAGAATATAAAAAAACTCAGGCGGTAGATTTTAATAATTATATTATTGATACACCTGGAGAATATATAGATAGTAGAGTTTATTATAATGCACTGATTGTAACCTCATCGGATGCAGATGTAATAGCATTGATACAAGATTGTAGCAGAGAACTTAGTATCTTCCCCCCGGCTTTTGGAAATATCTTTTCTAAACCTGTTATAGGAATTTGTACGAAAACTGATTTATGCAAAAATAAAGAAGATTTAAACCGTGCAGAAGAGTTCTTAAAACAAGCAGGAGCAGAAGGAATATTCATGGTAAGCTCAATAAATAATGATGGATTAGAAAAATTAAAAAAATATTTGGAATGGAAATAGGATTTTTGTGTTAAAATAAGATTTATACAAAACTTATTAAAAATTCCAAAAGAGGTGTAGAATATGACTAAAAGAATTGTAATAGCCGATGATGAACCTATTACAAGAATGGATATTAGGGAAATGTTAGAAGAAGCAGGTTACAGTGTTGTAGCTGAAGCTTCAGATGGTTTTGACGCCATCGAAATGTGTAGAAAACATTTACCGGATCTAATAATTATGGACATAAAAATGCCTTTATTAGATGGATTAAATGCATCTAAGATAATCAATCAAGAAGGCTTAGCCAGTGGAATAGTGCTTTTAAGTGCTTATAGTGACAAAACATTTATTGAAAAGGCAAAAGAGGTAGGGGTAATAGGTTACTTAGTTAAACCTTTAGATAACAAATCTTTAATTCCTAATATAGAGGTTTGTTTATCAAAATCAAGAGAATTTAAAAAAATTAAAGATGACATAAAAAGCGTTGAGAAAAAACTACAAGCTAGAAAAATTATAGAAAAAGCCAAAGGCATATTAATGAGGCAAAATGGCATAACAGAAGATGAAGCTTATAGTAATATAAGAAATTTAAGTATGAAAAAGAGAGTAACTATGGAAGAAATTTCACAGATAATTGTAATGAGTGAAGAATAATTAGTAAGTAGGAATGAATATGAGTGAAATAAGAAGATTATGTTTAAAATATACTTGCTTAAGTGAAAGTGACATATTAATTATAGAAAATATAGCTACCACTCTTCAGCTAATTGCTGATTCAGCAAATGCAGACGTCTTCATAGATTGTCCAACAAAACATAATGGAGAAGCAATAGTTGTAGCGGAGGCAAAACCAAGTACTAAAAGCTCATTATATAAAGAAAAGGTAGTTGGGAAATTTGCAGTAAGAGAAAATGAGCCGGCATCACTTAGAACATTAGAAATAGGAATGCCATCAAGAGATTTAAAGGCAATAACTCAAGAATACATAAAAGTTAAGCAAAGTGTAGAACCTATTAGAAATAAAGAAAATAAAACTATTGGTGTTTTAATTGTGGAAAAGGATGTAACGGAGACTTTAAATAGCAATAGAAAGCTAGAAATATTAGCAAGAACTAATGAAGAACTTACATCTCAAATAACTAATAGGACTTACAAAGAGAGTGATATAACATATCACATAAATGATGCTATACTTATTTTTGATGAAAATGGAGTACTAAGATTTAAGAACCCTGTAGCAGAACAGCTTTATAAAAAACTAGGATATAAAGAAGAACTAATAGGTATGGATTTTTCTAACTTATCTTTGTATAATTGTTCTTTTGAAGAAATTATGAATAATGACTGTATAGATGTTAAAGACATAGATATAGGAGATGTTTCACTTCAAGTCAAATATATTGTACAAAGTAGTAAGGTATTGAATCTAGTAATGCTTATTAGTGATGTTACAGATATGAGGCAAAAAGAAAAAGAACTCATATTGAAATCTGTAGTAATAAAAGAAATTCATCATAGAGTTAAAAACAATCTTCAAACCATTGCTAGTCTTTTAAGACTTCAATCAAGAAGAATTAAAGGAGAAGAGTTTACAAATGCTATAAATGAAAGTATAAACAGAATACTGAGTATAGCAGCAACTCATGAAATATTAGCAAAGCAAGGTATTGATGAAGTAAATATAAAAGAAGTTATAAATAAAATAAAAGCAAGCATAATAAGTTTTGAAAAGAGAGATAATGTAGATTTACAAGTAAGCTTAGAAGGCGATGATTTTTCAATTAACTCTGATAAGTCTACATCTATAGCCTTAGTTGTAAACGAGTTACTTCAAAATTCATTAAAACATGCTTTCAAGGATAGAGCTACTGGAAAGATAACAATAAAAATTCAGCAAGGTAATATCTATTCAACTATTTCTGTCATAGATGATGGGGTAGGGTTTGATGTTAACTCTGTAAAAGAAAGTAGCCTAGGACTTATGATAGTAAGAAGTTTAGTTAATGATAAACTAAATGGTAATTTAAATATATATTCAAATTCTCAAGGAACTAAAGCTGTTTTTGACTTTAAGAACTAAATATTAAGCACAATGTAGTGCTTATGTAGCGGCAATGAAGCCCAGAGTATTTATTATTTAATAGTTATATTATAACTATTAAATAATAAAAATTCTGGGCTTTAATATTTAGCAAATAATTTACAGTTAACATATATAAAATTCTATATTTTTAATTGTAAGCTAAAAAAGTGAGGTGAGAAAAAGTGAGAGAAGTAATTTTAAGCGTTGGTATAGATATTGGAACATCTACTACTCAGCTTGTATTTAGTAATATAACTATTGAAAATACAGCAAGTAACTTTTCTGTACCAAGAATTAAAATTGTTGATAAAAACATTATATATAGAAGTGAAATTTATTTTACTCCACTTATTACTCAAACAAAAATAGATAAAGATAAAGTAAGAGAAATAATAGAAGGCGAATATAAAAATGCCGGAGTTAAGCCAAGTGATGTAGAAACTGGTGCTGTAATAATTACTGGAGAAACTGCTAGAAAAGAAAACGCAAACGAAGTTCTTCAGAGTTTAAGTGGATTTGCCGGTGATTTTGTAGTAGCTACAGCTGGACCAGATTTAGAGTCAATTATCGCCGGAAGAGGAGCAGGTGCAGATAAGATATCCGATGAAGAAAATGCTTATGTTGTAAATATCGATATAGGTGGAGGAACATCTAATCTAGCTTTATTTAAGAATGGTGAATTAGTTGATACTGGTTGTTTAGATATAGGTGGAAGACTTATAAAAATAGATAAGGATACTAAAAAAATCTATTATATATATCCGAAAATTAAAAAGTTAGCACAATCTATTGGTGTAAATATAGAAGTTGGAGATATTGCAGAAATCGATAAAATTAGAAAAATTGCAAGAGCAATGGCTGAAATTTTAGAAGAAGCAGTTTGCATTAAGCAAAGATCATCAATGTATGATGAGATTCAAACTAACAAAGGATTAAAAGATGGCTACAACATTGAGTATATAACCTTCTCAGGAGGGGTAGCTGATTATATATATAATGAAGATTATTCAGATCCTTTTAGATTTGGTGATATGGGAGTTGTGCTAGGTGAAGAAATTAAAAAATCTAATCTAGCTAGGAAGCTTAAGGTAAGGACGGCTATTGAGACCATAAGAGCTACTGTTGTAGGTGCTGGTTCTCATACTACTGATATCAGTGGAAGTACTATAACCTATACTTCTGATGTCTTTCCAATCAAAAACCTACCAATTTTAAAATTATCTAAAGAAGATGAAGATGGTGGTTTTGAATCTATTGAAAGGGCAATAAATGAAAAACTTAAATGGTTTAATTTAGAGAATGAAAGTCAAAGGGTAGCGGTAGCGCTAAAAGGAATTAAGAATCCTTCTTTTGATGAAGTTCAAAAATTATCAAAATCGCTTATCAATGGAATGACTGAGCTTTTAGAAAAGGAATACCCAATATTTGTAATTGTCGAAAATGATATAGCTAAGGTGTTAGGTCAAACTATGTACATTCAACTAGGAAAAAAGAAAAATGTTGTTTGTATAGATAGCATTAAGGTTGAAAATGGAGACTATATAGATATTGGAAAACCGTTAATAAATGGTAAGGTTGTTCCAGTAGTAATAAAAACATTAGTATTCAATTCATAATTTTTATAGAGGGGTGAAGAAAGTGATACTAAAAACAAAATTATTTGGTAAAGTGTATCAATTCAAAGACGTTAAAGAAGTTTTAGCAAAAGCTAATGAAGAAAAGTCAGGTGATAAATTAGCTGGAGTAGCTGCTGAAACTGCTCAAGAAAGAGTAGCGGCAAAGGTTGTACTTAGCAATTTAACAGTATCAGATGTAAGAAATAATCCAGTAGTTCCATATGAAATGGATGAGATTACAAGAATCATTCAAGATTCTATTAATGAAAAAATATATGGTGAAATTAAAAATTGGACTATTGCAGAATTAAGAGAATGGATCTTAAATGAGGAAACAACAGGATCTGATATTAGAAGAATAAGCAGAGGATTAACAAGTGAAGTTATCGCTGCTGTTGCAAAATTAATGTCTAACTTAGACTTAGTTTATGGTGCAAATAAGATTAAAGTTACTGCTCATTGTAATACAACAATTGGTGAAGCAGGAACTTTATCAGCAAGATTACAACCTAACCATCCAACAGATGATCCAGATGGTATATTAGCTTCAGTATTAGAGGGTTTAACTTATGGTATAGGTGATGCCTTAATAGGATTAAACCCAGTTGATGATACTGTAGGAAGTGTAACTAAAATATTAAAAAGATTTGAAGAAACAAAACAAAAATATCAAATACCAACTCAAAACTGCGTACTTGCACACGTAACTACTCAAATGGATGCAATAAAGCAAGGGGCACCAACAGACTTAATATTCCAAAGTATAGCGGGTTCTCAAAAAGGGAATGAAGCTTTCGGAATAAATGCAGCTTTAATAGGAGAAGCAAGAGATTTAGCATTAAGAGAAGGAACAGCAGCTGGTCCAAACGTAATGTATTTTGAAACTGGTCAAGGTTCAGAGTTATCAGCAGATGCTAACTTTGGAGCAGACCAAGTAACAATGGAAGCTAGATGTTATGGATTTGCTAGAAAGTATGAACCATTCCTAGTTAATACAGTTGTTGGATTTATAGGACCAGAGTATTTATATGATAATAAACAAGTTATAAGAGCAGGTCTTGAAGACCATTTCATGGGTAAATTATCAGGTATTCCAATGGGATGTGATGCTTGTTATACAAACCACATGAAAGCAGACCAAAATGATATAGAGAACTTATCAATATTACTATCTACTGCAGGATGCACATACTTTATGGGAATTCCACATGGTGATGACGTAATGCTTAACTATCAAACTACAGGATACCATGAAACAGCAGCTTTAAGAGAATTACTAGGTAAGAGACCAATAGCTGAGTTTGAAGCATGGCTTGAAAAGTGGAACTTTATAGAAAATGGAAAATTAACAGGAAAAGCAGGAGACGCTTCTGTATTTCTTAAGAAGTAGAAGGGGGTAACCAAATGTTTTCAGAAAATGATTTAAAAAAATTAGTAGAGCAAGTTTTAGTTGAAATGACAACAAAGCAAGGAGGAAACATTGTTAGTGCACCTAACAAAACTGAAGAAAATAGTACTGTTGATGCAAACGGAATGATTCCAGATATAACAGAAGTTGATTTAAAAACTAGACTTTTAGTTGATAACCCAGTGGATGCTGAAGGTTATTTAAAAATGAAACAACATACTCCTGCAAGACTAGGTATAGGAAGAACAGGAGCAAGATATAAAACTGAGACAATGTTAAGATTTAGAGCGGACCACGCATCAGCTCAAGACTCAGTTTTTACAGATGTTAATGAAGACTTATTAAAAGAGATGAATTTACCAATAATAAATACAATGTGTTCATCAAAAGATGAATATATAACAAGACCAGATTTAGGAAGAGCTATTTCAAAAGAAGAGTTATCAAAATTAAGTTCTTTTAAGAGAAACCCACAAGTTCAAATATATGTATCAGATGGGTTAAGTTCAAAAGCTGTAGAAGCCAACGTAAAAGATATATTACCAGCATTAACACAAGGATTAGAAAGCTATGGTATATCAGTAGGAACTCCATTCTTTGTTAAATTAGGAAGAGTAGGAGCAATGGATGCTATTTCTGAAGAAATCGGAGCAGATGTAACTTGCTTACTTATTGGTGAGAGACCAGGTCTTGTAACTGCTGAAAGTATGAGTGCATATATAGCATACAAAGGAACAGTTGGAATGCCAGAATCAAGAAGAACAGTTGTATCTAACATACATAGAGGCGGTACTCCTGCAGTTGAAGCTGGAGCTTATATAGCCGATATTATAAAACTTATGTTAGAGAAAAAAGCAAGTGGACTCGATCTAAAATTATAACCTAAGGAGGATATTATTATGAAAAACGATCAACTTCGTCCATCAGTATTAAGCGTTAAGTTAATACCTAATGTAAGTGCTGATATGGCTAGAGAACTTAATTTGAAACCAGAACATAAGAGCATAGGAATCATAACATCAGATTGTGATGATGTTACTTATACAGCTTTAGATGAAGCTACTAAATCTGTAGAGGTTGAAGTAGTTTATGCTAAATCCTTATATGCAGGAGCTGCAAATGCTAATAGTAAACTTGCAGGTGAAGTTATAGGAATATTAGCAGGACCTAGCCCAGCAGAAGTTAGAAGTGGAATTAATACAACCGTTGACTTTATAGAAAGTGGTGTTGCTACATTTTATAGTGCCAATGATGATGACTCAATTCCATACTATGCACAATGTATATCAAGAACAGGTTCATACCTTTCTAAGACAGCAGGGATAAAAGAAGGCGAAGCATTAGCTTATCTAATAGCTCCACCACTAGAAGCAATGTATGCATTAGATGCAGCTATGAAAGCAGCAGCAGTTGATCTTAAGGCATTCTTTGGCCCACCATCTGAAACTAACTTTGGTGGAGCACTTTTAACAGGAAGCCAATCAGCATGTAAGGCAGCTTGCGAAGCTTTCGCATCAGCAGTTAAATTTGTAGCAGAAAACCCTAAAGAATACTAAGATTAGGTGAAAGATATGAATAAATCCACCTTGGGGTTTTTAGAAACTTATGNNTGTTGCTGCTATAGAAGGCCTTGATGTAGCTTTGAAATCTGCCAATGTAGAGCTTGTTAGCTGTGAATTTATAAGCAGTGGAATAGTTACCGTTATAATTACAGGAGATGTATCATCTGTAAAAGCTGCAGTGGAAGCTGCATGCATAGCAATAGATAGGATAGGAACTTTAAGAAGTGCCAATGTAATAGCTAGAACCGATGATCAGGTTTTAGATATGTTTTATAAAGATCATAATGATCAAGTAAAAGATTTAGAAAAAGAAAATATTCATGTAGTCTCTAAAGTTCAGAATGTAACAGAATCTATAAATAAATCAAAAGAAACAGATGATTTGCAAATAAATGACTTGGAAAAGACTGAGAAGCAAGAAAAGACAGAAGAAGTCATTAAAAAAGAGATAGTTATTAAAGAAGATTTAGAGAATAAAGATGGAGGCTTGAACCAAGGGTTTGAAGTTGAAGAAATTATAAAAATGTCAGAAAAGCAATTAGAGGCATTAAAAGTTCAAGAGCTTAGGACTATGGCTAGAGTATTAAAAGAAAATCACAAGTTTTCTTTGACTAAAAAACAAATTAAGTTTAGTAAAAAAGATGAACTGATAAAAGCTATTCTTAATGAGAAATAGAGGAGTATGAGATATGGAACTTTTAGATAAAGATTTATTATCATTACAAGAAACAAGAACACTTATATCTAAGGCTAAAAAGGCCCATGATATATACAAAACATTTTCTCAATCAAAGGTTGATTCAATAGTTAAAGCCGTAGCAGAAGCTGCTGAAAAAGAAGCTGTAAAACTTGCTAAAATGGCTCATGAAGAAACTGGATTTGGAATATGGCAAGATAAAGTAGTAAAGAATACTTTTGCAAGCAGAGTAGTTTATGAAAGTATAAAAGATTTAAAAACAGTTGGAATAATAAAAGAAAATGATGCAGATAAGTACTTTGAAGTTGGTGTATCACTTGGAGTCATAGCAGCTCTTATACCATCAACTAATCCAACATCAACAACAATTTATAAAACATTGATTTCAATAAAATCAGGAAATTCTGTAGTAATTTCAGCACATCCAAATGCTAAAAATTGTATTGTTGAAACAGCAAAAATATTAAGTGATGCAGCAACTAAGGCTGGAGCACCAGAAGGACTAATAGGG
>NZ_DDOV01000023.1 GCF_002341865.1 Clostridium sp. UBA2485 | reverse complement strand
ATTTAAAGATTCTCATACTAAAATAATTACTCCTCAAAAAACATACGATCTAGATGATGATTATGATGAAGACTATTTTGAATTTGAAAGTTTCATGGGGCGTAAAGAATATAAAATGATTAAGAAGCGCATGCAAGGTGGAAGAGTTAGGAGTGTTGAAGATGGCAACTATATAGCTACTACAGCTCCGTTAGGATATGACATCCATTGGATTAAAAAATCACGCACTCTAAAAATAAATGAATATGAGTCTGAAGCAATAAAGTTGATTTTTAAAATGTATATCGAAGGTAATGGGTCCGGTGCTATTGCTGACCATTTAAATACTTTAAAATATAAAACTAAATTTGGTAATGATTTTACTCGAAGTTCTGTGTTGTGCCTTATTAAAAATCCAATTTACATTGGTAAGGTAACTTGGAAAAAGAAAGAAATAAAAAAATCAAAAGTTCCTGGTAAAGTAAAAGATACAAGAACTAGAGATAAATCGGAATGGATAGTTGTAGATGGTAAGCATGAACCTATAATAGATATAGACACATGGAATAAAGCACAAAACATACTTAACAACAGATATCATATTCCTTATCAAATCGTGAATGGTGCGGCTAACCCTCTTGCAGGGGTGATAGTATGTGGTGTATGTGATTCCAAAATGGTCATGAGGAAATATAAAGGCAATCCCGACCCTAGAATACTATGTAATAAAAAATGTGGTAATGTTAGTCACTCATTTTCCGAGATAGAAAAAGATATACTAGATGGCTTAGAGGAATACTTTAAAAACTATAAAAAAATGCAATTTGAAAATAAAAATAAGAATAATGATGATACCAAAATGTATGAAAAACAGCTGAGCATCCTACAAAAAGAACTATTAACACTTAATGAACAAAAATTGAAATTATTCGATTTTTTGGAAAGAGGAATATATGATGATGATACTTTTCTTGAAAGGTCTAAAAATTTAGATGGAAGAATGGGAAAGACAAATGAAACTATAAAAAAGATAGAAAGTATTATAAATAAAAATAAAATATCCGTTAGTGAACATGACATTTTAGAACTTGAAAATTTAATTGCTGGTTATAAAAAAACCAATGACATAAAGAAAAAGAATAAATTAATGAAGGCTGCTGTTAACAAAATAGAATTTAAAAAAACTAAAAGAGGTGAGGACTTTGAAATAACGCTGTTTCCTAAAGTTTTACCCTAAATGTATAACATGTTTAGGGTAATTCATTACCTTCTTTATCAATACCTATAGGGTCTTGTAAATACACTTCACCCTTTATCTTTTTATTATTTCTAATAAGCATTAAGATTTCATTTTCAATACATCTTGCAGCATAGGTAGCCAGTCTCGTTCCCTTAGAACTATCAAAAGAATCAATTGCTTTTATTAGACCTACTGTACCTATGGAAATTAAATCATCTACTTCTTTACCTGGGAAAGAGTATTTTTTAACAATATGCGCCACCAGTCTTAAGTTTCTTTCCACTAAGATATTTTTAGCTTCAACGTCTCCCTCTTTAAACTTTTGTAAATATTCTCTTTCCTCTTCCTCCGTAAGAGGTTGTGGAAATGAGCTACTTCCAGATACATAAGCTGTTAATAAAGTAATGTCTCCAATCACATTAAAGAACCAATTGAAGAAAACCATAGCTGTTCCCCCTAATAGTGCTTATTATAATAATATGATTGGAAATCAAAAAAGTAGCCTGTACACTAAAATTTTTTCTACCTTATTTAATTAAAATAAGCCTTGACAAATTTAATATTCTTCAATTTATTGTAAAAATATTAAGCATCTTCAATAAAATAATGAATCAATATTTTATTGAAGATGCTTCAGTACACTTACAAATAATTGGATTTTATTAATCTATCTATAGCTTCCCTAAACACATAGGCAGCAGTAGTACCACCTGCATCATTTACAATATCTATTTCGGGTATAAATACTACCATAGAATAAAATTTATCTTTATACTTGAAATATCCTACAAACCATCCATCTGAATATTCTTTTCCATCTACAAAATATTCCGTAGTCCCAGTTTTCCCACCCATATATAATCCTTCAATATTAGTTTTTCTACCTGTGCCTATTTCAGAAGTTATGACCTCTCTCATTTGTTCTTCCATAATATTAGCGGTTTCTTCCGATAGAACTCTATGTTTCTCCACAGACATTTCTTCTATTATATGTCCATTATTATCTACATAACCTTCTAAAATTTTTGGCTTTACATATATGCCTTTATTAACTATAGTACTTGGAATAGCTGACACTGCCAATGGTGTAGTTCTTAAAGTTTGCCCTATAGAAGTATTCGTAATAACTCCAGACTTATCTTTTTCATTTAATCCTTCAATAGCACCTTGTGCCTCATCGTGAAGATTTAAAACTGAATGTAGTAGTCCTTGGCTTTCTGCATATTTAATTATATTATCTAATCCAACTTTCCATCCTAACTGTGCAAAAACATCGTTTGAAGAACGAAGATAAGCTTCATTTAAAGTATATATTTTCTGTTTCTCAATACTTCTAGGAAATATATTCTTAATTTCGTACTCATCTTTTAAATCAACCAATTCTAAATCTAAAGCCGCTTCAAATACTACAGTTTTAAATACAGAACCTACTAGAAAACCGTTACTACTAGGTACCCCAATATTTATATTAGATATATTATCATCTTTTTGGACCATTGATAGTATCTTTCCACTTTCACTTTCCACAAGAGTAAGACCTATTTGAGGATATTTATTAAAATTTTCACTCCTTAAGGTTTCTTCCATANNTTAACTTTACATTTACATTATCTTCAGGTATTATAGTTTCTTCTCCTATTATTTTTCCATTTACATCTTTTTCATAACGAATTTTATCAAATTGATTTTTTTTAACTCTATTATATATGTCCATCTCTAGAGATTTAGATTCTTTAAACTTTTCATCTTTATAATTTTGTGGAGAAGTTATTAAATTTTCAATCTTCCAGTCTTTTTCCTTCATAGCATTTTTTTGTTTATAGGTATAGACTCCATTAATACTTTTAGAGCTATTCAATTTTTCATAGGTTTTATAGTCTATTTCATAAGTATATTTTTGACTTTTATCTTTATATTTTATTTGTGACAAATCATAATCCTTATTATAATTTCTTAATATATAAGTTACAGTTTGTATATCTTGTAAGCTTGTATCATTATTTAAAGTTAAAAAAGTCATAGGATCTATTGTTACAAAATACTTATATTGATAATCGAAAAGCTCCTCATTATTTCTTCCCAATAATTTATAGTTTATATTGCTTATATTTTCTTCATAGTAATATTGCATATCAGCCATCACTGAATAGGTTTCTTCTTTATAATACTGTATATAATATAATCTACCTAATAGTGCAAGAAAACTACAAATTAATAATACTGCTACAATATAAATTCTATTGATAGTAATCTCCTTCCACTTATAATTTATAAAACTATAGGTTTTTTTCCTCATAAAAACACCTCCCTTTAGCTTAAATTTTTGACTAAAGTGAGGTGTTATATTCTCAATAATATATATTTTTACTATTTTTGTAATATTTGTTTTATGTTAGCTGTTATTATATCTATAGCAACCTTATTATGTCCACCTTCTGGTATTATAATATCTGCATATCTTTTAGTGTTTTCTGTAAATTGCTCATGCATTTGCTTAACTACTGTCAAATATTGAGTAATAACTGAATCTATAGTTCTTCCTCTTTCTTTAACATCTCTAACCATTCTTCTTATAAATCTTACATCTGGATCAGTATCTACATATATCTTTATATCTAGCATATCACGAAGTATCTCTTCTTGTAGAATTAATATTCCCTCTAATATTATTATATCTCTTGGTTCAATTCTAACAGTTTCTTTTACTCTATTATGTATCTCAAAATCATAGATTGGCTTTTCTACAGCCTCTCCATTTATTAACTTATTTAATTGTTCAACTAATAATTTAGTGTCAAAAGCATCTGGGTGGTCATAGTTTGTTTTAACCCGTTCTTCTGAAGTTAAATGACTTTGATCCTTATAATAAGAATCTTGCTCTATCATAGCTATACAATCTTCTCCAAAGCTTTTATATATTTCTTTAGCTATAGTACTTTTTCCTGAGCCTGTACCCCCTGTAATTCCTATTAAAACTGGACGATTCATTACTTCTTATCCTCCTTAGCCTTTACAAGTATATCATTTTTCTGTAGTTCAGTATCTACCTTAACACTAAACAACATTTGTGCGCTAGGAGCTGAATCTATCTTGTTTCCTTTACTATCTCTCATATCTTTTAAAGTTATTTCTATATTGTCACCAACTGGCCTTAAAACTTCAACCACATCGTTATCTAAAACCTTATTTCTTTGTTCTATAACTGCTAAATTATTTTCTTTATCGAATTCCACAACAGTTCCAACAATATCATAATTTCTTATATATGAAGAAGATTCATATATCTGACTATCCTTATCACCAAGATAAAAACCTGTATAATATTTTCTATGACTTGGTTTTTGAAGATTTTCTAACCATTTTTGCTGAAACTTGTACTCTTTTGGATTTTCAAAATATGTATCTATTGCTTCTCTGTATGCCTTAACCACTGTAGCTGCGTAATAAGCACTTTTCATTCTACCTTCTATCTTGAAAGATATTGCTCCTGTATTCATAAGCTCTGGAATATATTCTATCATACACAAGTCCTTAGAATTCATTATGTATGTTCCTTTATCATCTTCAATAATTGGGAAATACTCTTCATTTCTCTTCTCTTCTACAAGACGATATTTATATCTGCAAGGCTGAGCACATTGTCCTCTATTGGCATCTCTTCCTGTCATATAATTAGATAATAAGCATCTACCTGAATATGACATGCACATTGAACCATGAACAAAAATTTCAAGATCTAATTCTTGTGGAACTTTGTCTTTAATGTCTCTGATTTCTTCTAATGTTAATTCTCTAGCTAAAACTATTCTTTTAACACCTTGTTTATACCAAAATATTGCTGATTTATAGTTTACATTATTTGCTTGAGTACTTAAATGAATTTCAAGATTAGGAACTACTTCTCTAGCTGTCATTATTATTCCAGGGTCAGCAACAATTATAGCATCTGCACCTATTTCATAAAGTTCTTTTAAATAATCTTCTAACCCTTCTAAATCTTCATTATGAGGAAACACATTCATTGTTACATGGACTTTCTTCCCTCTTGCATGAGCATACTCTATTCCTTCTTTTAGCTCTTCATTAGTAAAATTATCTGCAAAAGCTCTTAAATTTAGCTTACTTCCCCCTAAGTATACAGCGTCCGCTCCAAAGTCAATCGCAGTTTTTAATTTTTCTAAATTACCTGCCGGAGCTAGTAACTCTGGTTTTATCATTNNTATCATTTTCATTCCTCCTTATAGTTAAAGCAATACCATCACCCATAGGTATAACTGTGGTTACTAAATTATCGTCACTAGAAACCATATCTAAATAACTCCTCATCCTTTTAACTATAGTTATTTTTCTTCTTTGTACTAATTCTTTAGAAGCTACCATACCTCTAAATAATACATTGTCCGCTACAATTACTCCATCTTCTTTTAAAAGTCTTAAGCAATGAGGTAAAAAATGATTATAATGTCCTTTTCCTGCATCCATAAAAATCATATCATATTCATCTTCTAAATTCTCTAATATCTCTAAACAGTCACCTTCAACTATATTTATTTTATCTTCTAATCCATATTTTTTAATATTTTCTTTAGCTAATTTTATCATATTTTCGTCTCGTTCAATAGTAGTAATATTATTATTACCACCGGCTGCTAAGTTCATTAAAATAGATGAATATCCTATGGCAGTTCCAAGTTCTAAAATTTTCTTTGGCTTTTTTAAGGTCACCATAAACTGTAGAAACTTAGCTCCTTCTTTTTGGATAATAGGTACCTTATTTTCTATTGCAAAGTCATGCATCTCCTTTAAAATACCAACATCATCTGGAATAAGATTTCTTAAATATAATTCCATATAATCATGTGTAACTCCACTCATAAGTATCCTCCATTTTAATATATAACATTTTAATGCAAACTGAAATATAAAGCCTCATATATAAGACTTTAACCAATAACTCACAAATTTTACTATTAAATATTGACAGTGAACAATTATGTAGATTCTTATAGTATGATTAGAATCTCATTGTAAATTGTTCATTGCCAATGATTAATTAAGTAAAATTGTTAATTCTTAACAATTTAGTTTTTTAAAATTTTCATGTGATAATCTCAACAAATATTATATAAATATCTGTTCTTAAAATCCCTGCGTTTTTTCTTTAACCTTTAAAAATTCATCATAGTTATCTGTGAAAAAATGCGTACCATCATTATTAGAAACAAAGAATAAGTAATTAGTTTCTGCCGGATTTATCGCAGCCTTTATTGCTTCACTTCCTGGAGAGCTAATTGGTCCCACAGGAAGCCCCTTAACTAAATAAGTATTGTATGGAGAATTTACTTCTAAGTCTTTTTCGTATAACTTATCTTTATGTTTTCCTAGTGCATAAAGTACTGTAGCACAAGATTGAAATTTCATATCTTCTTTTATTCTATTATAAAATACTGAAGCTACAATATCTCTTTCCTTAGGATTACTTGTTTCTCTTTCTACAATAGATGCCATAGTTATTATATTATATAACTCTTCATCATTTAAAGGCTTTTCTTTAGTTAAATCCTTAATTACTTCATTAAATCTACCATTCATAGTCTTAATTATTTCCTCGCCAGATACACCGTTTTTAAAACTATAAGTATCTGGAAATAAAAATCCCTCTAGATCATATTTTCTTTCACTATTAGATTTGATATAGCTTGGTAATTTATACTCTTTAACTGCTGATATAAATTCATCTTTACTAATTACATCAGCTTTTTCTAGAGTAGCAGCTATTCCATCTACATCATATCCTTCTGGAATGGTAACTTTAATATTACTCTTATCTAAACTAGAGTCCTCAAGCATAGCAATAAATTCTTCTACTGACACACCTTTAGCTATATTGTAACTACCTGGTTTTATATTAGGTTGAAGATTCTTTTGCTTAATATACACTTTAGTTAAAGTTGTATTTTTCAACTTACCTTCACCTTTTAATTTTTCAATTACGTTATATAATGTGTCTCCTTCTTTAACTTCAATAGTAAAATCTTCTGTTGCTTTAAAAGGATGTTTTGCATTGCTATTATAAAATATTCCCCCTAATAATAACGCACCTACCAAAAATATGGTAGCAATAATAATTCCTTTTTTCACAGAATCACCCCATCATAAAATAGTTTTATTTTTTTGCTGCTCTTTTTCTCATATTTGGATCTAATATCTTCTTTCTCATTCTTATGTTTAACGGTGTAATTTCTACAAGTTCATCAGAAGCTATAAAATCTAAACATTTTTCTAATGACATTTCATTAGGCGTAACTAATTTTAATGCATCATCTGCACCAGAGGATCTTGTGTTTGTAAGTTGTTTTTTCTTGCATATATTAACTTCTACATCTTCACTTCTTGAGCATTCCCCAATAACCATACCTTGGTAAACTGGAATTCCTGCTCCTATGAATAATGTTCCTCTTTCTTGTGCATTATATAATCCATAAGTAACTGATTCACCAGTTTCAAATACAACTAATGATCCTCTGCTTCTCTCAGCAATTTCACCCTTATAAGGCTCATAGCCCTCTAATACACTGTTCATTATACCATTACCTCTAGTATCAGTCATAAATTCATTTCTGAATCCTATAAGACCTCTTGACGGAATTTTAAATTCAAGTCTAGTGTATCCATTTATAGCACTTGTCATATTTACCATTTCAGCTTTTCTAGGTCCTAACTTTTCCATAACTGGTCCCATAAATTCTTCTGGTACGTCTATAGTTAAATGTTCAATTGGCTCAAGTTTTTTACCGTTTTCCTCTTTATATATTACTGTAGGCTTAGAAACTTGGAACTCATATCCTTCTCTTCTCATTGTCTCTATTAATATAGATAAATGAAGCTCTCCTCTTCCACTAATTTTAAAGCTATCAGCAGAATCTGTTTCTTCAACTCTTAAGCTTACGTTAGTTTCTAACTCTTTCATAAGTCTATCTCTTAAGTGTCTTGATGTAACGAAGTCACCATCTTGACCAGCAAAAGGAGAGTTATTAACTATAAAGTTCATGCTTAATGTTGGTTCATCTATCTCTATAAATGGAAGCGCCTCAGGGTTTTGAGCATCAGCAATTGTCTCTCCTATGTTTATATCTGAAATCCCTGAAATTGCAACTATATCTCCTAATTTAGCTTCTTCTGTTTCTTCTCTTTTCAGACCATTATATGTATATAAATTAGAAATTTTAACATTTTTTATAGTTCCATCTTTTCTCATTAAGGCAACGTTTTGATTTTTTTTGATAGTTCCTCTAATTACCTTACCTACACCAATTTTACCAACATACTCATTGTAATCTAATGATGTAATAAGTAATTGAAGTGGAGCATCTAATTCTCCTTTTGGTGGCTCAACATGGTCTATTATAGCTTTAAATAATGGTTCCATGCTATCTGACTCATCTTCTAATTCTTCTTTAGCATATCCATCTCTTGCAGAACCATATATAACTTTAAAGTCTAACTGTTCATCAGAAGCTCCAAGCTCAACAAATAAGTCAAATACTTCATCAATAACTTCCGCTGCTCTTTCATTTGGTTTGTCTATTTTATTTATTACAACTATTGGTTTTAAGTTAAGTTCTAAAGCCTTCTTTAAAACGAATTTAGTTTGAGGCATAGCCCCTTCATAAGAGTCAACTACTAGTAGAACACTATCTACCATCTTTAGAACCCTCTCAACTTCTCCACCAAAATCTGCGTGTCCTGGAGTATCTATAATATTAATTTTTATATCTCCATATTGAACTGCGGTATTCTTTGAAAGAATTGTTATTCCTCTTTCTCTTTCTAAGTCATTAGAGTCCATTACTCTTTCCTCAACCTTTTCATTTTCTCTAAAAACTTTACTTTGTTTTAATAGTGCATCAACCAATGTAGTCTTACCATGGTCAACATGGGCTATTATTGCTATGTTTCTTATGTCTTCTCTTGTGAATATATTCATTATTTTCCTCCATCTTTCATCAATTTTCTACAATTCACGTACAAAAGAAAATTGGATACGAAGTCTGTATCCAATTTTAATTAACTATACCTATTCTAATATTATGTTTAATAAAAGTCAACTTTACGGAGAATTATTCTCTAGTGTCAATTTCTGCTTCAATTCCCATAGCTTTTGTTAGAATTTTCATTACATCTTCCCACATAACTCCAAAGTTAGCTTCTGCTTGAAGAAATTTTCCAATATCAGGATTTAACGTAACTACTGAGCCCATATTTTCAAGCTTTTCCTTCATGCTGTCTGACAATTTACCTTTTTCAATTTGTTCACTATAAGCTTCAAATTGAATTTTTCTAAAATCATCTAGCATCTTCTTATTAGCTTCATTTTCTTTTATCTTTTTTAAACTTTCTCTGTACTCAACAACTTCATTACATTCCTTTAAAACTCTAGCAAATTCATACGCCTTATCATATATATTCATATAAATTCCTCCTTATTTAAAAAGTAAAATAAGATATTAAAATCTGTAAGAATATATTATATAAGTTAAACTTCCATTATTATAGGTAATATCATAGGACGTCTTTTAGTTTTTTCATATAAATACACTCTTAATACTTCTCTTATATTAGCCTTTATTGTTGGCCATTCTGTGATTTTATTTTCTTCACATTGTTTAAGTGCATCTCTAACTAAAATCCTTGCTTCCTCCATTAAATCCTCTGATTCTCTTACATAAACAAAACCTCTAGATATAATGTCAGGACCAGCAATTACCGTTCCACTTTGTTTTTCTATAGTTACAACAACTGTAAGTATTCCATCCTGAGATAAATGTTTCCTATCTCTAAGAACTATGTTACCTACATCTCCAACACCTAGTCCATCAACAAATACTTGACCAGATACTACTGATGCTGATTTTTTTATTGAATCTCTTGTCAATTCAATTACATCACCATTTTCTCCAATATAAACATTTTTTTCTGGCAATCCTAGCTTCATAGCTAATTCTCCATGTTGTTTTAAATGTCTATATTCACCGTGAACTGGAATAAAGAACTTAGGTTTTACTAAAATTTGCATAAGTTTTAGTTCTTCTTGACAAGCATGCCCTGAAACGTGAACCTCATAAATAACCTGAGCTCCCTTTTTGAAAAGTTGATTTATAACCTTTGATATCAACTTTTCATTTCCTGGTATTGGTGTAGCAGATATTATAACTGTATCTCCCTCTGTAATATTTACCTTTTTATGATCTGATGAAGCCATTCTTGAAAGCGCAGACATTGGTTCCCCTTGGCTTCCTGTAGTTATAATAACAATTTGATCATCATTATACTTTGAAATGGCATCTATATTTATTAGGATATCTTTTTCAAGCTTAATGTAACCAAGCTCTATAGCTACTGCCATAATATTCTCCATACTTCTTCCAGATACTGCAACCTTTCTACCATGCCTACCAGCTGCTTCAATTATCT
>NZ_DDOV01000022.1 GCF_002341865.1 Clostridium sp. UBA2485 | reverse complement strand
TGAAAAATTAAGAATGAAAGATGAAGAATTATGGTTAAAACTCCACGGCCAAAGCCTTTGGAGTTTTTTTAAATAAATTTTATTTTAAGAAATTCACCTTTAGTGAATTTTTTCCTAGATCCTTCATTCTTCATTATTAATCCTTAATTTCTAAGGGATTAATCTGTTTTTATAGAAAATTTATTCTCTAGGGTATATATTAAGTTTTCGTATTGTATCCCTATAGTAGCTATGTTTATTAATAAAAAATCAGCAAAATAACTATAGGGTGCTTATAGCACCCTATAGTTATTTTGTCGATTTTTCTTACGTTATAGTTTTTTTATAACTTATCATAAATTAATTTATAAGTTATATATTCTAATAGATTTTATGAATGTTAGATATTATTTTATAAAGATTACTATATTCATATACCTGTTTTTAAAAGATTATTGACTTCTTCGTCAGAAAGATTTTTATGGTAGAATAGTTTGAAAAATTCTTTAGTATCTTCAGTTATATTTCCTTTATATAAATCTGGATATAGGCAGGATTGAAACCATTTTATTCCCAGTAACCTATTAATTGATGGTGGTTTATCGAACCAACTAAAGGGCAATGATGGAATTATATATATTTTATTTTCTTTTACTGCAGAAAGTTGTTCCCATGAACCATCACTAAATACATTTGAGTCTGCAACGATAACATTCGGTTCCCATGTTATAATCTGTTCCATAGATACAGTATTGCGTGCACCATGTTTTACAGGAAAATCAGCTACATTTTTTCCACCAGCATATTTTATAACTTCAGAATGAAGAGAACCTTCAGGATCTGTTTCTAATCCTTTAGGACCTTCTGCATAATAAACTTTTACTTTTTCATCATCTTTAATATTTTTTACAATTTCTTCAGACTCTTTAAGTACTTTTTCACAGTATAGCGCTAGTTTTTCAGCTTCATCTTTTTTATCTAATAAATTTCCAACAAATCTGTAGGCTTCAGGTAATTTATCCATTTTTCCGTCTACAAGAATAAATGGAATATTAGATTGTTTTTGAAATTTTTCTACTCCAGATATAGTTAAGTCGTTTATATCACCCATAGATATTACTATGTCAGGTTTTAGATTAGCTATTTCTTCTATATTGCCAGATTTTTTACCTTGTAGGCTACCTGCTATAGGAAGCTTGCCAGTCTCTGGCATAAGGTATTCTAAAGATTTTTCTGAAAGTTTATTATTCCATGCCGCTAGTTTTTCAGGACATAATGAATAAATAAATACAGAACCTAAGGGGCTTGTACAATATATTTTTTCTATTTTAGATGGTATTTCTACTTCTCTTCCTGCTTGATCTGTTATAGTTTTATGGCTATTTAAAGTAGGAGTAGATTTTGGGCTACAGCCATAAAAAGAAAATATTAGAACTAAAGATAGTAATAGGCCTGTAAGCTTTTTAAACATGTTATTATTGCTCCTTTCTTTATTCTTATTTGAAGTCAAAGGGTATGCATATATTTTTTTTAAAGTTATCATTTATGGTAGCTTCTACCATTCTTATATTTACTCCATAAATTTCTTTTATAACTTTAGTAGTGATTTCATCAGATGGATTACCAAAGGAAAATCCTCCTTCTTTTTTCATAATAGCAACTTTACTTCCGTACAAAAGAGCATGGTTAGGATTGTGGCATGACATAAGTATAGTTTGATTGTTATTTATACATAATGATTTTATCAATGCTAAAACTTTTATCTGATTTCCATAGTCAAGATTTGATGTTGGTTCATCCATTATTATTATGGAAGCCTCTTGAGCAAGAGCTCTTGCTATCAACACCAATTGTCTTTCACCACCGCTTAGTTCTGTATAAATTTT
This sequence comes from Clostridium sp. UBA2485, assembly GCF_002341865.1. Classification (GTDB taxonomy): domain Bacteria; phylum Bacillota; class Clostridia; order Clostridiales; family Clostridiaceae; genus Clostridium_J. Next base: position 5,838 of record NZ_DDOV01000022.1, on the reverse strand, counting down.
ATTTTTTAAATGAGCTATTTCTAAAGTATTTAAAGATTTTTCTGCAATTTCTATATCTATTTTACTTGGAGATGAAAAATCTTTTATGTAAACAGCACGTCCCATTAGTACTACATCCATCACTGAAAAAGGAAAAGGTGGTGTATGTGCTTGAGGGACATAAGATATACGTTTATATAATTCTTTAGTAGAAAAAGTATTTATATTTTTATTATCTATTAATATTTCTCCAGATTTTAATTTTAAAAGCATTAGCATGGTTTTAAAAAGAGTAGTTTTTCCTACTCCATTAGGACCAAGTACACATAATAATTCACCAGATTCCAATTCAAAGGATAAATCTTTGAAAAGTATGTTATTACCATATCCAAAGGAAGCTTTTTTAATTTCTAGTTTCATAGCCAACCCTTCTTTACATTCATTAATAAATAAGCAAAAAATGGTATTCCAATTAAAGAAGTTAATATTCCAAGAGGTACCTCTACAGTAAACATACACCTAGCTAGATCATCTACTAATAGCATATATAAACTACCTATAAAAAAAGAAGTTGGTAGTAAAGATTTATAATTTGGTCCATACATAGATCTAGTTAAATGTGGAATAACCAGTCCAACCCATCCAATAACTCCACAATATGAAACTATTGAAGCACTAAGTAAAGTAGAACATATTATTACAATAATCCTTATTCTATTTGTATTTACTCCTAGTGTTTTTGCTTCATCTTCTGGAAAAGACAATATGTTAATTTTCCATCTTATCAACATTAGAGGAACTAATCCTAGAATTATAGGTATTATCATAACTTGTAAATCTTTTAATGTTATAGAAGATAGCCCACCCATAAGCCAAAAGGTTATAGCAGGAAGTTTATCATAGGGATCGCATATATATTTCACAAGAGACACTGCAGATGTAAACAATCCTTGAATCAACATTCCAGATAAAACTAAAACTAAACTTGGATCATGATGAGGGATTCTTCTACTTATTCTCCAAGAGAGCATAACTGCTATTAAACCAAATATAAATGCTAGAATCTGTATAAAGTGAATATTAAAAGAAAATAGTATACCTATGGCGACGCCAAAACTAGCACCAGCAGATGCTCCTAAAATATCAGGAGATACTAAAGGATTTTTAAACATACCTTGATAAGAGGCACCAGCAGTAGACAAAGCTCCACCAACTAATAAGGCAGCTATAATTCTAGGTAAACGCAAGTTGAAAAATATAGCAATAGCTTTATCATTTAGTGAATATAAATCATATAAGGATATAGAATATCTTCCTATGCAAATTGATAATAAAATTAAAATAGCACCTATAGGAAATAGTAAATACTTTTTTACTTTTTTCATAAACTCATCTCATCTCTAGAATTTTTTATAGAAACATTCCAATTTTTTAATATATCTAATATATGACTTGCAATGTAATTTCTATTATCTAAAGTAACTTTTACTATAGAGATATCTTTTCTATTACGTAATTCATTTAAAAAAGGTGAATCAAATTCTTTTAATACTCCTAATACTATTTTATTATTATCTAAAACTTTTCTTATGGAAGATTTGAAAATTTCTGCATTTTCTTCAAGAAAGCCCACTTCATCCAATACTATTAAGTCACTATTTTCTAAGCTAGTATTCAATATTTCAACTCCTTTAGTTTCAAAAGTATATAAATTTGGAATTGGCTTTTTGGACTTTGTGCATTTACCAATTATGTTATTTCTTTTTTTATCTTTAAAAGATATCATATCAAAATAAATATTACCTTCATTATCTAGACAGCGTTCTACTTGAAAGCCACCTATTGAAATATTCAATTCATATAATACCTTTTTTATTACGGTACTCTTACCAGTGCCACTGGGAGCTGTAAGAAATAAATTATGCATAGTAAGTCTCCTTTTATTTTAGAACTTAAAAGATTATATTATTTAAATCTTTAACATGATTTAAAGTATCTTTATTTTTAATTAATAAAACCTTTAGCTTCTCCACCACATTGCATACCTAATTCTCCACTTTCATTTAGTTTATATTCAAAAGTGCTATTTTCATTATTTTTAATACACTCTAAAGCTTTATTTATGATTTCATGTTCAACTTTACTGCCACCTACAGTACCGTGAATTTTTCCATTATTGATCCGCTTTTACCACGGGTGGATCAATAAATATGAGTTATAGTAGCTAAAGCTACAGAATCTCCNNAGAATCTCCTTTGTCAACGGTTTCATAAGTTTTCTTAGGATGTTTTGTTCCACACATTAACTCTACTTTCTGTATTTTTGTTCATAAAATATAGAATAGCTTCTAATACACCACCAGCAATATTTCGTGCTTTATCAGAAATAGTATAACAATTTCTAATTTCATGACATCTAGGATCTACATCGGCTATTTTCAACCCTTTTTCAATTTTGCTGCCATTTCTTATGATTCCTCTTAATAATCCACTTATTTCTGTTTTAATTTCTATACTATCTACATAAGCTAAAATTTCACCTGAGGAGACAAAATCGCCGATTTCTTTTACATTTTGAATAATTCCACTAGCTGGGCTGTATATAACTCTCTCTTTAGAATATCCTCCAATTTCCCCAGGGACTCCTGTATTTTTCATGGCTTCTCCTTTTAATATAACTCTTCCTAAATTATGACCTCTCATGGTTTCTATAACAGCATGCACATCTTTACCAGCCTCAAAACCAGGTCCGAGAGCTATAGTTATTTCTGCCATATTCATTTTTGTACCTAAGTTTTTCTTTGCTATTATAGCGTCTATTAAAATTCTAGGTTTTAACATTTCTATAAATTTACCATGAGGATCTACTGCGATAGGAATTTTATTATTTTGCCAGCATTTTAATATTTCATTAAAACTGCTTACTCTTATAGCAGTAATGTTTTCAATAGTAATTTTACCAGTATATATGGCTTCACTATAACATACATTTCTTCTTATAGAAGTGGGATAATAAGATTCTAAAACTAATATTTTAAAACCGCTTCTATGGAGCTTATGTATAGTTCCAGAAGCTAAATCTCCACCACCCCTAACAATTATAACATTTTTATACATATTTACCCCATCCTCATTGTAAATTTTTGGTTAATATATATTCGTAATCTTTTACCGTATCAACATCTAATAAAGAATAATCACTTTTTAAATCTATAAACAAAACTTCACTAAGATGATTATTTATAATAGCCTTACCCCCTACATCTCCCTGTAAATTAAGTAATTGATCTTTGAATTTTGTTGAGAATATAGTAGGGGAACCAGCCTTAGTTTTGTATCTAGGTACTATTATAGAATTTTTATTTTTCATAAAAGTATCTAATAATAAATTTATAGTATAGGAATCTATTAATGGTTGATCAGCGGTAAAAAACATATATCCATCTGATGCACATGTATTTAAAATACCTAGTTTTATAGACTGGCTTTGTCCTTTATAGGATTCTGTATTTAAAGCAGTTAAAATATTTTTATTTTTACCTATATCTAATATTTGTTTTTCTTTACCAACTAAAATTATTTCATTAAAATTGCATTCTTTTATTGCATCTATAACATGCTCAATTATGGGTTTTCCTTTGAATGGTAGTAGCAATTTATTTTCACCCATTCTAGTGGAATAGCCCGATGCCATTATTACAGCATTTACCATGGCAAACCTCCAATTTAAAGAGATACTAAACTGTATCTTTTTTCTTTTAAGCTTCCTATAATTATTTTATCTATAAATAAGTTAGAGTTTGAATGCAAATGTTTTATTAGCTCATTTGCTAATAAAGTAGTATGTTGATTTTCTACTTTATTTATAAATAATATCTTTTCTCCTACAGAATCTTTAAAAAGTCCTATAGGATGAGTTATTAGTGAACTTATTATTGGAATGGATATTTTTTCACCTAAACTTCCATTACTTATATTTATAAAATGGTTCACTCTATGAACGTTAATATCATTTATTATTTTACCTATACATGTTATGTCTAATACTCCTATGGTCTTAGTGGTATTTTTACATATAACTGGCTCATTTTCTCGCCATCCTTTAATAGATTTTCTTTTGGAACCATCTGCTTCTATTATAGAGTAGTCAAAATATTTAAATTTGTTATCCAAAAATTCTTTATTTAAACCAAGTAGTTTATCATCTTCATTCATAAAACTCCCATATACATATACACCATTTTCCTCATAATCATCATATATAGAGCAATTTTCTTCTCCAATACATATAAAATCATAAGATGTTTTATCAGGAGGATATATCTTTGTGGTAGTTGTTACTAAAACCTTATTACAAGCTCTTAGCTCTTCGGCTAGATTTAACATTAGGGAAGTTTTTCCACCAGCTCCAACTATTGATAAAACAGATCCTTTTTTAAAATTTAATATATTTGAAATAAGCATATTTACCTCTTTAATATAGTTTATTTTTTAAATATTAAAGCAATAAATATGCCAAAATATCTTATAATTTACTTATCTATAAATTAGTATAAATTGGACAAGATTTTATAGGGGAAATATTGAAAAATCAACATTTGAACAATATAAGAGTTCTGAAAAATATGTCTAAAATAGGAGATGCTACATATTTTAAATATTACATCTATATAATAATAAAAATTATATCTAGACATAATTTGAAAAGCATTGAAATTTCTAGTTTTTTTCATTCAAGTAGTACTAGATTAAGTCAAATAATTGTTAGTTACAAAAAAAATTATATTTATTTACAGCTGGAGAAAAATTATTAAAATGATAATTATTATAATATTGATAAATTGCGTATATTCGAAATTTTCAATGAATTATTAGAAAAATTATCTTATTGATAAGGATTTGAAGTAAATTTTATTTTAATTTTCATATAATTGTGATAAAATGACTTTGTGGGAGTTATTGTAATTTATTGTAGAAAAAATAAATTAATGTTTAAGGAATGATATAAATATGAAGGGTTCTACATTACTAGAGATTCAAGACACAGTGGCTAAATATGCAAATATAATTTCAAATGTAATTAAAGTAGATGTTGAGATTGTAGATAAAAATTTGTGTAGAGTAGCGGGCACTGGTATTTATAAGAATGAAGTAAACAAAGATATATCAAAGGAAGGATATGTATATGATCATGTTATAAAAACTGGGGAAAAACAAATAATAAAAAATCCTGGACAGCATTCTTTCTGTAAAAAGTGTAATCATATAAATAATTGTGTAGAAAAAATGCTTGTTTGTACTCCTATAATTTTGAATAAAGATATTATTGGAGTAATAGGGCTTGTATGTTCAGAGGAGAGTCAAAGAACTCACTTTATAGAAAATTTTGACTCATTTATTCAGGTTTTAGATCAAATATCAGATTTTATAAGCACTAAATCATATGAACACCTTGAGTTTGAGAGAAGTAATATGATGGTAGAATTATTAAATCAAATAATAGACAGTGTAGATAAAGGTGTTTTAGTTACTAAAAACAATGAAATAGTTCATATGAACGTAAGTGCTACGAAACAACTTAAGCTGACTGCTAGCAATATAAATAAAAAAATAACAATTTCTTCCACTAGTGAATATATACTTGGAGGCGAAGTATATACTATAATCATAAACGATGAAAGATTTCAACTTATGGGTAGAATTATACCCGTTTTTCCGGTGCTATCTTCCTATGATAGAATATTTGTATTTGAAGAAATAAAACATTTAAAATCTAAAATACATAAAGTTAGTGGTGGAAGAGAAGTTATAAAAGTTGAAGATATTATTGGAAAGTCAAAAGCTATGCTTGAGCTTAAAA
>NZ_DDOV01000001.1 GCF_002341865.1 Clostridium sp. UBA2485 | reverse complement strand
ATTATTCAGCTCCTACTCGATTTTTTATGTGATAGACGGTATGTGCATTATTAACCTATATTAAAGCAAAAAAATAAAAGCACTTAGTTAATTTTAAGCGCTTCGTAATCTCAATAAATTATTTTATGCTAATTGATTTATCGATTTGCTTAAATTTATTTGTACATTGTTACAGCAGCAATAATCAAAGCAGAAGCAGTATAATAGACAATGTATACAATAATATATTATCTGCTTTTAAGGTAGTATCTAAAATATAAATAATCCACTTAAACAAATTAAAGTATTTGTGATTAGTTTTTTATGTTTCATTCTAAAGTCATCTCCAGTCTTTTACGTATTAATAATATAAATGATAATAATTATAAATTTCATATCTATAATATAAAAATATAAATTTAAAACATATCTTGAATTAAAATAATAGAAGAGATATACTCAAATAAGTGAGATATTTTACGAATATGTATTTCAACTTTAGAACTTATTAGAAAATTGTGAATTGTGAAAAAATATTTAGTTTTAAGTGAAAAATTTAATATATCAGATAGAGGTACAAAGCTTTAGTAGCTTTGTTTAAAAGGGAAATGAGTGAAAATCTTATACGGTCCCGCCGCTGTAATGGGAAGAAGCTTCTTATAGATATGCCACTGATTTATATTGGGAAGGCTGAAGCAACTACGAACCAGAGTCAGAAGACCTGCCTTTATTTATACACTAAATACTCTACGGTTGATGGGGGGTGTCATAAAAAGAATAGCTGTATAAAGGCGTATTTATTTTGCTTTTATATAGGCTTTCTTCTGTGCGATTTTAAACCTCTTAACTCTTGAGTTAAGAGGTTTTGTTATTTTAGGCAATATATCGAAAGTTAAAGAGTAAAATGTTAATGGAGGTTTTTTATGGTGAGGAAAATTAAAGAATTTATGTTAATCAATTTAGGAATTATTATGGTGGCATGTGGAATGTACTTTTTTTTAATGACTAATAATTTAGCCATAGGAGGAGCTAATGGTTTAGCTATAGTTATTAATTATTTTATTCCTAACGTTTCAGTAGGAATTATAATGATAGCTATAAATATAGTACTTTTCATAGTAGCATTTATTTTTATTGGAAGTAATTTTGGTGTTAAAACCATATACTCTAGTTTTGGAGTATCTTTTATGGTTTTAATTTTAGAGAAAACAGTAAAACTTACACATTCAATTACAGGTGATTTGTTCTTAGAGCTTATTTTTGGAATTTTGATATCCGGTGCTGGCATGGGCATTGTATTTAATCAAGATGCATCTACTGGAGGTACAGATATCATAGCAAAAATTTTAAACAAATTTTTTCATATTGATTTAGGAAAAGGTGTACTATTATCAGATTTAAGTATTACTGTGGCTGCAGCCTTTGCTTTTGGGCTAAAGCTATCAATGTACGCAATGCTAGGAGTAATTATAAATGGATTTGTTATAGATTCTGTTATAGAGGGAATTAACATTTCTAAAGAAGTTACTATAATTAGTGATAAATATGATAAGATTAATGATTTTATTATCAAGGATTTAAATAAAGGGTCTACCTTCTACAATGGAAGAGGTGGTTTTACAAATAAAGATAAGAATATAATTGTAGTACTTATAGGAAGAAGAGAGTTTGCAAAATTAAAGCATTATATTAATGAGATTGATAATGAGGCCTTTGTAACAGTAAATAATGTATATGAAGTATTCGGCTATGGTTTTAAAAGTATTAATCATTAATTAGAGGTGGTGGAATATGAGAAGAGATAAATGTTATAATGGGCATTTTGTAGAAGATAAAAAAATAGATCAGATGAAGGAAAAACTTTATGATATTAGTGGCATGCTAATAAAAGATGACTCTATGGTTGCAGTTCTAAAGAATGCTACAAAAATTTCTAAGACAGATATTACAACTTTAATTTTAGGGGAGACTGGGGTGGGTAAGGAAGGAATAGCTAAGTATATTCATTATAATAGTTCAAGAAAGGACAAAGCCTTTATAACAATAAACTGTGGTGCAATACCAGAAAACCTTATAGAATCTGAGCTATTTGGCTATGAGCCAGGAGCTTTTACAGGAGCTAATAAAGGAGGAAAAATAGGACTATTTCAATTGGCAGATGGAGGTGCTGTATTCTTAGATGAAGTAGGAGAGCTTCCTCTAACAACACAAGTTAAACTTTTAAGAGTACTTCAAGAAAAGCAAATAGAAAAAGTTGGTGGTACGGAATTAATTTCAGTAGATATAAGGATAATTGCAGCTACTAATAAAGATTTAAAAGAATTAATAAATATGAAGCTATTTAGAGAGGATTTATATTATAGACTCAGTGTATTTCCTATAGAAATTCCTCCTCTAAGAAAGCGAAAAGAAGATATTTTATTACTTATAGAGCATTTTACAGAGTGCATAAATAAGAAATATAGTTCTAAATGTAGTTTTAGTGAAGAAACTTTAGAATATCTTTACAACTATGAATGGCCAGGAAATGTTAGGGAACTTAGAAATGTGATAGAAAGACAAATTATAATGAACGAAAATGCCATAGTAGAGGAAAGGAACTTACCAGAGGAAATTAGCAACATAAGAGTGGAACAGGATTATATACTTAGCATAAGCAACTATTCCATAAAAGGCTATAGCTTAAAGGAAATTATGGATAAGGTGGAGATGGAAATTATAATAGATGCTTTAACGAGGTATGGGAATATAAAAATTGCAGCAAAAGCTTTAAAAATAGATCCATCGACCCTCATCAGAAAGAGACAAAAATATATGAAGATTAGATCAGAAAATGATTTTAAATAAATAATTTTTTAACATATAATTTGTGCAGTTGCATTATTGCATATGACTATAGAAGTGTTGATAAACATAGAACTTGCATCATATAAAATATAATTATTACAAATTTTAAGTGATAATTATATTTTATATGATTTTTTTTATTTAAGGAATTGATGGAAATGTGGAACCCATACAAAAAACTATGTAATGTGAAGGAGACTATTGATAAAGTAGAGATTACAATAAGTTGTTTAACAGATGCAAAAATGTAAAATTGTAGCAAAGACCTTAGAAATAAATTCATCACATTCATTAGAAAAAGAAAAATATATGAAGATTAAATCAAAAAATAGTTTCGATAAATAATTTTTTAACATGCAATCTTGCATAGTTGCATTATTGCATATAACTATAGAAGGCATTGATAAATATAAGGTTTACATCATATAAAATATAATTATTGCAAATTTTCAGTGATAATTATAGATTATATGATTTTTTTTAATTAAAAGAATTGAGGAAAATAGGGAGTTTACACAAACATTTAAAGTTGGCACGGAAGTTGCTTTTAATATTAATCAGATAAATGAAAGGGAGGAATTTTTATGGGTTTAATGACTAAAGAAGAATATATAGAAAGCTTGAGGAAACTAAAAACTAAAGTGTATCTATTTGGTAAATTAGTAGAAAATCCAGTGGACCATCCAATGATTAGACCATCACTAAATTCAGTGGCTATGACTTATGAACTAGCACAGAAGGATGAATATTCTGATGTAATGACAGCAGTTTCAAATCTTACAGGGAAAAAAATAAATAGGTTTTGCCACATTCATCAAAGTGCTGAGGATTTAATAAATAAAGTTAAGATGCAAAGGTTATGTGGTCAAAAAACTGCTTCTTGCTTTCAACGTTGTGTAGGCATGGATGCTTTTAATGCAGTTTATAGTAGTACTTTTGAAATTGATGAGGCATATGGAACTAATTATCATGAAAGATTTAAAGAATATATGATATATGTTCAAGAGAATGATTTAGTAGTTGACGGAGCTATGACGGATCCAAAAGGAGATAGAGGATTATCACCAAGTAAACAGGAAGATCCTGATTTATACCTTAGGGTAGTGGAAAGAAGAGAAGATGGAATAGTAGTGAGAGGAGCAAAAGCTCATCAAACAGGAATGATAAATTCTCACGAAATACTTGTTATGCCAACTATATCTATGAAACCAGAAGATAAAGATTGGGCAGTGGCATTTTCTGTACCTGTAGACACAGAGGGGATATTTAGTATATATGGACGTCAATCCTGCGATACAAGAAAAATTGAAGAAGGTGCAGATATAGATATTGGAAACTCAAACTTTGGCGGACATGAGACTTTAACAATTTTTGATGATGTATTTGTACCAAATGAGAGAATCTTCTTAAATGGAGAAACTGAATTTGCAGGTATGCTAGTAGAAAGATTTGCAGGATATCATAGGCAAAGTTATGGCGGCTGTAAAGTTGGGGTAGGAGATGTACTTATTGGGGCTGCAGCCACAGCAGCAGATTATAATGGAGCAAATAAAGCTTCTCATATAAAGGATAAACTTATAGAGATGATTCATTTAAATGAGACTTTATACAGCTGCGGCATAGCATGTTCTTGTGAAGGCTGCAAAACAAAATCTGGAAATTATCAAATAGATTTATTACTTGCCAATGTATGCAAGCAAAATATAACAAGATTCCCTTATGAAATAGCTAGACTAGCAGAAGACATTGCTGGTGGACTTATGGTAACTATGCCTTCTGAAAAAGATCTTAGAGATCCAGAAATAGGACCTTATGTAGAAAAGTATTTAAAAGGTGTTGCAAGTGTATCAACTGAAGACAGAATGAGAATTTTAAGACTTATAGAAAACATAACCTTGGGAACAGCAGCAGTAGGTTATAGAACAGAATCTATGCATGGTGCTGGTTCACCTCAGGCACAGAGAATTATGATTTCAAGACAAGGAAACCTTGAAGATAAAAAGAAATTAGCTAAAAATATTGCAAAGATAAAAGAATAAACTGAGAGCACAAGGAGTAAAAAAATGGATTGGAGAGAGTTATATAAAGAAAAAGTTATATCTGAAAGTGAAGCAGCGGATAAAATAAAAAATGGGTATAGAGTTGTAATAGGCCATGCAGCTGGAGAACCTAAAGCAGTTATAGATGCTATGGTAAGGGATAGTGATAAGTTTTCAAATATAGAAATTGTTCACATGATAGGAATAGGTACAGGTGGATATGTGAAAGAGGAAAAAGAATTCAATTTTAAACATAATTCTCTTTTTGCTGGTTCATCCACAAGAAATGCTATAGTGGATGGAAGAGCTGATTTTACCCCTTGTTTCTTTTCAGAAATTCCAAAACTTTTTAGAGAAGAGTACCTAAAAGTAAATGTAGCAATAATTCAAATTTCTACCCCTGATGAACATGGATTTTGTAGTTTTGGTGTGTCTAACGACTACACAAAACCAGCAGCAGAGTGTGCAGATATTGTCATAGCTGAAATTAATCCTAATATGCCAAGAACTCTAGGAGATTCTTTTATTCATGTAAAGGATATTGATTATATAGTAGAGGTTAATTATCCATTAATAGAGATAAAACCTAGTGAAATTGGAGAAGTAGAAAAAGCCATTGGTAAAAATTGTGCAGAGCTTATAGAAGACGGCTCTACTCTCCAACTTGGAATAGGTTCTATTCCTGATGCAGTGTTATTATTTTTAAAGGATAAAAAAGACCTAGGTATTCATTCTGAAATGATTTCTGATGGAGTATTAGAGTTAGTTGAATCAGGGGTAATTAATAATAAGAAAAAGACTCTTCATAAGGATAAGATGGTAGTATCTTTTTTCATGGGAACAAAGAAATTCTATAACTTTATAGATAATAATCCAATGATAGAAATGCATCCTGTAGATTATGTAAATGACCCTTGTATTATAGGTAAAAATGATAATATGGTATCTATCAATTCCTGTATACAAATAGATTTAATGGGACAAGTTGCAGCTGAATCCATGGGTTTGAAACAATTTAGTGGTGTAGGAGGGCAAGTAGACTTTGTAAGAGGAGCTAATATATCTAATGGCGGGAAATCTATAATAGCAATGCCGTCCACTGCAGCAAAAGGTACCATATCTAGAATTGTTCCATTTTTAGAAGAAGGTACAGCAGTAACCACCTCTAGGAATGATGTACATTATGTAATTACTGAGTATGGGATAGCTGGACTTAAAGGAAAATCTTTAAAAGAAAGAGCAAGAGCTTTAATTAATATAGCCCATCCTAATTTTAGAGCCCAGCTTATAAAAGAGTGGGAGAAGAGATTTAATAAACAATTTGACTATTTTATTTATCATAAAATTCATAAATAATTGAAGGAGCTAGAATAATGATATATATAAATGAAGCGTGGTGTAAGGGCTGTGAACTATGCATAGACAATTGCCCAAAGAAGGTACTTGGAAAAAATAATATGAAGGCAATAGTAATTCAAGAAGAAAAGTGTATAAAGTGTGGCATATGTGAAGACATATGTCCAGACTTTGCTGTAAATATAAGGAGAGACAGTGATGAGTAAGTTAGTATTAATACAAGGAAATGAGGCTTGTGTTGAAGGCGCTATAAGGGCTGGAATGAAATTTTATGGTGGATATCCTATAAGTCCAGCTAGTGAAATTGCGGAACTAAGTTCTGTAAAGCTTCCAGAGGTTGATGGGGTATTTATACAGATGGAGGATGAGATTGCAGGAATAGCTGCTGTAGTTGGAGCAGCTATGACTGGAGTTAAAGCAATGACTGCAACTAGTGGTCCTGGATTTTCCTTAAAACAAGAGATAATTGGATATGCTTCCATGGCTGAAATTCCTTGTGTGATAGTGAATGTAATGAGAGGAGGTCCAAGTACAGGACTTCCAACATCTGTATCTCAGGGAGATGTAATGCAAAGTAAATGGGGGACTCATGGGGATCATCCAGTTATAGTAATAGCACCAGATAGTGTGGCTTCTACATATGAATTAACTATTGAAGCCTTTAATTACTCAGAGAAATATAGAGTTCCTGTAATTTTACTACTTGATGAAGTCATAGCACATATGAGGGAAAGCGTTTATTTAAAGGAAGATATAGAAATTATAAATAGAAAGAAACCTAGTTTAGAAGAAGCAAGAGAAGGATATATGCCATACAAAAATACAGAGGATTTAATACCTCCAATGGCTGCAATAGGTGAAGGATATAAATTTCATGTAACTGGATTAAATCATGATGAATGGGGATATCCTTCTAACTCCAATGAAGTTGCGGAAAAATTAACCTCAAGATTATTAAATAAAATAGAGAAAGATAAAGATGATATAGCTAAATATGATGAAGTAAAAACAGATAAATGCAAATCATTAATTATAGCCTTTGGTTCTACAGCTAGAGTTTGTAGAGGAATAGTTCTAAATAATAATCAAGATACTACAGGTTTATTTGTACCTTATACCATATGGCCTTTCCCAGATAATGCACTATTATCAATCATAGAAAAAAATAACATTGAGAAAATATTTGTACCAGAATTGAATGCTGGGCAATTAATCTTTGAAATTCAAAGAATTGTTGGAGATAGATGCAAAGTTATAGGTATTAATAAATATTGTGGTGAAATTTTTAAAACTAAGGAATTAGAAAGTGCAATTATGGAGGGAGCATATGAAAGAAGCATTAGTTAAAAAATATATGAGAGAAGATCGTCTTCCTCATATTTGGTGTGCAGGTTGTGGTAATGGAATAATAGTAAGTGCACTAGTTGAAGCCATTGACTCTCTAAATATAGATAAAAATAAAATTTGTATAGTATCAGGTATAGGTTGTTCTTCAAGAGCTACTCAATATATGAATTTTGATACAGTACACACCTTACATGGAAGAGCTATTGCCTATGCAGAGGGTATAAAACTCGCCAATCCTGAGCTAGAGGTAATAGTTTTGACTGGAGATGGAGATTGTACTGCTATAGGCGGAAATCACCTTATTCACGGTTGTAGAAGAAATATAGATTTAAAGGTAATTGTTTTCAATAATAATATATATGGAATGACAGGAGGGCAATGTTCTCCAACTACACCACTAAATGCTAGAACTACTACTTCGGAAAGTGGAAATGTATGTAGGGATTTTAATATATGTAAATTGTGTGAAGCTGCAGGAGCAACTTATATAGCAAGAAGCACTGTAGCACATTATAAACATCTAGTAAATGTTATAAAACAAGCTTTTGATAAAAAGGGGTTCTCTGTAATAGAAGCTTTAACACCTTGTCCAGTTCAGTTTGGAAGAAGAAATTCACTAAAAAGACCTTCTGACATGATAAATAATTTAAGAAAAAAAGTCAGTGAGAAGCAGGAAGAAACATATGAAATAGGCATATTTAAGAATACTGCAGAACCTGAATATATAGAAGAATATATAAGACAGTTTGAAAAGAAATAATTAATGTTTATTTGTTTTATAGAAAAACTATCTTAAAGATTAATTTATAGCTGAACTTTATTTAATAGAGAACTGATAATTAAAGTGGAAATTAATTTTAATCAAACTAATTTCTTTAATAGTTTTTTTAATAAAAGTGGCTATGTCACTTTAAAAAAATAAATTCAACACTTCTCTTGTAAAAGAGAAGTGTCCATAATTGTCCATTGTCAATAGTCAATTTTCAATTGTATAAGTATGATCTTAAACAATTTACTAACACAATTTTATGAATGGATAGACTAATTTTCAAAGTGGCACATCTATAAATATCTGTAAAGTAGTTTTAGGAGGAGAAGAGAATGAATAAAAAAGAGATAATCTTCACTGGATTAGGGGGACAAGGAATTGTAAAATCAGGAGTGATTTTAGCAGAAGCAGCAGTGCTAGAGGGTAAGCATGTAGTTCAAACTCAAAATTATGGACCGGAGTCTAGAGGAGGTTGTTGTAGAGCTGACGTGATTATCTCTGACGAAGATATATGTTATCCAAGAGTAGAAAAAGCAGATATAATATTGGCTTTAAGTCAAAGTGGTTTGGATAAGTTTAAAAATTTTTGTGATGAAGATACCATGATTATAACTGACAATAGTATAGATATTTCTGAAGAAAAAAATGTGCGAAAATTTGACATTTTTAATTGTACAGAAAATGTTCTAGAAAACACTCAAGCAATAAATATATTATGCCTTGGAATATTAGCTGCACTAACTAATGATATAGATTATGAAAATCTAGAAAAGGCTATATGCGATAATGTTCCAAAGTCCAGTATTGAAAAGAATCTATTAGCTTTTAATACGGGGGTAAACATGGTTGCTACAAGTTGATTTTAAAAAAATATAAGGAGAGAAGTGTTTAATGGGAAATAGTTCATATGTTAAAGAAATATTAGGCAAGATTAGAGTAGAAGAAGAGGAGAAGCTTAAGATGGAGAATAAAAAATATATAGAAAACTTAGTAAGTAATGCAAGAGTCGCTCAAAAAGAGTATGAAAACTTTACTCAAGAACAAGTGGATACAATAGTTAGAGAAATTGGAAAAATAATATATGATAGAGCTGAAGAGCTAGCAAAAATGGCTGTAGAAGAGACAGGAATGGGAGTATACAATCACAAAGTTACAAAGAATAAAGGGAAGTCTAAGGTTATTTGGAATAATTTAAAAGATAAAAAATCTATAGGAATTATAGGGGAAGAGAGAGAGAAAGCACTTATTAAAATAGCAAAACCTATGGGTGTAGTAGGAGCTGTTACACCTTGTACAAATCCTATAGTTACTCCTATGTGTAATGCTATGTTTGCTTTAAAAGGCGGAAATGCCATAATTATAGCGCCTCATCCTAGAGCAAAGAAATGCGCTAAATATGTAGTAGAACTTTTTAATGAAGCTATAGAAAAATTAGGTGCTCCAAAGAATTTAATACAAACTATAGAAGAGCCATCTATAGATTTAACTTCAGAGCTTATGAGACAAGTAGATGTAGTAATAGCTACAGGTGGCATGGGTATGGTTAAATCAGCCTATAGTAGTGGAAAACCAGCTTATGGAGTTGGAGCTGGAAATGTTCAGTGTATTATAGATAGAGAAGTTGATATAAAAGAGGTAGTTCCTAAAATAATAACAGGCAGAACTTTTGATAATGGAATAATATGTTCTGGAGAACAGAGTATAATAGCTCCTAAAGAAAGTTATAAAGAAATAATGGACGAATTTGTAAAAAATGGAGCTTATTATACTGAAGATAATGAAATAATAGAAAAGTTTGAGAAGGTATTATTTAATCAGGGAACTATAAATGGAAAAATTGTTGGACAAAGTGTTGAATTTATTGCAAGATTAGCTGAAGTGAAGGTTCCAAAGGATACTAAGGTAATAATTTTAAAAGCAAGAGGAAAAGGTACAGAAGACACACTATGCAAGGAGAAAATGTGCCCTGTAATGGTTAGTTTTGAATATGATAGCTTTAAAGAAGCAGTAGAAATAGCTCAAGCTAATCTAAATGTAGAAGGAAAGGGACATTCCTGTGCTATACACTCAAATAATAAAGAGCATATAGAATATGCAGGAGGAAAACTAACTGTAAGTAGACTTGTAGTTAACCAACCTTCATCAACTACTGCAGGAGGAAGTCTATATAATGGCTTTGCACCAACTACAACTTTAGGATGTGGATCTTGGGGAAATAACAGTATATCAGAAAACTTAGATTATAAACATTTAATAAATGTATCAAGAATAGGTTTCTACAATGTAGATGCTAAGATACCTACAGATGAAGAAATATGGGCACAATAATATATTAAGAGGGTGATTTTATGATGTTATTAGAAATTAAGCCAAAGATTATTAAATTTGATAGTTGTAAAAACTTTATTGAAGATTTTTCTATTGGAGATAAGGATTTAATATTTACAAACAAATTTTTATACAAAACTTTCCTTGAAGGGTTAGCTTTAAAATGTTCTTATATTTTTCAAGAGGATTATAATTTAAAAGAGCCTTCTGATGATATAATAGATGAAATAATGGCAGAAATTGCTCCTAAAAATTTTAAAAGAGTTATAGCTATAGGAGGAGGCTCCATTATAGATATATCAAAATTATTAGCTCTTAAAGAAGTTGAAAAAGTTAGTGAACTATTTAAAAAGAAGATACCAGCAATTAAGAACAAGGAGCTTATAATTATACCTACCACTTGTGGCACAGGTAGTGAGGTTACCAATATATCCATTGCTGAAATAAAAGCTAAGAAAACTAAAATGGGATTAACAGTGCCAGAGCTATATGCGGATTATGCAGTTCTTATACCAGAGTTAGTTAAAGGATTACCTTATGAATTCTTTGTCTATAGCTCCATAGATGCCCTTATCCATGCTATGGAATCTTTAGTTTCACCAAAGGCTAATCCATATACTAAGATGTATAGCACAGAAGCAATAAAAATGATAATAAAAGGCTACAAAGAAATAATCGAAAAAGGAAAAGAATATAGGACAGAGATTATAGAAGAGTTTTTAATAGCTAGTAACTATGCAGGAATTTCCTTTGGTAATGCAGGTGTAGGAGCTGTTCATGCACTTTCATATCCTCTTGGAGCAAAGTATCATGTTCCTCATGGAGAAGCAAACTATGAGTTCTTTATTGAAGTGTTTAAATATTATAATAAAAGAAATCCAGAAGGAAAAATAAAAAATGTAAATACTTTACTTGCAAATTTATTAAAAGTTAAAGAGGGAGAAGATGTATACAATTCATTAGAAATGCTTTTAAATAATTTGATTAGTAGGAAAGATTTAAGAGATTACGGTATGGAAGAAAATGAAATAGAAGAGTTTACTGAAAATGTAATCAATACTCAGCAAAGACTTCTAGCAAATAATTATGTAGAGCTTAGTAAGGAAGAAATTTATGAGCTATATAGAGCACTATATTAATTAAAGTTCATTCCCATTAAATAATATATAGCTATATTTTAAAATAGAGTTTATTAAAACTTTTATTATTTCAATTTGTAAGTATAAGAAATTTAATAAAGCTTAATATTAAGGTATGAAATAAATAAATCATTTGTTTATTTCATACCTTTTTAAAATATATTATTTGATAGGAATTAAAGTAATATTATATACGAATGTAAGCTTTGTATATAATTTAGTAAGTCAAAAGATAAGTATTCTTTGTAAGATATTTTACAACCAGTTATTAAAAGCTTAAAAAAATTGTAATTCGTATTTTAGTACGTTTTGGTAAAAATTGTAACTAAGATTATATATTTTCATATTATATAAGATAAGTAAGTTTATAAAGAGGAATAGTGATTATGATGCATTCTAATTTTTATGATACTGAACCATATTATGATCAAGATAGGGATAGTCAAGGGAACATAAGGGTAATTGGTATTGGAAGTATACAAGCTGAACCAGATATTGCTATTGTCAATTTAGGAGTTATGACAGAAGATAAAAACTTAGAAACAGCTCAAAGAGAAAATATAATGATAAGTAATAGGGTTATAAATCAACTTGAGGAAATGGGAATTTTAAGAAGAGACATAAAAACTTCAATTTATAATATTGAGCCCCAATATGATTATATTGAAGGTAAACAAGTGTTTAGAAATTATAAGGTAACTAATATTTTTACTGTGACTATAAGGGATATAAGAAGAGTAGGGGAAATAATTGATGCTTCAGTTAGCATTGGAGCAAACAATGTGGGAAACATAAGCTTTACAATTTCTAATCCTAGATATTATTATAATAAAGCTTTACAATTAGCTGTTATAGATGCAGTAGAAAAAGCTATAACCATTGGAAACACCTTAAAAGTGTCAGTAAATACAATTCCTAATAGTATAAAAGAACAGGCCCCTATACAAGAGTTTGAAAGTAGAGCTATGATGAAAACTTATACAGCTAGTACTCCAGTAATGCCTGGTGAAATTGAGATAACTGCGAGAGTAGAAGGAAGTTTTCAGTATTGATAGAAGTTCTATTAAAAAAATATATATCTGCAAAATTAAGCTTTATTTAACAATTAATATGACTATTTGCATAGCAAATAGTCATATTAATTTACATTTTTATAAAGAAACTTTTCTAAAATTAACTTGTATAGGGTTTTTGTTTTTCATTCTTAACTGTTGATTTATATAAGTTGTCATTTATCAATGGTCAGTTAGTTAAAAATTTTTATGCTGTTATTTTACAGGTTTTGAACTTCATAAATTTATAATTCTTTAGTATTTTTATAGTTTTTTAGTACTATATATAAATATTACAAATATATATCGTAATAAATAGTAATTATCTTACAATTTTAAAGAATTTATTATAATCTTAGAATCATTGTTTAAGATTAACATATTCTTTATATGTGTTTAAAATAATTTTATAAGTTTATTTTATATTATAGAGAAAACTCTATTAAATATAATATGTTACTTATTAGATAAATTTTAAGATTAACTATTTAAGAAGAAGTTGCTAAGGCTGAAAGGTTTGAAGTAATAATTGAAATCTTCTCTGTAATGCTACCTTCACCAGATAATATACTGTTATTAAATTTAACTATATCTACAGTATAAATGAAGCAAGCAGAGCAAGTACTACATTCGCAATAAGTGAAATTGAAGGAATTAGTAATATTTGTTGCTGCTGATAGAAATCCAATAGAGTAAGTCCAGCTTCCTAAGGCAACTTTTGTTCCGTCATTGCAAAATTTACTTAACTCAAAGATTAATGTGAATGGAGTAATTGCTGTACCACCGGATATAAGTGCTTGATAATTAATAGTGCTATTAAAATCAATTTTTATAGCTGGTTTACGTAAGCAAGTTGTGTCAATAGTAATGCTAGTTATGGTTATAGGAGTAGAAGTATTAGGGAAAATAGATAGTCCATTTCCAGTGCTGCAAGATAAAAGTATTGAGTTAGGTAGTGGATGTATTAAAGTTATATCTCTATCAGTAGCACATTTACAGGGATTAGATTTACAATACTCACATTTAAGAGATTTAGATTTTGAATTCATAAATATTCCTCCCTTATTTTATAAGTCTTTGCGTTTGTAAAAAAATACAAATATCTACTACATCATATGCACGTTTAGTAGTTTTATTACTAAATAAATAAGGAGTCCTATTAATAGAGGACTCCCATAAATTCAAAACATTACATCTTATCTGTAAATTAAACATAAAAATTAATTAGCAAGAAGAAATTGCTAATGCTGTAAGTTTTGAAGTAAGAATTGAGGCGGTTTCTGGTGTAAGGGTAGCATTAATGAATGAACTTGTATTAGCTTGAACTATATCTACGGTATAAACGCAGCATGCTAGGCATGCATGACATTCACAGAAAGTAAAAGCAAAGCTTTCAGTAATATTTACTGCAGCGGCTAATAGTGCTATTGTGAAAGTCCAACTTCTCAGTGGTATTTTAGAACCATTATTACAGGTTTTGCTCAATTGAAAAGTTACTGTGTAAGGAGTAGTTAATATAGGACCTCCTTCTGCTGAGAGAGTAAGAACTGATTGATAATTAATTATACTAGTAAAATCAATTTTTACAGTTGGACTGCATAAACAAGTAGTATCAATTGTAGCGCTAGCTACCGGTACAAGATTAAATTGAGTGCCAGGGGTAACTGCTGGAATAATTAAGCTGGTTCCAGTACCACAAGATAAAATTTCAGTGGAAGGTATAGGGTGTCCTGGTACATAATTACAAGTGTTACAGCAATCTTGCTGTTTACAACAATTAAATTTTGAACTCATGAATATTCCTCCTCAATATTTTTACTGAATTTTTACTTTTGTAAATTATTTTAAAATATGTATTATATTATATGAATTATTAGGGTACTGTGTTACTTTACACATTAGCTAAGGTATTTTAAGTTAATATAGGGTTCCTTAATAAAAATTTGATTTATACATTATTTTAATTTCCGTAACAAAATTTTTCTTTAGAAATCAAAAGTTAAGAATTAAAGATACGAATTATGGTTAAAATTTCACCTTCAGAACATTCGAAATTTTTTAGAATAAATTTTATTTTAAGAAATTCGCTAAAGGTGAATTTCGTATCAAATTTTTTATTATTTTCAAGAGAGTAAGCTATTTTTATAATTATTATATTTATATATCATAAAAACAAATTAGGAGCCTCATTAATAGAGGACTCCTATAAATTG
Source organism: Clostridium sp. UBA2485 (assembly GCF_002341865.1). GTDB lineage: Bacteria > Bacillota > Clostridia > Clostridiales > Clostridiaceae > Clostridium_J. The sequence continues at coordinate 7,640 of NZ_DDOV01000001.1, read as the reverse complement.
AAAATATGACATTTTTTCTATAAGTTAAGCATAAGAATTAATTAACAAGAAGAAGCTGCTGTTGCTGTAAGGCTTGAAGTAACAATTGAAGCAGATTCACTTGTAACAGTAACGCCAAGTAATGCACTTCTAGTAGCTTGAACTATATCTACAGTATAAACACAACATGCTGGACATGCATGACATTCGCAATGGGTGAAAGCAAAGGTTTCAGTAATGTTTACGGCAACTGCTAATATTGCTATTGTAAAAGTCCAGCTTCCTAGTGGTATTTTAGTTCCATTATCACAGGTTTTACTTAATTGGAAAGTTACTGTAAATGGAGTAGTTATTACAGGAGCTGCTAAAACAAGAAGTGCTTGATAATTAATTATACTAGTAAAATCAATTTTTACAGCTGGGCTGCATAGACAAGTAGTATCAATTGTAACACTAGCTACTGGTACAGGATTAAATTGAGTACCAGGAGTAACTGCTGGAATAGTTAATCCAGTTCCTGTACCGCAAGATAAAATTGTTGGTCCAGGTAACGGATGCCCAGGAGTACAAGCACAAGTGTTGCAGCAATTTTGTTGGTTACAACAAGTAAATTTTGAATTCATAAATATGCCTCCTTAATATTTTTAATAAATTTTACTTTTGTAAATTATTTTAAAATGTGTAGTATATTATATGGATTATTAGATAACTGTGTTACCTTACTATATAAATTAAGAAAATTTAATTCTTCCACCATTAAGGAACAGTTTAATCAATAGAGAATTTAAAGTAATGTACAATTAATAATGGAAAATTGACAATTATGGTTGAAATTANNTTTTAATCAAACTAATTTTTTACTAGTAGTACAATTGATAGTTCTTTATAAAAAATAACTATGTGGTTTCAAAAATAAATCAATTCTAAATTTCTCAGTTTTACTGAGAAATTTAGAATTGTGCATTGTGAATTGAATAAAGGAGAAGTAACAATAATTCTCCATTGACAATTTTCAATTATCCATTGTAGAAGGTTTTACTTGAGGTGAAGTATAACTTCAATCAACACCAATTTAATTAACTAGAATAATAGAAATAGATAATACAATTGAAGTATTAGTAAATGTATTAATTTTAGAATATATTATAAAAAATAAATTAGGAGCCTCATTGATAGAGGACTCCTATAAATTAAAAATATAACATTTTATTTGTAGTTAAGTTTAAATTAATTAGCAAGAAGAAGCTGCTATTCCTGTAAGACTAGAAGTAACGATTGAAGCAGTTTCACTTGTAACAGTAACGCCAAGTAGTGCACTTCTAGTAGCTTGAACTATATCTACAGTATAAACACAACATCCTGGGCATGCATGACATTCACAATGAGTGAAAGCAAAGGTTTGAGTAATATTCACTGCAGCTGCTAATATTGCTAGTGTAAAAGTCCAGCTTCCTAGTGCTATTTTACTACCATTATCGCAGGTCTTACTTAATTGGAAAGTTACTGTAAATGGAGTAGTTAGTAATGGACCTGCTCCTAAAGTAAGAAGTGCTTGATAATTAATTATGCTAGTAAAATCAATTTTTACAGATGGTCTGCATAAGCAAGTAGTATCAATTGTAACACTAGCTACTGGTATAGGATTAAATGGAGTACCAGCAGTAACTGCTGGAATAGCTAAGCCACTTGCTGTACCACAAGATAATATTGATGGACCAGGTAATGGGTGTCCTGGAGTACAGTGGCAAGTATTGCAGCACTCCATATCACAGTTCCATTTATGCTCATGGCAGCAGCATTTGTCATGGTCGCATCTATCATGGCATTTATCATGACATTTATCATGGCATCTGTCATCCCATTTGTCGTCGCATTTACAAGGATTGCATCTGCAATGTTCGCATTTAAAAGATTTAGATTTTGAATTCATAAATAAGCCTCCCTTATACTTTTACATAATTTTAATTTTTTATAAGTTATTTGAAAATATTTTATCTAAAACTCTTCATTATATTATATGAGACATTGGACAAGTGTGTTACTTTGCTATAGAAAACTTATTTTTAATTAATCGCAACAATCATCATAGTCGTCAGAGAATAGTGGTCTTAATTTTTGATCCGGATAGAATTTTGGTGGTGGTAATTTACAGAATATTTCACACGGATCTTCTGTTGGTTCTTCTTTACATTGTTTAGGTACTGGACAGTAACCATAAGCAGGAATTAGCAATTGAACAATAAGTTCACATTTTACTATTAAATGGAACCCTAAAGTTATATCCAATACATCGCAACAATCACAATCTCTAGTAAATACGCCATCAAGACAATCTGCTACTAATTCAAGTTTTATAATTTCGGGATCGAAATCTTCATCTTCATCAGGGCACATAGTGCTAGAAGTGGTTTTAGCTATTGAGTCAGGACAATAAAGTTTAGAAATAACTTCAGTTCTATTTATTTCAAATAATTCAGATTGAGTAGTACCACATGTATCTAAAAAATCTGCGAAAAATGAAATCATAAAAGAAATAATAACTTTTTTATATCCTGGCTTACCGTTAATAGGAATTTTATCTACAGATAAAAGTTTAATACTAAAATCTCTACATCCTAAAAATCTTTTTGGATCTGTTAGTGGATTACTTCTTAGTTCTTCGTCAGTACAATTTGTATCAGGACCTTCTTTAAATTTAAGACATTTTTTAATTAAACATTGGTCAAATACTTTAGGTACTTCGATACATACCAATTCAACTGGGTCAGGAAGGTATCCTTGTTTATTTACTAGCCCAGGACGTGGTGAGAAATTATCACTAGTAATTGCCATATATTTTCCTCCTTTTTACATAGGATATTCTTACTTACATTACATTGTATGTAAATGAAATAATTGTGTGATAGTTTAAATGTGGTCATATATATATAAATAAAAAAATATAATTTTATAAAGAGGTGAAATATATGGAGAATACTAATACTTGGATTTTTTACGATAAAGAAAATAATTTATGGAAGTTTATTTTAAAAGAAAATGGGAATCTAGTTTACAATATTATGTATTCAGAAGATAGATGGACTAACGAAAGTAAAATTGATACAGGAGTATCAGAATTTAATATTACTATAGATGAAGAGCAAAATATTCACATTATATATAGTAAAAAAGGAAAACTAAAATATTGTATTTGGAATAAAGATCAGTGGCTAGGAAAAGTACTATATGGCTTTGAAGCTAGTGAGAATGAAATAAGAGAACTTACTTTAATTATGGTAGAAAATCATATAAATGCATTTTTTATACTGAAAAATATAAATAATTCTTCGAGAGGGACTCTTATGCATTATATATGGAGAGAGGATAATGCTATAATTAACACTATTCATAATATTATGCTTATACCAAATGTAAATAATCATTATCATGCAGAGGTAGTGAGAGGAAATAATATTTCTATATTTTTTATCAATAATAAAGAGCCGGAAATAGAAGTAAAAAATTTTGTATATAAAAAACCCAATTGGAGTTTACCTAAGAAATTATATGATATAAAAGGTAGCAAAATAAATTTTTGCACTATACTTTCAAAAAATAAGACTCATATTTTAAATTTATCTAAGGAAAAGGAGATATATTCATTAGAAGCTGTATATATAGATTTTAATGGAGAAATGAAATATGATAAACTTTTTGAAGGAAAAACAGAAATTACAGATCCTATATTAATTGAAAAAAACAATATTTTATGGGCAATATGGAGAGAAAAAAAGGATATAATTTGTTCTTCATTTGAAAATGAATGGAATGCACCATTTAGATTAGATATTGAAGAAGAAAAAGAAATTTTGTTGTACAATTGTATATTTGGATATGATGATGAAAAGATAAAGGGTAGTAAAATTCTAGGTACAAATTCTTATCCAATAAAATTTTTCTTACCTGTAGATCCTATAAATAATGATTATAAGGAAGATAATTCAAAAGATGGCGACAAATTATTAGATATGGATGAAGGAAAAAAAAATGCAAGAGAAGATGTAGCCAACTTAAGTGATTTAAATAGTGAATTAGAAAGTATAATAGTTAACTTAAAAATAGAATTAAAGCAAAAAGAAAGAATTATTGGAGAATTGGAAGAAAGATTAAGTAATATAGTCTATAAAAATAAAAAGATTCAAGAGAAATGCAATATTTTTAAGCAAGTACATGAAGAGTCTCAAGATGGATTAAAAGAAAGAAAGAAGCAGTTGGATGATTTGCAAAAAAAATTAGAAGAAACAATTAATGAAAATGAAAATTTAAATCTTGAGATAGAGAAATTAAAGAAAGAAAAAGAAAAATTACAAGAAATTTTAAATAAAATGAATCTTGAGAATGAACATATAAATAAAGAACTAAAAGTAATAAATAATAAAAGAAAAGAATTGGAGCAAAATCTAGAACAGATAACTATTGAAAATGAAAGTATAAGAAAAGAGTTCCAAAGTATAATTAAAGAGAAAGAAGAACTACAAAGCGCACTAGAAACAGTAGATAAACAATTAAGTATTGTAACTAAAGAAAAAGAAGAAGTTACAATAATGTTAAGACAAGTTAATAAAGAAAAAAATAAATTGCAAATGGATCTAGAAAATGAAATGAATAAATCTATTATAAGTAAAATTTGGGGGAGGAGGGATGATACCTAGAGGTTATGTCAACAGTAGAAAGGATAAAAGAAACAACTTATTATGTGTCAAACTTAGGAAATAAGACTATAACAGCTATTGATGGAGAAAAGAATACTATAATAAAAACCATCAATCTTCCTTACAAACCTTTTAGGATATCATCACATAAAAATGGTGATATTTATGTCGGTAGTGATAAAAATCTTATTGCAATTATATGTAATTCCAATGATGAAATAAAAACATTAGATATCCCTAATAATGGCAACTTAGAAATAGATATAGTAAATGGAAGAATATATATATCAAACACTTCAGAAATATTGGTGTACGATATATTTACAGAAAGGAAAATAGCAAGAATCGTAGGATTTATGGCTATAGAGAGTTTAAAATTAGATTCACATGGAAAATGTTTAGTAATTTTAGATTCATTACGTAAAGATTTAAAGGTTTATGATACATCTAATTTTAAATTGTTAACAAGAATTAAAAATGTTGGTGTAAAGCCTAGTTATATTTTAATAAACGATGATAATAAATTCATATATGTAGCAAATCAAGGTGGAAAGGCTAAAAATTCTGCTAGCATCTCTACAATAGATATTGAGAAAAAAGAAGTTTTTCAAATAGAATTACCAACAAATTCTTCTATAACGAGCCTAGCACTTAAAGATAATATTTTATATGCTGCTAATAGAGGACTTAACAGGGTGGAGATAATAAATATTACAACTAATACATTAGAAGGATTTATTGCAACTACATTACCGGAACCACAAAGTATATTATTAACTCCAAATAAAGATAAGCTTCTTGTAACTGATAGAAATTGTGGTGGTCAGGGAGCATTAGATATAATTGATACAGGCAATAATTCCATAGTTAATACTATTCTTGTAGAAGGAATTAACAGTCAACCTTATGATATTACAATGGTTTTAAGTGAATCACTTATTGGAAATGAAAATGCCATTGATTCAACTAATATAGAAGAAAAAAAAGATGAAATTGAATTGTCTCCTATAATAGTTAAAAAAATATTTTCAAGTTATAAAGAAAATATATCTTTGCCCAAAGTTATAGTGGATATTCCTAAAACTTATAAAGAACCTTTTACTTTCCAAAAAATTATAATTCATAATGGATTTATAGTAAATAAAACAGAGATAAGAGAGAAAATAGAAGATAGGCCAAATTTTTCAAAAGTTAAATTTACACTGAGAATTCCATACAATATTGAATTTAGAGATGGTAAACGTAAGAAAAAAACTATAAAAAGATTTGTGGAAAAAAATAAAGAAGTCACATTATGTATACCTAACTCTACTGAAACAAGTGAATTAGACCTAGTTGTGAAAACTCACTCTAAAACAAGAAAAGCTCCTATATTGATTAAAGATGTATTTTGTTTTTCGCTAGATGTATTCATGGAAATAAAAGTTGTAGGAGAGGTTGAAGCATTAGTTCACTTAAATAAATTATAAATTATATAATTTAGTGAGTAATGATAAATAAATTAAAATTGCAAAAAATTTATTGACTTTAGATGGTGATAAAATTTGAAAATGAAATTAAAAATACAAATTTATTTTAAATTAAAGCACTAGAACTATCATATCTAGTGCTTTATTTTAGACTATTCTTTGTATTATTAAGGTGTACAATGGTGGTACTATTAAAAGTTTATTGTAATAGTTTTATTGCTTTTTACGAATATCTTCAAATCTCATATATCCAATTTAAAAACATATTAAATTTTTCTGTATAATTTAGTGCAGGTTTTAATAAAACATCTTAAAAAATAACTAATAAATTGTGTTAACATATTTGTCTATGTATTTCAGTTCAGAAGCCTAGAACATATTTTTATTTAATTTATAGATTACTTATAGTCTAATATAATTTTAGTTTCAAAGTAAAAATATATTATCATAAAAAACATTTAAAATTTATTGTTTATGATATTATTATGTTTAATTTTTATGAAGTTACTTCAATGAATAATTGTATCAATTGTAAAAAAATAACATATATTAAATAGTAGTAATAACTATGGGGGAGATGAAGTGTCTAAGTTTTTTTGCAGAAAAACTAGAAAGAGAATTGGGGCAATAGTAGTAGCTGTAGGTCTGGGAATACTATTAGCAATGCTAATTCCATTTTGGGGATGGATTGTGGCAATGGGATGTGTAATTATAGGTTTAGGGTGGAAGATTATGGAGGACCGTAATTAATTTATAGGGGGGAAATAATGAAAATATTTGCAATAAAGCTTCCGAAATTTTTATCTAAAATAATTGGTATATTTATTAGAAAAAAATAAACATAAAAAAATGCAACTCTTTATTGAGTTGCATTTTTTAAGCTTATATAGCACGTTGAACCTTACCTGAACGTAAGCATCTAGTACATACATGAATAGTTTTAGGAGATCCTTTAACTATAGCTTTAACTCTTTTTAAATTTGGAGCCCATTTTCTTTTAGATTGGCGGTGTGAGTGGCTGAACTGAGAACCTGATACAACACCTTTATCACATATATCGCATCTTCTTGACATTATAAACACCTCCTTAAAATAACCAACACTGTTTAAATCAAACATACAATATTTTAACATAGTCATTATAAACTATGCAAGCAAAATGTAAAATAATTAACGGAAATTCTATTAATTACAAATTAAAATTGTTGAATTAATTTACTTTATAATATAGAATAATCTATATAGTGTTATTAAGGAGGAGTTATTATGAAAGCTAGCATAACAAATCAAATAGGTAACGTATATTACTCAGAAGAAGTTTTAGCAAACATTGCAGGTGTGTCAACAATGGAATGCTATGGTGTTGTTGGTATGGCTTCTAAAAATGCTACAGATGGATTATGGGAGCTTTTAAAGGGTGAAAACCTAAGCAAAGGTGTCAAAATAAATACGAAAAATGAATCCTTAACAGTAGAATTATATATAATAGTAGAATATGGAA
>NZ_DDOV01000024.1:499-11469 GCF_002341865.1 Clostridium sp. UBA2485 | reverse complement strand
ATGAATATACTTCTGATATAGAGATTAAGCCTATTTCTTTGAGATATTTATTAGTTAAAGCTTTAGATAGTATAGGGCTGTTGGATATTCTCCAATAGCCTTTTCTTGTATTAGCATATTCCCAAGCTTTGTTATTGAGAATTCCTAATTTAACAAGATTATCGTGTTTTGTTTTAGTCTTTTTCCATTGCTTCCAAAAACACATTCTTATCCTTCGCCTTAACCATTCATCAAGTGTTTTAAGAATATTTCTCATATCGGCGATAGCGAAATAATTTATCCACCCCACTATTGCTTGTTTTAATTTTAGAAACCTATATTCAATATTCATTGCATTACTTCTTGAAGTTAACTTCTTAAGTTTTGCTTTAAATTTGTTTAAAGACTTCTCATGAGTTCTTATTCTGTATTCACCTTTACCTCTGTAAAAGGAAAATCCTAGAAATTTAAGTTTCCAAGGTCTATCAACTGCACTTTTGTCTTTATTTACTTTGAGTTTTAACTTCTTTTCAATAAACTTCGTAATGCTCTTCATTACTCTGTTTGCAGCTTTCTTGCTTTTAACATATATATTACTATCATCAGCGTATCTACAAAAGCAAAGCTTACGCTTTGTTAGTTCTACATCAAGTTCATGTAACATTATGTTGCTTAATAATGGGGATAATGGTCCACCTTGCGGTGCTCCTTCTTCTGTTCCCATAACCACACCATTTATCATTACACCACTCTTCAGATATTTTCGTATTAGAGAAATTACTCTGCTATCTTTTATATCATTAGATAACAGTCTTATTACCTTATCGTGGTTTATTGTATCAAAGTATTTTGCAAGGTCTATATCTACTGCCCAAGTATATCCTGCATTAATATATTGCCTGCATTTTTCAACAGCTTGCTTCGCACTTCTTAATGGCCTAAAACCATAACTATTGTTTATAAATTTACCTTCATATATAGGTATTAGAATTTGAGCAATAGCTTGTTGAATAACTCTATCTACTACAGTAGGTATTCCTAATAATCTCTTTCCGCCGTCAGGCTTAGGTATTTCTACTCTCCTTACAGGTTGTGGTTTGTATTTACCCTCTAGTAATGATTGCCTTAATTTCTGTCCATGTTCTTTTAGGTATTGTAGAAGTTCATCTACTGTCATACCATCAATACCATGACTTCCCTTATTGGCTTTTACTCTTTTATAAGCATTATTCATATTATCTTTAGATAATATTTGCTCCAGTAAATCATTACCGTATTCATTGACATCGTTTCTTCCTTCTTTAGACATGGAAGGAATACTAGGCACTTCTATATTAGTTTTGAGTTCCACTCTATTTTCATATAGATAGTCTTCTTTATGAAGTTGTCTGCTTTTATCATATTTCTTCGTATCTTTCAAAATTCTGAAACCTCCTATTGTTCAGTCCTTCCCACGCTAACGCGTTTAACGTGGTACTATGACCTCTGCTGACTTCTGATAGTTCAGCCATACATCACTGTATGGGTTGTTATTTCTAAATTCATATTCATAACTTATCTATCAGACCTCCCCAGGTAAGAACGCTTACTTTCCCTCCATATATCTGCTACATTTACATCGCCTGTTTCGGATAGTTTAGGGCTTTGTTTTGTTTAGCAAACTCACCCACAAGCACATGCCTTATATGTAGTTTCTGTTCGTCAGACCAGAGTTTTGCCGCCGACTTCCTTCAGATTCCACCTCACGATGGACACCCTTATCTTAAGCTAACGGTTGGCACTATCAACCCCCGTATCGGACTTTCACCGACAAGTAAGCGCCCATGCTGGGCGCACTAAAAAAAGGTATTGGCATATGCCAATACCTTAGAGATTTAATTATTTTTTATGCTTGATAAATTATATTATCTTTCGTCTTTGTCATGGTGACAATGATGATGTTTCTTATGGCAGCATTTTTTATGCCAGCAATGCCACCAAAAGTCGCATGGATCATCACATGGATGAGGTCTATGGCATTTCTTTTCTTCTTTTCTACATTCATCTTTTTCTTTTCTACATTCATCTTTTTCTTCTTTACACTTATCCTCTTTCTTACGTCTACATTTATCTTCTTCATGATGACCATATCCATATACATAATCATCTTCATAGCCATAACCGTAGTCATAATCATATTCATAGTCATATTTTTTTTCGTTATACATAAAAATTTCCCCCATTATTTTATTTATATTTTTAGAAAATTACTAATGCTAGCTTTTAATTGATTAAATATTATATTACCTAATGGCTAATTTAAAAAAATTCTCTCTTTCGTTACGAAAGCTTATTCTTGTTACTTTTCAGCTTTCTTATATATACTATGAATAAAGCTCAAAAAAGTTTCTTTTAAAATTAAATCATATTAAATTTTTTACAAAAATATATATTTTATATTTTTATTTCATTATTTGCTTATTATTAGAAAATAAGCTTTAAGTATCTTATATTTAATTAAAAATTGAAACTTTATCTAACTTTAAATTGAAAGTAAAAACAGGTATTGGCACAAGCCAATACCTTAGAAATTTATTAATTCTATAATTAATTTTTTAGTATTTAAAACTATTTCTATCTTTCGTCATATTCGTAGTAAGGATGATGTTTTTTATGACAGCATTTTTTATGCCAATAATCCCACCATTCATCACATGGATGGTGTTTATGACATTTCTTCTCTTCTTTTTCACATTTCTCTTCTTCTTTTTTACACTTATCTTCTTTACAATAATCGTGGTAATACTCATCTTCATAATCGTGGTCATGTTTCTTACAATGGCATTCTTTATACCAATAATCCCACCATTCATCACATGGATGGTGTTTATGACATTTCTTTTCTTCTTTTTCACATTTCTCTTCTTCTTTTTTACACTTATCTTCCTCATAGTAATCGTAGTCATATTCATCTTCATAATCATGATCATGTTTCTTACAATGACATTCTTTATGCCAATTATACCACCAGTAATAGCAAGGATCATAATAATTATGATGTTTCATTTTCTCTTTTTTATCACATTTTTTCTCTTCTTCATAGAAGTCGTAGCAATATTTATAATCAGAATCTTGTTCATATTTTTTTTCATTATACATTAATAATTCCCCCATCACTTTTTATCTTATTTATATTATTAAAAGAGCTAGTTATTAAATCTTACTTTCTTACCTATAAATTAAATTTAAGTTATATAATTATCTTTAGGTGCATTTATAGAACTTTCTCTTTTGCTGTGAATACTTTGCTTCATTAAATTAATTTTCTTTGAAGCCCTTCTATATATTATGGCTATAATTAAAAAAAGGTTACTTTTTAAAGGCTAAATTAAAATTAAATTAAAATTTCACAAAAAATTTATAATATGTAAGTTTGTTTTACTATTGTTTATTGTTTCAAGTTAATTTTTTAGGCTACATTAATTTAATTCACAACTTAATTTAATTCACAATTCACAATACAAAATTCACAATTATGGATATTTCTCAGCGGAAATTGAGAAATATAGAATTGATTTTTTTTAAGTTACACAGTAACTTCTTATAAAAAAACTAACAATTGTATAGCTAGTAAAAAATCCATTAAAGAAATTAATTCGTTGAGAATCAATTTCCTCCATAATTTTCAATTCTCCATTGCCTAAGCTCTTTTTTAACGATAAAATGAAAATAAGCCCTATGAATTTCATAGGGCTTACGCTTTTAAATACTTAAAAGCTAAAATGAGGGACAAAGTAAAAGATTATTGCAATTTTTTTATATAATACTCGTGGGTAAATACAGTATTATAATAGTTGTGTTATATGTTTCCTATTATACATTATAATTTTTATGTTTTTATGTTTTTTAAATAATATTAACAAATTACTCTCAAATCCTTAATACTTGTACATAATTTAAATAGAAAAGATAATTAGATTTAATAAATTTCTTTTATAATTAATAAAAATCATATTTTTTATATTTGTTATATACAAAAAACGACATTTCATTATAGTTAACCTATTTTATTTGTTATGGCCTTTCCTATGCTTCAAAGTAATTTACCAGATTATATTAGTTTTACATTATATTGAGCTTTATTTAAAAGGAAATTTTTAACAATTTGCATCTTCTTTAACTGTTTTCTAATAAATATAATATTTAATTATTAAATTAATTTGCTGATATAGCAAATTAAAATACCTTCAACAAAGAAATAATTCCACCTTTACTTTGAAGCTTGCCTTGAAATTCCATAGTGTTTATTAAATTTCTTATTTCTGAATAGCTCTTTTCCATTCTACTTACTAACTCACTAAAACACATAGGTCTTTCCATTAATAGATTTACTATACCTTCTTCTAAATCTGATAAATTATCAAATAAGCTTAATTGAACATTAGTCATTGCTCTTTTATCATCTATTAGCTGAGAAGTATTTATAAAAATTTTCGCCTTCTCTTCTAATATGAGTTTGTTTGTTCCTATAGCTTCTCTTGAATATATATTGTTAGGTACTGCATATATTTCTCGATTTAATACTCTCCCAAAATTTGCAGTTATTAAAGCACCGCTCTTTTCTGAGGCTTCCACTACTAAAAGCTTTCTGCACCATGAAGCTATTAAATAATTTCTCTTAGGAAAATTGTAGTATTCAGGTTTAGTTGTAGGTGGAAACTGAGATAATATCACACCATTATCTATAATTTTTTTCATAAGCTCCTTTTGCTCTGAAGGATAACATATGTCAACACTATTTCCTAAAAAAGCTAGTGTATATCCACTGTTTTTTATTGCTACAGTATGTGCCTGACTATCTATACCTTTAGCAAAACCGCTAATTATAGGAATATCTTTTAAAACTAAAGCTTCTACTACTTCTCTGGTTACATTTTTTCCATAATTACTGCATCTTCTTGCACCTACAATGCTTACGCCATTCTTTACTTCCTTTAGTTCACCTTTGTAATAAAGGACTATTGGACTTTCATCACATTCCTTAGCATAATTTGGATATAGTTTATCTTCATAAGTTAATATTTTTATCCCTAGAGCTGCACATCTATTATATATTTCTCGTGCCTCTTTTAAGTCTCTACTGTTTAATATACTTTCTATTGAAGTTTTTCTTAATCCTTCTATTTTACTAAGTTCTTCTTTATTAGAAATATATATTTTGTAAGGGCAGTTAAATTCTTTTAATAAAATTCTTGTGGTTTTAACTCCTACATTTTTCAACTTACTAAGCCAAATATAAAATACGTCTATATTGTCCATCTAAGAAACCACATCCATTCTTCCCTCTTCCTTTTCTAAATCCCTACTCATCAATGCTTTTACAACATGAGACTTTTCAATGTTTTTAAATCCATCCAAATCTGCAAAAGTTCTTGCTACCTTTAAAAATTTATTAAAGCTTCTAGCACTAAACTTAAATATATCATATGCTTTCCTCATGAGCTCCTTTCCTTCATTATCTAACATACAAAATTCTCTTACATGACTATCTTTCATTTGATTGTTACAGTTAACATTGGATATATTTTTAAATCTTTCTCTTTGGATATTCCTTGCAAACTCTACTCTTTCCCTTAAACTACTAGAGCTTAAAGAAGGTTTAAATTCCGATAAATCAATAAAATCCACTGGATTCATATATTTTTGTATATCAATTCTATCTAAAATAGGCCCAGATATTTTTTGTCTATATTTTAAAACTTCATAATCACTGCATTTACATCGATCATGACCAAAATATCCGCAGGGACATGGATGTGAGTTTCAAGTTTGATATATGTAAAAATAAAAAATTTCTAAATTCTTCACGTAATACTTCTAAAGATGTTTCTATAGGGGAAAAGTTAAGGACCTTAAGGCTTAATAACAATTTAACATTGAAACAATTATCTAATGTTATAGGGATAAGTCATACTACCCTAATGCATGTTGAGCAAAATAAAATAAACCTTCCATATAATTATTGGAAAATGATATGTGATTTTTTTGAGGAAAATCATATAAGCTATTTATCTCTAGATTCTTTTCCTGAAAACTCAGTAAAAGAAAAATTATTAAAAATTAGAGCTTATACAGGTGCTAAAAGTTGGGAGGAGGTTGGAAAATACATAGGGTATAGCGAAGGGTTTACAATAGACCTTCTAACTCGGTACACTCCTAATGCTAATCACCTAAAGGTTATAAATTCAACTTTAGATAAATTAAAAAAACGATAGACTAAATACCTATCGTTTTTTTATGATCACCCTTCTTTTGCCGCCTTCATTTATAACAATTATAACCATACCCATACCAACTCCCCCATGATGTCTATATTTTTTCGCTAACATAATTATAACATTAATTCATCATTAGTAAAGAACATATGTTCGTATATTTTTGTTTTTGTATAATTTTGTTATGTATTTAATAGCAGATTGCGGAAAACAAAAAGGATTACTAGGTACAATTCCTAATAATCCTTTTTAAAAAATTAATATATTTAAACATAAAGTTTTTTATATATTTAATCCTTTTAAAATTAATTTTTTTTGAACAGTTGTTAGTATAGAATAATCTAATATTTCTACTTCCTCTCTTAAAAAATCCGAAGTAATTTTTCTAAATTTATTGCCTCTTTCAACTTCAACAATTTTTATTGAATCATCTTCAAATTTAGTTCCATTAAAATAAGCTTCAATAAATCTATCTTTACTGTTACCCGTATATAATAAACAATCTATTAAAATTCTCCCCTTTATTTTTTTTATCCTTAAATCATTTTCAATATTATTTAATAATAAAGTTGGAGGTTCGCAACAAAGTTCTATAATAAAAGGTTTATAATCTACGTCAATATTGTCTATTAACTTATATGAGTATTTTTTTAAATCTAAACATATCATGTTCCTCACCCTCCTTTATAGATTATTAAAAAGTATTAACTAATTTATAGTATAATATTCATCTATTAATTGTAAAGTGTTTTTTATTATATTATGTGCTGATGCACAAGTATCTATTAGTTTTGTATCATCATAATTTTTTAAAGGATCATTCCAATGAAATAATGAATGTCTTTGCTTGTAATAAAAATTATATAACTTATTAAGATAGCATATTTTCTTACTAGATCCTATGTTTTTATTATATGTATCTATTAATGCATATGTCCCGTTATCCTTAGGAGCAAACATATTAAATCCATTATTGCAATTAATTTCATGCTTACCTAAGATAAATTTTAGAAATCCTTCTAATGCCCTCAATGCTGGAAATATCAAAAAAGAGGCATCAAATAATTCAGCGTAAATATTTAAATTATAAACTGCTTGATGTAGTACTCTGGTAATTTTCTCTGGAATTTTTTCTTTTGAATTTATAAAATATCCTTCAAATTGAGTTGCAACGTTTTGTTTATCTATATTAATTTTAAACAAATCATTATTTATCTCATTCATTTGATCTAATTCAACTACCTCTGAGATATATGATAATAATAATGATGAAATCTTTCCAAATTTTCCTTGTATAAGTAATTTGTTTTGCTCAATAAACATTTTTATAACTATTTCTTCCTTTTCCAATTTAAGTCTATACATTTTAATTCCGATATTATTACTATCCATTCTAATATTTAAATTTGTATCATCTTTTAATGTATCTAATATAAATTCAATATCTTCTAGTGTTATATCTGTTACAGTTATCCATGATTGTCCCTTATTTATCTTATTACCATTAAATAATGCTTTTTTTGCTAATCTGTCAACCTCTTCATTATATTTATCTCCACTATGACCACTTACTTTTTCAAATTTAATATTTACTTTTTCTTTATACTTATTAATGAATTCAACATATTTTTTAACTGTTAAATCTTTGGCTTTCCACTCACCCGTAATCCATTTAGAAATTCCTTCATAATCA
This sequence comes from Clostridium sp. UBA2485, assembly GCF_002341865.1. GTDB lineage: Bacteria > Bacillota > Clostridia > Clostridiales > Clostridiaceae > Clostridium_J. The sequence goes on along the minus strand of NZ_DDOV01000024.1, from coordinate 3,543 downwards.
TGCTTTATTATAATATTCTTATATCCATTATCACATGCCCATTTTACTACATACATTGATCCCTGTAATTCACCCGCAACATTATTTAGTTTTAAGGCAACACAATCATCTCCATATGCATAATATGAGTGAATTTTTCCATCTTTATTAATGATAACACACCCAAAGGAGTATCTATTACTTTCTTTAGAATAACTTCCATCTATGTATGCTACTATTCCATCTAATTCTAATGCCTGTTTTTTGTGTATTTCAATACTATCAATTCCATTTAAATATAGCTCTGCTTCCTCCTGTGTAGAGAAAGATTTATATACAGCATTCTTATATCCAGTTATATTTTCTTGACATTCTTTCCACGTTAAGAATATTCCTGTATTAACTCCTGCTTTCACAGCATAAAATTTATTTTTTTTTGCCATTCTAAACACCTCATCTAATAAATTTATTCTAAGATTAAATCAATTGCTTCTTCTGATTTTTTTCCTTTTTTTCTATCAAATGAATCAATAACATTAAATGTAACTATATCATTCATCTTTATATTTTTATTAGTTCCTAGAACATTTTTCATTTGAAAATAATATGATGATATATTATCCTTAATGAATCCAGCCTTTCTATTACCAATAATATTAGAAACTACACCTTCTTTTCTAGATTTATCATTCTTAATCTCCTTAATTGCAATCTCTTCCAGACATTGTATATTATTAATTACTTTAATGTTATATGTATCATTTAACTCCTTAATTCTACTTTTAATTAAATTTTTTTCATCATAATTATATATGTGTTCAAAACAAGCCATATAATAAACATATGCTTCTTTCTTTTTATTAAGTTTATAAAATAAGTCTGCTAACAATTTTATTGCTCCAACTTTTCTTTCTATTGGTTCTTTTAATAACATTAATCTCGATGCAATAATGATGCCATCATTAAAATTTTCCATCTCAATATACATTTTTGATAATTCGTACATAATAATCCAATGATTAAACTCATTATTTAATTTACTTAATTCCATAACAGACTCATGCTTTTTATTTAACTCCCAAAGACAATTTGCCTTAATCCTTCTAATCCATTTATCTTGATTATTGTGAAATTTTTCAATTTCACATAAAATATAATCACAATTTTCAATACATTCTGTGTAATTTTCTAAATTATATTGACATTTTATTTTAATATAAAACCAATCTTCTAATGGAGAAGCAATCTCTATAGTTCTTTCATTCTTCATTTTTATTTGATAAGTATTTTTAGATAAAATTTTATAATCAAGTTTATCTAGCCATTCAATCATCAATTCATATTTATTATTTATATCTGATTTCTGAATTAATTTAATAATTTTAAAAACTGTTTTTTCATATGGCAATTTTTCATCTTGTACTGTTATTTTTAATAAAAAATCAGCTATTGGGATTAGTTCTGACAATTCTTTTGTATCATTTGCATCTAAATTCTTAAAATATTTCTCATACACACACCAAGACAATAAATCTTTTATATATTTAAAGCTTCTATTATTTACATATACATTTTTTGCAACACTAATTGCTTCATCTACTTTGTTTAAATTTTTTAAAGTATCAGCATATTCCCAACCTAACCATTTATCAAAGCTATTCTCATTATAAATTTTACAATATATTTTTTCTGCTTCTTTATATTCATGCTTTTTTCTTAGTTCTTGTGCTTTAATCCTTAACTGCTCCATATTATCCTCCATTATTGTATTTTCAAAAATATTGCTATATAATGAAGATAAAATAATTGAAAATACATATACTCTTAATATACCACCCTTGATTTAGCCGTCTTGGTGGTTTATTTTCTTTTATAATATAATATATTTTACAGCTTGTACAGTTTTCGACATAATTATATATTTTTTTCCACAAGAAGCTAATAAAGGATAATTGCCACTTTCTACAAGGATTACGGTAATTTATTATAATATAAGTTTAATATTTTCTATAATTATTACAAGAACACAATTTGGACAAATGAGAAGGTAGCTCCTAACCTAAGTTAAGAACTACCTTTAAACTATAATATATCTATATAATCCGCATATACATAACCACCATGTTTAGAGTAATAAATGTGTATCCAATCTTCCTCTTTCCTATATAGCCTTACTTTTTCTCCATGTTGTAAAACACCTAATATTTTGCTATTAGTGGATTTACTCTGTCTTACATTTAAACCGTCTTTTGCAGTTACTATGCCAGTTTTACCATCTAAAGAGTACCAATCATTATTAGGTGTAGACCTTCCTGTAATTCCTTCTACAATCGCACTAGCTAATCTTTCTGAACCTAACTTTTTATATAGCTCTACATCTGCACTATCTATAAAAAATAATTCTATTAACATCGCTTTAGACTTTGTATTTCTTATTACATATAAATTGCTGCCATTTTTAACCCCTCTATTATTAAATCCTAAATTTGTTATATTCTTCAAAGTTTCCTGTGCTTCTGTAAATATATCATTATTATAGGTATATATTTCTGTTCCTTGTCCTCCTCCTNNCCATAATCTATACCTATTTTCATTTTACTAATCCTCCCTCTTAATTTCTTTCTTATTGCCTTCTTTAAGTTGTATTAGCATATCTTTTAATTTATCTGGAATTGGAACGCCCGCTCTAGTTGCATTTTCCAGAATACTTATTCCTTCCATACTTGCATAGAAAAATATAACCATACTTCTAACTATCCCATTTGCTCCAGTAACATTATCTACAGATACCCCAACTCCAACAATTATAAGTATTATTATTTTTTTAGCTAAACCCCTAAATCCTGCGCTAGAACTTAGGTTCTTGTCTTTACCTGCACAAATTAATCCTGTAATATAATCCAATACCATAAGTAGCAGCAATGTTTTTAATGCCATATCTAATCCTCCAAAGAAATAATTTGCACAAGCTCCTGCACCTGCTACAACTGTACTAATAAATCTATCCCATTGTAAATTTTTCATTTTGCACCTCTCTTTTTAATTAAAAATAGGCAAAATAAAAA
>NZ_DDOV01000024.1:0-396 GCF_002341865.1 Clostridium sp. UBA2485 | reverse complement strand
ATTCTTCTTTTGTTGGTTCATCTTCTACATGCTCATGGGTTGCTTCTCCAAACTCACCGTAACTCTTTTTAATCACATTTAGCCAATATTCAAACTCTGTATCATTACATTGATATTCTAGTTCCTTTATTTCGAAAATGGGATTACCTTCTTCGTCATGCCCAACCATTTCGTTATTGTAGTATTTTATTTTATACATATAAACCTCCTTTAAGGTATTGAAGTAACTGATATTGTATTGTTAGTTGTAAAGTACCAATAAATATATTTATCAATCGATTGTTCTATAGTGCAAGTTGTTGCGTTATTATTCACTGGTGAACCTATAGCTGCTATATTTTTATTAGTTAAACTTTTAATTATATTGTTTGTAAAATAACTTCCAAAAGTGTTATT
>NZ_DDOV01000075.1 GCF_002341865.1 Clostridium sp. UBA2485 | reverse complement strand
CTGGGGAACAAACCATATCTTTAAGCTCTCCTGGGTGTTTTCCTGTTTCTAAAACCATCTTCGCTGATCCCAAAACTGCTTGTGCTGCAAACTTATAAGCCTTATCTCTTGGCATTCCACCTATAACTGCTCCATCAGCCATAGCTTCTATAAACATAAAAACATAAGCTGGTGCTGAACCACTAACACCTATAACCGCATCTATTAAATACTCTGGAAGTATTTCTGATTCTCCAAAGCTATCAAATATGCTCTTAACTTCTTTTAATTCTTCTTCTGTAGTATTTTTATTAGCACATAATACTGACATTCCCTCATTAACTAGAGCTGGGGTATTTGGCATAGTTCTAACAATTTTAGTATCTTCACCTAAAATTCCTTCTATATCTGCTATAGCTTTACCTGCTGCTATAGTTACTATCAATTTTTCTTTAGTGATATCCTCTTTTATAGATTTCATCACTATATCATAAATATTTGGCTTAACTGCTAAAACAATTATATCCGCTTTTTTTGCTACTTCCTTAGAGTCCGTGGTAGTTAAAACTCCAAATTCATTATGTATAGTATCTAATTTTTTCTGATCTAAATCAGAAATTATAACCTTCATTGGCTCTACAAGCTTTGACTTAATTATTCCACCAATCATAGCTTTTCCCATATTTCCTGCGCCAATAAATCCAATTATCTTATTCATAATTAGTCCTCGCTTTCATATCTAGATGATTTATAAATTAGGTCTTATAATAGATATTGTTATTAAATTATAATATAATAATTCACCTTTCGGAAATAAAGACTACTCTGCTATTCCCGAAAGGTATATCTTCATAGTAGAATTACTGCTATAAATAAATTTATTTCTAAATAATACTTTCTAATTGTTTTCATAAATTATTTTAAACTTTCACTAAAAATTTTGCTCTGTTCTTTCAATAATTTCATCTTGGAGTGCCTTACTTAAATTATGGAAGTGATCACTATAACCAGCAACCCTAACAATAAGATCTTTATACTCCTCAGGATTATTTTGAGCATTTATTAAAGTTTTTCTATCTATAACGTTAAATTGAATATGATGTCCATCCATATTAAAATAAGCTCTAATTAGCGAAAACATATTTTCAAGACCTTCATTTCCACTGACAACAGATGGCGTAAACTTTTGATTTAATAATGTTCCTCCAGTTTTTAAATGGTCCATTTTAGCTGCTGACTTTATAACAGCTGTTGGTCCATTTCTATCAGCACCTTTTTCTGGTGAAATACCCTCTGAAAGAGGTTTAGATTTAAGTCGTCCATTTGCACTAGCTCCCATTACTTCTCCAAAGTAAACATGACAGGTTGTAGGAAGCATATTTATTCTATAAACTCCACCTTTAACATTTGGTCTTCCTGTTACCTCTTTATAAAAGGACATAAATATATCTTTCATTATACTATCAGCATAATCATCATCATTGCCATATTTAGGAGTTTTATTTAAAACTATATTGTGAATAGCTTCATATCCATCAAAATTGTTATCCATAGCTTTAATAAGCTCTTTCATGTCAATTCTTTTTTTATCATATACATTATATTTTATTGAAGTTAAACAATCAGTAACTGTTCCTATTCCAACTCCTTGAATATAACTTGTATTGTACCTAGCTCCACCACCATTGTAATCCATGCCTTTTGATATACAATCATCAACTATTATTGATAAAAATGGTGAAGGCATGTGTTTTGCATATATAGCTTCAATTACATTACTTCCTTGAACTTTTATATCAACAATGTAATGCAATTGCTTTTTAAAAGCTTCAAATAGTTCATCAAAGGTTTTAAAATCTTCAGCATATCCAAGTTCTAATCCAATTTGTTTACCAGATATTTTATCAAAGCCATTATATAATGTTAATTGAAGAATTTTAGGTATATTTAAATATCCAGTTAAATTGTAAGATTCTTTTCCGAAAGCTCCTGTTTCAACACAACCACTTGATCCACCTTGCCTAGCATCTTCAATTGATTTTCCCATTTCCATAAGTTCTTGAATTATTGCTTCAGTATTATAGAAAGCAGGCTGTCCCCATCCTTTTCTAGATATTTCACAAGCCCTTTTCAAAAATTTACTAGGGGTCTTTTTGCTGATTTGAACATTTGAGCTTGGTTGTAATAATTTCATCTCATCCATAGTATCTAAAATTAGATAACTTATATCGTTAATTCCATCATATCCTTCTTCCGTAATTCCACCAGTATTAATATTAACAAAATCTGTATAGGTACTACTTTCTTTTAGCGTTATTCCAACCTTTGGTGGTGCCGGTTGATTATTAAACTTAATCCAAAAACACTCTAATAACTCTTTTGCTCTTTCGGAAGTTATTTTTCCCTCTTCTAATTCTTTTTCATAAAATGGATAGATGTGTTGATCTAATCTTCCTGGAGAAAATGCATCCCAAATATTAAGCTCAGTAGTTACTCCAACATGAACAAACCAATACATTTGCAATGCTTGATGATAACTTTTTGGTGCATGGGCTGGAACTACATCACAATTTTCTGCAATTGTTAGTAAATCTAATTTCCTCTTTTCATTAGTTTCTTTATTAGCAAGTTCTCTCGCATATTTAGCATATCTCTTTCCATATATAATTATAGCATCACAACAGATAGTCATAGCTTCAAGCTCTACTTTCTTGTCAAATGCTTTTTTATCATTTTTATAATCTATACTTTCAATAGATTTTCTTATATCTTCTTTAAAATCTAAAAATCCTTTTATATATATCTTTCCGTCAGCAACGGTATGACCCGGTGCCCTCTGCTCCATAAACTCTGTAAATAAACCACCTTCATAACAAGCCTTCCACTCTTCTATCATATTAGCTAATATTTTTTCTCTTATTGAACGGCTACACCAATATGGAATAATTAATTCTTCTTGTATCTTTCTAACTTCATCATTAACTTTAAAAGATATTTTATCTCTTGAATTCATAACTTCTAAATCTTCCATGGTGTGACAGCAAAGTTCTGGAAAAGTTGGTGCACTTTGAGGTCCTTGACCTTTCTCTCCAACTATTAATTCATCTTCATTTATACAAAGCTCTCTGTTTTCCATAAAATATTTTAAAGCTAATGCTCTTAAAATAGGAGCTTCAACTGAACCTTCATATTTTTTATAAGCTTCTGTAAATAACTTAGCCCTTTCAATAGAAATATGTGGAGCTATAGTTGTGCTTTGTTTTCTTAATTTCTTAACCCTTTCATTTATACCTCTTTCCATAATATTCAACCTCCAACTTTAACATGATAATTACACTTTTCAAAAGCCTTTTTAATTTCTTCAACTTTTTTCTCACTAGGTTTTGACATGTGTTCCTGTTTGTAAAACATATTCAGCTTTGTATATTTGTGCATGCCAATATCATGGTATGGTAATAAATTTACTTCTTTAATATTTAAGCTTTGGAGGAATCTTATTGTTTCATTAATATTATTCTCATCAGTATTAATTCCTTCAATGAGTGGTATTCTTATATTGATCTTTGCTCCATATTCACAAAGCTTTTGTAAATTCTCTATTATAAGCTTATTTGGCTTTCCAATAAACTCCTCATGCCTTTGTGAATCAATTAATTTCAAGTCATACAAAAATATATCTACATAATCTAATATTCTTTTATAATTCTCAAAATTTGTATAACCGCAGGTATCAATTGCCACAGATATACCTTTATCTTTACACCTCTTAACAAGTGCTTCTACAAAATTAATTTGCATCATCACTTCTCCTCCAGATAAAGTAACTCCACCATCGGATTCCTCATAAAAAATCTTATCTTTATCTATCTCTTTAATTAATTCTTCCACTGTATATTCTTTACCTATAATTTCTCTAGCATTATTTATACAAAAGTCCATACATTTTTCACAAAAATCACACTTTTCTAAATTTGTAGACACTATTTTTTCACTAATTGAAATAGCCTGATTGGGACATCTCTTTTCACATTGCCCACAAAATGAACACTTTTCATTGCTATACATAATATCTTTTGTATATCTTTGTGTTTCAGGATTATGGCACCATAAACAATTTAATGGACACCCCTTAAAAAACACGGTAGTCCGTATTCCAGGACCATCGTGTACCGAACACTTTTGTATATTTGTTATTAAGGCACTCTTCAATAACATCACTCCTTGTCTTTAAAATGATTTGGAGTGCTTACTTCCAAAATTCTCACCATCTTATTTGTATAGTTAGCATAATTATGCATAATTGCTGAACTGTAATGAGCACTATCTCCTGGATATAAGTCATATTGTTCATTATTTATAAATAAAGTTAATGTTCCTTCTAATACATATACAAACTCTTCTCCTTCATGTTTATATTGACTTAAACTTTCATCTGTATTATTTGGAAGTACTTCTATTAATCTTGGTAAAAGTTCTTTATCATGACCATCAGTAGTTAAGTTGTAATTTATAAACATACTGTTATCAATTTTAAAAACCTCTTTTTCATAACTTCTTAATATCATCCTTGTTTTGCGTTTTGGACTTGAAAAAAAGTAATTTAAATCTACATCTAAAGCCTCTGCAATTTTCATTAATGAATCCGTAGCAATACTGGTAAGTCCCCTTTCAAGCTGTGATAAAAAGCCAATAGAAAGACCTGTACCTTCACTTAATTCCCTTAGTGTCATCTTTTTGTTTGCTCTCAATTCTTTTATTTTGTTTCCAATATCCTTTTTCAACTTCGCACCTCTTTATTATCGCTACAGGAATTGTTTGTTTTTTAACACTATTCTTAATTATCAATATACTCTAAGTAAATTAACTTGTCTATAGTTTTATGAAATTTTTTACTATATTTTTTATTATAATGAACAAATCACTCTTTAAAGTCTACTTTTTAAATGTATATTAATAATTCTTTAAAATGTTACCATAATTTAAACAAGGATTATGTAAAAACATAATCCTTGAATTATTATAGTATTTTAAAATATACTATATATTTACTAAAAGTAGCATATTTTTATACTTTAATGCATATAAACTAAATTCTGCAGCTTATATTTTTAACAAATTAAATATATTAACTCAATCTTAAGCATAATTAGATGTTATTTATGTAAATATTATAACACCTATATGAATAAAAATCTTATATTAAATTGAATTTTAATAATTTTTTGATAGATTTTTTAATATATTATAAAAAGTTCAGTATAATTAATAATATCTAAAAATTTTAATTTTATTTGGCATCTTCATCTTCTTCTGGGTAATTCTTTATGATTTTAGTATTTTCATTATGCAGCTTCTCTATGTTTTCATCTTTAATTATATTGTAAGGACAAATATATCTGTTAACAATTACAGCTACTATAATGCCTATAGCAGTTTCAATAAATCTATTAATCCCATATTGAAGTGGTGATGTAGTTTTAAGATTTATCATTATGGCTAAAAATACTACACAAGCAATATTAGCAGATTTATTTTCATGAAGAATGTTTGTAATATATATAATTAAGCTCACTCCTATTACTGTTAATATGCTACTGTGAGGTGCAATATAAGAAAATATAATACCTATAATAGCTCCAATGGTTGTTCCTATCAATCTATTCTTTCCAGTTTGAAAAGAATTTTCAACAGTGGTTTGCATTGTTATAACTGCTGCAATACAAGCATAAAAAGGCGAATCAAACCTTAATATTCTTAAAAGAATTATACATATTCCTACAGATAATGCTGTCTTAATATTTCTCATGCCTATTCTTTTCATCAATAATTCTCCTTAAAAACAGTCTTAGAAATCTTGANNCTTCACATCCTTTATACTAAATTTAAAAATCGTAATTAATTTTATAATACCATATTTTTTTATAATGGGTTATTTAAAATTCTTCATAAAATAATTATCGAATAATATTTTTTCTTTTAAACAAATCTTCAAATATTAATTTCATTTTAAAAGGCACCTTTTTACAGGTGCCTCTTTATCTCCTCATTTTTTGTTATTCTTTTATTATATCTTCCTCTGATAGCCCAGTGATATCCATAATTTCAGTAATTCCTACACTTTGTTCTAAAAGGTTTCTAGCCTTTTTCATAGCTTTTTCATGCATACCTTTATCCGCCTTTTTAGCCATAGAAAAACACTCCCATCTACTTTTTATTCTTATTATTTCTTCATGTATAGTAAAATATTCCTAAGAATCAATGTAATACTTGTACTTTATTTTTTTCTCTTCTTCAAGTATATCTTTTTCTGAAAGTCGTGTAATATCCATGATTTCCATTAAACTCACATGTATTTTAAGAAGTTCCCTAGCTTTTTTCCTAGCTATATTATATACCTCTTTAGGCATCCAATAGCCTATAACTCTTCTTCTCTCTTCTTATTATATTTAGTATTTCTAAAATCTTAATTTACTATTAAAAAGAAAAATGCCACTTAAATTAGCATGGTATCCTTTAGTAAAAATTCAATCTATAAATTATTTTAATCTCCATAATAAAAATTTTATTTATAAATTTAAAATTAAAAGTGAAGAACAAAGAGCTCTTGTTAAAACTTTGCTTAAAGCCTTATAATTTATTAAAGTATCATTCTTTAAAATAGTATGAAAAATTGTATCTCCTGTCGATTTAGGTTAAAATAAATTATAAATAAAAAATTAGGGGGACATCATGAAAAACTTATTTATAATTAATCCAGTTGCAGGAAAAGGGCGTTCTTTAGAATATATAGATAAAATTAAAAATTACTTCGATGATTTACATGAAGAGTATATTATAGAAATCACTAAGTATAAAGATCATGCTATAGAAATAGCTAAAGAGTATACTTCAAAGGACACCTATAGAGTTTTTGCAGTTGGTGGAGATGGTACCATTAATGAAGTTTTAAATGGTTTAATAGGAAGTGATAGTGTTCTTTGTGTCATCCCTACAGGTACAGGTAATGACTTTGTAAGAACATTATATAAAGATAAAGATATTGAAGATGTTTTAGATTCTCTAATAAGTGGACAAGAACATTATATTGACCTCGCTAAATCAAATGATAGATATTTTATTAATATAGCTTCTGTAGGTTTTGATGCTGAGGTTGTCTATAATGCTAGAATGTTTAAAAATAGAAGATTTATTCCTAGTTCCTTTGCTTATATATTAAGTGTAATTTATACTGCCTTTAACTTTAAATCTATAAATATGACTATTAAAATCGGAGAGCGATCTATAAAAGAGTCAACATTTTTATTAGCTGCATGTAATGGAAAATGCTATGGTGGAGGAGTTATGATAGCACCTAAAGCTGATATGAAAGATGGTTTATTGGATATTTGTGTTATAAGAAGGCCAGGATTATTTACTCTACTTAAATCCATTCCCAAAGCTCTAAAAGGTGAACTTGAAGGTATAGAAGAGGTAAATTATTACTCTGGTAAAAAAATAATAGTTGAAGGTGATAGAGAGTTTATCCTCAACGCTGATGGCGAACTCTTTAGACAAACTCAAGCAGAGTTTGAATTAATTGAAAATGGCATGAAGGTTGTTATACCGTTTTAAAAGCGTGACTAAAAGTCGCGCTTTTAAAATTTACGACTTAGATTAATAGATACTTATTAACCTAAGTAATCTCCATATTATATATTTCTAAACTCTATCCATTCTCAATTATATAAAATAAAGATTATTTCGTATTATTACTTAAAATTTCAATAACCTGTTGTAAAAATTTTTTTAGAGGAGTTTTATTTAAAATAGTTGAGGTTATAGTAATAATTTTGTTATTCTTCATCATTATATGCAGAATAGAATTGCAATCTTTGCCATTATCTATAATACTTATAAAATCTATTTCTTTAAAGCTTATATAATTAGCTTCATTAAAACTTTCTTTAAAATAAATCCCCTCAGTAGCAAACAAAAAACCTTCTTTTCCAGTACCTAAAATTGTAATATCTAATAATGCTAATACATTTTCTTTTTGCACACCTTTGCCATAAGAACTAATGGCATTATTTAATTTCTTCATAGGTATATTTTCAATATAATAGGTATTTATAGTAGAAATATCACCTATATATTTTTTAAAACACTCCATTATCTCACTATATTTAACTAACATTATTCTTCATTCCTTTATTTTTGTTTCACATATCTTATATTTATAACTATTAACATATATCTATATTTTATTACATATAACCATCTTAAATCTTATAAAAATTATTCTAATCCACAATTTCTATTCTATATAAACTATATTATTAATTTAAATCAAAAAGCACTAGGTTATTCCTAGTACCTTTTATTATATATTAGTTTCTTTTTCATCTTTTTCTACTGCTAATTGGAGATGTAACTCATTTTCATTCTCTATAGATGTTTTGCTAACAACCTTAAATTCTTTCTTTACTCTACTTCCTAATAACAAAGTAACTAATACTGTTAACCCATCTGCTAAGGATTGACTAAATCCTATTGCATAAAGACCTAAATCCATTTTATATGGTAATATATTTGTTAAAGATGTAAAGAATGGATTTCCACTTTCGAAAGCACTCGGTAATAGTAATAAGGCTGGAATAAAAAATAATCCTTGACGAGCTACTGATAATAGCGCTGCTTCTTTACTCTTACCTAATGCTTGGAATAATCCAGTGTAAATCATCTGATAACCAAGGAATGGTCTTAACACTCCTAAAGCTATAATTGTATTAGCACCTATTTTTATTACATTTTCACTAGTGCTAAACATTGATACAATTGGACTTGCAAACATCCATATTACTACTGTAGTTACTAAACAAAATATAGTAGACCATATTACAGATATCCTAATAGCATCTTTAACCCTTTTATATTTTTCAGCGCCATAATTATATCCGGCTACAGGTTGGAAACCTTGAATATATCCTATTAATACAAAAGTAATCATTGAGTTTACCCTTGAAACAATTCCTACTGCCGCAACAGCTTCATCTCCATAAGGCATTGCAGTATTATTAATAAGACCTAGTACAAAAGAGTTTAAAAATTGCATTATAAATGTCGGAATTCCTATTTTTAATATTTCAGAGTATATCTTCTTATCAAAAGAAAAATCTTTTCTACTAATTACTACAAAGCTTTTCTTCCTGTAAAAGTATGATACTAAAAATATAGTAGAAACACCTTGCCCTATAACCGTTGCTACAGCTGCACCTACTACACCCATTTTAAAAGTTAAAATAAATATTGGGTCCAATATTATATTTAAAACTGCTCCGAGTATTATTGCAAACATTGAATACTTAGAATTACCTTCGGCCCTTATAATATTATTTAAAGTCATATTAGTTACAGTGAACACTGCTCCTAAAGCTAATATTCTAGTATAACTTATAGCATAGGGCATTATTGTTTCAGAAGCTCCTACTAATTTTAAAGCTGGCTCTACAAATACGTAAAGTAAAATCATTACTGTTAGTCCTGCAGCAATTGCAGTAAAGAATGCTACTGTTGCAGTTTTGTCCGCTCTCTTCTTCTTATTTTCTCCCAAACATCTTGAAATATAAGATGCGGAACCAACGCCTAAAGCTTGACCTATAGCATTAACTATCATAAATAGTGGAAATGCTATTGATATAGATCCTATAGCTGCAGTATTATTTAACATTCCTACAAAAAATGTGTCTGCTATATTGTATATTGCATTTATGAGCATGGCAATAATAGCAGGTATAGCAAGCTTAAGTAAAACAGACTTCATTTCACCTTCACCCATAAGCTTTGCACGTTCTGCTCTAGCATCTATTTTATTTTCCATGTATTGTCCTCCTAAAAATATTAATCTGTAACTAGTAGCCCTAAAATTAATTCTTCAATAAATTTAAGATTTTCTTCTTTTTTCTCTTTTCTTACAGACAAATTCATTGTAATTTGAAGAAGTAATGTTTGTGCTAACCTTTCATCTGCATCATCTATACCTCTTAATGATTCTACCTTTTCAAAAGGTTTAAACATCAATTTTAATCTTGATATTATTCTTTGATTAAAATCCCCAAGATCTTCGGTTTTTTCTTGATTAAAAGTATACCGCTGATGCACATAATATCCTAATCCTCGTCTTTGTTCAATTCCTGTATATAATATTTCAATTTCTTTTTTAATTTTTTCTTTTGCAGGAATATTTAATTCACTTACTTCGCTTAATTCCTTAAAAGTGTATTCCCATGAGTTTTCAAGTATATCCATAAAAAGTTCTTTTTTACTCTTATAATAATTATAAAACGTACCTACCGCCATACCACACTCCTTTGCAATTAATTTAACGTCAACTTCATCATAGCCATGTTCTGAAAATAATTTTAGAGCGTTTTTTTTGATTTTTTCATCTAGATTTTTAATAATTTTTGGCATAACTTCTCCTTTATGAACTACGGTTCATCTTTAATGAACTCTAATTCATTATATGATTTTATTTAAATTTAGTCAACTTCTAAAGATATTATTTATTAATCTATCTTTTTAATTTAATACTATAATAATTTTACCATAGTTAAAATAAAAGCTATATAATAAAAAAACTCATAATATTATCTTTATAAAAAATAAAACCATGCTAATTAGCATGGTTTCTCTTAAACATCTTCTATGGCATCTTCTTCATTACAAGGTTTAATTGCAAAGCATATCTCATAGTTGAGATTACAATAAATTGCATATTCATCTTTAAAGTTAAAAGAAGACGGAAAATCTAACATTTGATATTTACAAAATAAAGATTTTTTTATAAATTTTCTAAACTGATTTTCTACATAAGGGTCGTTGTCCATTTTTTCACTCTCTTTCAATAACTATTTCAATAATATATTATTAAAATTATTGACAACATTTGGACAATCTTATACTTAAATAACATTCCCTATTTAATATTTTTTGTACTTTCCCTTATGATCAATTCTGTATCAAGACTTATTATTTTTCCTTGTATTTTATTATTTTCAATCAGATCCATTAATATTTCTACGGATACTTTGCCGATATCTTCTGTAGGTTGTTTTATAGTAGTAAGCGGAGGGTCTAAGAATTCAACTAAAGTTATATCATCAAAACCCACTACTGAAATATCATCTGGTATTTTGTAACTTAATTCCTTTGCCGCTTTATAAACTCCACATGCCATCAAATCATCATGGGTGAATATAGCTGTTATATTATGATTCTTAATCAAATCTTTTGCAGCCTCATATCCTCCTTCAATAGCATAATCATTAGATTTAATAATAGTTTCATCACATTCTATATGATTATCTATCAGTGCATCTTTATATCCTCTTAATCTTTCAATAGTGGTATTAATATTTTTAGGACCTGTTATACAGGCTATAGATCTATGACCTAAATCAATTAGGTGTTTTGTAGCATTGTAAGCACCTTTATAGTTATCTACAAAAACTCCATATTTTATTTCCACCTCAGGTTTTCTATCTATAAAAACCATAGGCACATCATCTTTATAAATGTCATATTTATCCTTAGTTTGCTTAGAACTAAGCAAAATTCCATCCACACATTTTTCTTTTAGTACATTTATATAATTAGCTTCCTTTTCTGTGTCATCATAACTATTACATAATATAAGGTTATATCCTAATTCATTTACCAAATCCTCTACGCTCTTAGCTATACTTGGGAAAAATGGATTTGATATATCAGGAAGTATTAAACCTATAGTCTTTGTTCTTTTAGTTACTAAACTTCTTGCTAGTGCATTAGGTTTATAATCTAATTCTTCTATAACCTTTAATATTCTCTTTTTTGTTTCTTCATTAGTATATCCTTCTATTTTATTTATTACCCTTGAAACTGTAGTAATTGAAACATTAGCTTTCTTTGCTACATCTTTTATAGTCACCTTCATAAAATCACTCCATCATATCTAATATCATTTGTACAGTAACTAGCACACCTTTATATAACTCTTTTTCGTCTATATCAAATTTACAATGATGATGAGGATAAAACTCACCTTCTACTGCTTTTTTGCTTCCTAAGAAGAAATATACTCCTGGAATTTTGTTTAAAAAATAGGAAATATCCTCCCCTATCATTGTTGGATTTTTAAGTATTACTAATTCCTCATCAGAAATAACTTTTTTGCTTGATTCAATTAGTTTGCTTACTAAATCCTTATTATTTTCTACCATAGGATATCCGAAATGATAGTTATAATCATATCTCCCATTCATAGCTAAAGTAACTCCTTTAGCTATTTCTCCTATTCTTCTACTGATATAGTTACGAACTTCTTCACTAGTAGTCCTAACTGTCCCTTCTAACTCTACCTTCTCAGGTATTATGTTGTGTGCTGATCCTGCTTGAATTTTACCTATAGATATTACTCCATTCTCATTAGTATCAATTTCCCTACTTACAATACATTGAATACTTTGAATTATTTGAGCTGTCATAGTGATAGGATCTATAGATTTATGAGGCACTCCTCCATGTCCGCCTTTTCCATGAATAACTAAAGAAAATTTATCTAAACAAGACATAATTACTCCATATCCTACTGCTAATTGCCCATTATCAACCTCTTCAAAAATTGAGCCTATATGATGAGAAACTATATATTGGATATTATGTTTTTCAATTACGCCTTCCTGGAGCATTTTTTCTGCTCCACCATGTCCTTCCTCTCCAGGTTGGAAAATTAGTTTTACTGTACCCTTTAATTCTTTCTCATTTTCTTTTAGAACCTCTCCTATAGCTAGTAAGATCGACATGTGTCCATCATGACCACAAGCATGCATTGAGCCATTTGTTGAAGCAAATTCTAAATTAGTTTCTTCTAAAATAGGAAGAGCATCCATATCTGCCCTTATGCCTATTACTTTTCCTTCTTTTTTTCCACCTATAGTCGCAACAATTCCTGAAACTTTTTTGAGTTCTTCAAATTTTATATTTAATTCCTCTAGCTGATTTTTCAAGTATTCTATAGTCTTAGGCAACACTAATCCTACTTCAGGTATTGTATGTAAATATCTTCTATGTTTTATTATTCTTTCCTCTATTTTTTCTTTATTTATATTAAAAATCATTAATAATCCCCTCTTCTAATCTAAAATTTTTTAGAGATAAAAAACAAAATCGTGACAAGACCACGATTTTTCAATTGATAATACATATCTTATTCAATTAATTCAACCATGTCTGTTGATTATGAATTATATAAAAATTGTAATTGTTTTTATTGATAAGCTCTAAATAAATTTAAATTTAACGTACCCTTTAAGGAAGAAAAAATCTTCTATAAACCGTATAGAAGAATTACTCTTAGCTTAAATAATTGGTGATGATTTAAAATATTATTGATTTTAAAATACAACTATGATTAGTTTATAGCATTAAGAATTAATAGATAATATGAAGTTATTAATCTCTTTAAACCTTCATTTTAATTCTCAATTAATTACAACAGTTAGCATAGAGTAATCTAAATTTTCAATGATTTAAAACATAGCCAAATATCAAATATTTTATTAATGAGATTTTATTGTAGGGGTGTCTAGATAAGTAACCACCTAGACACCACCTTCAATAAATTTAGTGTAATATTAGGAACTAATTGTCTTTAACTAAGTCTTACTTTCTTGTCATCCAATTTAAGATATTTATCCAAAGTTTATTGTAATATTCCCAATTTAGGAACTCTACTGGGCCCCAGTGTGGAGCACAATCAGAAGTAAAGATAGCAGTTCTACCTTTTCCACATTCCATAACAGATATGAATGGATCTCCATCTATTGTTACTAAGTGTTCTCCTCTGTCTTCTAGTGCTATTGTTTTATTATATCCTAAGAAATGTGGCCATTCTTTTGGTATTCCATTTAATATTTCATGTTTTTTAACAACTTGTGGATGGAATCCTTGAGGTGCCTCTACTCTATCATCTGTATCTAACATTTTTATTGGTAATATGTCCTTTACAGCAGTTTCACCATATCTAGTTTTTGCATCTATTCCAGTGAAAGACATGTATCCTCCTACCATTAAGAAAGATCCACCTTTTTCAACATATTCTTTTACAAGTTCTAATCTGTTTGGTAATTTCTTTCCTTGTGTAAATACTGATTTAGGTAATAATAGAGTATTTGATCCTATATCAGATAATATAACAGCTTTATATTGATTTAGTTCTTCTAAAGTTGTCGGAAATTTATCTGCTGCTAAATGGTTTGGTAGAAAGTCTACTTCATATCCACCTTCTTCTAACGCTTTTTTTATATACTCAACACCTTCTTCATAAACTGAAGTTGTAAAGCTGTCAAATCCCTTTACATGTATAGTATGGCTCATCCATGATTCCCCAGCAATTAATATTTTACTCATCTTTAAAGTCCTCCTTAAAAATTATCTATCAAAATTTAATATTAAATTAGCGTATATAAGAATATGATTTAAATACTCTTCTACTTTTACATATTCATTAATAGTATGGCATTGCTCTAGTGCTCCTGGTCCTAATATAACTGTAGGTATATTTGCTATATTCTTTAAAAGTCTAGCATCATTACCTGCACAGCTTCCATCTACTATTGA
This sequence comes from Clostridium sp. UBA2485, assembly GCF_002341865.1. Taxonomy (GTDB): domain Bacteria; phylum Bacillota; class Clostridia; order Clostridiales; family Clostridiaceae; genus Clostridium_J. Next base: position 12,451 of record NZ_DDOV01000075.1, on the reverse strand, counting down.
TGTGCTATCAGTAGCTTCACTATATGCTTCTTTAACTTTAGATACAAAGCTGTGATTTTCATCCATCTCAAAAGCTCCTCCAGCTTGATATATATTATATATCGGTGGATTATCTTTAAGATAACTATCCCCATTAGCACACAAATTTAAGGTATTAATAACATCATTTTTAACCATTTCATAACTCATTACTTCTGGTAAATAATGAATACACATTTTAAACTTACAATTATCAGGTACTGTAGATCCTGCTGTACCTCCATTAATCACTCCTACATTTATTGTTGGAGCAGGAAGTACTTTATGCTTATATCTCATCAGCCATTGATGCTCTAATTCATTTAGTGCACTTATAAGTTTAATTGCTTTTTCAATGGCATTAACCCCTTCCCATTTCTTACCACTGTGTAGAGCTATTCCACTAACCTCTACCTCAAAGAATATAAATCCCATATGAGCATTTATTATTTTGTTATCTGAAGGTTCACAAATTACTGCCCCATCAGCTTTTACACCTTTTGTAACAGCATGAATAGTTCCATTTCCTCCACCTTCTTCATCTACTACTGAAAGAATCTTTACATTAACAGGGAGCTCTATTCCTGCATCTTTTAATAATTTAACTGCCATTATAGATGCCATAAGTCCACTTTTCATATCAGCAGCACCTAATCCATAAAGTCTTCCATCAATTATTTCTGGCTTCCAAGGATTAATTTTCCACTTGCTTATATCTCCTGGTGGCATTGTATCTACATGACCATTAAATAAAAGAGTCTTATCCCCTTTTCCTTTAAAATCTCCTATTAAATTAAATCTATCTTCATAGTTATGATTAAGATTTCCTTCATTATAGCTTTTAAGAGCTTGAATAATAGTTTCTTCTTCCATTTGCTCAACTACAACTTGTCCATCAAGTTCCTCTAAAAGTTTCTTAATATATAACTGTCCTTCTTTTTCTTTTCCTCCATCTATACCATGACCTATTACTTGAGTATCTATAGAGATTAAATCCATAAGATGTTTTATATACTGCTCTTTATTATTGATAAGAGTTTCTTTTAACTTATTATTCATTTTTATCACATCCTATAACTTTATATAAATTCTTATTTATTATCCATAGTAATAAGAGAGCTTTTTGCTTTCTTTTCCACTAAATATTTTCTAATCATTGAAATTGAAAGTATAGCAACAGTTGTAATGTATGGAACCATCAGTATAAAATCTGAAGGAAATCCATGAGATTGTAATCTTGCACCTATAGAGTCTGCAAATCCAAAGATTAACGTCCCTATATAAGCAAATATAGGATTTACTCCTCCAAAATACATTGCTGCAACACCCATAAATCCTCTTCCATTAGTCATATTTTCAACGAACATCCTTGAATATCCTAAGGATAAGTGTGCTCCAGCTATTCCTCCCAATATTCCAGATATTATAATTACTTGAAATTTTGATTTATAAATATCTATTCCTGCTGTTTCTGCTGCCTTAGGATTCAAACCAACACTTCTAATTCTAAGTCCCCAAGTAGTTCTGAATAATAAATACCATATGGCAAATACAAAAACTGGCCCTAAAATTTCAAATAAAGAGTAGTTGTTAAACAATGTGTTTAACACAGGAATATTATCTAAAAAAGGTATATGGACTCTCGGTATTGGTACTATTTTATCTGAGTAAAAACTTCCAGCAACTCCAAATACCTCTCTTAATAAAAATCTTGTCACTGCTAATGCAAACATATTAAGAGATATACCAACAACCATAATTTCTCCTTTAAATTTTATGTGAGCGACTCCTACTATAAGTGCCATTAAAACTCCAGAAACCATAGCTGCTATTACAGCTAAAATCCAGCTTCCAGTTAAAAAACTTACTGATACTGCTACGAAAGCTCCCATTAGCATAATTCCTTCAGTACCAACATTTAATATATCTGCCTGTTGAGTTATTATAACGGCTAAAGCAGCGTATAATATTGGTGTAGATGCTCTAATAGTAGAAGCAATCAAACTTAAATCAAATATAGATGATAACATTTCCAAATTTATTCACTCCTTTGCCACTATGCATTAACTGAACTTTCTTTAGAATCTTCAATCTTTGCTTTTTTCTTTTTTAATTTAATTCCGCTATATAATCCTTCCATTGCCACTAGTATTATAAATACTGAAATAATTATATCTATTAAAGACTTAGGTATTCCTGTAAATCTTTCCATACCCAAAGCTCCAGCTTTAAGACTAGCAACAAAGAAAGCTATAAATGGTACAAGTTTTATATTATTTCTGGCAATTAACGATATAAGCATTCCATCAAAGCCTATTCCTACAGAAAAGTTTCCTAAAAAGTATCCATAAACACCAGCAACTTCTATTCCTCCTGCAAGCCCTCCAATTGCTCCACTTATCATCATTCCAATAACCATTATCTTTTTCTCTTTAATCCCTATGTATTCAGAGAATTTTCTATTAATTCCTACATTTCTAAGCTTATATCCCACTGTAGTGTGAAACATTAGCCAATATACAAATAGTAAAACTCCAATTGCAATAAATAGTCCAGTATTTGCTTTACTCGGTTTTAAAATTGTTGATAACTTTGCACTGCCTGCTATGTCTTTTGTTTTAGCAACAACACCTTGAGCAGATAAACTTCCATTTACTAAATAATTGGTGATATAAATAGCAACGTAATTTAGTAATATAGTTGCTGTTATTTCATTTACATTAAAATATGATTTTAGATATCCTGGTATAAAGGCCCATAAAGAACCTACAATAGCAGAAAAGCCAAGTGTTAAAGGTATATGTATAATCTTTGGAAGACCTACAAGTGATGCACCTATCCATGCAGCTGCTATTGCACCTAAATATAATTCTCCTTCAACTCCTATATTAAATATTCCAACCTTTGAAGAAACTGCGAAGGCTAATGCTGCTAACATTAGTGGAACAAAAATTTGAAGTGTGCCTCCTAAGTTAAAGTTACCCACAAAAGCACCTTTAAATAGTTGTATATATCCTTCAATAGGATTAAATCCCATTGAAATTATAATTATTGCTCCTATAGCAAAGGCAGTTAGTAATGAAAGAAGTAAGTTTATATAATATTTTTTACCCATTTAATTTACCTCCTATCATAAGAATACCTAAATTCTCCTCTGTAGCCTCTTCTGAAGAAAGCACTCCTGTTATCTTACCTTCATACATAACAGCTATCCTATCTGAAAGAGAAAGTATTTCTTCAAGATCTGCAGATACTAAAAGTATAGCTGTATTCTTCTTTTTAGCTTCCTCTAAGTATTTTCTAATCTCTTCAATAGATCCAATATCTACTCCTCTTGTTGGTTGTGCTGCTATTAAAAGTTTTGCACCCATATCAACTTCTCGGGCAACTATTACTTTTTGTGCATTCCCTCCAGATAAATTAGATGTAAGTATTTCTCCATCTTTCGGTCTAATGTCAAATTTATCTATTAATTCCTTAGAATAATTTTCGATTTCTTTTTTATTTAATTTTATAAATTTACTAAAAGGACTTTTATAAAATTTATTTGCAATCAAATTGTCCTTGATACTCCACTCTTTATTTAATCCCCTAACATTTCTATCCTCTGGTATATGTGCTACACCTGATTGTCTAATTTTCAAAGGTGATAAATTAGTTATATTTTTCCCTAATAATTTTATTTCACCTTTCTCAACTTTTCTAAGTCCTGTAATGGCATCAATAAGTTCTGTTTGGCCATTTCCGTCAACTCCAGCAATTCCTAGGACTTCCCCTTCTCTTATCTTTAAATCTAATCCTCTAATTTTTGATAATTCTCTATCTCCTGGAACATAGATATCTTTTAACTCGATAACTACATCTCCAACCTTTCCAGTTTTCGCTTTAGCACTTAAAAATACATCTCTACCAACCATCATTTTTGCTATTTCCGGTATACTAGTATCTTTCTTTAGAAATGTATTTAAATAGCTTCCTTGTCTCATAACAGATATTCTATCACTGATTTCCATAACTTCCTTAAGCTTATGAGATATAAAGATTACAGACTTACCATCTTTCTTAAGTGCATTTAGTATTTTAAATAATTGAACTGTTTCCTGAGGAGTAAGTACAGCTGTTGGTTCATCTAGTATTAATATTTCAGCACCTCTATAAAGAGTTTTTATAATTTCAACCCTTTGTGCTTCTCCTACAGATATATTTCTAACCTTTTTATTAAGTTGTATATCCATTCCATATAAATCTATATATTCTTGTATTCTTCTTCTAGCTTCATCTAAGTCTATTCTCATGCCTTTGCTTGGTTCAAAGCCTAAAATTATATTTTCAAGTACTGTTAAGTCCTGAACTAACATAAACTCTTGATGAACCATGCCTATTCCCAATTCTATAGCTTCTTTAGGAGTTAAATATGAATACTCCTTACCTTTTATCACCATTTTGCCTTCATCAAATTTGTACATACCATAAAGTATTTTTAATAGAGTAGATTTCCCTGCTCCATTTTCACCTACTAAAGAATGAATTTCACCTTCATATAAGTCGAAAAAACCATTAGAAATAGCTTGTACAGTTCCAAAGCTCTTTTTTATGTTGGTCATTTGTATAATTTTATTTGACATAGCCTCTCCCCTACCTAACTAAATATATTTAATATACCAAGATTAAGGTTTTAATCTTGGTATATTCTTAATATTTGTTACTTCTTTCCAAATCCTGGATGAGACTTAACTTTTATCTCACCACTTTTAATTTTTTCTTCTATTTCTTTAACTTTAGTTAATATATCCTCTGGGAAGTCTTTTCCTAAAGCTTCTTTCATAACTGTCATATCTGTTAATCCAACACCGCCATTAGTTACATCCATGTAAAGTGTTTCTCCAGCTTTAAAGCTTCCATCAGCTATAGACTTAATTACTGTATATGAAGTAACATCAATACGTTTAAGCATTGAAGTTAATATGTTTCCTGGGTATATTCCATCTTGATCTTGGTCAACACCTATTGCATATTTACCTGATTCTTTAGCTGCTTCTAATATACCATTTCCTGTGCCTGAAGCAACGTTCATTACTATGTCAGCACCTTGGCTATATTGAGCTAATGTTAATTCTTTTCCTTTTAACGGGTCACTAAATGAACCGGCAAAAGCTTCTAAAACTTTTGTTGATGGATCAATATATGCTGCTCCTTGCTTATATCCTGTTAAGAAGTCTTGTAATACAGGGATATCTACTCCCCCAACCCATCCTATAACTTTGTCTTCGTTTACATTCTTAATGTTTGTTTTTTGAGTAAATAATGCTGCTGCTGCTCCAGCTAGGAATGATCCTTCATTTTGAGCAAATATTGCTGAAGCTACGTTAGGTTCATCAACAACACCATCAATAATTGCAAATTTTTGATCTGGGAATTGAGGAGCTATTGTCTTCATTATATCCTCATATTGAGCTGATACTGCTAAAATTAAATCATATTCACCTGATGAAGCCATAGCCATTGTGTTTGATTCCCAATCTGCTGGTTTATCAGTTTCCATAATTTTAACTTCAAGGTCAAATTCTCCTTGAGCCTTCTTTACTCCCTCATTAGCAGAGTCATTAAATGATTTATCTCCTAAATAACCTGCTAATAATAATGCAACTTTGGTTTTTTTACCGTCTTTAGAACTATCATCTTTACTGCCATTACTACTACCGCAACCAACAAGTACTGTTGAAAAAGCAATAATAAGAGTTAGCAACAATGCAATATGTTTTTTACATTTCATGGTTAAATCCCCCTTTAATAATTTTTTTATATGTTTTTAAATAGTTCACTTTTTATTTTTTTCTACTGTTAATAAATTCTTCTACTTCTTCACTATAAGGTAATGAACTTTGAGCTCCCTTTTTACTAACAGTTAATGCTCCTACATATAAAGAGTACTCAATGGCTTTCATAACGTCATTTTCTCTATTTAAATGTGAAACAAATCCTCCTATAAAAGAATCACCTGCTGCAGTAGTATCTACTGCGTTTACCTTTATGGAATTAAAAATTTTAAGCTCTTTGCTACTTGCATAAATTGCACCTTTTTCACCAAGAGTAGTTATAACATTTTTAACTCCCATGTTTAAAAGTTTATTTATAGCATTCTTTACATCTTCTTCAGTATTTATATTTTCACCAGTCATCAATTCTAGTTCTGTTTCATTTGGTATTAAATAATCTACTTTGCACAATATTTCTTCTGGTATTTGTTGTGCTGGAGCAGGGTTTAATATTATTTTTATACCTTTTTTATGACAAAAATCTACTGCAGTTTTAACCGTATCTAAAGGTATCTCTAGCTGCATTACACAATAAGAAACATTTTCAAAAGCTTCACTATATTTTTCAATATCTTCTACTTTTAAATTGCTATTTGATGCTGGATTTACCACAATGCAGTTATCTCCATTTTTATCTACATATATAAACGCAGTTCCTGATGGATAAGTTTCATCAAACAATACGTATTTAATATCAACATTGCTTTCTTCTAAAGCATCTGCTAACTCATTGCCGTTACCATCTTGTCCAACTTTACCAAGCATTTTAACACTTCCACCTAGTCTTCCAATGGCTACTGCTTGATTAGCACCTTTTCCACCATGAAACTTTAAAATAGACTTTGATAATATGGTTTCTCCTAATTTAGGTATGTGGTCTACATCCACTACAAAATCCATATTAATGCTGCCAATAACCAGTATATCTTTCATTTATAGACACTCCCTTTACATAATGAGATAAAAACGTAACCTTAATTTATGTAATTACTTAGCATAAACTCATTTTAGTTAAAGGTTTAACTAAAACGTTTTACTTCTTTAAAATCATTCTATTATAGCCTTATAAAAAAAACAATATATTTGACATCATATTTCATTATTTTTTTACAATTTTATTTCTTTTAAGTGTTTTTTATAATTTAACTATATTTTTATTAAAAAATATACACTTTTTATATATGTGCTTATATATTTTTACATTTAACCTCTAATTGTATAGCACTATTATTAAAAGTTATTTTTTATTTTTATATATGCTGTACTATATATCACATATTTAAAAATAGTCTAAATAATTAAATCATTTAGACTATTTCACCTTTTAATTTTTTTATAAATATGTTATTCATTATGATCATTTTATTTTTTACATTTAAAGTAATGCTCAATATCCCTAGACCTTTTATTGCTATATCCATTTAAATATATTATTTGTCATTAAAATATTCTTTACATAATTAATGATTGTAGTTTTTATAGTGTAAAATATAAATTTTTATAAAAGTTCTTAGTACTCTTTGAACCTTTATATTTAAAAAAACTAGCAAAAGAGTTATATACCCTGTATAACTCTTTTGCTAAATTTAATAAATATATCAAAATAATTTAAGTCTATTTATATTCTATAGAATTTTATGTTATATTTTAAAATATTTTAAAATAATCACTAACCTATAATATAAAATTATTTTAGAAATTCCTTATTAAACAGAAAAGTAATCTATAGAATTTTTCTATAGATTACTTTTCTCTTACATAGTACTTAGTTTCCAAGGTTGGATATGTGATTTTATATATCGAATTTAACTATCTAGCATGTTTACAACTTATATTTTTATTATAAGTCAAATCAAATAACAGAACCATTCATATACCTTACAAAACCAAGAATTAAACTTACATTTTTGTAATTTACTATATATTCATAACATAACTGTTTCTTTAAATATTTCAATTTACAACTTCAATTAATAACTAATAAATAATTACTTTATTTAAATAAAACTTTAGCCATCACTATATAAGCAATGGCTAAAATTTTATTATAAGTTTTGTATTAAAGTTTCAGTTTTTGTTAAATACTCTTTACGTGATTCATCATCTACAAAAGGAACCGCACCAAAGAAAGTATGATAAAGTGGTTCAATTCCACAAAATTTAAATATACCATCGTTTACCATCTGCTTCATAGCATCATGCATACCATCTTCTGCATAAGCATCACTAGGAGATCCAGTAGTATTAAATACTAGTGCTTTTTTTCCTTCTAGCAACCCTACTGGTGCATTATTTTCATATTTATATGCAAATCCATTAGCAAATACTCTATCTATATATCCTTTAAGTATAGCTGGCATTGATGCCCACCATATAGGATAAATAAAGGTAATAAGATCTGCCCATTTTACTTCTTCCTGTTCACATTTAATGTCACTTGGAATTTCTCCTCTTCCAAAAGCTTCAAAATCTAATGGTTGTAATGTCGGATTAAAGTTAATAGCATATAAATCTTTAATCTTCACTTCATGTCCCTTATTTTTACTAACATTTTCTACACTTTGTAATATAGCATGACAAAAACTATTAGGATTAGGATGAGCATAAATTATTAAATGTTTCATATGTATATCCCCTTTCTCAAAACAAATATAATTTAGTTTTTGCTAGTTTGTAAATATTATTCCATAGAAACACCAATAAATTTTAACTCATAATATTCTATCTATTTTGCACTTAATTTTAGTCTATATTAAATAATAGTAATCATCTAAATTTTTAAAGTTATACATAGTATATTTAAAATAAGCTTTTATTTTTTTATTAATATATAATCAAAATATGATGATGTATACTTTTCATCATCAATTCTTCTTTGAATTACTCGTTTTTCTTTATAGAGAATTTCAAACCCCTTAAAGTTTCGTTCAATCTCATCCTCCCTATAATGGCAGTAAAATACTTCTTCATTATCTTCAATTTGCATGAACTCCCCTTCGCTAATTTGATTACCTTTTCCATAGGAATCACATTCTTTACTTAAAAAATTTACATAACACAATCCTTCAGGTTTTAATACTCTATAAAACTCTTCTAAAGCAAATAAAAAATCTTTTTTCTTCATATGAACAGAGGTATTATAAGAAAATAAGAAGCTAAAAATTTCATTACCAAAGGGAATTTCTTTCATATCACCCTTGGTAATGTTTAAATTTATATTATTTTTATCACAAAATAAATTAGCTTTTTCTAATTGTTCTTCACATATTTCAATACCGTAAGTTTTATATCCAAACTCATAAAATAAAGAAAGCGGCGGGTTAATTCCCCCAGCACCACAATCAAGAATAACTTTTTCAAGAGAGCTGGCATTACAGTATTTTAAGAAATTATACAAAGGAAAAGCTGATATAAGATTATTCATATTTTCATCCTCACTTTATATATTATTATAGAAATAACTTATGAATTTTTAAGTGTTCTATCTCAATACTGGAATTCCCTCCTAAAAACTCAATTAAAGATTTTAATTCTATGGTTTTATAATTTTTCTTTTTTAAAAAGACTACTAAAAATATTTAATTTAATAGTAGTCATTAAAAATATTGATTTATTTTAATTTAAAGTTTAATATTACTGGATTATGATCAGAATAAGTAAAATCTAAGTCTTTTGCTTTAGTGGATATATCTTCAACATTATCAGAAATCAAAAATCCATCTATTATAGTTGTAAAAGTTTCTCCTTTTTTATAAGGCTTTGCCACTGCTCTAGCTGTTGGATTTTCTTCATCGAAACTCCATCTAAATCCTTCCAGCTGAAAATCCTTTGGGATGGATTGAAGCCATTCCGGCCATTCTTCTGTAGTCTTAAAAATAGAAACTTCACTCCCTGGAATTTGATGATTAAAATCCCCACCTGCAATTATATAGTTACCTTTTTTATATTCTTCTTGTAAAAATGAGGATAGAAAATCAAGTTGTTGTTTTCTTATTTTACCACCCTTATCATAGGCTGATAAATGAAGATTTATTAAAACTAATTCTTTTCCATTCTCCACCGGTATTCTATTAACTAAAACACAGCGATCAAGATCTGCTAACTGTCTTGGCCATGACTCTTTTCCTGGCAGATCATATCTTGTGCTTTTATCCACAGCTAGTTTTGAAAAATTCGCCAATCCTGCCAATACATTTCCATGAGGCTTTTTAATAGGCACAGGCACCCATGGCACTTTATAATTAATTGCAAAACTAGATGAATATCCGTTTAAATTACTTGTAAAATAATTATATTGATCTATCTTATAACTTCTTGTAGCTTTCTTGTCCACTTCCTGTAAAAAAATAAAAGTCGGATCTTCTTTTTCTATTATTTTAAAACTTTCTTTCAAATTTTCTATAGTCTTTTCCTTACTAAGTGAACGGGACTCCTTTCCTCCATCCATAAAAAAGTCTACATCTTTATCCATTCCACAATATCCTATATTATAAGTCATAACAGTCATTGGAGAATTTAATTTAGCTTGTTCTTCTTTATTGTTTTCTATTTTAATTCCTAAAATTTTCTCTGGCTTATAATCTGTAATTGTCATAAAAGCAAAATATCCTATTATTAAAATTCCTACTACAATTGCTCCAAATAAAAGCCATTTTAAAAATTTATTTTCCATCTACTCCTCCTAAATATAAATATTTATAAAATTATAATGATCTTATGACTTTAATATTACCATATAAATAATGGCTTTTAAAACAATAATAAGGTCATTATTTTTATATTAAAATTATTTAAAATAAAGGAGTAAATATAAGAACTTAACTTTAATTACAATAATAAAAAACCACAGCAAGGGGGTGCCGTGGTTTTTCATAGATAACTTTATTATGAATTTATTTAAGAGGTTAATATGATTTATTAGCTTTGAAATAACACTATTCAATTTTGTTTTTTAAATTGATTAATGTTAAATAATAAAGTCGATGTAAAAAATAATAGAACCCATAGCTAATGAAAAAACCGTAGGGGACACCATACCAGAAGTACTATAACTTAAACTTTCTATGATGTAGAGTCCGCCAAAAATAACTGTAGTTCCAGCAGATATTCTATTTAATATCAAGCCAATCTTTTCCATCTCATTATCCTTCTGACTTTCAAAGCTTTTACTATAAATCCAACATCTTAAAGGCACTTGATGTTTTCATATTACAGTATTAATTATAATAGTACCTAAGAATTTTTAAAATTTATTTACCTTACAAACCCATATTTACATCTTACATTTTTGTAATCTTAAGACTATAGTTATTTACGCTATAATCAAAATTATATAATGTGACGTTTTATTTTTACTAAAACAAACTCAGCTGTTCTATTCCTTTATCTTCTATTATTAATAATTTATCGTCTTCTAATGGATTTAGCATATTTTCTATTATCTCCTCAGGTGTATGACTATCTAAATATATCTTTTCTTCTTTTTTATCCAAAATAACCGGCATTCTATGATGTAATTCACTCATCTCTCTATTAGCCCCTGCTGTTAAAATTACAAAAGCATAATGTTCTTCCCCATTCTTATCTATAACTTTATTATAAATACCAGCCATTGAAAAAAACTCTTTATTATCTACCTTTATCTTATATTTCATCTTATCTTTCCACTCATAAAAATGACAAGCTGGTATTAAACATCGCTGAGATTTTATTGCCTTTTTAAAGAACCTTTTTTCAAATACTGTTTCTCCTCTAGCATTTATAACTAATTTATTATTTAGAGGAAATCCCCATTTCATATAGGTGGTTTCATCTTCTTTAACCACTATAGCTTTATGAGAAGGAAATTTTTCTCCTCCCCCTTCTTTTTCATCTTTTATGTTGTAATAATCTAAAATCTCTCTATTGTTAACATCCAAAAAAAATCTACCACACATAATGTCACCTCCTCCAATTAAATTTTATAAAATATCTACATATATTATTTAAAAATCAATATTATTATAACTATACAGCATAAATATATATACAATGAAACTTAAACTTATCTTAATTATATCTTCTATATGAAAAACGTAAGGCACTCTACTCAATTAACTATTTTCTAATGAAAATCTTTTATTTTTATATGAAAACAAAACAATAACTTATAAGAAATAAATCAATTGAAAAATTCTCATGCTCTGCTGAGAATTCACCATAATTGTCTATTGTTCATCGTCAATTATCAATTTTATACTAATGTGAATTCAAATAATTCAATAATACAATTATATGAATGCATAGATTAAATTTGAAATTAGTCTATCTATAGATAAACTACCTTAAAAATTAATATATAGCCAAATATAACTACACCCTTGAGTATTTCAATTCAAAATTCACAATGCAAAATTCACAATTAAGGTTGAAATTAATTCTTTATGAATTAATTTCTTAAACTAATTTTTACTAGCAATGTATTGCTAGTTCTTTATAAGAAGTGATTGTATCACTTCAAAAATAAATAATTTTAAATTTCTCAGCTTTTGCTGAGAAATATCCATAATTGTGAACTATGAATTGTGAATTCAATAGCTTCAGCTATGATACCAAAAAATACCGATTATTTTCACATA
>NZ_DDOV01000125.1:14864-15471 GCF_002341865.1 Clostridium sp. UBA2485 | reverse complement strand
TTTTGAAAATATTTTGTTAATTTTTATTAAATATATTGTGGCTTATCTGAAAGCTCATTATAATAACTGTTTTTCTACATAACATAGATAATAGCATTACTTATTTAAAATGAATTTTAGTTTTAATTTAATATATATTAGAAAATTCTCTATGTAATTAATTTTTTTAAATTAAATAGAGGATTTTTAAATATAATATAGAATAATATATTCCAATAATATGTCGATTAAGTAAAAATAAGTAAAAAATATAATATAAAGAAGAATAGAATGATAGAGGAAGTAATAATAAGTAGTAACTTAAAGCTACAATAATTTTAAGCTTAATTATAATAACATTATCCTTAAAGTAAGGTGAAAAATGGAATAATAAGTGAAGTTATATATTTTAACAAGTACAGAAGGGAAGAAAATAGGGAAAAATTTTATAAAATAAAAGTAGACGTAGTTGGTGTAATTTATATAATCTTTAATACTAATAAATAGTGATTATTAAATTTATTATGAAAATATACTTAAAATTGAAGAGGTACTTAATCTAAATTAAAATATTAATTAGTAATATTCAATATATGGATAAAACAAAGTCTGTTTTAATTTCAAACCT
>NZ_DDOV01000125.1:0-14842 GCF_002341865.1 Clostridium sp. UBA2485 | reverse complement strand
AGAGTTTGATATTAGTTTATAAATAAAGTTGTTAAAGAATTTTTTTAGGTACATATAATAAAAGTAGATAAACGTAATTTTTATGTAAAAATACTATTTTAAAATTAACGATTCATTATTTTATCATAGAATTTTTATATATTAAATAAAGAGCTTAATTTGTTAAATTATTATAATGAATAATATATGTTCTTAAAAAATTTAAAAATGTAATAATAAATTCAAAAAGTGAACTATCTACATCAACTAATAGAGACTCTATAAAAATACTTGGAGTATTGGCTACACTAATAAGGTTATCTCACATCTGATATGTCATATTGTATGCTATATTAACAAGCTTTCGCTAATATTTACATTTACATTGTGGTATATTCTATATTTTGTGACATATCCATTTTCTGATTGTTGGATTTCCATTTCAAAGTAGCAATAACTACATTCTAAATAAAGTTTAATACTTGCATAACTTGATGATTATACTATTATATTTCTATACACTTCATTCTGCTTTATATTCTAGAATCATTCTAAATTTACCCCAATTTATCAAACTTATACCTTTTATTAACTTTCCTTTATCATATTTTTACTATTAAATTCCTAATAATTGTGATTTAGTTATTCTTAATTATCTCATTATTTATTTTATGAAGAAAATTTTAACTTTTTTATGTAAATTTGCAAACATTAATTTAACTATATACATATTATTAATACTTTTTGGTAGATTAATAAGTACTTTTGAAGTTCAGTAGACTTTTAGAGACTTTCCAAATGATGAATCATATTGAAAAATCCTTCAAACACCATAGCTATGTCTATTTTACATAACTAAATATTTTCGCTATCCACTAAGATAGGCATATAATAGTCTAATTTAGGTTTATTTGTTGTATAAGATTAATTAGTTCATTTTTTATATTAATTTTCTTATTTTAAATTTTGAAATCCAACTTATTTATCGCATTTATATAATAAACTTAGATCCTATGTAATCCCTTTGAAGTTAAAATATTGTAACTTCAAGGGATTTTTTGTATTTTTTTAATTAAATTTTCATATGAAGAGCATTTTTTAAAATTATTATTTTCCATTTTTTATAAGGGTTTACATATTTAAGTATTACTTCGTCCTTCATTGATAAATTAAAAACTTCTTTGAGGGGGAAAAATTATGAATATGCCATTATTTCAATTAATTGAAAATTCTCAAAAAGGAGACAAAATAGCACTTCTGTTGATAATTGAAAAGTTTAGTCCTTCTATAAAAAAATTCAGCAGAAAGTTATGCTACGATGGTGCTGATACTGATCTTATAATAAGTTTTATAAAAACTATTAAAGAGTTAAAGCTTACTGATCTAAACTTAGAAAATGAAGGTACTCTAGTAAATTATTTATATAACTCCATAAAATTTAAATATGTAGACCTTATGAGAAAATATTTAAGAATGCTAAAAAGAGAAACTGAACTAAATTTAGAGATAATAGAGAATAAATATACTTATGAAATTGAAGACAACATTTATGTTGAGGATCTTTTAAGAACTTTATCTAAAATGCAAAGAATAGTTTTAGAAGAAAGATATATTAAGAACTATTCAGATATAGAAATTGCGAATAAACTTAATATTTCTAGACAAGCTGTAAATAAAACTAAAAACAAAGCATTGGAAAATTTAAGAACTTATATGAATACTATATCAATATAATTTTTATAAACTATAAATAATTTACTCTTTCATAATATCTAATTTTATATAAAGAATGATTAATATTTTAAAAAGTTAGATATTTGAGTTTGGTGTTTCACGGAGTATATAGGTAGCTTTATTAATAGCAATTATAGTTTATATTTTAAAAATGAAGAATAAAGAGAAATAAACTAACTATTATTTCAAATTTTGATGTAAAAGTAAATTTAATTGAAGATATTAAAAATCATATTAAAAACAAAGGAACATTTAGAGTAGATAAAAAAAGTTATAAAAGAGGCTATTCATAGTATGAAAAATATTTTCCATATTATGAATAGTCCTTTTTATATTATAGAAAAATGTAGTCTGAAGCATACTTTTAAAAAATTTACTTTAATCATTTTTTAATTTCTAAGGATTTTAAGAAAATTTCACATCTTTTATTATCAAAATAACAACTTCCTAAATCTCCATGAGAGGAATCATTGTATATTCCATGAAAATCAGAGCCACAGGTTAAAATTTTATTATATTTATGGGCTAAATTAATAAATTTAGCAGTATCATATTCAGTATTAAGAGAGTAATAGGCTTCTATTCCATCAAAGTCATGAGAAATTAAGTCTTCAACCTTTGATTTTTTTATAAGAATAGGGTGGGCTAAAGATACAAAAGCATTATGCTCTTTCAGCAGCTGTATCCCTTCAGCTAGTGAAACTTTTTTATTTTCTACATAAGCAGGACTATCTTTAGATAAAAACTTTTTAAAAATTTCATCAAAGCTATAATTATATCCTGAATCTATGATCGCCTTTGCAATATGAGGACGGGCTATTATAGGATTACTTGATATTTGATTATAATCTATTATTATATTAAAATACTTTCTAAGATTTTCTACAATTTTTTTTCCTCTTTCTGCCCTAAAATCCTTCATTTCTTTTAAGAAGTTTTGCAAAGATAGAGACTTATAACTATCATCTCTAAAATAACCTAATATATGTATGCTTTCTTCATTATGAATTGTAGAGAGTTCAATACCTGGTAGAATACTTATAGGAAGTTTTTTGCTATAATTTTTGCTATAAATTAAAGCCTCGTCTACACCATCAGTAGTATCATGATCTGTAATAGACAGTATATCTATTTTCTTTTTTATGGCATAATCAACTAATTCTTTTGGAGAATATCTGCCATCAGATGCAGTAGTATGACTATGTAAATCTATCTTCATATCATCACCTCATATATAATTTCATAATTTAAAACATTCTTCTTGAATTTTCAAAGTTAATCTTTGATTTTTTTGATATAATATAGATATAAATGAGAAATATTAAACATATTAACATAATAATGTCTATTAAAGAAATTAATTCGTAAAGAATTAATTTCAACAATAATTATGAACTGTGAATTCTTTTAAGTTTATTATACCATTTATTTAAACAAATATTATTTTACTAAAAGGAGTATACAATGTTTTTAATGATTGATAACTATGATTCCTTTGTTTATAATTTAGTGAGATATTTAGAAGAAATAAAGGAAGAAATTAAAGTATTTAGAAATGATAAAATAACTATTAGGGAAATTTATGATTTAAGTCCAGAAGCAATAATTATTTCCCCTGGTCCTAAGTCACCAGATAAATCAGGAATAATTTTAGAAGTTATTGAAGAGTTTAAAGGTAAAATTCCTATATTAGGAATTTGTCTTGGTCATCAAGCTATTGGACATGCTTTTGGAGGTAATATTGTAAAGGGATCCTATCCTGTACATGGAAAAGTAAGTTGTATAACTCATGATAATAAAGGTGTATTTAAAAGCTTAAAAAATCCTTTTAAAGTAACCAGATATCATTCTTTAGTCATTGATAGAAAAACACTACCTAAATGCCTTGAAATAACTTCTGAAACAGAAGATGGAGTTATAATGGGAGTAAGACATTGTAATTATCCTATTGAAGGAGTGCAGTTTCATCCAGAGGCAGAACTTACAGAGTTTGGACATGAATTGCTAATAAATTTTATTAATGTTGCAAGAGAATTTAATAAAAATACATCAAGGAGTAGTTATGAGAGTTAAAATTAAAACTGTAGAGACTGATTTAAATTGTTTTGAAATATTTTCCTTATTTAAAGGTGAAAAAGATATTATTTTCTTAGATAGTGCTAAAGATGAGGATAATTTGGGGAAGTATTCAATAATAGGTTTAAATCCATATTTAAAGTTTAAAAGCAAGGATAATTTATGTACTGTAAATAATAAAAGTTTTGAAGGGGATAGTTTTACAGAATTAAATAAAATATTAAGGGAATATAAAATAGAAAACAATACAAATCTTCCATTTATATCAGGAGCTATAGGGTATTTTTCTTATGATTTAGGACGTCAAATAGAAGAACTTCCTGAAAGTGCTGTTGAAGATGTTTTTATTCCTGATGCTTATTTTAATTTTTATGATAATATTATTATCTATGATACTTTAAATGAGAATTTATTTATTACAGCTTTAGGAATACTTAAAAGCCAAGAAGAAAGTATAAACTTTATAGAAGAGAAAATTAAATTAGGAGAAAAAAGAGAAAAATTAAATTTAAATAATCTTAATTATGATATAGAGACTTTTAACTCTAACTTTAAAGAAGATGAGTATTTAAATACCGTATCTACTGTAAAAGAATATATAAAAAATGGAGATATTTATATAGCAAATTTAACTCAACGGTATAGTAAAGAAATAAAGGATAATCCTTTTAATATATATGAAAAATTAAGATCTATAAATCCTGCACCCTTTGCGGCCTATATGGCTCTAGAAGATTTTCATATTTTATCTTCATCGCCAGAAAGATTTTTAAAAATAGAAAATAGAGTTATGGAAACGAGACCTATTAAAGGTACTAGGCCTAGAGGAAAAAATATAAGTGAAGATGAAAGATATAAAAATGAACTTTTACAAAGTGAAAAAGATAAATCTGAATTATTAATGATTGTTGATTTAGAAAGAAACGATTTAAGTAAGGTATGCAAACCAAATACAGTAAAGGTAACAGAATTATTTAAATTAGAAGAATATAGTACAGTATTTCATTTAGTTTCAACAGTTATTGGTGAAATTAAAGATGAGTATTCTACTATTGATTGTATTAAAGCTTGCTTTCCAGGAGGATCTATAACTGGGGCACCCAAAATTAGATCTATGGAAATAATTGATGAATTAGAAAAGGTTAGAAGAAATATTTATACTGGTGCTATTGGCTATATAGGATTAGAGGGAAATGCAGATCTGAATATTGTTATAAGAACTGTATTAATTAAAGATAATAAAGCATACTTTGGCGTAGGAGGAGGAATAACCTACGAATCAGTTGAACAAATGGAATATGATGAGACTTTAGATAAAGCTAGAGCTTTAATGAAGGTTCTAAAATAGGTGATGAGATTATGGAGAGTAAAGAAATAGAACAAAGTATAGTTTTAGATGATGGATATGCTTTTGGAAAAGGACTTTTTGAAACCATGTTGATATTAAAAGAACCAGTTTTTTTAAAGGAGCATATAAAAAGGCTTAATGATGGAATAAATCTTTTAGGAATAGATAACTTTATAAGTGAGAAAGATATCAGAGAAAAAGTAGAAGAGCTTAAGATTACAAACTGTGCTTTGAAAATTATGGTATCTGAAAAAAATATAATTTATTCAAATAGGCCTATAATTTATGGAGAAAAACATTATAAAAGAGGTTTTAATTTAAAAGTTAGTAATTATAAAAGAAATCAATTTTCTAAAACAACTTATATAAAGTCTTTAAATTATTTAGATAATATTTTAGAAAAAGAATTAGCTTTAAAAGAAGGCTTTGATGAAGCTATATTTTTAAATTTAGATAATTTTTTATGTGAGGGATCAGTTTCTAATCTATTCATTATAAAAAATAAAATGATTTATACCCCTAAAATAAGCTCAGGTCTTTTACCTGGTATAGTGAGAGAGTTTTTAATCAATACATTAAGAAGTAAAGGTTATAAAGTTGTTGAAGATTTTATCTTATTAGATGATTTAAAGAATAGTGATGGAGCTTTTTTAACTAATAGCTTAATGGGGATAATGAAAATAAATTCAGTTGATGGTAAGAATATTAAAGATAATAAAATTATAGATGAAATTAAGTTTTACTATGATAATTATATAAATAGTAAATATGGATATTAGCATAGGATAATAGAATGGAGTGTTAAAAATGGTTAATGAAGAAAAAATAAGAGAAGCAATCGCCATGATTATAGAAGCAATAGGAGAAGATCCTGAAAGAGAAGGATTAAAGGATACGCCAGATAGGATTGCTAGAATGTATAGTGAAATATTTTCTGGATTAACTGAAGATCCAAAAGAACATTTAGCAAAGACCTTCACTGTAGAAAATGATGACATTGTAATTGAAAAAGATATAGTATTTTATTCTATGTGTGAGCATCACTTTGTTCCTTTCTATGGTAAAGCTCATATTGCATATATACCTAATGGAAAAGTAGCAGGACTTAGTAAACTTGCTAGAACTGTTGAGGTCTTTGCAAAACGACCTCAACTTCAAGAAAGAATGACCTCTCAAATTGCAGATTCTATAATGAAGAATTTACAAACTAAAGGTGCTTTAGTTATTATTGAAGCTGAACACTTATGTATGACTATGAGAGGTGTTAAGAAGCCTGGCACTAAAACTGCAACTATAGTTTCAAGAGGAATTTTTAAAGATAATATATCTCTACAAAATCAAGTTATTTCTCTAATTAATAAATAATTAAGGTGGTTGAATGAAAAATTTAATTGATGATAATGTTAGAATTAATAAGATTTTAAACAATAAAGAATTTATTAAATATACTAATGAACTGAATGAATTAGAGGAAGAAAGAAAATTTTGTAGACATGGAATGGAGCATTCTTTGGATGTAGCAAGAATCATGTATATTAAAGCTTTAGAAAATAATTTAGATATTAGTAAGGATATAATTTATGCAACTGCACTATTACATGATTTAGGAAGAGTACTTCAATATAAAGAAAATATAGAACATCATGAAGGTAGCGTTATTATTGCTAAAAATATATTAATTCATTGTGGATATAATGAAAGTGAAATAGATGAAATATTAATAGCAATTGAAAAGCATAGGGAAAAAAATTGTGAAACGAATTTATCTAAGCTTTTATATAGTTGTGATAAACTTTCAAGATTATGTTTTAATTGTAATGTTATTAATGAATGTTATTGGAATAATGAAAAGAAAAATGTGATTATAACCTATTAGTAGGAGAGGATATTATGAATAAAATAATGAAAATAGGAAGTCGTGAATTTGAATTAGGAAAGAAAACTTTTATTATGGGTATACTAAATGTAACTCCAGATTCTTTTTCAGATGGAGGAAAGTTTAATACTGTAGATAGTGCTGTTGAGCATGCATTAAAGATGATAGATGAAAATGTAGATATAATAGATATAGGCGGTGAGTCTACAAGACCTGGACATAAATCTGTTAATGAGGAAGAAGAATTAGATAGAATTATTCCTATTGTTGAAGCTATAAGAAAAAATGTAGATATTCCTATATCCATTGATACATATAAAGGAAAAGTTGCTGAAGAAGCAATTAAAGCAGGCGCATCCCTTATAAATGATGTATGGGGATTTAAAAAAGATCCATATATATCAAAGGTAGCTGCAAAGTATAATGTACCATGTTGTCTAATGCACAATAGGGAAGAGACAAGCTATAACAATTTAATTGAAGATATGTTAGAAGATTTAAAAGAGAGTATATCCATAGCAATAAAGAGTGGAGTAAAGGGCGAAAATATAATCTTAGACCCTGGTGTTGGCTTTGCTAAAACTTATGAAGATAATCTTGAGGTCATGAGAAATTTAAAGAAATTTAAAGAGTTAGGTTATCCATTATTATTAGGAACCTCAAGAAAGTCATTAATAGGTAATACTTTAAATCTTCCACCACAAGAAAGAGTTGAGGGTACAATCGCTACCACTGTAATAGGTACAATGAGTGGCTGTGACTTTGTTAGAGTTCATGATGTAAAAGAGAATTACAGAGCAGCATTAATAGCTGATGCTATATATAGAAAAAAATAAACTTAAGAGGTATATAAATATGGATAAAATGTATATAAAAGATTTAGAAATATTTGCAAATCATGGATATTTTCAAGAGGAAAAAAAATTAGGACAAAAGTTTATATTATCTTTTGAATTAGATCTTGATTTAAGTAGAGCTGGAGAAGAAGATAACTTAGATAAAACTGTACATTATGGTATACTTTGTGATGAAATAGAAAAAGAGTTTACTAGAATGAGTCATGATTTAATAGAAAAGGCGGCAGAGGAAATAGTAAACTTTATATTGTTAAAATATGAAGCCATAAATAAAGTAAAGCTTAAATTAAAAAAACCATGGGCACCAGTAAGGAAACATTTAAATTATGTTGCTATTGAAATTGAAAGACAGTGGCATAAAGCATATATTGCAGTAGGTTCTAATCTAGGTGATAAAGAAAAGAATATAAAAGATGCACTTGAAATTATAAATAATTCTAAACATACTAAAATAAATAAAATTGCAAATTACTATAATACAGAGCCTGTAGGATATACAGATCAAGATGAATTTTTAAATACTGCTATAGAAGTAAAAACGTTGTTAACGCCACAGAACCTTATGAAATTTTTGCTTGATGTAGAAAAAAGTTTAAAGAGAGAGCGAATTATAAAATATGGACCTAGAACTTTAGATTTAGATGTAATATTTTATGATGATTTAATAAACAGCGATGAAGAAATTATAATTCCTCATCCTAGAATGGAAGAAAGATTGTTTGTATTAAATCCACTATGTGATATTGCACCATATAAGCTTCATCCTATATTAAATAAAAGAATAATAGATATACGAGAGAGTATTCTTAAGGATTCTAATAAAAAATAGGACAAGTATTTAATTTGAAATTATAGATAGTTAATAATTAAGGTTGAAATTAATTTCAACCTTAATTAATTTTTATAATATCAAATTTTAAAATGAGTATATTAGGATAAAAAATATCTACATAATCCATATAAATTAAAAGCTAATGGAATTTCAGCCATATCAATATAATCCATTGAATATTCCCCATCCCAAGGATAAATAGATATGTATCTTTCATTATACACATTAATAATATATCTCTCATTTTCGAAGGTTATAAATACCTTATATATAGGTATTGTATCAATATCATCGGGCTTATCAATGAAGTATTCATTTTTTATTGAATTTATAAGACGAAGTACATCAAAAGCTTCCTCTTCATTTAGATTTTTTTGTTTATATAAATTAATATCAAATACCCCGACTTCATTAGGAGTACTGTCCACATAACAATCTATTAAATTATAGGTATGATAGGAGTTAGTAGGTTTTTCATCTTTAAATATATCTTTAATATCATAACTACATGAGGTAGTAGTGATTAGTATCAATATTATTGTGATTAAAGTTAATATCTTTTTATACATAAAAATCATCCCCTTTTTTCTATATTAAATTATGAAAAAAAGGGATGATTTATTACTAAAAATTACTTTTTCACCAAATCCTTTAATTTAGGATGATTTTCTTCGTATGCGTCCATAAATTTTTGCCAATATATTTTTATAACCCCAGCAATAGGTACTGCAATTAACATACCTATTGCTCCATAAATTGCTCCCCCTACAGCTAATGCAAATATGCAAAAGACAGGGTGTATTCCAACGGTTTTACCAGAAAGCTTAGGACCAAGCCAATTTCCATCTATTTGTTGCAGTATAAATAATAAAATTAATATAAAAAATGCTTTCTGTGGGTCATAAAATACATTTAATAAGGTACCAAAAACAATGCCTAAGAAAGGTCCAAAATAAGGAATCATATTGGTTACTCCAAAGAATAAACTAATCAACAGTACAAAATTAGAATCTAATAGAAGTAACCCAATAAACGCTGCTAATCCCACTATAGCAGATTCAACTGCTCTTATACCTATGTAAGAACCAATCATTTTATCAAAAGTATTTAACAATTCTATAAATTTATTTCCTCTATCTTCTTTAAGAATCATATACATAAGCTTTTTGAAATATAGAATGAAGTGTTCTTTATCATATAGATAATAAGCGGAAATTACAAAACCTAAAGTCCATTTAATCAAAGAACCTGCTAAAGAGCCAGTTATTGATAATAAGGATGTAAAAATAGTGGATAATATATTATACATATTTGCATTTATTTTATCTATTATGTTATTATTCTGAATCCAATATTTAACTGTATCATTAGTAATATAATTTTCGATGAACTCCATTGTTTTTGACATAAAGGATGGAGTAGCTTCAATTAAAGTTTTAAGATTTGATATTATTCCAGGTAATAAGAATTTTATATTTAGAATAGTAAGTAAAATTATTATTATAAAGGATAATAACAAACTAAGACCTCTAGAAAATTTAAGTCTTATCTCAAAAACTTTCATTAAAGGATTAATACAGTAAGCAATAACTGCACCAATTATGAAAGGGGATACTACATTTTTTAATGAGCTGAATAAATCAACAAAGATTTTATAATTATTTATTAATTTAATACCAATAAAGGTTAATAATACAGCTAATATTATTTCTCCGTATTTTTTAAAAGCTTTTAGTATATACTTCATACTACACTTCCTTTCTTATGGTATAATACCAAAACTTACATATATACTATATCATAAACTTACATTGCTTAAAATTATCTTTAAAGATTTATTGAGTTATTTATAAGAATTTAATAATATTACTTCCAAATTGTTGTAGTCAGATATAAAATAAAATTATAAAAGGTTAAAATGAGGTGAAAAATATTGAAATTTATTATTGATAGATTTGAAGAAGAGTTTGCAGTTTGCGAAAATGAAAAGGGAATAATGGCGAATATTTCTAGAGATAAAATACCTAAAGAAGCAAAGGAAGGTGATGTACTTATTATTGAAGAAGAAAATATTTATATAGATGTAGAGGAAACAGAAAAATTAAAGAAAGAAATAGAAGAGTTAGTCAAAGATCTTTGGGAAGAATAATATATTTTTAAAAAATATAGAAATATAATATTAAGGTATATAATAAAGTTTAAAAAATTAAAAAGGCACTTATTAAAAAATTAATCAAATTTCATATGAAAAAACAAATATAAATATAGAAAAGAACTAAATCTTTAAAATTTTTAATTTTAGAGATTTAGTTCTTTTTTATTGAAAGTTAAGGTTTATAAATATGAAATTTAATTAAAGAATATATTTATAGTTTACATAATTACAATTATGAACTATTAAATTTTAAAGTAAACTACATTCTCAAAAATTAGTTAACGATAATAAGTTATAATTAAAAACTAAAAATAAATATATAATAGTACTAGAGAGGATTTTTAAATCTTATGACGAATTTTATTTTTAGAGGTGATTCATTATGGAATTTAATTTAAAAATAAATGATGATCAAGCTTTGGAGATATTAAAAGTCGTACATGAAAAATATATGCAGGCAAAAGTATATTTTAAAGAGCATCCTAAGGAAGAGGATAGAATTGGTGTAACAACTCCTGAAGAGCTAAAAACAATTCATAACAATATATTAAAACAACTTCATGATAAGGACTTATTTAAAGTATTAGAAATTATTAATTAATAATGTAAATTTATTGAGAAAATAATCTATGAAAGTAAGGGGCAAACGAGCCCTATATATTTACTTTCATAGATTATTTTTTTGCTTATTCTGTACTAAATGTACTTATGTAAGGTTTTTAATTTAAATATTTAAATAATATATGTGGAGTTTTGTACATAAAATACAACACTTGAAGCTATTATATAAATTCTTAAATAAATATATAATTATACTATACAAAATATATTTAAAACTGGGTATACAAATATACTCATTAATATGCTTGTTATACTTCTAGGGGGGTTAAATAACTTTTAAAGAAAAGTTATAAAAAACTATAAATGTAACTATTTCTTAATAGACTTTTAAAATAGTTGCTTTATCTAATAATTTTGAAATTTATTTTAAATTTTAGTTCCTATAGCATTAGATATAGTAGTTATTGTTTTTAGATTTTTATTCGCTATTTTATCACCTTAAAGCATTATATAAGGATAATCCTTGGATATAATAGATATTAGAGAGTGAGGTGATAAACAATGATTAAAGCATTAAATATAAGGTTATATCCAACAGAGGGACAAATAATTTTAATGTATAAACACATTGGATGCATGAGATTTGTTTATAATTGGGCATTATCAGCGCAAATAGAAAATTATAAAATTAATAATAAAAAGCTATCAGTTTCAGAATTAGGTAAGGAATTAACTATTTTAAAGAATACTGAAGGCTATGAGTGGCTTTATGAAGTATCTAATGCAACGTTAAAAGAAAGTATTCGAGATTTGGATAAAGCATATAAAAATTTCTTTAATGGCAGCAAATTTCCTAAATTTAAAAGAAAGAAAAAATCAAAATCTAGATTTTATAGTAGATATGATAAAGTTTATTTCAAAGAAAATTTTGTAAACCTTGAAAAGATAGGAAAAGTTAAATGCAGAGTAGACTATGATATTAATTTAAGCACTATAACAAAGTTTAAAAATCCTAGAATACATTTTAATGGTAGAGTATGGGTACTTTCAGTAGGAGTTGAAATACCAGTAGAAAAAACTAAATTAAATGATTTTAGTTTAGGAATAGATCTTGGGATAACGCAACTAGCAATAACAAATATAGATAATTTAGATACTAAAAATATTAATAAAACCCATACAGTAAAAAGATTAAATAAAAAATTAAAAAGATTGCAAAGACAATGTTCAAGGAAATACGAAAAAAATAAAAAAGGAGGCAGTTACCAAAAAACTAAGAACATTGCAAAACTTGAAAAGAAGATTAAGAAACTTCATAGTAAACTTAAAAATATTAGAATAAATCATATTCATCAAACTACTTCTAAAATGGTGAAAGCCAAACCTTTTAGAGTAGTAATGGAAGATTTGAAAGTGTCTAATATGATGAAAAATAAACACTTATCAAAGGCAATATCAGAGCAAGGATTTAATATATTTATAAATCAAATGAAATATAAATGTGAAAATTATGGTATTGAGTTTATTCAAGTACCTACATTTTATCCTTCAAGTAAAACCTGTAGTCATTGTGGTTCTATTAAGAAAGATTTAAAGCTTTCAGATAGAGTTTATAAATGTTCTTGTGGCTTTAGTTGTGATAGGGATAAAAATGCTAGTTATAATCTTGCAAACTATGGTTTAGTATAGTCAATTAAAAGATTAACTAAATTGGGTAATTGTTACAACCCACTACCTTAATAGGTAGCAAAGCCTATGGAGTGTTATAAAAAACAGGAGTAGCTTTGGCAAAACTGGACATTATGAAGTAGGAAATAAACAAAACTATAAACTTATATAATCTTCTTATAGAGTTTTTAGTGCTTTGGTAACGGTTTGAAACCATGATTAGCAAGAGCATTAGAAATGCTCAGAAAAAAGACATTAATGCAATAGCAGAACTTATCTATAGTACAGAAAATGATCAAGAGTATGTTTGGGGAGAAAAGTCTAAAAAAGAAAATATAAAAATAATTAAAAAACTTATAGCTATTCCAAACACTAGATATTCATTAGATTACACAAAAGTTATAGAGCACAACGATGAAGTTGCAGGTATTATAATAGTAATACCTCATGAAAAGTTGGATAAATTAAACATTAATACAGAAAAAATAATATTAAGATCATTAAATGGCTTTAAAAGCAAATTTACATTTTTAATTGAAGGATTAAAATATATTTTCGTAAAAGAATGTAATAAAGGTGATCTTTATATTGCCAACATTGCTACTAGTGAAAATGTGAGGGGATTAGGCTTCGGTAAAACCCTTATGGAATATGCAGAAAGATTAGCCAAAGCAAATCGTTATAAAAGATGTGTTTTACTGGCTAAAGATGAAACTACATCAAAATTTTATAATAAGATTAATTATAAAAAATTAATTGATAAAAATATATTAGGTAATAGGATTATAAAAATGGCTAAGCCAATAATATAAAATAAAAAAGCTGTGAGTGGTTGTAACTCATAGCTTTTTTATTTTTCTTTTTATACTTATACAAATTTTTATTATGCTTAATTTACAATATGTTAAAAGCGTAAAAAACATAAATATAAATAATTTACCTTGTTGCATATATAGATTAATTTTATGGATTTATATCTTTAATCAAATTATGAAATGACCGTGGACACCTCCTTTGATTTCATAAAAGGTAAATATGTGACTGGTTTGGTAATCGCCACGACAGGCAGTAGTACAGGCGGATGGGGACTTACCCTAACTCCTTCGTGACATGACTCGTTTTGGTTTTCTGTATCTTAATCACGGACCATAGAATAATCATCAGATAGTTTCATCAGAGTAGATTGACGACAGTACACACATGACAGTTAATCATTATGGTTATTTATGGCGGTTGTTTCATGAAAATAATACGTCTATACTGTGCTTTAGGAGATGGTGGTACATGACTTGCTACCTTCTAGATAAGGATATAGTTATAACAGTAGCTTCAAAGTTCGCTATGGAACCTAAAGATAGAATGATATTAATAAAAGATTTTATTCTTCCAGCATTAGTTGACTAAGGTAATAATCGCCCAATGGAAATAAAAACTCATAGCATGTATTTCTCACATGTGAGCTACATGTTATGAGTTATTTCATCATAGATTCTATTAGATTACTCATTTCTCATGGTGTATTTCATAGATTTTCTGAACGCCAAACAAGTGTTACCTCCCAAAATCCTGCAAGTTTGAAAGCAAATTCGTGTTTATACTGGTTATATTGATTTATCACATCTTCATTACTCATATTTTTTGGTATATGACCTGTTTTTAGTGCAACTTTATGTAGAATAAAGGAACAGTTTAATACCTTTGCAAAAATAACAAATATATATAGAAATACAAATATAATAATATGTCATCACTTTAT
>NZ_DDOV01000102.1 GCF_002341865.1 Clostridium sp. UBA2485 | reverse complement strand
GGAGCAGATGATTATATAACTAAACCTTTTGAACCTTTGGAATTACTAGCTAGAATAGAGGCACTTTTAAGAAGGAGTAGGGCGAATAAAAAGAAATCCGAAGCTATTACATTTAAACATATTATGGTACTAGAAAATGAGAGAACAGTAACTATGAATAATGAGGAAATATATTTAACGCCAAAAGAATTTGACTTATTATTAGAGTTTTTAAATCATAAAAACATAGTTTTAACTAGAGAGGTGTTATTAAATAAAATATGGGGATATGATTTTTGTGGAGAAACTAGAACTGTAGATATGCATGTTAAAAGATTAAGAGAAAAACTTAATTTAAAAGATTATTTGCAAACTATGTACAAGGTAGGATATAAGCTTAAAGAATAGAATCCTGTAAAAATAAAAGGAGATAAATCATATATGAAACTACAGAAAAAGATGTTAATTAATTTTGGAGTTATGTTTTTTATAACCATTAATATTTTTGCATATTTCTTAATTCAAACTACCTATAATACTAATTTTAAAAAAGTTATAGATTCTAGTTTTGCCAGCTACTCTTTAGTATATTCAAATATAAAAACAGGAGAGAATTTAAAAAATCTTTTCTTAACTAATAAAGAAATATTACAACATAGAACAGAAGATTATTTAAGAAATCTTCCAAATGAAAATATTGCATTAGAATTTAGAGACTTAAATAAAGAAATTATATATTCATCTTCAAAAAATAAGGTACCTATTAAAGATGAAATTTTTGATGTTAAAAACAATAAGGTAAAATACTTAATAACAAAGAATGGAGATAAAACCTATCTGATTATAAATAATAAAATTATACTCAATGGATCAGGTATTTATTTTACATATATAGATGATATCTCTTTTCTTAAGCAGGATAGGTTAAATAATATTTACTTTATATTTACAATAAATATTTTATTAGCAATTATAATCATAATTATAATTTATTCTATTGCTAAGGAAATAACAAAACCTATAGAAATATTAATAAATAATATAAAAGAAATAATAAATGGCAATTATACTGAAAAACTTAATTACTCTAGTAATGTTTATGAGTTTAAAGTAATTTCAGAACAATTTAATTTGATGAATGATGAAATTGAAAATAAACTTAGACTATTAAAAGAGCAAAACCAATCTAAACAAAGGTTTATAGATAATCTAACTCATGAAATTAGAACACCTTTAACATCTATAATTGGTTATTCTAGCTTAATGGTTAATAAGAAAGTTACTGATTTAGATCTTATGAGAGATTCTTTTATAAATATTAATAGAGAAGGAAAAAGAATACTATCTCTTACTTCAAAGCTTGTAAAACTTATAACTTTAGATAAAACTGTATTACATAAAGAAAATATAGATTTATATGATACCTTGAGGGAAGTAAAATCTACATTTGAACCTAAGCTCAAAGAAAAAGATATTACTTTAGAAGTTAAGGGATGTAGTTATCATATAAATGTGGACAAGGAGCTTTTTATGGTACTAATTACAAATTTAATAGATAATTCTATAAAAGCTTTAAATGACAGAGCAGAAAAAATTATAATTCTAGAAATTATGGAGAATTCTTTAAAAATTGAAGATACAGGTGTAGGAATAGAAGAAAAAGAACTTAAGAAAATATTAGAACCTTTTTATATGATTGATAAATCTAGACAAAGTTCTATTAATGGTTTTGGATTAGGACTATCTATATGTAAACAAATATTAGAAATTCACCATATGAATTGGAGTATTGAAAGTACATTTGGTAAAGGTACTAAAATTATAATACTATTTAATGATGAGGTAAGCCTATGAGATATACGATTACAATTGCCACTGTGTTTTTAGGAGCAGCATTGGTAGTATTTTTAAGCATACAAAATCCTATTAATGAAAATACAGTTTATGAAAGAGATATGATTTTAAATGAATATACTACCAGGAACTATAATAGTAGTATAAGTGATGATAGACTTATAAATAAGTCTAAGGAAATTCTATCAACAATTTTTGATTCAGAAATAAATTTTGATGATTATGTTACTGATCTACCTGAAACTGAACCAAATGTTTATAGATATAGTGATGAAATGCATATTCGCTTAACACATAAGGAAAATATTAAGGATTATTTTTTCATAAGTCTTAATTTAAATACAGGTGAGGTTTTACAGATTTATACATCTTTAGGACAAGAGGTTAAATCAGGTGATAAGTTATCAGAAACGCAGTTAGAAGAGTTAGCAAATAAATACATACAAAAACTGCCTCTTTATAATATAGATAATTATAAACTTATTAATAAAACCTATTGGGAAGATTTTAATACAAATGAGCATATATTTACTTTTGAAAATAAATCAGAAAACTCAAATATAGAAATTTCTATAAATCCTTATAATGGATGCCTTATATCATTACATACATTAAATTTGAAGTTACGTAGTAACCCTCTATAAAATTTAGAATTCTTGAATTCGCAAGTTTTTCAATTCATCATTGATTAAAGTTGTGGATTTGAGTATTTAATAATGTAGTTATTAGTTATACACTAGTTTTTAAAATGATCTACATTCCCTGCATATTTGTACTTAGAATGCAGGGTAGTTTAATATTACCTTTGTTAGAATTGAATAAGAAAGGAGAATGTGAGATGGAATGGATTGAAAGAATGACCTCAACGGTAGATTATATTGAAGATCATTTAGCTGATGACATCATGTATGATGAAGTAGCAAAAATTGCTTGCTGCTCAATGCATCAATTCGGACGTGTTTTTTCCTATATTGTAGGTATATCTCTATCTGAATATATTCGTCGTAGACGATTGACCCTTTCAGCATTGGAACTACAAAATGGGAATGTAAAAGTCATTGATGTTGCTATGAAGTACGGATATAGTTCACCGGATGCATTTACTCGTGCTTTTTTCGGAATGCATGGAGTAACTCCTAAGACAGCGCGCACTTTAGGAGCAAAACTTAAAGCCTATCCACGGATCACTTTTCATATTTCAATTAAAGGGGATGTAGAGATGGAATATCGTATCGAAGAAAAGCAGGAAATAAATTTAGTGGGAATTGTTAAGCATATAAAAAGGCAATCAGCAAATATTATGGCAAATGATTGGAAAGAAGCTGCGGGTGAAACTTGGAATGCATGGGATGAGTTTTTAAATGGTGGTATCGATGAGAAAATTGCATGTGTTTACAATCTTTATCGTGCACCTATGTGGCAGATGGGTTTCACAAAAACACTTGAGAATGGAGAAACTTTACTTGCAATTGGTGCTGAAGCAGATGCAAATGTTTTAATGGATTTAGAGACCTATACTATTCCAGCAAGCAAATGGGCAATATTTACTGTAAAAGGTAGCCTTAGCGGCAAGGGACATCCAATTGATGCAATGTGGACAAGGATAACAACTGAATGGTTTCAAACCTGTGGATACAAACGAGCAGCTAATTATGAAATTGAAGTTTACCCTCCAGGAGATACAAGTTCTGATGATTATATTTGTGAGATATGGGTTCCTATTACTAAATAATATATATTGCAGTTTTTAAAATTTAAAAACTTTTATAAGAAAGAAATAGTTATTTAGATACACTATTATTCAAAAATCAATTTTACAGTATTTCTTAACTAAAAAATTTTTATTATGAAGTAAAACCAGCAAATATTTGTTTGCTGGTTTTTAATATTAGATTTTTATAATTTTAATCTTTATAATTTATCCTATATCTAAATTATTTGAGCTTTAACAATATATAAAAATCATTTCCATGACTTTCAATTTTACCTGTTGAAGCATCTTTACTTCCTGAGATGTGAGAAAACAAAAACTTAACTTTTACTTTTTCATTTTCATCTTCAAAGGTCATTTCTTTTAAATCAACACTTTGACCACCATTATTTATGCCATATTTATCAATAAGTTTTTTAGTAAATTCGTTTAGGTCTTTTGAGTATAATTCGTCTCCGTTGCGAGTTATTTTCACAATTCCTGATTCAGGGATAAACTCAGCATTTAGCTCATTAGTCGAACTATTATTTGTATTTAGTATTTCTGAATCAATAAGATAGTCATAATCTTTTATTTCTAATGGTATTCTATCTTCATAATTATTAAAATAAGTGTAGTAACTTAAGCTATTATACTCATTTTCTATATAAGAAAATCCCAAAACACTATCTATATCTTGAATTTTAAAATTCTTTGGTAGATATTTTACATCACTAAGACTATGTTTATTGTTAAAATAGCTAAGGATACTACTTATTTGATTCTTATCTTCAGTTGATATATTGGAATTAGGAATTATTTCACCTTCTGATATCATGGAATTTTTACTAAGTATATTAGTAAACCTTTTATTTTGACTATATTTTGATATAGAATAACTACTAAATGGTCCAAAGGTAGAAATAAGAATAATTATTGCCAGGGACATAGGTAGTATAATATTTTTAAATTTCTTGCAAATTGAAAAATATAACATAATTAAAAATATCCATAGCCCAAGAATTACAACATAGTATCTATTTTCAGTAAATCCATATTCTCTTATCCTTATTCCAATTGAAAAGAACATCATAATAATAAGAGGAATAATAGCTTTTGGGAAAGCTTTCATAAAGGCTTTTGCCCAAGAATTATCCTCAATAAGTGGATAAATGAAAAATAAAATTGCAGCGGTTATAACTGAATACCAAAGCACAAGATGAGATACTAATCCCTGAGGCCACTGCCAAGTTATTATTATTTTAATAAAATATATATATAATATAGCCGTATATATAGTGATAAGTGGCATTATGATATATAAAATAAGTATCTTTAAAAGCTTTGGATAATCCTTTAAAGTAAAAGCTCTATTCTTATATGGAACTCCAGCAAGAAAAAAGCATGGAGCAAATACAAGAGAAACCATAAGCCAAGTATAGTAATAAATTTGATATTTAATATTTATTCCAAGAAGTTTGTTTACTGTAAATAAAATTGCACATAAGCCAAGATACAACACAATAGAGTATATAAAGGTTGTAAAAAAACTTGTAAAAACTTTTATAACATATAACTCAAAATTATCTTTCTTAGAGATATAAGGTATAAAAAGAAAGGCTAAATAAAGTATTAATGTTACAGAAAAGTATCTTGTCATTGAAACCATTTTAAAATCATTCAGTAGAAATAAATAGTAAAGTATAAGAAGAATAGATCCACCTATATATGTTAGAAAAATGGTTATTCTTTTATATTCTTTTAATCTCTCAAAGAAAAGTTTTATACATAAGGAGAGTGGAATTCCAAGTGCAAAAATTCTAACTAATTTCATAAGATTTTCTCTTATATCAGGATTCGCATCATAACCAAACTCAGAAATATAAATTAATAAGATAGCACAACATAAAGAAAGAAGAATAGAAACTGGAAATCTTTTAATACTATTTTTAATTCCTGATGATATATTTTTAGTAAATTCTTTAAACTTCATATAATTACCCCCTTTTTTAATTATACACCAAGGTAATTAGAAAAGTCTTCCACATTATGTAGTGATAATATTTATAAAATTAATATATAAAATAATTGCTGTTTTTAGCAGTTAATCTATAATTTATACAATTCACAATTTACAATGTAAAATTTGCAATTGTGGATATTTCTCAGCAATAGCTGAGAAATTTAAAATAAAAAACTAGCAATAGAATTGCTAGTAAAAAAATTAATTAAAGAAATTAGTTTGATTAAAACTAAAATCTTCTTTAATTACATGAAAAGATTTTTATTATAAAGTTTATGCAAGTTTCATAAAGGCTAAAATAATCAATATTAACCCGCTTAACCAAGAAAGATTTAGATTTACTTTTTCAACGAACTTTCTACCTAAGTAACATCCAATTAAAACTGCAACCATATCAGAAATTAATGAAAATAGTACTACTTGAATATAATTTATATTTGCTAAACCACTTCCAAAACCCACTGCTATTCCGTCTAAACCTAGAGCAATGGCAAGATAAAAAGCTTCACTTGGACTAAGAGTTCTAGAATTATCAATATCAGCTTTAGTATTATCAACATATACGTCTAATATAAAATTTAAATCCAATAGTTTAAATTTTATATTTTTTCTATTAGTAGATTTTTTCCTTAAGTAAGTCTTAATAACACCTTCTAAAAAGCGGCTTACTCCAAGTACAATTAAAATTGTAAAGCATATTCCAATTGATAAACTTTCAGGCAAAAAGTCTTTTATTACTGAACCTAAGAAAAGAGATATAGCCAAAAGTGCAGAGCAAACAAAATTGATAACTGTTACTGAAGTAAAGGGAATTTTAATTTTATTTGTTCCATATCCAAAACTAGCAACAAAGGCATCCATACATAATGATGTAACTAATAATATTGATTCTAACATAGATATATCCTCCTATTGTTATATTCTCAATATACATAGTAGTTAAAATTTATAAAAAAGTGCTATTAAAGCAAAAAAATGTTGATAAAAATGCAACAGTTAAATAAAAAAAAATATGCTACATATAATGTAATATGAGAAATTATAAGTTTATACATTTTTAAAAAATAAAAACATAGTATGTAGTTAGCTTAAAGTGATTTAATAGTTGTTTTTAGATAATTTATAGGAGGGATATCCTTGAATGAAAATAAAAAGGAGTTGGGAATAGGGAGAATAATTAAACCTATTTTAGAGGAAAAATCTCTTTCAATTCGAAAATTAAGTAAGATTACAGGTATAGATACATCAACTATTTCTAGAATTCTTAATGGAAAACAGCAAGCTAATATTAAACATTTAGAAAAATTGTCTAAAGCATTAAAAATTCCATTAGAAAATTTACTAATAGCTTCAGGATATGATTTAAATAATGTAAAAGAGAAAAAACAATCAAAATATAATTATAATAATAAAATTGAGGACATAGAGGATATATTTAATTTCTCTAATATTTTAGAAGATGATTATATAAATGAACAAATTAAAGGAGAGTTAGATAAATACGAGAAATATGTTTTAACATCAGAAGGCAGTTCAATAGTTCACAATAATTTTAGTGAAAAAATAAAAAATGTTGGTGAAACTGGAGCATTTGTTGATAAATTGAAAGAAATGTATAGATTATTTTGTTCTGATAATATAACTACTAAAGAACTTATAATACTTGGAAGTGGACTGCTTTACTTCATTATCTCAACAGATATTATTCCAGACTTTATCTTTCCAATAGGATTTTTAGATGATGTTATAGCTATAAAAATAGTCCTTAATAAATTTTCTCAATTATCAATGGAAGAAGATAGAAATAGCTATAATTAATTCACAGTTAACCATTGTAGAAACTTCTCTCTTCTACAATGGAGAAGGGAGAAGTGATAATGGAGAATTATTGATATTTCTCATTTATAAGAGAAGTTTTGAATCTATTTTTGAAGCAACACAATTATTTTTATCGAAAAATATATTGAAGAAATTAATTCATAAAGAATTAATTTCAACCATAATTCTTCATTCTTCATACTTAATTCTTAATCTTCGTAGATTCTCTATTGATTGAACTGTTCCTCAAAGATGAAGAACTAGCACAAAATCATCTTTCCATAAAAAATCCTATTATATAGAGTATCCATATATGTATAGGATAGAAAGCATAAAATAAATATTTTAGATCACTACCTTTCTTTCCATTATAGGAAAAGAAGAATGGTATGGAAAATATCATCATCCATTGTATGTTTTCTACGAATAATCCATTATAGCTAAAGTCGCTTCCTATAAATAATAATGAAAATATAGAATAAAATAAAACTAAAGAAAGCTTTTTATCTTTAAAGTAGTAGAAAATAAAAGTAAGTATAGGACCTAGAATAGAACCTTCCGTAAATAATGATAAAAATAGTATTATAACTATAGATAAAGAAGTTAAAGGTTTATTATTTTCTTTATCACGTATTTCAATAAAATTTAATAATACTATAGAAAATGCCATGGATAAGAAAATGTTATTTTTAACCCCTCTAACATCAGTGAAGATAATAGAAAATATTATAGGAGCTAAGAGCATTATAACTCCACAGAAAATTATTCTAAACATGTTTTCAGAAGGGGTCTTATATGCAATATAAGTTGACAGTAGCACTGCAGCTGTAATTATAATACCAACTAAATATATATTTACGTCTCCATTAGCTATTCTAGAAGGAAAAATAGTGGTTATTAATATATTACCGGATGCCATTATTCCAGATGCAACAAAAAGTCTTTTTGCATAATTGTATTTGCTTCTTGTATGAAAATATCCATCTATTAATAAAAAGAAAAATGTAGGTGCTACTAATCTTCCTATGTAGTGAAACCATAAAGGGGTATTAGGTATGAAACTTGCTATATGGTCAAGTAACATAAAAAAAAGCATTATAAGTTTTAATTGAAATCTATTAAACATAATGGAACCTCCTTTAAACTGTATCTTAATTATATTAGTTAAAAAATTCTCATGCTATGCTGAGAATTAATTATAATTGTCCATCGTCAATTCTCAATTGTATACTAATAAGAACTTATATGAATGCACATGTTAATTTTAGAAGTAGTGCATATATAGTTAAAATACTAATACCTGTATAACTAAATTCTAATATATGTAAATTATAAAGTAAATATTTTCAAAGCATATAGTATAAGAATTAATTATTTAAATCAATAATAATTGTTATTTGATATTGATAATTGTTTTCATATAGTATATAATGAAGTCATAAAGGGTATATAAAACACAAAATGAGAAAAAAATAAGGTAATTAGAATTTAAGGAGGAAAAATGTATGGAAAGATTAGTAGGTAGAAAAGCACCAGATTTTAAGATGAATTCAGTTGCTGGTGACGGAAGTGATTTTAAGGAGATAAAACTATCAGATTACAATGGTAAATGGCTAGTTATGTTTTTTTATCCATTAGATTTTACTTTTGTATGTCCAACAGAAATTACAGGATTTAGTAAGAGAGCGGATGACTTTAGAGCAATGGGCGCAGAGTTATTATCAGTAAGCGTTGACTCAGAATATTCACATCAAGCATGGATAAAAAATGGCCTTGGAGAAATTAATTTCCCTATGGCTTCAGATATAACAAAGCAAGTTTCAAAAGAATATGGCACACTTGTTGAAGAACAAGGAATTTCTTTAAGAGGATTATTTATAATTGATCCAAGTGGAGAAGTTAAATATTCAGTTGTACATGATTTAAATGTTGGTAGAAGTGTTGATGAAACATTAAGAGTATTAAAAGCACTTAAATCAGGAGGACTTTGTCCAGTAGATTGGCAAGAAGGAGATAAACATCTATAATCAATTTTTATCCACATATTAAATAGACATTTTAAAAATTAAATAGCATTTATATAAATTAAAAGATGCATG
>NZ_DDOV01000041.1 GCF_002341865.1 Clostridium sp. UBA2485 | reverse complement strand
ATTGTCAATCGTCAATTCTCAATTGTAAAATTGAGAACCAATTTTACAAGTCACCTTTTGTCAGCATTTGAATAAAGTAGAAATAGGAAAAAGTCTAAGGAGGATAAAATGGAAGCAAAACATGGGAAAACAATAAACATGACAATATTTTTTAAATTTGTATTACCTATAATATTTTCTTTAATATTATTATTTATAAACACCTCCTCTAGTATTTTAAATACGGTACTTTATTCAATAGCAATGATACCTTTAGCAATAATGTTAGGAAACCAAACTTCGAATATGACCGAGTATATAGGTGAGAAAAAAGGGGGATTATTAGCAGCTACAGTGGGAAATATTCCTGAGCTTATGATGGGATTATGGTCAATTAAATATGGAATGATAGGCATGGCTAAAGCAGGGCTTATGGGTGCTGTTATAACTAACATGCTTTTAGGACTTGGACTTGCTGTTTTTTTTGGAGGGATACAGTTTAAAGAACAAAAATTTAGTAAAATGATAGCTAGAACAAATTTTCATTTGCTACTTTTAGCCATATCATCAATTATAATAATATCATCATTAAATAAATACGGAGTAATAAATGGTTCTAAAATGGTATCGGTCAGCGTAATTGTTTCTTGTTTATTAGTTGGAATATATATATTGGGACTTGTTTTCTCTTTATATACTCATAGAAATTTATTTGTAATTACTAAGGAGAGAGAGAATAGTGATTATAAAAAATTTGGAAAAGAAGCTTTTATAATACTGATTAGTATGGCTATAATTTCTAGTTTATTATATTTTGTTAGTGAAAAACTAATTTTTAACGTGAATAACATAGTTAAAAATTATAATATTTCTCAAGAATTTATAGGAATTATATTGATTCCACTTTTAGGTAGTTTTGGAGAAAATGCTACAAGTATAGTTTGTGCTGTAGATAATAAGATAGATTGTAGTCTTGAAACGGCAATAGGGTCAAGTATACAAATAGCGTTGTTTGTAACTCCATTATTAATAATTTCTTCTGCAATTATGGGATTGAATATGACTTTAGTATTTTCCACTTTTCAAATTATAATGCTTATCATTGCTGTGGCTATGTCTTACTTTGTATTTCAAGATGGTAAAACCTATTGGCTTGAGGGGGGAGTACTAACTGTAACCTATCTAATAATAACAATAGCTTATTATTATCTAGGTTAAAGTTAAGTGCATAAAAGCCTTTTAAAATTAATATATTAAATTATAATCAATAAATTATGGTGATAAAGTGGGACATAGAAGGGTAATTGAAACTTACTATAAAGATGTAAATAACTTAGTATTTTTATTGGAGAAACTAGTAGGATCATATAGATTATTAGTAGGGGGAGCAGATGAACTTAATAGAATAGCACTTGCTAAGAAAAGTGATGTTAAACATGCATTAAAAAGAGCAGATGATCTAGGCAAAATAATAGATGATGTTATAGAGGCATTAGATTGTGCAACTCATGATTGTACTTGTTATACTAAGATAAAAACTAATGTAGTTAAGAATACACTTAACACTCAATATATTCAAGCAGAAATTGAAGAAGATCTAAAGTTTAATGGATAGTTAGAGAGGCTAAATCATTTATTGTCAAGAAATTAAAGATAAATATGAGAAAAGTTGAAAAATAGAAATTCACAAATATTGGTGAGTTTTTTATTAAGTATATACTATAAATGGAAAAGTGGTAACATTTAGTCACCACTTTTCTTAATTATCTTTTTTTAATTTGTAGTTTACTAACCATAAGGTAAGAAAAAACTAACATAAGTATAACAGTTACAGTAACTCTAGGCTGCATATTTTCTGTAAAAATGGCATATATAGCCATAATGCTGCCTGCAATAGTTATAGGAATTCCTGTAAATACATTATTAAATTCTGAACTATTATAACGTGCTAATCTAAAAGCTCCAGCTACAGGGAATATTATAAGTGTACTATATCCAATAAATCCTAAATTTGATAATCTATAAAGCGTAAATATTAACATTGAAGGTGCAACACCAAAAGATACTAAGTCCGCTAGTGAGTCGAGTTCTTTACCAAGAGGGCTTGAGACACCTAGAAGTCTTGCAACAGTACCATCATATCGATCTAATACACCGGCAAGAAGTATTAATGCAGCTGCTACTTTAAAATTTTGTTGCATTGTAAATTGAATTGATAAAACTCCACAAATTAAATTACCAAATGTAAGTGAATTTGGTATAGATGATTTTTGCATGATATCACCTCTCGTCATTAACAAATTTCTATTAATATTGCTATGAATTTAGTATAAATAGACTATAAAGACAATGATTATTATACTATAGTTTGATAATTAATATAAGAGTATTAGGCGCTTTCTTAATGAAATTATAATAATTTTATAAGTTTTCCCTAATAAAACATGAAAATGTAAATATTCAGATTAATAAGTGGGTAAAATATGATAGAGGTGATATTATGAAAATTAATGACATTATGACTAAAGAAATTTTAAAAATAGACAGTAATGAGTCAATAAATAAGGCTGCAAAAATGATGAAAGAATATAATATTGGTGCAGTTCCAGTTTATGATAATGACAAGATAATAGGAATAATTACTGATAGGGATATTGTAGTTAGAGCAATAGCGGATGAAAAAAATTTGCAAAGCACTACTATTAGAGAGGTAATGACATCTAATCCTGTATGCTTAAATAGTGATGAAGCTGTAACGGAAGCTGCTCGAGTTATGAGTGAAAGACAAATTAGAAGAATAATAGTAAAGGATAATGAAGAAGTAAAAGGAATAGTATCATTAGGAGATTTAGCAGTTGAAAAAATTCCAAAAGAAGAGATTGGTGAAACTTTAAAAGAAATATCTACTCCATGTAGCCCTTCTTTTTAAAAGGTTTAGAACAATCAATAATTTTTCTACTAAATTCAAAAATTTATACCAAATAAAATATTAAGATATCTAAAAACAAATCAGTATGTTACTCTATTTTGTACATATTATTTTGTTAGAATTTCAGTGGAGTATTACTATGATAGAAAGTTAACTTTATGTCTAGTATATACATATTCAAAAAATAACTAGTCGCTATGTTTGTATATTTTTTAGCATACTGCGCTGTCAGAACTTCATGATAGCTGGGTTATCGTTGAAATTCATCTCCTTATCTAATGCAAAATATATGACTAGTTATTTTATTTCACATGGATAAAATAGACTAATATCTTTGAACTGTTATTTTTTTCAGAGACTTAATATAATGAACTGTGAACTATAAATCCATTGAAAATACCTTGTCTAAAAATACTATAGAGGTTACAATTATTAAATAATGTGTTATTTTTTAGTTAGGAGGAAAGTCATGAAAAAGGTTAAGTTTATATACAATCCTTATTCAGGTGAAAATGCAATTATAGATGATTTAGACAAGGTTATAAAAATACACCAAGAATATGGCTTTTTTGTAGAACCTTATAGGATAGAGAGAAATAAAAGTATAGAAGATGGATTTATAGGTATAAATGATAATTTTAAATATATATTAATTGCAGGTGGGGATGGTACTATTGATTCTGTAGTGAATCATATGAAAAAAAGAAATATAGATTTACCAATAGCAGTATTACCAGTAGGAACAGCTAATGATTTTGCAAAAAATATTATGGGAATGCCGCAGGATATAGAAAAGGCGTTAAGACAAATATTAGAAAGCAAAGTTAAATACTTAGATTTAGGAAAAATAAATGATAAATACTTTGTAAATGTGGCAAGTACAGGTATTTTTACTGATGTATCTCAGAAAACTGATACTAATATGAAGAATACCATGGGAAAATTAGCGTATTATATTAAGGGCTTAGAACAAATTCCCAATATAAGAAAACTTAAAGTGAAAATAACTTCTCCTAAGGTTAACTATGATGGACTCATGTATGCACTATTAGTTTTTAATGGTAAAACTGCAGGGAATATAAAATTAGCACAAAAGTCTGAAGCTGATGATGGACTTTTAGATGTAATTGTTATAAAAAGTGATGTAATAAAAAATGCTTTAAATAATTTATTTATAATAGCTACCAAAAGAGATATTTATGATATGGACGGTGTGCTATGCTTTAAAACAGATGAATTAATTATTGAATGTGATGAAGATATAGTAACAGATATTGATGGAGAAAAAGGACCAGATTTCCCTCTTTATATAAAATGTGAAAGAAGAGCACTTAAAGTATTAGGATATCTTAGGGAATGTAATTATTTGTCATAATTAATTAAAATAATAAATATATATTACTAAGAATAAGTGAAATGGAGACGATAACTTGGTAGGATATATTTATTTGGCATGCATATTGGGAATGATAATGCTAATCTATGAGGGAATTACTACTTCTATAAGTTATGCACCTGAGAAAATAAAGCATATAACAGTAATGGCCTTAATTCTAGTAGTATTAAGATATATTTCACTTTTACTCTTATATTTAAATCAAAGACCTTTATATATATACTTATTAAAGCCAATAATGTTTTTAGAAATAGTTTATTTGCCAATAATAGGATTTATATGTATTTATATTTTTTCTAGGAATGATAAGATTAAACTTAACTATTTTTACTTTATAAGTACTATATTTTTAGTGATTTATTTATTTATAGCAGTAAAAGCACCAATAAAAACAACTTTATCAGAATTATATGGATATACTATAATACTTGAAAAAGATTATAATATGTATTTAATATTGTGTATAATAAATACAATATATTTTGTTATGGGGATTAGAGCTTATGGATATAAATATTCAAATAAGTTAGGCTCATTATTAATACTAATATCTTCCTTATTGACACTTGCTTCAGTACTTTTAACAATAGTAGATATGAGATTTTTTGGAGTAAAGTTAGTTGGTGNNGGTTTATGGACTAAAAAAATTTAGACAAAATTATAAAAAAGGAGTCTTCTCAAAATAATTTTTAAAATCATCTGAAAAAATTGCTTCTTTTCTCTTTAAATTAAAGAAAACATTAAAATTTCATTGCTATCAGCAATGAAATTTTAATGTTTTTTATTTTTCAGGTAATAAAATAGAGATAACTTAAATATTTAGTCTTTTAAATTTAGGATGCACATTTTAAATAAAATTTTAATGACAAATTTTAATAAATAAATCCTATATGTTAAATGCTTTCTTTATATTTTTCTCTTTTTTTAAGCTTATAGTCTAATTAAAAAGAATACTCGCTAATACTTTTAAAAATGTCTAAAAGATTGTTACAATTTTTTAGAGCCTTTTGGTGATTTTAAGCTTTTTTTATTTTTATAAGATTTTTTACTCACATCTTGCTCTTTCACTTTATTTTTACCTTGATAACCTTGCTTTTTTATAGGTCTAGGAGCAATCAAATAATTTGGTCCAAATCCAATTAAGTCACTTCTATTTGCTTTAATTAGTGCATTTTTAACTAAGGTATGATTCTCAGGATTTTGAAACTGTAGAAGTGCCCTTTGCATACTTTTTTCTTTATGTTCTTTAGGTACATAAATCTCTTTTTCAGTTATAGGGTTTATACCAGTGTAATATATAGTAGTTGAAAGACTTCCAGGTGTTGGATAGAAATCCTGTACTTGTTCTGGCATATGTCCCATAGTTTTAATATATTCTGCAAGCTCAATAGCTGCGTTTATATCACTACCAGGATGACTAGACATTAAATATGGAATTACAAATTGATTTTTCCCTAATTTTTTATTTATGTCTGCATACTTTTTTTTAAAACTATCATAAACCTGCTTTTTAGGTTTACCCATTTGTGATAATACTTTATCACTTATATGTTCTGGGGCAACTTTAAGTTGTCCACTGATATGATGTTCACAAAGCTCATGAAAAAATTTTGTGTTTTTATCCTCCATTAAATAATCGTAGCGTATACCAGAACGAATAAATACTTTTTTTATTTTAGGAAGAGCCCTTACCTTTCTTAAAAGACTTAAATATTCGCTATGATCTGCAATTAAATTTTTGCAAGGAGTAGGGAACATACATTCTCTATCTTTACATAC
This sequence comes from Clostridium sp. UBA2485, assembly GCF_002341865.1. GTDB lineage: Bacteria > Bacillota > Clostridia > Clostridiales > Clostridiaceae > Clostridium_J. Next base: position 17,311 of record NZ_DDOV01000041.1, on the reverse strand, counting down.
TCCATGTTTCAGTTGTTTTTTACAAGCTCTATGTCTAAAATTAGCAGTAGGTCCACCAATATCGTGAATATACCCTTTAAAATTACTATCTTCAGTTAAAAGTTTAGCTTCATCTATTATAGATTGCTGACTTCTATTTTGTATTACTCTTCCTTGGTGATATGTTAGAGCGCAAAAAGAACAACTTCCAAAGCAACCTCTATGGCTTGTAATTGAAAATTTAACCTCTTGTAATGCAGGAATTCCTCCCATAGGCTCATACATTGGATGATAGGTTCTTGTATATGGAAGATTATAAACTTTATCCATTTCTTCTTCTGTTAGTGGATGTTGAGGAGGGGTTTGTACCACATATCTATCACCATAGGGTTCAATTAAAGTTTTTCCCCATATAGAATCCTGCTCTTTTGAATAGAGCTTATAGCTTTTAGCATAGGCTTTTTTATTTGTAGAAACTTCTTTAAAAGAAGGAAGTAGAATGTAATCTTTAATATTGGAAATGTCTTTAGTTATATAAGATGTGCCTCTTACATGATGTAATCTTTCTACAGAACTTCCATAGCTTAAAAATTTAGCCACTTCTAATATAGGTCTTTCACCCATACCATATATTAGTAAATCTGCCTTAGAATCCATGAGAATACTTTTTCTAACCTTATCATCCCAATAGTCATAGTGAGCAAATCTCCTAAGACTAGCTTCAATACCACCAATAATTATTGGAACATTTTTATAGGCTTCTCTTGCTCTATTACTGTAAACAATAACTGCTCTATTTGGCCTATATCCTGATTTCCCACCAGGAGAGTATAGATCATCACTTCTTCTTTTCTTAAAAGCAGTGTAATGATTAACCATAGAATCAATATTACCAGAGTTTATTAAAAAACCATATTTAGGTTCTCCTAATCTTTTAAAATCATCAACATTATTCCAATTAGGTTGAGCTATTATTCCAACAGTATATCCTTCACTTTCTAAAACTCTTCCTATAATGGCTGTACCAAAGGAAGGATGGTCTATGTAAGCATCACCAGTGATAATAATGAAATCTAACTGTTCTATATCCCGCTTTTTCATATCTTCTTCATTTATAGGTAAAAATTCTGTATTTAATTTCATATAAATTCCTCCATAGAGATAGTATAATCTATTAATAATTATCTTTCGTTAATAATTTATTATAAAATATAAAAAATATTTAAATTTCAAGTGAAATTTAAAACATAGCCTAATATTAACACAAGTATTAAAAAATATGAATAACAATATATTCTTATAAATTATCTAAAATGAGGATAACCAAAGGAAAATCAATCATATAATGGTAATATACTACAAATATGAAGGGATTTTGGTTTAAAGGTAGAATTAGTTTTCATAATAGAGTTAATTATATTAATGAAATAAAAAATAAACATAAAAATATATTTTTTACTTAAAATTTGAAGTTATAAAATGTGATTTTATAACAAAATAATAAAATAAAATAAAATAACTAGTCAAATATGAGAAAACATTTATGTCATAATGACTAGTTATTTTTAAAATATGAACTATTACTTTTTTAAAGTTATAGTTATTATGGAAAATCACATTTTAATTACTTTCTAGGATCATCGTATTCATAATTTAATCCTTCAACTAAATCTTGAATAGAAGTATTGACATTATTAACTTGACCTTTAGTCGGAAGACCAGTATTGGAAATTTCATCCTTTAAATCCTTATCTTGACTAAGATTAGTTAAATTAGGATCTACATAATCATCAATTTTCATTTTAACATAAGGGACACCTTTAGGATTACTTACATCAAATTTTTCTCTTTCTTTATTCATTATATATCACTCCTTTACTTTAAGATTTTGATTTCTTATTTTAGTATGGGATGTATTGAGAAAATTATGTATGGATATTTATATAAGGCTATGTTATAAACTCAAATTGATATTATTATGTAATATTTTAGAAGGGTGATGTGAATGGCATTTGAAATATATAAAAAAGGATTTATATTTTGTATTTTATATGTAGGTCTTATGTTTATATTAGGAGGAATTTTCGATGGGTTTAATCTAGAAGGAGCAGATCTACCCAACGATTTATTAGCAAATATTATGCATATTAATGGAACTTGTATAATGGCTTTTTTAACGGTTTTTAGTGGTTGTGGTATGTATTTAAGTGAAAAGCATTTCAAATGGTATTATACATTAGCGATATCTATAGCTTTAGGATTAGCAACATCTAAAATTATTAATAAATTTATAATAAAGCCACTTAAGAAAATAGAAGGAAGCTTTGATATGAAGACAGAAAACTTAATTGGCGAAAAGGCAGTAGTTACTACAACAATATATGAAAATGGTTTTGGACGAATATCTTATGTATATAATGGAGTTAAAATGACTTCACCAGCTAAAGAAATAAACTTAAAGCAATTAGATGTAAATACTCTAGTATGTATAAAAAAAATTGAAAATCAAGTATTTTATGTGGAAAAATTATAAAATTATTAATATAAAGGAGCAATAATCATGAATTCACCTTTTTTTATTCCTCTTATAATTTTAGGAGTATTATTATTACTAATCTTATTATTATTTTCACTATGGAAGAGAGTGCCTCAAGATAAGGCTTTGGTAGTAACTGGTCTTAAGAAGAGAGTAATTAGCGGAGCAGGAGGATTTGTTTTTCCTCTACTAGAAAGAACTGATATTATATCCTTAGAAAATATGAAAATTGATGTAAGAACTGACGGAGCTTTAACAGAGCAAGGTGTTGGAATAATAGCAGATGGAGTGGCTATTGTTAAAGTTAAATCTACAGCAGAATCTATTTTATCGGCAATAGAGCAATTTAATACTGGTAACGAAGCTAATACCATAGTAAACATTAAAGATACAGCAAAGGATGTACTTGAAGGTAAATTAAGGGAAATTATTTCAAAGCTAACAGTTGAAGAAATATATAAAGATAGAGAAAAATTTGTTTCTCGAGTTCAAGAAGTTGCAGCTGTAGATTTGGCAGAGTTAGGATTAGAAATTAAAGCTTTTACTATTAAGGATCTATCCGATAATGATAACTATTTAGTTAATTTAGGTCGCCCAAGGGTTGCTCAAGTTAAAAGAGATGCTGATATTGCACAGGCAGAGGCACAAAAAGAAACTCATGTAAAAACTTCTCAAGCTTATAGAGAAGGAGAGGCAGCTAAAATACTTGCAGAAACTCAAATTGCAGAATCTAACAAAGAAAAAGAATTAAAGGTTCAAGCTTATAGGAAAGAGCAAGAAAGTGCAAAGGCTGTATCAGATCTCGCATATCAAATTGAAAGTAACAAGGTTCAAAAAGAAGTTACAGAAACACAAATGCAAGTCGAAATATTAAGAAAACAAAAAGAAAGAGAACTTGCTGATGAAAATATGAAGATAGAGCTTGTTAAGAAGGAAAGAGAAATAGAAATTGCTACTCAAGAATCTTTAAGAAAGGAAAGAGAGCTTGAAGCAACCATTAAAAAACAAGCAGATGCTAATAAATACAAACAAGAAAAAGAGGCAGAAGCAGTTAAATTTAAAGAAATTGCTGATGCTGAAGCTAGAGCAAGGGCCATAGAGCTTGAAGGTAAGGCTAAAGCAGAAGCATTAAAACTTCAAGGTATGGCAGAAGTAGATATTATACGAGAAAAAGGACGTGCAGAGGCGGAAGCAATGATGAAAAAAGCAGAAGCTTTTAAAATGTATAATGATGCTGCAGTTACCCAAATGATAATAGATAAGCTACCAGATATAGCAAAAGCAGTTGCGGATCCATTATCAAAAACTGAGAAAATTGTTATTATAGATAGTGGAGAGGGAAGTGGAAAAGGAGCTTCAAAAGTTACTAAGTATGTAACTGATATAATGAGTTCTCTTCCTGAAACCGTTAATGCATTAACTGGAGTAAATATAAATGATTTATTTAAAAGCAAAACTGAGGAAATACAAAATAAGGATGAAAAAGTAGAGCATAAAGAGATAGAAAAATAAAATAAAGTGGTGACTAATTCACCACTCTATTTTATAGATAAACTACTTTTAAAATTAATGTATAGCTGAATATAGCTACACTCTTAAGGATTTTAATTCACAATTCACGATGCACAATGCACAATTATGGATATTTCTCAGCAAAGGCTGAGAAATTTAGAATTGATTATTCCTTGAAATTACAAGGCAACTTTTCATGAATGATTAGCAATTACATTGCTAGTCAAAGAGTACATTAAAGAAATTATTTTGCCTAAAAATAATTTCAACCTTAATTGTGCATTGTGAATTTTGAATTGTGCATTGATTAATCAACAATATTATTAATTTTTCATCAAAATCTTATTAAATTAGCTACTGATAGGGTTACATTTAAAGCTATTTATTGTATAATATAGGAGAAGGTATTTTATATGCTTTAATTAAGTTAAACAATTTAAATAATTAACGTTAGGTGAGGCTCCTATATAGATATACGCTACTGCCCCGAAACATCGAGAGATGCCAATGGGTTAACAGGTACTACCGAATCAAGGTTTTACTTAATGTAGCTGGCATAATGTCAAAGCTATATAGTGCTAAAGCTCAAACATAGTTTTATGGCTAGAGATCTCACTTTATTTAAGTGAGTTTTTTATTGTGTATAAATATATTTTCTATAAGAAAAATTTTAATATAAATTTATTTTAGGTGGTGAGTTTGAATGGAAAGTGGCCCTCGAATTAGAGAGTCAAAGTTAAAATTAAATAAGTTCCAGAGAAATATTTATGATTTAATAGCTTTCTGTTCAAAAAGATAATTAGATATTTCTCTGGTAAAAGGAGGAGTATCTATGAAAAAACTAAATGAATTCTTTTTAAGCAATATTTTAAATGCCTATATTTATGATGAATTAGATGATAATATAGGTAAATTAATAGATATATATGTAACTACAGAATCAGGATATCCAAGGGCTATAGGATACAAGATTAAGAAAGGTAAGGAATTGTTAAACTTTGAATTTAGAAATATAGATATCTATAAAGAAAAATCAACTTATATGGTAAAGATTATAGGAGCAAAAGATATTATCCCTAGGAGGTACTCCTATCTATTATCTAAAAATCTTTTAGATAAACAAATTGTGGATATTAATGGTAAAAAAGTTATTAAAGTTAATGATTTAAAGATGATAAAGACAGCAGGAGAAATAAGAGTTTTAGAAGTGGAATCTGGATTACTATCTTTATCACGAAGATTTGGAATGGAAAGTCTAGTCAAAGGATTTTGTAGATTTGTAAATAAGGAAGTAAAAGATGATTCTATAACTTGGGAAAGTGTTCAATCTATAGAAATGATTGACGATAGGTTAAGACTTAGTGAACCATATAAGAAGCTTACAGAACTTCATCCTGTAGAACTTGCAGAAATTGTTGAGGGATTATCTTCAGAGGATAGAAGAAAAATATTTGAAAGCTTAAGAAATGATTTTGCAGCAGATACATTAGAGGAATTAGAAACGGAAACCCAAATAGATATTTTAAAAAATCTTAGTAGTGGAAAGGCAAAGGAAATATTAGATGTTATGCCTAATGACGAAATTGCTGATATTTTAGAAGACATGGATGATGAAACTAAGGAGAATTTATTAATAAATATTGATGATGAAGATGAGCTAGAGATAAGGGATCTTATGGAATATGAAGATGAAATGGTAGGTAGCATAATGAACACTGACTTCATTTCTCTAAATATTGATATAACTGCTAGTGAAACCATTGATATTTTAAGAGCACTAAAGCCAGACGACGAGGTTGCACATTACATTTATATAGTAGATCAGAATGAAAAACTTCAAGGTTTTATATCTTTAAGAGATTTAATTTTAGCAGATCCCAATTCAAAATTAAAATCTATAATGAATACAAAAGTTTTACTAGTAAAAGATAGTGATGACATAGAAAAAGCTGTTCAACTTTCAGTAAAATATGAACTCTATTCATTACCAGTAGTAGATGAGGAAGAGAAATTATGTGGTGTGGCAGTGATGAGTGATATTATTGAAGAATTATTAACACCTAGCTGGAAGAGAAAACTTAAAAAATCAAGTTAATATATAGTTTCATAATATAAAGATGTATGTTATGAAACTATATATTTATGAAAAATCGTGACTTTTAGTCACGATTTTTTTAACTCACAGAAGAGTATAAAAAATTAGAATTATTATAATAGCCATAGAGAACAGATATAAAAATAATTTAAAACTATCATGATGTAAATTACTACATGATAGTTTTAAAAGGATAATTTATAGTTCTCTAAAGATATATTTTTTAATAGAAATAATAAATACTTTTTACAATAAGTGTATATTGTGTTTTTTACATTCATCTATCATATCTAAAGGCCAAATTGAGGATTGTACTTCACCAATATGTATCTTGTTTAAAAAATACATACACATTCTAGATTGACCTATACCTCCACCGATGGTATAAGGAAGTTCATCCTTAAGTATTGAACTATGAAATTGAAAATTTCTTTTAAAATCTGAGTTTGTAACTTTAAGTTGATGATTTAAAGCGGCACTATCTACTCTTATACCCATAGAAGAAAGCTCTAAACCTTCCTCAAGTAATGGATTCCAAAAGATTATATCGCCGTTTAATTCCCAGTCATCATAGTCAGCTGCACGATTATCATGTTTTTTTCCTGAAGCCAATTCTTTTCCTATTCCAGTGATAAAAATTGTACCATACTCTTTAGAAGCAAGATTTTCTCTTTCCTTAGATGACAAATTAGGATACTCATCTTCTAGTTCTTGAGAAGTAATAAAGGTTATTTTAGACGGAAGTTTTTTACCTAAATGAGGATATTTTTCAAAAAGGTAGTCTTCTGTATTTTGAAACACGGAATAAATACTTTCTACAGTATTTTTTAGATAGTCTAAATTTCTTGAAGATTTATCTATAACTTTTTCCCAATCCCATTGATCTACATAGATAGAGTGAATATTATCTAAATGCTCATCTCTTCTAATTGCATTCATATTAGTATAAAGGCCTTCTTCCACTTGAAAATCATATTCATGAAGTGCAAGCCGTTTCCACTTTGCAAGAGACTGGACTATTTCTAATTCTTCACCAGTATGAAGTATGTCAAAAGAAACAGGTCTTTCAACTCCATTTAAGGTATCATTAAGTCCTGATGATTTTCTTACAAATAGTGGTGCTGAAACTCTAGAAAGATTAAGAGTTTTAGCTAAATTTTTTTCATAAAATACTTTTATTTCCTTGATTGCCTTTTGAGTTTCCTTAATAGTCATTGATGGAATGTAAGGAGTTTTGCTTAAGCTAATCATAGAAACACCCCCTTTAATTGTAATATCATAATTTAAAATGCCAAAGATGTAAAGCTTATTAACAAAAAATATATAATATTCATTATTTGTTTTAAATTTATCAAAGTAAATATATATACCAGTTCCAAATTTAATCTATGAATTTATAAAATTGTGCTATTAAATTATTTAAGTTTACATTAATATGAAATTGAGAATTNNTAATTTCCACCATAATTCTTCATTCTTCATTCTTAATTTTTAATTCATAGAAAGGAATTTTTGTTATGGAAATTCAAACTATGTATAAGTTAAATTTTTATTGTGGAACCCTATATTGCTTTCACATTTAATCTATGCATTTATTATAATTATGTTATTTAATTATTTTAATTTCTACCGTATATTTTTACTAGTAATACAACTGCTAGTTTTTTTGGGGGAAGTTACTGCGTAACTTCAAAAACAAATCAATTCTAAATTTCTCAGCTTTTGCTGAGAAATATCCTCAATTGTGAATTTTGCATTGTGAATTGAAAAAGTCGTGATACAATTACCACGACTTTTACTATTTAACTTCTTCTTGAATATATTTAACTATTAAATCAACTGTAGCTAAAACAGAATCAATATGGGTTCTCTCATATCCATGAGAAGCGAATATTCCAGCCCCAATTAATGCAGTTTTAATATCATAGCCCGCTCTTAATGCTGCAGAAGCATCAGAACCATAGTTAGGATATACATCAATTCTATAATCTATATTATGAATTTTGCAAAGTTCAGTTAATCTTACTCTTAATTCTACGTCATAAGGACCAGAAGAATCTTTAGCAGCTATACAGCAGGCATATTCTGTAGAATTTTGTTCAAGTCCAGGGCACCCCATATCAACAGCGATAAATTCTTTTGTATTTTCAGGTATTGAAGAAGAAGCTCCATGCCCTATTTCTTCATAGTTACTTATAAATATGTTTATTGTATGAGGAAGCTCTATTTTATTTTCTACAATATACTTTAATGTGTATAATAATATTCCTACACTAGCTTTGTCATCTAAGTGTCTTGATTTTATAAATCCACTTTCAGTAAACCTAGTTCTTGTATCAAAGCATATAAAATCTCCAATTTCAATTCCTAAATTTTCAACATCTTCTTTAGAAGATACTTTCTCGTCTAGAATTACTTCCATATTTTCAGCAGATCTTTTTAAATCTCTAGCTTCTGAACCGCTAATGTGAACAGATGGTTTTATAGTCTGAATTGTACCTTCAAAGGTTTTGCCATAAACAGTTTCAATAGTGCAATTTTCACCTTCAATTGATGTCATCATATATCCACCTAGTGGAGTTAAAGATAGTTTCCCATTGCTTTTTATACCACTAACCATAGCTCCTAAAGTATCTACATGAGCAGATAAGGTTTTTTGGTATTCATTGTTTTTACCTTTTATTGTAGCGATAAGTGCACCTTTATTTGTAGTTTTATATTCTATATTTAATTTGTCTAGTTCACTTTTTATATAACTCATTATTTTTGTAGAATATCCAGATGGACTTGGTATTAATAATATATTTTTTAGATAATTTTTAATTTCGTCTATATTGTACATAATAACACCCCTTAATTGTAATATATGTATTTAATGCCATTTATTAATAGTATCATTGTTTTTAATAGTATCATAAGGAAATAAAAAAATCTATGTTTTGTTATATATAAAAAACTATTTTTCTATTTTGTTTATGCTTAATCTATAAATACATTCATATAATTAATTATGGAGGTGTATTATGTGAAGAATAAAATACTATCAACAACATTAATTATAGTTCTTTTTTTACTCTGTGGAATTTTATCTTTTAGTTTTTTTATGATAAGAAAATATAATAAATTAATATATCCTAATGTACATGTTGAAAATATTCCTGTGTATGATTTAGAGATAGAAAAAAGTAAGGTAATTCTACATAAAGATTTGGAAGAAAAAATATATAACAAAACATTAGATATATTAGTAGAAGATGAAATATATAGGACAGATTATATGGAGTTAGGGGTTAAATTCAATGTTGATAAGGCACTAAATGAAGCTTTTGCCTATGGTAGAGATTTTAATATATTTAAGAAGATGTTCATTATTACTAAACCAAACTATATAAATATTAAAGTTGAATTGACTTTTAGTGAACAAGCTGTAGAGGGTATTATAGCTAAAATTGAGAGCCAAACAGATGTAAAAGCTGTTGATAGTAAAATTAAACTAATTAATAATGGAGAGTTTCAAATATCAGATGAAATAAAAGGTAAAAAATTAGATAGGGATTTATTAAAAAAAGAAATAGTTAAAAATATAAATACTAATATAGATACAAGCAACATAATTATTCATGCTACCATTAATGAAATTAATCCAAAGCGTACCAGAGAAGAGCTTTCGAAGATTAATACCAGCATAACTAGTGGTAGTACTAATTTTAATAGTTCTTCTAGTGAGAGATCAAACAATATAAGGTTAGCTACTAATGCAATCGATGGTACAGTAATAATGCCAGGTGAAATTTTCAGTTTTAATAATATTGTAGGTGAAAGAACCTATAGTAAGGGATATGAGAAAGCTTCTGTAATTATGGGGGATGAGTTTATAGATGGCCTAGGTGGAGGAATTTGTCAAGTTTCTACTACACTTTATAATGCAGTTCTAAGGTCTGAATTAGAAGTAGTAGAGAGAAAACCACATAGTCTTTATATTACCTATGTACCTTTAGGACAAGATGCCACTGTGAATTATGGTACCACAGATTTAAAATTTAAAAACAATTTACCCTATCCCATATATATTCATGGATATACTAAAAATAATAACTTATCTTTTGATATATACTCTAATAACAAGATGAAAAAGAAAAGCTATAAAATTGAAAGTGAAATTTCAGAAGTTTTAAAGCCTATGGATAAAATAAAATATGATAATAACCTTCAAAAAGGAAGAAGATACGTAGAAAAGGTAGGCAAAAATGGATATATAGTTAATGTTTATAAATATATTTATGAGGATGGGGAAGTAGTAGAAAAAAAGCTTGTCTCAAAGGATAAATATAAAGCAACAGATAATAGGGTTAGAGTAGGAATTTAATAAATCTCTAAGGAATTTCTTAGAGATTTTTAATTTTGTTGTAATTATAACTATGTTATAATTACATAGCGCAGAAGCCAAGAGGGAAGGGTGAGGTGCATATATAATGAGAATGGTTATATTGATGGTAATAGTGTTAATTATTTTAATATCAACAGTATTATATTTAAAGTTATCTATTAAAAAAAATAGAAATAAGAGTGTAATATTTAAAAGTGATACCATATATATTGGGGGATATGATGGAATAGATCAAGATAAAGATTGCAATTTTGTAGTTTACTGCAATAAATTATGCCTTAATATAGATGAAAATATTGAAAAAGTTTATGACCTTATAAATATTAAAGAATGTAAAATAATAAAAAAAAATGAATTAATAGAAGCTTTAGATAAAAAGCAAATAACTTTGCTGAATAAAATTGACTATGATAAATTAATAGAAAATAAATATATATTATTTAATATAGAAGAAAAAGAGGAGAAAAATACAATAATATTTACTGCTAGTTATCCTGAATTTATTGTTAGTACAATACATGGGATTATGGAAGAAGAAATTTAATATACAAATAACAAATACTATATTTATATAGCAACATTATATAAAAGTTTAAATATACTCTAAAGAATAAAATATTATGTAAGTTTATACAATTTTTTAGAAAAAATGCACATTTATATGTAAATTTAAGAACATTTTCTTTTTTTTAAAATATATTGATATTAGAATATGAAAAGAAAACTTATGTTTATAAAAGTTGGTGTTATAAATGTGGTGTTGTAATGAATTACTTTTATTGATTTTATTATTAATATTACTAGATGATGAAAATTGCTGTAGACCAAAGTATAAGATTAAAGTAGATAATGGTGAGTGTAAATCCTGTAATAAATGTAATAATGACGAAAATGATTGTGGAAATATAATTATATATTCACATAAGGTTAATATCTTTAATAAAGTATAAATACCTTTAAATACTTAATCTTCAATGGAGTAGGTAACCAATGTGAATATTGATATGGCTACATGTTATTATAAAAATTAAAAAATAAATACTATCAATATATTACTAAGATTTACACACTGTATTGAAGTTGAATTTAAAAAATGTGTATAAGAGGTGCATAATATGAGTGATATAAACAAAGAAATACTAGGTGAAAAAGAATTATTAGAAGAAGAATTACTTGGAGAAAATACAGATAAGAGATTAGAAGCAAACCATGGATCCTCACATAAACATGAATGTAACTCAAATTGTGGAGTAACAAAGATTTACACTAAAAGTGTTAACATTTGGATAAACGGTTGTGGAAATTAAAATAAAAAATTAACTAAAAATGCTCTAAATTNNAATTTAGAGCATTTTTAGTTAAAAAAGACTAAAAAGTCTCCAAGAAATAATTAGTGAGTATTTTATTGTATTTTTCCCCACATGTAAAGTAACAAAGAATTGGAATACTTCATAATACATAATATATAAATAAACAATTATTATGTTGATTTTATAAGGAGTGAAAGACTTGGCAAAATATAATGATAATAGTATTTTGTTAAAGAGTATTAATATATATAAAATAGAAAAAATTGAAGCTTCAAAAGATTTAATGGAGCTTTATAATATAAATGTTAGTGAGCACAATAGAAAAGATTGTTATTATACTCTTCAAAGTAATTCATTAGGAGAGGTTCTAAAATAAAATTAAGTAATTTTTAAGAAAAGTGAAAATTCACTTTTCTTTTTTAGTAATTCGAAAAAATTAACTAAAAAAATATTCACCTTCGTATAAAAAAGAACTAATATTATCTGTTAGCAATTATGAAGTTAAATCTTAAAAAGAATGATTATATTAAAATTACTTTTATATTAGAAATATTTAAATTAAATTTAAGCTATCAATAAATAGTGTATATTATCCAAAAATAACTTAAATAACCATATGGCAAGTTTAATTTTTATAGTATAATTATGTAATAGCTTAAGTACTTTGAACACAAAATCAATAAGAATATGATATGATTTACATAAATCAGAATTTTTTGCTTATTGGGGGTATGATTATGAACAGAGAAATTGAGCTAATTGAAAGTATAGTAAATAATATTGAAAAAGTAATTATAGGAAAGAAAAATGAAATTTATAATATAATGAAAGGCATTTTAGCTGATGGCCATATACTAATTGAAGATGTACCAGGGGTAGGAAAAACGACATTAGTGAAAGCATTAACTAAAACTTTAAATTTAACTTATAGCAGAATTCAATTCACACCAGATTTATTACCATCGGATATTATAGGTGTGTCTATATATAATCCTAAAAACCATGAATTTGAGTTTAAGAAAGGACCAGTATTTGCTAATATTATATTAGGAGATGAAATAAATAGAACTTCGCCTAAAACTCAATCAGCACTATTAGAGGTTATGGAGGAAAAGCAAGTTTCAGAAGGAATAACAACTTACATTTTAGAAAAACCATTCATTGTTATGGCAACTCAAAACCCTATAGAATATGAAGGTACTTTCCCATTACCAGAGGCGCAACTTGATAGATTTATGATAAAAGTTAAAATGGGTTATCCAAGTGAAAAAGATGAAGCATCTATATTAGATATATATAGAAAAGAAAATCCACTGGAAACTCTAGAATCTATTATAACTCGAGAAGAAATTTTGATGCTTCAAGATAAGGTTAGAGAAGTTTATATAAACGAAGAATTAAATGAGTATATAGTAAATATAGTAAATGCTACTAGACATAACAAAAGTTTAATCTTAGGGGCAAGTATAAGAGCATCATTAAGTCTTCAAAGAATTGCACAAGCTACTGCATTAATTAAAGGCAGAAATTATGTAATTCCTGAAGATATAAAGGAAAATGCTAAATTGGTTTTATGTCATAGAATTCTATTAAGCCCTAGCACAAGAGCTAGCAGAGTTGATTCTGAACAAATTGTTTCTGAAATATTAAGAACTATACCAGTACCAAAGGTGAAAAAATATGATTAAAGTTAATATTAAATTTATATTACTTACCATTGTTTCCTTTATTTTTGCTAAGATTTCAGGTGGAAATCTTCCTTATAGTATTTTTTATTCCGTATTTATAATGCTTATAATATCTATATTATATCTGTATTTATCATTACAATATGTTCAATGCAGAATAAAGCATAATGAAGCAGAGTATAGTGTTGGTGATGAAGATGAGTTTTCACTAATTGTTAGCAATAGAAGTTTTATTCCTATACCATATATTGAAACAGTAAATGATACATTTTCTAATTTAATTAAGATATATAAGGGAGATGTATTTTTTCTTCAACTAAATAGTGATAAATGGATTAAAAAAAACATTGCTTTTAGTAAAAGAGGAATATATGATTTTGGGGTAACAACAATTAAGATAACAGATTTATTTAATATAATAACTTTTAATAAGAATATAAATCATAAGCTAGGAGTAAAGGTATATCCTAAAATTTATAATATAAAGTTTTTTCAACTTGGCGGTAGTGAAAAGCTAGAAAACTTATTGAGTAGTGATAGTAAAGTAGAAGATTTAACATTAATTAAAGATATAAGACAATATAGAATAGGAGATAGTCTTAAAAGAGTTCATTGGAAGATTAGTGCTAAACAAGGAGAGTTATATGTAAAAAATTATGATTATATTTCAGGTACTCAATGTAATTTGTTTTTAAATATGAAGAAAATAGATTTTACCAATAAAGAGGAGGAATCGAAAGAGGAATTTATGATTGATTTCACTGCCTCTCTATTAAAAAAATTTGTAAACTTAGGGGTAAAATCAAAAATATATATAAATAATTTTGAGAATAAAAGGTTTGAAGTGGAAAACTCCATGGACTTTAGTGGAGTTATGGAGTATTTTTTATTTCACAATAGTGATGGAGAAGGAGATTTTGTAGACTTTATAAATAGTAGTTTAAACTCCTTAGGAGGGAAAAGTTTTTTAGGTATAATTACCTGTAATTTAACTTCTACATTGAAAGATGAACTTTTACATTTAAAAAGCGTAGGTTATAATGTTAATTTATTTTATTACAATAATTCTTTAGGAGTAATGGAAGATATTAATTTTCTTACAGGTACAGGAATTAACTGCTATGATTTTAAAGAAATTATAAAAAATAGCTTATAGCTAATTAAGAGATCAGGTGAGCTTATGAGTAGGATAAAGGAAGAATTAATAGCAATACTATTAGTATTTATTAATCTAGTAGTGACTATAAAAATATTAATAGAAAGTTTTAAAATAGTTGGATTTAATTATAAATTTATATTAATGCTATTTTTAATAGGTGTAATTTTATATGAATTCTATTCTAAAGTATTAAATAAAGTTAGGTATAGAATAGTATTTACCTTTATTTTGTTAGCATTTGGAGTAATTTATGGATATAAAAATAAGGAGTTAGTAATTAACTTTTTTCAAAATGTTATTATTAAAAATGCGTTACAGATAAATAAACAGCTTTTAGAAAATAGTACAACTTATTTTTCTCAATATGTAGAGATATTTTTGATAATTCTACCTATTTTAGTTTCATTATTAATTTATATAACTTATAAGAAAAATAAAAGTATAATATTATTAAATTTTATATTTGTAGTAAGTTTTTGGTATTTACGTTATAGCCAAATAATAATAAACAATCTTTATTATTNNATTTGTAACTATAATAACTTTTATTGTAGGCAATTATTTAAAGTTAGCAAAAAGATATAAAAATATGGAATTAAAAATTAATTTAGATATAAAAAAGATAATTCCATATGCATTAATCATAACTTTTTTAATCATAAAGGTTATATCAGCATTACCACAACACTATAGTGGCATGAATTTAAGTAATTATGGAGAATTTTTAAATAATACCTTTGCAAAAACAAGTGATGGTAGAGAAAATGCATTAAATGGTGAATTCACTATAAATTCTTCTGGTTATAGTAATAGTGAAAAAAAGTTAGGTGGTCCTATTACTTTAAATAAACAGGAGGTATTTAGAGTAAAATCTCCAAAGCCATACTATTTAAAGGGGAGTGTAAAGGAATATTATACTGGAAATTCTTGGACTACAGTAGATAAGAATCTTGGTAAAAAGGATAAAAATTTTAAATTTGAAAATTCATATATAAAAAGACGAGACATGGGAGTTGGAGCTTCTTTAGGAAGTGTTAGAATTACTCCTACAAAAAAATTTAATACCACAAGTTTTTTTACTCCTAATATGGGAATTGATATAAAAGGTGATTACAATGACATTTATTATAATAAAATTCCAACATTTTTATCAAGAACAGATGTAACTAAACCCTATGATGCTGTTTATTACATATACAATGGACCTTATGGTGATGTGGTAGAAACTGTAGAAAGTATGATAAATAATAAAGGGGATATTAGATATGCCCATGAATTTAATTATTATAATTTTTCTATAAGAGATTTTGAAGCAGATGAAAGACTTCATATCGTTGATGAAATTTCTAAATTAAGTTATGAAATGCAAAGAGCCATGTATGACGATTATATAAAATATATGCGAATTCCAAGTAGTGTGCCTTCAGAAGTCTATGATTTAACTAATCAAATAGTTGGAGAGAATAATACGGTTATTGAAAAAGCAAGAAGCATAAGAAATTATTTAAGTGAGAACTATCCTTATACTTTAAAAGTTTCTAATGTACCTATGAATTCAGACTTTGTTAATTATTTTTTATTTGAAGAGAAGAAAGGATATTGTACTTATTTTGCTAGTGCAACCACTATTATGTGCAGAATTGCTGGAATACCAGCACGATATGTAGAAGGGTTTAAAACTCCTAATAATATTGATGAAAATGGTGAGTATATTGTAACTAATGGTGAAGCACATGCTTGGTGTGAAATTTTAATAGATCCTAGTAGAGATATATGGGCAGTAGTAGATCCTTCTCCTACACCTACTGAGTTTGAAGAGGAAAATGTAGCTGAGGATAAGGAAAAAGAAGAAAAATCTTTAGAAAATGACAATAAGAAAAATAAAAATACAGCACCTAATAGGAATAAATTTAATAGAGAAGATGAGGAAGAAAACTGGGACTTAGAATTAAACTCTAAAGATGATGACATATTTAAATATTTATCTTTAATAGTTACAATAGTATTATATATATTAATTAGAATAGCTAGTTTTTATAGAAAAAGAAATAAAATAATATCTAGTAAAAGTGTAATTCCGCTTTATCAATATTACTTAAGAAGATTAGAAGCTATAAGAATTATCAAGAATAAAGAAATAGGAGATTTAGAATTTGTAAACAGTATAAAAGATCCTAGCTTAAAGGATAAATTAAATACTTTAGTGACTCTTTCTTATGAAGAATTTTACGGTAACAAAATTGAAAATACCTCAATAGAAAGATTAGAATACTTTAATTTTATAGAAGAGTATATTAAGAATAAGGATAATAGGATAAACTATATAATGAAGAAGTATTTTGGATTATAATAAGTAATGATATTGAGGGTTTATTAAATATGTATAGGACCAAGTCTACCACTACAAATTTGCTAATATGGTAAACTTGGCCTTCTTAAATAGAGCTATATAGGGATGTAATACTAAAACCTAATATATACTCTGAAAAATAAATTTTCTATAAAAATAGATTAACCCCTTAGAAATTAAGGATTAATAATTAAAAATAAAAAATTTATGATGAAATTCACTGTTAGTGAATTTCTAAAATAAGGTTTATTTTAAAAAACTCCAAAGGCTTTGACGATGGAGTTTTAACCATAAT